>DATLSM010000054.1:0-13573 GCA_035534175.1 Solirubrobacterales bacterium | reverse complement strand
TAGATCGAGAGGTCCTTGCCGTAGCCGGACTCCTTGTAGCCGCCGTGGGGCATCTCGGAGACCAGCGGGATGTGGTCGTTGATCCAAACGCAGCCGAAGCGCAGGGCATTGGCGACCCGCATCGCGCGGCCCACGTCGCGGGTCCAGACCGAGGAGGCGAGGCCGTAGCGGGTGCCGTTGGCCCACTCGATCGCCTTCTCCTCCTCGGTGAAGGGCTGCACGGTGATCACCGGGCCAAAGATCTCGTCCTGGACCATCTCGTCGTCCTGCCGGAGACCGGCGACCACCGCCGGCTCGAGGAAGAAACCGGGAAGCTCGGGCTCGACCCCGCCGGTGACGATCTCGGAGTTGGCCGGGCGGCGCTGCAGGAACCCCTCGACCCGCTCGCGCTGGCGCCGGGAGTTGAGCGGGCCCAGGGTGGTGTCGGCAGACATCGTGTCGCCGAGGACCAGCCCCCTTGCTTCGCTGGCCAGGCCGTTGACCACGTCCTCATAGATGCCGACTGAGGCCAGCACCCGGGTCGCCGCGGTGCAGTCCTGGCCGGCGTTGTAGTAGCCGGTGGCGGCGATCGTCTCCATCGCCGACTCCATGTCGGCGTCGTCGAAGATCACCACGGGAGCCTTGCCGCCCAGCTCCAGGTGGACGCGCTTCAGCTTCTCGGCGGCGGCCCTGGCGATCCAGCGGCCGGTGGGAGGGGAGCCGGTGAGGCTGACCATCGCCACGTCGGGATGGGTGACCAGCTCGGCGCCCGCCGGGTCGCCGAGGCCGCCGATCGCGTTGAGCACCCCCGGCGGCAGGATCTCGGCGCACCATTCGGCGAACCGGAGCGTCGTCACCGGCGTCGTCTCGGCCGGCTTGAGGACCACGGTGTTACCGGCCCCCAGGGCCGGGCCGATCTTCCAGATCGCCATCATCAGCGGGTAGTTCCATGGGGTGATCTGGCCGATGACCCCGATCGGCTCGCGGCGGATGAAGGAGGTGTGGCCCGCCATGTACTCGCCGGCGGCGCGTCCCTCCAGACAGCGGGCGGCGCCGGCGAAGAAGCGCAGGTTGTCGGCCATCACCGGCACCTCGTCCTCGAGCACGGCGGCGCGCGGCTTGCCGGCGTCGGCGGCCTCCAGGTCGGCGATCTCCTCCGAGCGCTCCTCGATCAGGTCGGCCATCCGCAAAAGCGCCCGGGCCCGCTCCCCGGGGGGCGTCGCCGCCCAACCGTCGAAGGCCCGCTTGGCGGCCTCCACGGCGCAGTCGACATCGGGCTTGGTGGAGAGCGGTGCCTCGGCGATCGGCTCACCGCTCGCCGGGTTGATCACCTCTTCGAACCCGCCCTCGATCGGGTCCACCGCCTCGCCCCCGATGAAGTTCCTCAACCTGATACGTGTCGCCGTCGCCATCTCTCCTCCTCCGCTCCCGCCCCGCGCTCCCGCGCCAGCCGCGGGCGGGTTGGTTTCGATCTGCTCAGATCCTCGTTGCTTCCGCGCCGTCAATGCCCAGCGCCTCCTCCACCGCCACCCAGCTCTCCCCCACCCCCTCGGCCACGGCGGGGTGGGTCACCCGGCCGGCCGCGACGTTGACCCCGGACCGAAGGCCGGGGTCGCGCCGAATCGCCTCGGCGACGCCGAGGTCGGCGAGCGCGATCGCGTAGGGCAGGGTGGCGTTGGTCAGGGCGTGGGTCGAGGTGATCGGCACCGCGCCCGGCATGTTGGTGACGCAGTAGTGGATGATCCCGTCAACTTCGAAGGTCGGCTCTCGGTGGGTGGTCGGCCGGGAGGTCTCAAAGCAACCACCCTGGTCGATCGCCACGTCCACCAGCACCGCTCCGGGCTTCATTAGCGCCAGCTGCTCGCGGCGGACGACGAAGGGGGCCCGGGCGCCGTGGACGAGGACGGCGCCGATCACCAGGTCGGCCCGGGGCAGCATCTCCTCCACCGCAAGGGTGGTCGAGTAGACGGTCGAGCAGCGGCCGCCGAAGACCGCTTCCAGCTCGCGCAACCGGTCGATCGACTTGTCGAATACGAAGACGTCGGCCTCCATGCCGATCGCGATGAAGGCGGCGTTCATGCCGACCACTCCGCCTCCGATCACGATCACGTTCGCCGCGGCGACGCCGGGGACGCCGCCGAGCAGGATGCCCCGACCGCCGAGCGGCTTCTCCAGCATGAAGGCCCCCGCCTGGGTGGCGATCTTGCCGGCGACCTCGCTCATCGGCGCCAGCAGCGGCAGCTGGCCGTGGGCGTCCTCCACCGTCTCATAGCCGATGCAGGTGGCACCGGAGCGACACAGGCCGCGGGTCTGCTCCGGGTCGGGCGCCAGATGCAGGTAGGTGAAGAGCAGCTGGCCGGGGCCCAGCATCTCGATCTCGGCGCGCTGGGGCTCCTTGACGTGGAGGATCATCTCGGCCTGCTCGAACACGCCGGAGGCGTCGGGCACGATCCGCGCCCCCTGCGCCCCGAAATCGGCATCGGCGATCGCGCTCCCCAGGCCGGCGCCGGTCTCGATCAGCACCTGATGCCCGTGCTCGACCATCTCCCTCACTCCGGCGGGAGTGATCGCCACCCGGTACTCGTCCGGCTTGATCTCCTTCGGGATCCCGATCCTCATCCGGCGCCCCGCCGCTCTGCCCGCCTGCTGCGCCCCCCCACACCGCCCCGTCGGCCGCCGTCGACTGATCCCAAGCGGGGTGAGGGTTGGGACCTCATACCACCAGCTCCCGCGCCCGCAGGGCCAGCCAGAACTCGATCCGGTCGTGAGCGCGGCTGAGATCACGACCGGTCAGCTCCTCCACCTTGCGCATGCGGTAGCGCAGGGTGTGGCGATGGCAGTAGATCTGCCGCGCGGCGCGCTCCCACTGGCCGTTGTGCTCGATGAAGGCCTCGAGTGAGCGCAGCAGCTCACCGCCGTACTCCTGATCACCCTGCTCGATCGGGCCAAGGACACTGTCGCAGTAGAGGCTCAGCGCCTCGTCGTCCTGGATCGAGAGCAACAGGGTGAAGGCGCCGAGGTCGCGCCAGGAAGCGACATCGGGGGCGTGGCCGTTGGCCAGCGCGGTGGCCTCCAGGGCGCAGCGCGCCTCATGGAAGGAGTGGCGCAGATCCTCGGGCGGAGCCGGGCGGCTGGCCGCGGCGCGCACCTCGCCGCCCTCTGTGGCCAGCGCCCTGCGGGCCTCGGCGGCGACCTCGATCGGGTCCCGATCGACGGCGTCGATGACGGCGCAGAGCAGCTCGCGCCCGCCGCTGGTGTGGGGCGCGACAACCGCCGGGCACCCATCGGCGGCGAGGGCGCGCTCCAGCGCCGGCTCGGCCGCGCTCGGATCATCGAGGGCGAAGACCAGCACCGCGGCCGCCTCGCGGATCCCGAATGGCTCCAGCCGGCGGCGCAGCTCCGAGGGGTCCAACCTCCCACCCAGCGCCCCGGCCAAGACGTCGCCGGCGAGGCGCCGCTCGGTCTCGCGCGCGACGCGGCGGCGCATCAGCTCCAGGGCGACCACGGCGACCGCCTGCTGGAGGATCAGGCGCTCGAAATCCCCCAGGCCGCCGGAGTCTCCGACGATCACCACCCAGGCCTGCGGCGGGCCGCCGCCGGGCGAGATCACCGGCTGGGCCAGAGCCCGGCCGGCCACCGAGGGATGGGTGGGGACGAAGGGGTGGCCGTCTGCGCTGTGGGAGAGGGCTTCGGTGCGGATCTCGCCGATCGCCTCGGGCGAGAGCTGGCGGCGGAAGCCACGCCCGGCCAGCCGCTCGCCGCGGCCGTCCAGGATCGCCACCGTGCCGCCGACCGCAGAGGAGATCGTGGCGACGATTTCTTCCAGCCCGCGCTCCTCCAGAACCAGCCGCTCCAGCCGGCGCTGCACGGCGATGCCGCGCTGGAGCACCTCGTACTGCTCGTTGACCAGGCGGGCAAAGGCCTTCTCGGTGATCGCGATGAAGGGGGTCGAGTAGGGAACCTCGAAGAGGGGGAAGTCCCGCTGTCTGGCCTCCTCGACCAGCGCTTTGGGCAGCTTGGGGTGGCTGAAGCCGGTACCGAGGCCGAGCCCCGCGAGGTTGCTGTCGGCGAGCAGGCGGATGAAGGAGCGTTGTTTGGCCGCGGTGTCCAGCGGGATGCCGGTGCTCAGCATCAGCTCCCCGCCCGAGAGCCAGGGCGTGGGGTCCTCCAGCTCGGAGATGTGGACCCAGCGCACCGGCGCCGCGGCAGCCTGGGTCCCGACCACAAGCTTGAGGTCGAGCTCGTCGAGCAGGCTCTGGACGGTGAGCATCAGGGCCCTACTTGACGACCCGCTCCCAGGCCTCCCCGAGGACGCCCTGCAGCACGTCGTGGATCTCCTCGAACTGCTCGGTATCGGCGATCAGCGGGGGAGCCAGCTGCACTACCGGATCGCCGCGATCATCGGCGCGGCAGATCAGCCCCCGCTTATACAGCTCGCCGGAGAGGAAGCCGCGCAGCAGGTCCTCGGCCTCGGCCTCGCTGAAGCTCTCCTTGGTCTCCTTGTCCTTGACCAGCTCGATTGCCTGGAAGAACCCGGCGCCGCGCACATCGCCGACGATCGGCAGGTCCCGCAGCGACTCCAGCATCTGGCGGAACTCGCCCTCCTTGGCGAGGACGTGAGCGCAGAGATCCTCGCGCTCGAAGACGTCGAGGTTGGCCATCGCGATCGCCGAGGCCAGTGGGTGGCCGGCGAAGGTGAAGCCGTGGGCAAAGGAGGCGTCTCCCTGCATGAAGGGCTCGGCGACGCGGTCGGAGGCGATCATCGCCCCCATCGGCGCGTAGGCCGAGGTCAGCGCCTTGGCCACGGTGATGATGTCGGGCACATAGCCGAAGCGCTCGCAGCCGAAGTAATGGCCGAGCCGGCCCCAGGCGCAGATCACCTCGTCGGAGATCAGCAGGACGTCGTGGCGGTCGCAGATCTCCCGCACCCGCCCGAAGTAGCCCGCCGGAGGGACGAAGCAGCCGCCGGCGTTCTGCACCGGCTCGAGGATCACGGCGGCGACGGTCTCGGGCCCCTCGAACTGGATCCGCTCCTCGATCGCCCTCGCCGCCCAGAGCGGGTCGCGATCCTCGGGCAGACGGTAGGTGTTGGTGTTGGGGACATGACAGCCACCGGGGGTGAGCGGCTCGAACTGCGAGCGCAGCTCGGTGATTCCGGTGGCCGAGAGGGCGCCGAGCGAGGTGCCATGGTAGGCCACCTCGCGGGCGATGACCTTGTGCTTTTGGCCCTTGCCGCCGATCCGGTGGTAGTTGCGGGCCAGCTTCAGCGCCGACTCCACCGCCTCCGAGCCGCCGGAGGTGAAGAAGACGCGGTTGAGGTCGGCCGGGGCGAGGGAGGCGATCCGCGTCGCCAGCTCGATCGCCCGCGGGTGGGCGTAGCTCCACAGGGTGTAGAAGTCGAGCTCCTCCACCTGGCGGGCGGCCGCCTCGCCCAGCTCGGTGCGACCGTGCCCGGCGTTGACGCAGAACAGTCCGGAGAGGCCGTCGAGGTAGCGATTGCCGTGCTCGTCGTAGACGTAGCAGCCCTGGCCGCGGACGATGATCGGGATCTGGTGCCCGGCTCCGTAGGAGCCCATGCGGGAGAAATGCAACCAGAGGTGGCGCCTGGCCAGCTCCTGGAGGCTGGTATCGACTGCCTGTGACGCGGTGGCCATCGGGCCCTCCTCTCCTGCTACGACGATATGGATAAAGCTAGAGCGGAAAAGGTCCCGGCGCAAGTGGTCATTGGGTCAAGTGCCGGGCCCGGCGTTGTACAGAAGGTACAAAGGACGCCGCTGCTTTTGGGACATTTGCCACTTGCGCAGCCCTCCCCCCGGGGCGTAACGTCGCCACAGCCGCCAGCTGCCGGCGGAGAGGTTCGACAAGGAGGAGTCGCATGGAGAGCGCTTCGGCCGCCGCCGGGAACCTCCCAGGTTCGGGGGGGACGGAGGTCGGGGGCAAGGGGCTGAAGAGCGGCGCGCTCGGCTACCTCTCGAACCTGGTCATCGGGATCGCCTCCACCGCTCCCGCCTACAGCATCGCCGCCACCCTGGGCTTCGTCACCGCGGTGGCCGGGATGGGCCTGCACGCCCCGGCGGTGATGATCGTCTCCTTCATCCCGATGCTGCTGATCGCCGCCGCCTACAACTACATGAACAAGGCGGACCCCGACTGCGGCACCAGCTTCACCTGGGTCACCCGGGCGCTGGGGCCACACCTCGGTTGGCTGACGGGCTGGGTGATCGTCGCCGCCGACGTCATCGTGATGGCCACCCTGGCCTACATCGCGGGGGTCTACACCTTCACCCTCTTTGGCCTCACCGCGGCCTCGGAAAGCCTGCTCGACGTGAGCATCGTCGCCGCGATCTGGATCATCCTGATGACCTGGATCTGCTACATCGGGATCGAGATCTCAGCCCGGACGCAGTTCGTCCTCCTGGCGATCGAGATCTTCACCCTGACCCTGTTCGCGGTGGTGGCGCTGTGGAAGGTCTACATCACCGGCACCCCCGGCTCCGTCAATGTCAGCCTGAGCTGGTTCTCACCCTTCGGACTGCGTGGAGGAACCACCGCCCTGGTCGACGGGGTCCTGCTGGGCGTCTTCATCTACTGGGGCTGGGACAGCGGCGTGGTGGTCAACGAGGAGTCCCGCGACAGCGCCAACGGACCCGGCAGGGCGGCGGTGATGAGCACGATCCTGCTGGTCTTGATCTACGTCGTGGTGGCCGTCGCGGCGCAGGCCTTCCACGGCCCCCACTTCCTCTCCAACAACTCCGAAGACATCCTCGGCGCGCTGGGCGGCAACGTGTTCGGCTCGCCCCTGGACAAGCTGCTGATCATCACCGTGCTGACCTCGGCCTCAGCCTCCACCCAGACAACGATTCTGCCCACCGCGCGGACCACGCTCTCCATGGCCCGCTTCGGCTCCATCCCCAAGGCCTTTGGCCGCATCCACCCCCGCTACCTGACCCCGGACATCTCGACCCTGGCGATGGGCGCGATCTCACTGGTCTGGACCCTGTTCATCATCAACGCCAGCACCAGCGTGCTGAGCGACGCGATCACCGGCCTCGGCTTCCAGATCGCCTTCTACTACGGGCTGACCGGGTTCGCCTGCACGGTCTACTACCGCCGGGAGATCTTCAAGAGCCTGCGCAACTTCGTGATGGTCGGGCTGGCGCCGCTGCTGGGTGGGGCGATGCTCACCTATATCTTCGTCAAAGCGCTGATCACCTACTCCAACCCGGCCGAAACGGAAACCGGCGTCGCCTTCCTCGGGGTCGGCGTGCCGGTGGCGATCGGCGTCGGGCTGATCCTGGTCGGAGTGCTGTTCATGGTCTGGGCGAACATCGCCTACCCGAAGTTCTTCAAGCGCAGGCCCGAGGTCGCGGATCCGGGGATCCTGGAGGGCACGGTGGTCGGCGAAGCCTCGGTGATGGCGGAGTGAGCGAGCGCGGGGGGAGAGGCGAATGAGCGAAATCATCGTTGGCTATGACGGGTCCGACTGCGGGCGGGCGGCGCTGGATGAGGCCTGCTCGCTGGCCAAGGCGCTGGAGGACAAGGTGGTGGTCGTCTTCGGCTACGCCCCGGGCGGCTACGGCGGGGGGGAGATCCCCTCCCATCGCGAGGCGGTCGAGGAACTGGGGGAGCAGATCACGGCGGAAGCGGCGGAGCGGGCCGAGCGAGCCGGCGTCGAGCACGAGGTCGTGCTGCTACCGCGCAAGGGCTATCACGCGGTGATCGAGACCGCCGATGAGCGCGGGGCGCGGATGATCGTCGTCGGCAGCTACGGCGACCCTCCGCTGAAGGGCGTGATCCTCGGCTCCACCCCGAACAAGCTGCTGCACCTCGCGGACCGGCCGGTACTGGTGGTGCCCGCCCGGAGGTAGGTGGGTGCGGTGTCCTTCCTCGGAGTGCTCCGCCGGCTACCTGCCGATGTGGAAGCCGATCAGCTCCGGCAGGCGGGCCAGGAGTGAGCTGATCGGGTCCGGCCGCCGGCCCGCCATCTCGGCCTCCTCCCGGCGCATGATCCCCCAGCGGATCGCCTCGCCCCCGAGCCAGTGGAGGGGCTCGGGGGGGACCCGGTGCAGGGCCGGATCGACGAAGGCCAGGCGCGAGGAGGGGTCGCGCCGGTCCAGGGCCAGCGAGGCCAGCGCCCTGCCAACCATCCGCGAGGGGCCGACGCCGTTGCCGGTGTAGCCGGCGGCGGCGAAGGCGCGACCCCCGCGCAGTGACACGACCAGCGGCAGGTGGGTGGGGGAGGCGTCGATCGGCCCTCCCCAGGCGTGGGTCAGGCGCCGCTCGCCGATCGCGGGAAAGTAGTCGCGCAGACGGGCGGCCGTGAGGGTGACGACCTCGGGGTCCACCTCGGCCCGGCCGCCAAGCCGGGCGCCCATCGCGATCCTGCCGCCTCCCCAGCCGAAGGCGATCCTCCCATCCGGGGTGGTGCGGAAGTAGTCGATCAGGGCACGGCTGTCGGTGATGCACTCCCCACCGGTCCAGCCGATCTCCCCCAGCAAGTCGGGCACCGGCTCGGTGAGGACGATGTGGGAGGAGGCGACGGTGAGCGCCCTGCGCAGCGGACCGCCCGGCGCCTTGGCCGCCGCCCCCACCGCCAGGATCGCCACCCCGGCGCGGATGACGCCGTCCGCGGTGCGGGCCTCGACTCCCTCCGGGCCGCCGCGCAGGCGCCCCACCGCGGAGTGCTCGAAGACCTCCACCCCCCCGGCCCGCAGCCGCCCGCGAAGGCCGAGCGCCAGGCGGGCGGGCTGAACCGTCGCCGCGCCGGGATAGAAGACCCCGCCGCGGAAGGCGGGCGAAGCGCAACGGGCGGCGACCTCGGCGGCAGAGAGCGGCTGGACGGCCTCAGCGGCGCCGAGCTCGCGGCAGGCCGCCACGCTCTCCTCCCAGAGATGGTCCTGGGCGGGCGCGGTGGAGACCTGGAGATAGCCGGCGCGGTGAAACCAGGCGTCAACCCCCTGCGCCTCGCAGAACTCCCCGATACCGGCGACGGCCTCCTCCGCGGCGCGGGCCACGGCGAGCGCCGCCGCGTCCCCCCAGCGCCGCCGCATGTTCGGCAGCGAGAACCACATCCCGTTGCAAAAGCCGCCGTTTCGCCCGCTCGGCCCCCGCCCACACAGATCGGCCTCCAGCAGCACCACCCGAGCATGGGGCTCCAGCGCTCGGATCTGCCAGGCGGCCCACATGCCGGTGAAGCCGCCGCCGACCACCACCACGTCGGCGTCGCGCTCCCCCACCAGAGGCGGCGCCGGCTCGATATCTCCAGTCTCCTGCAGCCAATATCCGTGGGCGGTGTGCTGCACGAAACGAGTGTGCCACGGCCCCCCGCCCCTCCCTACACTCGTCTGATCGCCACCTATGACCGGATCGCCGAGCTGCCGCTGGAGATCGAATCCTGCGACTTCGAGGGGCTCGATTTCACGATCGGCGACTTCGAACGACTGACCACGATCGTCAGGCTGCGCGGCGGCGGCCAGGAGGGGATCGGCGAGGACGTGACCTATGACCCGGTCGATCACCTCGCCCAGCAGGAGGCGGGGCCGCCCGCCGGCCTGGAGGGCAGCCGCAGCTTCGCCGCACTCTCCGAGTTACTCGGCGAGACCGACCTCTTCCCCGCCGCGGCGCCCGAGCGCGACGTCTCGCGCGAGTACCGGCGCTGGGCCTTCGAGTCCGCCGCACTGGACCTCGCGCTGCGCCAGGCCAACACCAACCTCGCCGCCGTCCTCGACCGCGAGCCGCGCCCGGTCAACTTCGTCTCCTCGATGCGCCTGGCGCGCTTCGGCGGCGAGGAGCGCTCCTCGATCGACCCCCTGCTCGCCCGCCTCGACGTCTACCCCAGCCTGCGCTTCAAGCTCGACCCGACCAACGACTGGGACGACGGGCTGATCGCGGCTCTGGCGGAGACCGGCGCGGTCGACTCGCTCGACCTGAAGGGCTTCTACAAAGGCACGCCGGTCGACGTGGAGACCGACCCCGATCTCTACGCCAAGCTGATCGAGTCCTTTCCCCACGCCTGGCTGGAGGACCCCGACGTGAACGGGGAGACCAGGCCGCTGCTCGACCCGGTCGCCGAGCGCGTCACCTGGGACGCCCCGATCCACTCGGTGACCGACATCGAGGCGATGCCCTGGGCGCCGCGGATGGTGAATATCAAGCCCTCGCGCTTCGGTCCGATCAGCAACCTGTTCGCCGCCTATGACTACTGCGATGAACGGGGCATCGGCGCCTATGGCGGCGGCCAGACCGAGCTGGGAGGGGGGCGCGGCCAGATCCAGTACCTGGCCTCGATCTTTCATCCCGAGACGCCCAACGACGTCGCCCCCTCCGGCTACAACGACCCCCAGCAGGCGACCCGTCCGGGCCTCCCGAGCAGCCCCCTGCAGCCGCGCCTGGCCCCGACCGGGTTCCGCTGGGAGGGGTAGGGTTGAGCCGAGGATGAGCTTCGCCAAGACCCTCAACCAGCAGGTGGCCAACGAGTTCGCGGCGCAGCAGCAATACGTCGCAATCGCCGTCCACTACGACTCCGAGACGCTGCCCCAGCTCGCCGCCTTCTTCTACCGCCAGGCGGTGGAGGAGCGAAATCACGCGATGATGATCACCCAGTACCTGCTCGACGCCGGCCACCCGATCGAGGTGCCGGGAGTGGAGGCTCCAAAGAGCGGCTTCCCCGACACCGTCGCCCCGGTGCGCCTGGCGCTCGAGCAGGAGAAGCGGGTCAGCGATCAGATCGCCAATCTGGCGCGCTTGGCGCGCGAGGAGGGCGACTATCAGGGTGAGCAGTTCCTGCAGTGGTTCATCAAGGAGCAGGTGGAGGAGGTCTCCAGCATCTCGGCCCTGTTGAAGATCGTCGAGCGGGCGAAGGACAACCCGCTGCTCGCCGAGGAGTACCTGGCGCGCGAGAGGGTGGGCGGGGAGGGCATCGACCCCACCGCCCCCGCGGCCGCCGGGGGCGCCCTCTAACTCAGCCACCCCGCCCGCTTGCGCATGCTCTTTAAGCGGCGGAACTCGGCGATGTCCTCGCGCAGGGCGGCCGGAGCCGGGGCGGGCAGGAAGCGCGCCGGCAGGGCCGACTCCGAGACCCCCTCCGCCTGGGCGCGAACCCGGTAGACGCGAGCGCCGCGGCGGGCGGTGAGCGCGGCGGGCGGGCCCCTGCCCTCCCAGAGCAAACCGGCGTAGTCATCCATGCCGTAACCGCCCGGCATCCCCTCGGCGACTGCGTCGAGGTAGGCAGCGCGGCGCTCGGGCTCGTTGTTGTAGTGGACGCAGAGGCTGCCGCCCAAAAGGCCCAGCCCGGCGGCGGGCGCCGGACGGCCCGAGGACTTGGTGATCCCGGCCTCAAACCAGCACATCGCCCCCGCGCTCTGCCCGGTAAGGACGATGCCCTGGCGCCAGGCGAGGCTGAGGATCGTCCCGATCTCGTGCGCCTCCCAGACGGCGAGCAGGTTGAGGAGGCTGCCGCCGCCGACGTAGACCAAGTCCTGGGAGAGGAGGTGGTCGCGCAGGGCCATCGGCCGGCGGCCGAGCCGAAACAGCGAGAGGTCGGAGGGCTCACACGGCCGCTCGCCGAAGGCGGCGTAGAAGCGGCCGATCTGCTCGGAGGTATCGCCGCTGGCCGTCGGCAGGATGCAGATCCGGGGCCGCCCGCCGGCGCGCTCGGTGGCCAGCCGCAGCAATAGCTCACAGACCGCCCGGTCGGGCGGGCGCGAGGTGAGGTCATGGCCGCCGAGGGCGAGGATCCGGCGCACGGGCGCCGCCTCCCCGGCCGCCACCCGGCGCTCGCGGAGCTCCGCGGTGGCGACCGCCATCAGGCGGCAACCACGGTAGAGAGTGCCTCAGGCGGTGAAGGCGGCGCGGCGGCGTCATCGCCCAGGAACGCGGTTTGGATCGGCGTCTCCACCACCCGCCCCTGCACCAGATCGAGTCGGTAGCCCAAGGCGTTTGGCCTGGAGGCGACGGCCCGGCTCAGCGCGGTGCCGGTGAAGTGCAGCGCGGCGCCGTCCCCGGCGGCGTATCCAGGTGGCATCCCCTGGCGCAGGAAGCCGTGGTAGGCGAGGCGGCGGCTCGACTCCGGCTCGTAATGGACGCAGTTGCTGAAAGGAAGCAATCCGAGCCCCTCGATCCGGCGCGGCCCGCCGTGGAAGCCGGTCACCGCCTCGGCGAACCAGCAAAGCGATCCGGCCGAGAGCCCGCAGAGGATGACGCCCGCCTCCCAGGCCTCGCGCAGGATGCGGTCTATCCCGTGCGCCCGCCAGACCCCGAGCAGGCTGACCACGCTGCCGCCGCCGACGTAGATCAGGTCCTGGGAGAGAAGGTGGTGGCGCAGGTCGGCGGGCCCCTGCTCGCGGCGGAAGAGGGAGAGGTGGCTGGATTCGCAGCGCTCGGCCGAAAAGGCGCGGTAGAAGCGCACGATGTAGTGGTCGGCGTCGCCGCTGGCCGAGGGCAGGAAGCAGACCCGCGGGCGCTCTGCCCCGGTGAGGCCCAGCACGTAGTCGTCAAGCAGCGGGTTGCCGGACTCCATCGAGAACCCGCCACCGCCGAAAGCAACGATCTGGC
Organism: Solirubrobacterales bacterium; assembly: GCA_035534175.1. Classification (GTDB taxonomy): domain Bacteria; phylum Actinomycetota; class Thermoleophilia; order Solirubrobacterales; family 70-9; genus DATLSM01. Next base: position 1,042 of record DATLSM010000054.1, on the reverse strand, counting down.
GGGGCGTTGTCTTCATCCTCAAATGGTCCCCAGGGGCGCTCGCGGAGTCCTTGGACAGCGGTCCGAAGTTCACACTCGCTCCCTCGCCCGCGTGTACAGTGGCGCGCATGCCGATTCCCAGGGTGCACAGCTCCACCGGTCGCCTGACCAACACGACCTACAGCAACCGCTACTTCACCGACGAGATCCCCGAGCACGACATCCCGAAGGGGTCGATGCCGGCGCGCGCCGCCTATCAGCTGATCCACGACGAGCTGAACCTCGACGGCAACCCGGCGCTGAACCTGGCCTCCTTCGTCACCACCTGGATGGAGCCGGAGGCCCAGACGCTGGCCACCGACACGCTTAACCGCAACTTCGTCGACCAGGACGAGTACCCCCAGACGCAGCAGATCCACCACCGGGTGGTCAGCATGATGGGCCGCCTCTTCAACGCCCCCGCCGATGAGGAGCCGGTCGGCACGGCGACGATCGGCTCCTCCGAGGCGATCATGCTCGGCCTGCTGGCCCACAAGTGGACCTGGCGCCAGCGTCGGGGCGACGAAAGCGCCAAGCCAAACGTCGTCTTCGGCTCCGACGTCCACACCTGCTGGGAGAAGTTCGCCCGCTACTTCGACGTCGAACAGCGGGTGATCCCGATCACCCCCGAGCGCCATATCATCGGCCCCGAGGAGGTGAAGGAGCAGATCGACGAGAACACGATCGCCGTGGGAGCGATCCTCGGCACCACCTTCACCGGGCAGATCGACGAAATAGAGGGGATCGACGAGCTGCTGCGCCAGGTCAAAGAGGAGAAGGGCTGGGATATCCCGATCCACGTCGATGGCGCCAGCGGCGGCTTCATCGCCCCCTTCTCCTACCCGGAGGTGAAGTGGGACTTCCGGCTCGCGCAGGTGCGCTCGATCAACGTCTCCAACCACAAGTTCGGGCTGGTCTACCCGGGGATGGGCTCGGTGCTGTTCCGCGACATCGCCGTGGTCCCCGAAGAGCTGGTCTTCAAGATCAACTACCTGGGCGGAGAGATGTCCAACTACAGCCTCAA
>DATLSM010000053.1:0-4070 GCA_035534175.1 Solirubrobacterales bacterium | reverse complement strand
CCCGCCATGGTCAGGGGGCTGCAACCCCTGTTCAAGTGTTGGACCGGCCGCTGTCAGACCTGCGATCAGCCCATCGAGTTCGACCAGCTCGACTTCCAACTTCCGCCACCGGACCAGTGAGACCTACCAAAGCACTATTAGTGCTCTGGCTCAGAAGTTCGCCGACGTATTCGGTCAGGCAGCCTGGGCGGCGTGTGGGTCGAGTCGATGGGCGAGGCTCTCGAGGTCGACACGGGTGAACTTTCATTGGAACGGGGCAGCGATCTGCTCATAGCGCCACCGAAGGCCAGCAGGTGCTGTTCGAGAGTGTCGAGGTCGGGAAAGTCGTTGGGCAGCAGCGCATTGCGTTGGGCGACGGAGAGGTAGGGCCCCCCGAAGGCGCCCCTCGCAACGCTGCGCGGCAAGCCGGCACTGGTCAACTTCTGGGCGAGCTGGTGTGGCCCTTGCCGCGAGGAGGCGCCGGAACTTGAGCGCTTCGACCGCTCCCTGCATGGCACCGCGCGCCTGGTCGGGGTCGACTACACAGACGGAGAAACGCCGCCCGCTTCTACCTGCGCCGCTACGGCTGGACCTACTCAGCCACCCCGACGGCATCTACGGCTCTCGCTACCAATCAGCGGCTTCCCGACCACGTTGGTGCTCGATCCTCGCGGTCGGATCGTGGAGCGGCTGAACGGCCCGCAGACCGTGGCGAGCCTGCACGCCGCGGTCGATCGCTTCCTCGGTTGAGCCGGTGTCGGGCGCCTTTGAACCACGGCGGTATCCCCTGTCTCAAAAGCGTCAGTCCCCGGCGACATCTCGCCGTAGGAAAACGAGGCCACCGGCCGCCAGGGCGGGCAGCGCGTAGAGGGCGCAGACCCAGACTGCGCGCAGGATCGGCGCCCAGTCGACCGGGGTGCGCAGCAGCCCCTGCCAGGCGTTGTACTGAGTGCTCAGCAGGTAGGGATGCAGCCCTTCCAGGCCCGGCAGGATGCCTACCAGCTGCACGAGCAGGGAGAACATCAGTGTCCCGACGATCGCCGCGCCGCTGTTGCGAAAGACCGTGGACAGCAACAGTCCGATGCTGGCGATCGCGAAGATCGGGATCAGGTAGACGAGCAGGCTTGCCCCCACTAGCCCCAACCCCCTAATCGCAGAGACCCGCGTCCCGGAAAGGCTTACCAGCGGGTTAAAGCCCGACGCCAGGATCCCGGCGAGCAGGGCGACGGTGCCGGTCACGGCGATCGCCAGAGTCGCGTAGCTGAGCGTCGCCAGAGCCTTGCCGGCGAAGACCTGCTGGCGCTCGACCGAGCGGGTGAGGATCCCCTTCAAAGTGTCGTGGCGGTCCTCGGCGGCGACGATGTCGCCAGCGACCAGGGCCGTGATCAGCGGGAACATCCAGACAGAGCCAAACAGCAGCAGGACCAGCGGGATCGCCAGCCCGGTGTCGTGGACATAGCGGCCGAATGCGACCTCGTTCGGCCCCCCGCCCCGGGTGACGAGGGCGACTACGAAAATAACCGGCACCAGCGCCGCGGCGCCCAGGCCGAGGTAGGTACGCTTCTGAGAGCGTAGCTTGCGCAGCTCCCAGCGATAGACGGTGAGCACGCCGGGTCTCACGCAGCCCCCTCGATTGCTGCGGGCATCGTCTTCGCGTCGGCGCCGTCCCCGCCCTCGGTCAGTCGGAAGAAGAGGTCCTCGAGCGTCGCGTGGCGGGGAGTTAGCTCCACCGCGGGCGCGCCAGACTCCGCCAGGGCCAGCGAGAGGCCGGCGACGGCCGCCTCGCTCTGTGCCACAAAGGTCAGCTCCGCGCCCTCCGCCCCGTCGATCTCGATCCCGGCCTGGGCTGCGGCCACCTGGCGCGCCCTGCGGTCATCGATCGTCCGCAGGCGGTAGCTGGCGCCGGCCTGGCGCCGTAGCTCCGCCAGCGATCCCTGGTAGGCGACGTGCCCGCGCTGGACGATCGCCACCCGGTTGCAGAGTTCCTCGACCTCGGCGAGCAGGTGACTCGAGAGCAGGACGGTGATCCCCTGACCCGAGAGGTTGCGGATCAGGTTTCGCATGTCGCGCATGCCGCCGGGATCCAGGCCGGTTGCTGGCTCATCGAGCAGGAGCAGTTTCGGCCGGCGCAGCAGGGCCGCGGCAAGGCCGAGCCGCTGGCGCATCCCGTGGGAGTAGCCGCCGACCTTGTCCTTGGCGCGGTCGCTTAGCCCGACGATCTCCAGCACCTCTTCGATTCGCGGCCGCGCTCCGTAGCCGTCGAGGGCGGCGAGCAGCTCAAGGTTGGTGCGGCCATTCAGGTATGGGTAAAAAGAAGGGGCTTCGACGAACCCGGCGACGCCCTCCAGGGCGGTGACGCTCTCCTGCGGATCGCGCCCGAACAGCCTCACCGTGCCCGCGCTCGGGCGGATCAGCCCCAGCATCATCCGCAGCGAGGTCGTCTTGCCGGCGCCGTTAGGGCCGAGGTAGCCAAAGACGTCTCCGGGCTCGACCCTCAGGTCGACTTCGTCGACCGCAACCAGATCGCCGTAGAGCTTGACCAGGCCCCGAACCTCGATCGGCGGCGCATCCGGCACGTCTCAGAGGCCCCGCGCAGCGGCCTCCGCCGTCGCCGGCGGGACCAAGCCGGCCACGACGTAGTCGACACCGCCCCGGCTGAAGCGGAGCACTGTTCCCAACGCGGTTTCGAGCTCCTCGGCCACAGTCCCGTCGATCGAGACGGTCGGCAGGCTGAGACCGCCCGTTTCCGTTTCGGAGGCGCCAGTCTTGGAGGCTCCCTGTCCGTTGCCGGGAGCTGAGGGGGACTCGAGCACCGCGATGCCGCCCAGGCCCTTCCCGTAGGTGAGGAGCGCCCCGGTCTTCTCGCCGACCTGGATCGCGCGAACCTCGTCCTGTGCCATGCCGGCCAGGGACGCCGGTGCGGAGAGGTTGAAGCTGAGCTGTTTCTGAACCGCCGCTGCTCCGGTGAGCGGGCTCGGCCCTGCTCCGCTGCCTTCGCCGGAGCTGCCGCTCGGCGGTGAGAGATTGACGACTTGGGTGCCCGGCGGTGGCGTGATTTCGAAGACCGAAGGGGACACTTCTTCGAAGGAGACTTCGGTCGCTTCGAGCTGGATCACCGGCGTGCTGTCCCCCTTGGCGTAGAGCGCCGCGCGCAGCGGTGTGCCGTGGACCGCGTCCCAGGCGACCTCGGCTCCTCCCAACAGGCCGCCGTTGCTCTTCGGTTCGATCCGCACCGTGTAGGTCGGCTGCCCGGCGACGTCGGAAGGGGTCGCTCCGCTCAACGTGGAGTGCGCGCCGAGACGCGAGATTGCCTGTTCGACCTGCTCCAAGGAGGGAGGCTGATGGCTGGAGCCCGACCCCCGGTTGCTCCCGCTCCCCGCGGGGAGGGCACCCCGGTAGACCGTGCTGGAGCCGCCGTCATAGATTTCGAAGTGCCCTTCGTCGATCAGGACCTGGCCGTCGCCGCCGCCGCCTTCGGACTGGAGCTCCAGCCGCAGCCTGCCGTCAGGCGAGGCCCACAGGCGCCCCGAAGCGCCGCTCAGAAACGGGTCGGAGCCCTGGCCTTCGATGCCGGGGGCGCCGAGGAGGCGGTTGGTGAGCTGGACGCGGGCGCTGATGCCGGGGACGCTTGGAGCGCTCAGAGCATCGTGGACGGCGACGGGCAGCGACTCGGGGGGCGGCTTCGATCCCTCTCCGGCTGTCGCCATCGCAACGGCGGTGCCGCCGACCGCGATCGCGAGTACGGCGGCGCACAGGGACAAGAGCCTGCGGGTGGAAATGCGGCGAAGGAACCTCATTCACGACCTCCTGGGACGGTCCGGTAAATCAAGGATGGACCACCTCTCTGAAGATACTCTGAGCCGAGCGGCGCGACGGTGAGAGCCTCTAGACCCACACGCCGCCCAGGCTGCCTGACCGAATACGTCGGCGAGCTTCTGAGCCAGAGCACTTAGGACCTATCCCGATAGGGCCACCGCCTCCCGTGCGGCATGCGCCCGCTTGAAGGCGATCAGGCCGCTGGCCAGCTGCAGCAGAGCGAGGTGGTTCTCCTCCTTCTTGGACCAGCGGACGAGGATGCCTCGGTTGCGGTT
>DATLSM010000052.1:0-8800 GCA_035534175.1 Solirubrobacterales bacterium | reverse complement strand
GAGCCCGCCTATGCACTGAAGCCAAAGGTCCCGCCCCGACTGCCGCCGCAGCCGCCACACGCTGCCTGAGTGGGCTCACAGAGGCCTCCCGCGAGCGTCGGTCGCGTCGGACTCGACGGAACAGACCGGGTATGCACTAGCTGAATTGTGAACGGCGATCCTCGATCGACCGCGTAGCTTGGATGGTCGGCTAAGCGGCGCGCGGCGCCGAGAGCACCCGCTCTTTGACACTAGATCCGCCCACGAACGCCCGCCGCAACAAGACCCGTCCGCGCCACTTCGAGGTCGCCGTACAGGTGCCGGAACGGTCTCTCGCCCGAGCAGGTTCTTCGGCTTGAGCGGGTCAGCAAAGCCCCGCGGCCCTTGAAGCCGTTGGGCGTTTTTAAGGGTCCGCGGGTTCAGAATCGCCCCGTTTTATAGGTCGGATTCGGCCAGTTCAGCGGGATCGCTCGCCCGATCCGAAGATGCAGCTACTGACCTGGAATGAGGTGAAGTCTTGAGCCCTGAGCGGTCAGGTCGGGACATTTGCAACCCTGCCGCTTTGGTTACGGGTTTCGCTGCGCTCTCATGCTGCGCGCTTGGCCGCGTGGCGGCGCGTGTAGAGCTTCTGCCGGATAGTCATCGCCCCTGGATGGCCGTCGCCGGGCCATGGAGTCAGCAGCAGAAGTAAGCGGGCAGCGGAGGACGCGACGATTCCGTGGCGCTCCGCGGGAGCAAACTCGACCAGGAGCCCTACGCCGCCGCCCACGCTATCTCCTGCGGAAGTCGTGACCTCGACCTCGCCATCGAGCACGATCAGCCACGCGCGCTCATGAACCTCGTGGTCGGCGAGGCTCTCGCCAGCCGCCAAATCGAGCACGATCGCGCGGGCGGAATCACCCGAGGAGAGAATTTCCGGCAGCCGAGGCTTGAGATCAAGCGCCCTGAGATCCCAGCTATTCAGCGTGTCTCATTCGGCATGCCATCGCTGGCGTCATCTCCCGGCTAGGTTAACCGCAAATTCGCCATCGGAGGCGACTCAGGGAGTCAGAGTGTGCACCAGATCAGCTGCGGGGCGGACGTCGTGAATGCGCGCCACCGTCTGTCCCGCGTACAGCGGACCGGCCTCGACCAGCGTTTCGGGTCCATCGTCGGTAGGGCCAGCCGGAGAGAGCAGGCGACTGTCGGGCCGCTGAGCGAGGGCAATCCGTTTTTGCGCAGTCTCTGGGATGTAGCGGGCGCCGATCGCGGTAAGGCGGTTGAGAGCACGATTCAGCGTTGGTCCGCGTGGGTTCGCACCGAGCCAGTGATCGGTAGCCGCGTTTCGAAGCACTCGGTGGGGTGCTGGCCAGCCGGCACCAAACAGCTCGGTGAGAATCGTCTCATCGGCGCTCAGCAAGCGCTGCATGTAGCCCGGGTGCGCATGGCTCTCCTCGGAGAGGAGAAAGCGGGTGCCGGCCACGGCCCCACTCGCGCCGGCGTCCAGGGCCTCCCGGACGTCGCGACGCTCGGCGATCCCGCCGGCAAGGAACAGCGGGAATGCGGACGGCAGCTCTGCCCGCATCTGCTCGAGTAGATCGAGGGCAGCTACCTTGCCACGCACGTGGCCTCCAGCCTCCACCCCCTGGAGGATCAAAGCGTCGGCGCCCCGGGCGTGTGCCGCGCGCGCCTCCCCAGCCGAGCCACACTGGTGAATCCAGACCCCCGGGGTGCGCCTCTCGGGCGCGCCCCAGAAGGTTATGACCACATCAGCCTGTGCCGCGGCGGCAAACCAGGCGGGCCGGGCGAATGGCAGCAGCAGGTTGACGGCGATCGGCCGATCGGTCAGCGCCCGGGCTGCGGCCAACTCCTGCTCTATCCGCCTCGCGCCATTGACCGCGATGGTCCCCAGTCCTCCGGCGGCGGAAACGGCGGCTGCCAGCTCGTGGCGGCTGAGCCCTCCGCCCATGCCAGCCTGAATGACCGGCGTTTTGATGCCGAAACGCTCGAGAATCAGAGTGTTGCGAGTCTAGGGCTGTTCCGAAAAGGCGTGAGACCACGGCAGACCGATTACGTCTCGACTTCGGAGGGCTTCGGTCTGCGAAAGCGTGACGAAAACGTCCTTACCGTCAAAGCTACGCCATCAAGAACTGAATTTCGATCGCAAAATCGATCGCGCTGCGAACGACCTTGGCCATTGTCCCGCGAGGGCAACCGGAACACGGTGGAGGAGGCGGAGCGCTCGCCGCGCTCGGTCCCGCGGGGCTGACTGGCGCGACAAACGTGTGGCCGCCGGCCTGAACGCTGATTGCCGCAGTTTGGGAGAGGTCGAGCGCCGAGCTGAGCACCGCCTCACCGTTGCCTCCCCAGCGGTAGCGGAAGGTGCCTGCCGAGAACCGAGCACCGTCGGCTTCGCGCAGGTAGACGTGGCAAAGCGTCCCCGAGTGCATTCCGCTTACGTACATGCTGATCTCAGTGCCGAAAGCGCGCGGCTGAAGGGTGGCGGCGATTTTCACGCCAAGTGGGAGAGAGCGGAAGACGACCCGCTGCGCGGGCGCGCCGCCGCTGCCGCCCGGGAGAACGAAGATCGCCAGCGCCACGGCGGCCACGGCGGCGCTCGCACCGCTCAAGGCTAGCCCGCGGCGTAACCGCCGTCGCTGTCTGCCGCGGCGGCGCTCGGCGCCGATCTGCGTGGCGATCCGCTCTCCGAGCGCCGCCGGAGGTACCGGCGCGGGACCGAAGTGCTCCGGGTCAGCGTGGGGCAGGAGTCGCGAGACGAAGTCCAGCGAGTCAGCCTCCGCGCGGCATCCCGCACAGCCCTCGAGGTGGGCCTCCAACGCGGCTTTATCCTCGGAGGCGAGATGCCCAAGGGAGTAGGCACCCAGCGACTCCCGCCATTCACGGCAACTCTCAGTCCTCATACCCCATCTCCTCCAGCACGACCCGCAGCGCCCGCAGCCCGTAGTAGACGCGACTCTTCACGGTGCCCTGCGGTACGCCCAGCCCGGCGGCAACCTCTGCGTAGGGACGGCCACGATAGTAGGTCTCGACCAGGACCTGACGGTGCTGCTCCCCGATCCTGCGCATCGCCTCCTCCACCTGCCAGGCGAGAAGTGTCTCCTCCAGCGGCTCGACCGAAGGCTCTTCCCCGCCCTCGGCTACCGCGGGGCGCACGGCTCGGGCGCGCCCGAGGTCGATGACGACGTTACGCAGAATCGCGAACAGCCAGGTCCGCAGTGAGCCGATCTGGGGGTTGAAGCGTTCCCCTGCCCGCCAAGCGCGCAGGAACGTCTCCTGCACCGCCTCCTCGGCGAGCCCCGAGTCGCCCAGCGAGCGCATGGCAAAGCCGTAGAGCTCACCGGCGTGCGCGGCATAGGCCTCGCGCACATCGCGCTCTCGGCTCAGCGCTCCGGGAGGCATCAGATGGATTTTGCCGCAGAAGAGCTATTCACGGATATCCAGGTGATACGTCCAGACGCCCGATCGGGTTCAGGCGACCGCTGTCGCCTGTGGGCCGCCCCGGGAACTCGAAGCTCAACGGCCGGGCGAATGTAACCCGATTTAAACGCTCGCACAATCTCTCGGCGCATTCCGAGTCCGGATCGCTAACCGAAAGAGGACTGCAAAATGGTGACACGCTTCCACTTCACCGAGGCCTCCGGGGATGTATCGCCGACGGCGACTGACCCTACGGCGCTGGCGGCGTGATCAGCGCGACCGGCAGCGCAAGGCCGGCGGAGCGACGCACGGTCGCGATGCGGCGGCCGGGCTGAACGGCGGGCCGCACGTCGCTCACGCGATCCCCGAGGCCAGCGACGGTGGCCTCCAGATCGGGGGCACCGAAGGCGAGACCCCAGAAGAAGGCGGGACGACGCTCGCCCTCGGCGCTCTCAATCGCCTTGAAGGGCTGCTGCACCACCTCGAGGATGATCGTGCCGAGGCGGAAGAACGCCTGTCGTGGAGCGCCGGCAGGTGTCGGCTCCTCGCGGACGAGGCGAAGGTCAAGACCGGCGCCTCGAAGCGCAGCGATCGTGCGATCGAGAGCCGGTGTGATTGCGACAACGTGGTCGAGCGTCGTGACGCCATTGGTGTGCTCGGGCTGCTTGCTTGGCGCCGGGCGATCGGAGCGTGAGGTCACGAGGCCGTCGAGATCGGTGCTCTCGATGCTGCGAAGCGACCATCCGGTCAGACCTCGACCCGCGTCGCGCCCGACCAGGCGAATCCGCGTCTCGCCGAGGACGCACGTGTCGCCGTCGAGCGCGAACCCGAGCGCCGCCCAGGCGCCGGGCTCATCCGCCACAGTCAGTTCGTCGAGTGTCGGGTGCACGTGCTACGGGGTGTTCGTCACGGCACCATCACCACCCGGCCGAAGGCGCTTCGGCTCTCCAGGTAGGCATGGGCCGTCGCTGCATCGGCGAGCGGAAACGTTTTGTCGATCTCCACCCGCAGTTCGCCACCGGCCACCTGCCCGATCAAGTCCCCGATCATCGGGTGAACCCGTGAGTACTCGGCGAGCAACGCTCCACCGAGATAGACGCCACGCAGAGTGTTGTTGTTCGCCCACAGCGCCCTAGCCTCGATCGCCGAGCCAGCTCGTGCTGCGAGTCCCACGCTGACGAGGGTCCCCCGGTAGGCGAGCGCCTCGATGCTGTCGACCAGGTTCTTTCCCCCGATCGAGTCCAATACGATGTCGACGCCGCGTCCGTCGGTCAGCGCACGAACCACCTCGGGGAAGCTTTCCTTTGCGTAGTTGATGCCGTGATCGAGTCCCAGCGGCTTCAGCCGCTCAAGTTTCTCCCCGCTTGAGGCGGTCGAGATCACCGTCGCACCCACCTGTTTTGCCAGCTGGATCGCCGCCATCCCGACGCCGCCTGCCCCGGCATGGACAAGCACGGTTTGCCCTGCCTCGAGGTTCGCTGCTGTGAAGAGGCACTCCTGCGCGGTGCCGAACGCGACCGGGATGCACGCCGCCGCCGCGGGATCGAGACCCTCGGGGACTGGCCAGGTCATCATCGCCGGCACGGCACGCTTCTCGGCGTGGGAGCCATCCGCGTTCAGCGCCACGACCATCTCGCCGATTGCCGGGGCCTCGACGCCTGCACCGACTTCGATCACGGTGCCGGCGCACAGATAGCCGACGATGTGGGGGGTGCTTGTCGGTGGCAAGGTCGCGCGGGCGAGGAGGTCGCCGCCCTCGATGCTGATCGCTTCGGCGTCAACCACAACGCAGCCGTCGGGGCACGCCGGATCGGGGACGTCCTCGTAGCGCAGCCGGTCCGGAATGCCCCCTTCGTATATCACCGCTGCTTTCATCTGGGTGATCCTACGGTGTCCGGCGCGACGCATGACCCACTGCCCGCCCAGAGGTCGCGAAGATCGGCATCGATCCGGGGTTGGCTGCAATGCAGGCGGCCGCCTACACAGCGTGAGCCGGTCCATCCGGCGGTGAGATCGTCATGCGTCGGCGCAGATTTATCGTCGCGCGCTGCACACCGGGTGCGCGGCGCTGAGCTCGTTGCCCGCCCTTCTGTTTGCGCTCGTGATGACGATCGCGCACGGACCCCTGGATCAACGGCTGGGTTGATTCCGTAACGCTAGGCCAGCAGCTTCGCCTTGGCCTTTTCGAACTCCTCGGCGGAAATTGCACCCTTGTCCTTGAGATCGCTGAGCTTATGGATTTCGTCGGCGGGCGAGCTGTGTGCCTGTTGGCGGATGTAGGCGTCCATGTGGTGCTTGGCCTCGGCCTGAGCTTTGAGCGCTCGGTCGCGCATCCCGCTGTGGCGAGCAATCAGGTAGACGAGCGCCCCTACGAAGGGGATCACGACGATGAACAGCACCCAAGCTGCCTTTCCCCAGCCGGAGAGCTCGTGGTCGCGGAAGAGGTCGCTGAAGATCGTGAGGTAAATCCAGAGCCAAATCACGAAGATGAAAATCTCGAAGACAACAGCGAGGGCGTCACCGAAACTGAAGTTGGCTAGGAGCAAAGGCGGCCTTTCGGTCTAGCCACCGCTGATAGCGGCGGGATGGGAACACGATAGCCGGCTTCTGCCGAGGATGGGTGCTTCCGGGCTGGATCTCGCCAAAGCTCTCGAGCCCCCGCGAATGCAAACCTTCGATCCGAATTGCCGAGTCGAAAGAGTGGGGCAGACGTTTCGCGAAAGTAGGATGACTGTCTCGGTCGCATAGTCACTCAAGGGTGAGGCACTGTTGACGACAGAGGTTGGCCTGCCCGCCGCGTGAGCATCCAGTATGAGAACGCCAAAGCGAGGATGGGTGCGGCACACAAAACGTCAAGCAAGACACCGGTTTCGCTGAGTTCGTATGACGCCGCCCTGAGAAGCGCCGAGGTGCCGCCAAGGCCGATCATCGACGAGAGAAACACGGAGAGGAAGGCGATCGCGCCGAGGGCCGACCAGGCCATGCTCGAATGGCTGGCGACCTCGAGTGGAGGCATCTGCCCTGTTTCCAAGTGGGAAAGGCGCGCAGACAGGAGAACAGAGCTTGCGAGCGAGGCGCCAACCGCAGGCTCTTGCCAGCCCGATCCTTCCAGTGCTTTCAGCAGAGCGCTCACGAGGGGGCGGCGGCCATATCGTTGCTCGGCGCATCGGTCGGCGGCCAACTCGCGAGCCACCTCGTAGCGAGCGCAGAGCACTTTCAGCGACGGGAGGAGAAAAAACGCCTCGCTCAGCACCTTGGCGAGGAGGGTGCGACAGGGGTCCAAGCTGCGGACGTGGTAGCGCTCATGCGCCAGAGTCGCTCGAAGCTCCTCTGGGGTGAGGCTATCCAGGAACCCCCCGCTGATAGCGACTCGAGGTGCGAGGAAGCCGTAGACGAAGGAGAACGGCTCTCCGGAATCGACCAGCGCCACCCGCCCAACGAGCCCACACCGTCCAGCCGCCGCTCGCAGCTCAGCCGTTGGCGGAAGCGCGGATGCCTGGATGTGACGCGAGAGGCGGCGGGAAGCGGAAATCTGCCGGTGAAGCGTCGTCGACGCCAGGCCGACGGATACCGCGAGCAGGAGAGTGAGTATCAGCGCAGGTAGGGCACCCGTTGGAGGAAGTCGACTGAAGGGGCCGCTGATGATGCCGATGAGCGGGATCGCCACGTAGGCGAGGAATCCCCAAACCGCATATGCGCCCAGGACCGCGCAGGTGCCAACTAGGGCGAGGAAGTTGCGGGCGGCGCTATCCATCGGGTTCACCGAGGAGATGGCGCAGGCGGCGCAGCAGAGCCGGGTCGGCCCGCGCCTCATCGACGAAGTGCGCCACCGCCACATCGCCGTAGGCGCGGAGCACCTCCTTGACCACGATGCCGGCCGCGTCGGGGGCGTTGGCCTCGTAGAGATAGCCGCGTCCCGCCTTGTGACGAGAGAGAACCGCCTTGGCGGCCAAGCGGCTCATCACCGTCATCACGGTGGTGTAGGCGAGGGCCTCGCCCCGATGCTCGTTCAGCACCTCGATGACGTCTCGGACTGCGACGGGCTTGCCGGCGCGCCAGATCGCTTCCATCACCTCACTCTCCAGTGGGCCGAAGTCGTTTCGGCTGATTCCGTCGCCGTCCATCGGAATACCAATCTACTACAGGTGCGTAGTATAAGCTGACAACGATGAACGCCGCGCGGCGAAAACCCACGGAGCGAAAACAGCTCAGCGCGATCGTCAGGCAATACGATCGGGTTGCCCACCTCTACAGCACACTCGAGCCCCTCTACCTGATCTTTCCCCCCGCAAGGCGAAGGGCGGTCGCAGCGCTCAGCCTGAAGCCCGGCGATGTCGTCCTGGAGATTGGCGCTGGCACCGGGCGTAATTTCCCCTCCCTGATCGAGGCGGTCGGCCCGAGCGGCACCGTGATCGGCGTCGATGTATCCGCTGGGATGCTGGCCGAGGCCCGCAAGTTGATTGTGCGCAACGCCTGGTCGAATGCGGAGTTGCTCCACCAGGACGCCGCCCAGCTTCAACTCAAGCGCGATGTCGATGCCGTGCTCTTCAGCCTCAGCTACTCGGTACTGCCCCAGCCCCAGCTGGCCCTGGCTCGGGCCTGGGAGCGGCTGCGCCCGTCCTCACGCGTTGTCGTGATGGATCTCGGGCTGCCCGACAACCTTCTCGGTCGCGCGCTGGGGCCAATCGCCCGGCTGCTCGACAAGCTCGCGCCTGGCGATCCTTACTCCGATCCATGGAGCGACCTCTCGACTTACGGCCCAGTTGAGACCGAGCACTTTCTGCTGGGTCTCTACTACATCAGCTTCGTCACCAAGAGACACGATCAGCCGAGCTGAAGTTCTCAAGTGCAGCTCGGCAGCGAGCGCGCCAACCACGAAAGAGGCGCGCTATTGGAGCAGCCGCTTGTCGTCACCCTCGACGTCGATGTGGGTGACAGTCAGGTAATAGACAAATCCTACGATCGCAATCGTCAGGCCAATGCTCACCGCAAACGTGCCCCATCCAAGTCCACCCCTGCGTGGCGACACCGCCATCCAGTCGGCGAAGGAGGCACCGAGCGGCCGGGTCAGGATGTAGGCGAACCAAAAGGCGAAGATCTCGTTCAGGCCAAACCACAGGTAGCCGATGGCCGGGATTGCGATCAGGGCGGCGAACATCACTCCCGAGCCGAAAAAGCCCAGGCCCATGGTTCTCGCAGTCATATCGCCCGCGGCGGTACCTAGTGGTAACTCCGCTTAATTCGCTTATCGTTGCAGGGCTCCTTGATTGTCCGCCGAACCCCTCGCTGGTCCTGTCCAGCGATGATGGAGGTTCGGTATGGCTGCGCCGGCGAAATGCATCGAGGTTCCAGCAGACGAGCGGGTTGAGCTCGAGCGGATCGTGCGCTCCGAAAGCGGGGAGGT
>DATLSM010000051.1:0-2201 GCA_035534175.1 Solirubrobacterales bacterium | reverse complement strand
CAGATGATCATGGCCCAGGTGGCGGGGCCCAAACGGATGGGTCGGGTGATGGGAGTGGTCGTGATGCCGGCGATGCTCGCCCCGATCCTCGGCCCGGTGGTCGGCGGGCTGATCCTCCAGGGCTTTCACTGGTCCTGGATCTTCTTCGTCAACGTCCCGATCGGGATCCTCGCGCTGGTGCTGGGGATGCGGATGCTGCCGGAGACCGACCTGGGCGAGCCCGGGCGGCTGGATACCGTCGGTTTCGCCTTGCTGGCGACCAGCATGCCGCTGATCGTCTATGGCTTGGCGGAGATCGGCACGCGGGGTAGCCTCACCGCGCCCACGGTGATCTGGCCGATCCTGATCGGGCTCGCCCTCTCCGTTGCCTTTGTCTGGCACGCCCTGCGGGTCGAGCGCCCGCTGCTCGACATACGCCTCTACGCCAACCGCGTGTTCGGCGCCGCATCGCTGACCACCTTTGGACTCGGCGCGGCCCTCTTCGGCGCGATGATCCTCGTCCCGCTCTACTACCAGCAGGTCCGCGGGGAGAGCGTGATCGTCACCGGATTGCTCGTCGGCCCCCAGGGACTGGGCATGCTCGCGGTTGGACCCTTCAACGGCCGTCTGACGCAGCGCTTCGGCGGCGGGCGGGTGGCGATCGTCGGGGTCTCGATCCTCTGCCTGAGCACGATCCCATTCGGCTTCATCGGCGCCCACACATCGATCCTCGGGATCTCCCTGCTGCTTGCCGTGCGTGGCCTGGGCATCGGCCTGTCGTTCATGCCGACGATGACCGCCGCCTTTGCCTCGCTTCGCACCGACCAGCTCTCCGACGCGACGCCGCAGATGAACGTGCTGCAGCGCCTGGGGGGCGCGATTGGAACGGCTGTGCTCGCGGTGGTGCTCCAGCGCGCCGCGGCGGGTGCGCATTCCTCCGCCGCACTGGCCAGCGCCTTTGACACCGCCTACTGGTGGTCGCTGGGGATCGCCGTGCTCTCGCTGATCCCCTGTGTCGTGCTCCTGCGAGCCGAAAGTCCAGGCGCCAAGATCAATCCCGCCGGAGAGGCGGGCGAGGTATCGGTCGAGCCGCTCGGAGCTTGAGGACCGACGATGAAGACGCTGAAGCCCGCCCGAGCGGACACCGCAAGCGCTGTGACGGCGAAGGAGGAGGAGTGGAGGGCAGAGCTCCTGGACCTCGGTCAGGCCTTCCGGCACCTGTTTCGCAGCGCGGGGCGTCTGCGCGGGCGTGACACGCATCTGTTGGGTTCCGAGGTGAGCCACGCCCAGTTCGAGCTGCTGATCGAGCTCGATGACCGCGGTCCCCTGCCCGCCGGCGAGTTGGCCCAGGCCGCCGAGCTGACTCCCGGTACGGTGACTCAGATGCTCGACCATCTGGCCGCCTGCGGTCACGTCGAGCGGGCCCGTTCAGAGTCCGATCGGCGGGTGGTCGTCTCCCGGCTGACGAGCTTGGGCAAGCGCAAGGTGAGGGACAAGCGCGCCGTCTGGCAGGGGCGCTGGGAGCGGGTTCTGGCCGACGTGGACGCCGAGGAACTGCAGGTCGCCACCCGGGTGCTCGAGCGGATCAGCGCCCTGTTCGAGGACCCGCCCGACGCGGGCCTCTGCGGCTAGCGCTCCGCGATCCAGGCGAGGATCGCGCCGGAGTGGGTGATGACCGTCCCGTCAGAGAGCTTCAGCGCCGGCAGCTTCCTCGCTCCCGTCTCGGTGCGCAGCTCCTCCCGCGAGCCCCTGCGTAGGAGGGGAATCGGGCTGCCGTGAGCGGCGATCACCTTGGCGTAGTCGATGTCTGCGGCCCGCAGCGCCTCCTGCACGCGGCGACAGGGATGGATCCGCGGGCCACCGTCATCGCCGTGGCAAACGAAGAGGGTGGGGGTCTCGGTCACCTCCGTCTCTCGCTCCGCGCCAGATCGGCTCGGGGTGATGAGAGAAGTCTCTGGCGACCTCTGCGGCTGAAGGGCGCTGTGGCGATTGCGCTTGTTCTCGTTTGACGATCCTCCACGGTTGAGGTGAAGAACCCGACCGATGGCACCCATTGCGGCCACAGCTTAGGGGGAAGGCCTTGTGGCCAGCCGGGCGATGCCGCAAGAGCTGGCCTTCGCCTCACCCACCCCGCCCTCTGATTGAACGCCGATTGCCCGCGCGATTAATCTCAACTTGGCCTCGCTCGTTGTTGCACTTGGCGCACAACGTGGCTTTGAGCC
>DATLSM010000050.1:0-51751 GCA_035534175.1 Solirubrobacterales bacterium | reverse complement strand
TGGTCTACCAGGGGTCTTACTCCCTCAAGGGGATGGGAGAGCTCATCTCGAGGACGGCTTCCCGCTTAGATGCTTTCAGCGGTTATCCGTTCCGTGCGTAGCTAACCTGCGATGCCCTTGGCAGGACAACAGATACACCAGCGGCACGTTCATCCCGGTCCTCTCGTACTAGGGATGACTCCTCTCAACTCTCCAACGCCCACGGCAGATAGGGACCGAACTGTCTCACGACGTTCTGAACCCAGCTCGCGTACCGCTTTAATGGGCGAACAGCCCAACCCTTGGGACCTACTCCAGCCCCAGGATGCGACGAGCCGACATCGAGGTGCCAAACCGGTTCGTCGATGTGGACTCTTGGAACCGATAAGCCTGTTATCCCCGGAGTACCTTTTATCCGTTGAGCGACGGCGCTTCCACTTGCAACCGCCGGATCACTAAGCCCAACTTTCGTTCCTGCTCGACCCGTCGGTCTCGCAGTCAAGCTCCCTTGTTGCCTTTACACTCTACGCACGATTTCCAACCGTGCTGAGGGAACCTTTGGGCGCCTCCGTTACATTTTAGGAGGCGACCGCCCCAGTCAAACTGCCCACCTGACACTGTTCACCGCCCGGATCACGGCGCGGTGTTAGAAGCCCAGACTACCAAGGGTGGTATCTCAAGGGTGACTCCCCGACAGCCAAAGCCGCCGGTTCACTGTCTCCCACCTATCCTGAGCGAGATACCCCAGACTCCAATATCAAGTTGCAGTAAAGGTTCACGGGGTCTTTCCGTCTTGCCGCGGGTACTCGGCATCTTCACCGAGACTTTAATTTCACCGAGTCTCTCGTTGAGACAGCGTCCAAGTCGTTACGCCATTCGTGCAGGTCGGAACTTACCCGACAAGGAATTTCGCTACCTTAGGACCGTTATAGTTACGGCCGCCGTTTACCGGGGCTTAGCTTCACTGCTTTGCGCCGAAGCGCTAACAGGTCCGCGTAACCTTCCGGCACCGGGCAGGCGTCAGCCCCTATACGTCGTCTTACGACTTAGCAGAGGCCTGTGTTTTTGGTAAACAGTCGCTTGGACCAATTCACTGCGGCCCCCTCGGGCTTCCTCCGTATGGAGTTCACCCTAGCGGGGCGTCCCTTCTCCCGAAGTTACGGGACGATTTTGCCGAGTTCCTTAACGAGAGTTAGCTCGCTCACCTCAGTATGTTCTACTTGTCCACCTGTGTCGGTTATGGGTACGGGCACGCGAGTCCTGCCTAGAGGATTTTCTTGGAGGCATGGGATTGGGGACTGGCCGGCGGTCAAGCCAGCTGGCATCGCACCTCGCGTCAAAACGCCGCTGCGGATTTCCCTACAGCGACTGGCTACGTGCTTGCCCCAGGACGACCATCGCCTGGGTTCCCTTACCCTTCCCCGTCCCCCCATCGGTCATAACGGAATCGACGTGGTACAGGAATATCAACCTGTTGGCCATCGGCTACGCCTTTCGGCCTCGCCTTAGGTCCCGACTAACCCTGAGCAGACGAACTTTACTCAGGAAACCTTGGACAATCGGTGGAGGGGAGTCTCACCCCTCTTTCGTTACTCATGCCGGCATTCTCACTTCCAGCCGCTCCACGGAGGCTTACGCATCCGCTTCACGCAGCTGGAACGCTCTCCTACCGCGCGTAGAGCCCGCAGGCCTACGCACCCATAGCTTCGGAGGCTAGCTTGAGCCCCGTTGAATTATCCGCGCCCGAACACTTGACCAGTGAGCTGTTACGCACTCTTTCAAGGGTGGCTGCTTCTAAGCCAACCTCTTGGTTGTCTCTGCATTCGGACATCGTTTGCCACTTAGCTAGCACTTAGGGTCCTTAGCTGATGGTCTGGGTTGTTCCCCTTTTGCGTACGAAGTTTATCCCCCGCACACTGACTCCCGAGTTAACCGTGACGGTCTTCGGAGTTTGCCTGAAGTCGGTAACCTGGTAGGGCCCCTAGTCCAAACAGTGCTCTACGGCCGAAACGCAATCACTCGAGGCTATACCTAAATATATTTCGGAGAGAACCAGATATCTCTGAGCTTGATTAGCCTTTCACTCCGATCCACAGGTCATCCGCCCAGTTTTCAACCTAGGTCGGTTCGGCCCTCCACGAGGTCTTACCCCCGCTTCAGCCTGCCCATGGATAGCTCGCTCAGTTTCGGGTCTACCGCCAATGACTGTGTCGCCCTATTCAGACTCGCTTTCGCTACGGCTCCGCTCATCGCTTAACCTTGCCACTGACGAGTAACTCGCCGGCTCGTGATGCAAAAAGCACGCCGTCACGCCCGAAGGCGCTCCGACCACTTGTAAGCTTACGGTTTCAGGTACTATTTCACTCCCCTTCAGGGGTGCTTTTCACCTTTCCCTCACGGTACTAGTTCACTATCGGTCACCAGGTAGTACTTAGCCTTGGAGGGTGGTCCCCCCAGGTTCAGACCGCGTTTCACGGGTGCGGTCCTACTCAGGAACATCAATCGGCAGATCAGCGCGCTTTCACCTACGGGACGATTGCCCTCTGTGGTGCGAGGTTCCACTCGCTTCGGCTAACACCTGATTTTGTAACTGCCGCCGAGCCAGGCACGGCTCGGGCATGATGTCCTACAACCCCCAACAGGCAACGCGTGCCCGCTTACACCTGTCGGGTTTAGGCTGATCCCCTTTCGCTCGCCACTACTAAGGGAGTCTCGGTTGATTTCTTTTCCTCGGGGTACTTAGATGTTTCAGTTCCCCCGGTTGCCCCCCAGCGACTATGTATTCACCGCTGGATGACGCCGCATTACCGGCGCCGGGTTTCCCCATTCGGAAATCCGCGGGTCAAAGGCTGTTCAGCGCCTCACCGCGGCTTATCGCAGCCGTCCACGTCCTTCATCGACTCCTGGTGCCAAGGCATCCACCGTAAGCCCTTAACATCTTGACGGTGATACGACCCAACGCCGAAGCGCGGGGTCGCAAATTAAATACCCATATTGGCCTTGTGCAGTTTTCAAGGTCCACCGAGGCGCGCGCGACGGAGTACTCCCGCCGGCGGTCTCTCAAAACTGAGCAGCGCTCCCGTTGGCACATGGCCAACGGGGAGCCCGGTCGACATTCTAGGTCTCCCTAGAAAGGAGGTGATCCAGCCGCAGCTTCCGCTACGGCTACCTTGTTACGACTTCACCCCAATCACGGGCCCCACCTTCGACGGCTCCCTCCTTGCGGTTAGGCCACCGGCTTCGGGTGTTGCTCGCTTTCGTGGTGTGACGGGCGGTGTGTACAAGGCCCGGGAACGTATTCACCGCGGCATTGCTGATCCGCGATTACTAGCAACTCCACCTTCATGGAGGCGAGTTTCAGCCTCCAATCCGAACCGAGACGCACTTTCTGGGATTCGCTCCACCTCACGGTATTGCAACCCTTTGTATGCGCCAATGTAGCACGTGTGTAGCCCTGGACATAAGGGGCATGATGACTTGACGTCATCCCCACCTTCCTCCGGTTTGTCACCGGCAGTCTCCCATGAGTCCCCAACTGAATGCTGGCAACATGGAACGGGGGTTGCGCTCGTTGCGGGACTTAACCCAACATCTCACGACACGAGCTGACGACAGCCATGCACCACCTGTGAAGGTGTCCCGAAGGAAAACCGTGTTTCCACGGCGGTCACCTACATGTCAAGCCCAGGTAAGGTTCTTCGCGTTGCGTCGAATTAAACCACATGCTCCGCTGCTTGTGCGGGCCCCCGTCAATTCCTTTGAGTTTTAGCCTTGCGGCCGTACTCCCCAGGCGGGGCACTTAGTGCGTTAGCGACGGCACGGGAGGAGTCGACACCTCCCACACCTAGTGCCCATCGTTTACGGCGTGGACTACCAGGGTATCTAATCCTGTTCGCTCCCCACGCTTTCGCGCCTCAGCGTCAGTACCGTCCCAGCGAGCTGCCTTCGCTATTGGTGTTCCTCCTGATATCTGCGCATTCCACCGCTACACCAGGAATTCCACTCGCCTCTTCCGGACTCTAGCCCTGCAGTATCCACCGGCTTTCAAAGGTTGAGCCTTTGACTTTCACAGCGGACTTACAGGGCCGCCTACGCGCGCTTTACGCCCAATGATTCCGGACAACGCTTGCTCCCTACGTATTACCGCGGCTGCTGGCACGTAGTTAGCCGGAGCTTCTTCTGAAGGTACCGTCAATCCACACGGCTATTCACCGGTGAACCTTCGTCCCTCCTGAAAGGGGTTTACAACCCGAAGGCCGTCTTCCCCCACGCGGCGTTGCTGCGTCACGCTTTCGCGCATTGCGCAAGATTCCCCACTGCTGCCTCCCGTAGGAGTCTGGGCCGTGTCTCAGTCCCAGTGTGGCTGATCGTCCTCTCAGACCAGCTACCCATCGTCGCCTTGGTAGGCCTTGACCCCACCAACAAGCTAATGGGCCGCGAGCCCCTCCCAATGCGGAGGCCGAAGCTTCCTTTAGTACACAGGCTTGAGCCTGTGCGCCACATCCGGTATTAGCCCGAGTTTCCTCGGGTTGTCCCGGTCATCGGGGCAGGTTACCCACGTGTTACTCACCCGTTCGCGGCTTTGCCCCAGGGCAAGCCCTGGTTCGTCGCACCACTTGCATGTGTTAAGCACGCCGCCAGCGTTCGTCCTGAGCCAGGATCAAACTCTCCGTGAAGGTACTTCTTACAGAGAGCTGTCATGCTTTGCTGGCCGTCGGGTACACATACTCGGCGACCGGCATGACGGGTAAATCAGACCACCCGGCGCGCTGGCGCACCGAGTGGATCGGGCTCAAACATTCCACAGGCCCGTGGGCCTGCGGAGTGCACGCTGCTCAGTTTTCAAAGACCGCTGCGCCTCCGCGACGGGATTCGCCGCTCTCACGCACGGGACAGGCCATAGCCAGCCCCGGAAGGACGCGGGAGTATAGCGCTGTGGCGACGGTTTGCCTAGGCCGCTGCGCGAAGGCGGCGGAAGCGGCGCTTGCCGACCTGCAGGATCCTGCCGTCCAGGTAGCCGGGCTCGAGATCGAGGCTATCTAGCGCAAGCGGCTCCCCGTCCAGCTTCACGCCCCCCTGGCGGATCAGCCGACGTGCTTCGCTGGAGCTGATCTCAAAGGCCTCGGCCATCAGCAGCGGCATGTGGACGCGGCCACCCTCGCTGGCCAGATGCGGCCCGAGCTCGATCTCGCCGATCTCCTCCGGCGCCTGTCGCTGGACGAAAAGGCGGTCGAAGTGCTCCTCGGCGTCGGCCGCCGCCGAGGCGTCGTGATAGCGCTCGATGATTCGCCTGGCCAGCGCTCGCTTCGCCTTGTTCGGGGCTTGGTCGGGCTGCTCGGCGCCGAGCAGCAGGCGGTAATAGTCAGCCATCGCCTCGTCCGGGATTCTCATCAGCCGCCCGAACATCTCCTCCGGCGGATCGCTGACGCCGACGTAGTTGCCGAGGGACTTGCTCATCTTCTGCACGCCTTCGATCCCCACCAGCAGCGGCATGGTCAGGATCGATTGCGGTTTCTTGCCATAGGCGGTCTGGATGTCTCGCCCGAACAGCAGATTGAACTTCTGGTCGGTTCCCCCCAGCTCGATGTCGGCCTCGACCGCCACCGAGTCATAGCCCTGCAGCAGGGGGTAGAGCAGCTCCAGCGCGGCGACCGGGGCGCCCGCCGCCAGCCGCCGCTGGAAATCGTCGCGCTCCAGCAGCCTGGCGACCGTGGTCTGGGCGAGCAGGCCCAATAGCGCCTCGGGCTCCATCCGCAGCCACTCGCTGTTGAAGCGCACCTCCGTCCGCCCCCGGTCCAGCAGCTTGAACGCCTGCTCCTGATAGGTCGCCGCGTTTGCCTCGATCTCCTCCACCGAGGGCAGCGGCCGCTGGGCCGAACGGCCGCTGGGATCGCCGACTCTCGCGGTGAAGTCGCCGATGATCAGGACCACCTGGTGGCCGGCCTGCTGGAACTCGCGCAGCTTCTCCAGCACCACCGTGTGGCCCAGGTGGATATCGGCCGTGGTCGGGTCGATGCCCAGCTTGACCCGCAGCGGCCGGCCGCCGGAGAGCTGCTCGGCGAGCATTCCACCGGGCAGCACGTCGACCGCGTTACGCGTCAGATCCATGGGCCGGCAATGCTAGACTGCCGCCCTCAGTTGGCGGGCAAACGCAGCAAGCCGCGCCTCAAGAAACTGCGCATCCTCTTCGTGCTTTTGGGGCTGGGCGTGCTGGGGCTGGTCTCGATGATCTTCGGGATGATGGCCGCTGTCTCCCAGGATCTGCCCGCGATCTACAACTTCGCCGAGTTCAAGGCCTCCAAGAACAGCGAAGTAGTCGACGCGGGCGGGCATCCGATCGGCACCCTGACCAGCAACCAGAACAAAATCCTGCTCAGCTCGAGCCAGATATCTCCCTACGTCAAGAACGCCGTGGTCTCGATTGAGGACTCGCGCTTCTACGAAAACGAAGGCGTCGACTTCCGGGGCATCGCCCGTGCCCTGCTGACCGATCTCCTCAGCCAGAGCGCCCAGGAGGGCGGCTCGACCATAACCGAGCAGTTCGTCAAGAACGCGCTCGCGGCGCAGGGCAGCCGCACGATCCTGGAGAAGTTCCGCGAGGCGGCGCTCGCCTACCGCCTCGAGCATCACTGGACCAAGGACAAAATCCTCACCGAGTACCTGAACACGATCTACTTCGGCGAGGGCGCCTACGGGATCGAGGCCGCCGCCCGCACCTACTTCGGCAAGGCCCACCCCGGCTGCGGCACCCAGGCCGAGCCCTGTGCCTCGGTGCTGGAGCCCTGGGAGGCGGCGCTGCTGGGGGGGATCATCGCCTCGCCCTCGGCCTTCGACCCCAAGGTCTATCCCGAAAACGCACTCGGACGCCGCAACCTGGTACTGGAAAAGATGTACGAACAGGGCTATATCACTCATCAGCAGTTGGAGGAAGGAATCAAGCAGGCCCTGCCCACGCCGCGCGACATCGTACAACCGAAATTCGACTCGAAGGCCCCCTACTTCACCGCCTGGCTGCGCCAGCAGCTGGTCGAACGCTACGGGCCGGCGAGGACCTTCTTCGGCGGGCTGAAGGTCAAATCGACGCTGGACCTGCGCCTGCAGAAGGCGGCCGAAGAGGCGGTCCGCTCATATCTGGGGGGGATACCGCCGACCGCGTCGGTGGTGGTGATCGACAATCGCAATGCCGGGGTCAAGGCGATGGTCGGCGGCCCTAACTTCCAGACCGATCCGTTCAACCTGGCCACCGAGGGGCACCGCCAGCCGGGATCCTCGATTAAGCCCTTCACGCTGATCACGGCGCTGAAGGAGGGGGTCTCCCCCTACACCGTGTATCCCTCCGCCCCCCAGGTCTTCCACTTCGGCAAGCAGGGGAGGCAGAGCTTCGTCGTCCACAACGACGAAAACGCCTATCTCGGGTCCTGCGACATCATCTGCGCCACGACCTACTCGGATAACTCGATCTATGCCCAGCTGGCGCTGAAGGGCCTGAAGGGGGCGAACTTCGCCCAGCGAACACGCTCGATCGCCGACACGATCCACGCGATGGGCTACAGCGAACCGATCTCGACCAATCCGGCGATGGTGCTTGGCGGGTTGAAGGAAGGCGTCACCCCGCTGGGATGGACCTACGCCTACAGCACGATCGCCAACGACGGCAGCAGGGTCAGCGGCACCCTGGCTCCGCAACCCGGCGATAGCCCGATCGCTTTCACCAAGGTGACCGAGGGCAGCGGCCACACGATCAAGGGTGGCGAAAACCAGACCCTCCGCACCCAAGTTGCTCCAGCCGCGGCGGTCAGCGAGGCCAAGCACATCCTCGAAACGGTGGTCACCAGCGGCACGGGCACCCACGCCAACATCGGGGTAAGCGGCGAGTGGGGGAAGACGGGGACGACCGAGAACAACGGCGATGCCTGGTTCTGCGGAGCGATCACCGAAGTCACGGCCTGCGTTTGGGTCGGCTACGAGAACACGACGACGCCGATGAACACCCTCTACAACGGCGGCCCGGTGATGGGCGGCACCTTCCCGGCCCTGATCTGGGCGCGGGTGATCAGCGCCTGGCGCCAGATCGAGTCCGAAGGAGCCTCCGAAAAAAGGGGGCACCGGGGTCATGTCTCCTCCGGTTCGACCTATGTCCCGACCGCACCCTCGACCGAAGCCGAACCCTCGCCGCCGCCGGGGGAATCCCCCGAACCCGGTCCTTCGGAACCCTCCAAGTCGGCGAAGCCCGCCGAACCGGCGGCGCCCTCAGAACCCTCCGCCCCCTCTCCGGGCGCTGGAGGCGGCGGCGGCGTCAATGCCGGTTAGGCCGGGCGAGGACGCGAGACGAAGCGGCTGTCACCGGCGCAGAAGCGCCAGGGGCGATCGACCGCTTTGCTGATCCCGATCCGTGGGCCGCTGAGCACCGCGCCGGCCCAATCCGGCTCGCGCGGGAGCAGGAGGAAGGGCTCGGTGCCGAGGTCCGCGCCGTTGGCATCAAGCCCCACCCCGAGAGCCTCGGTCAGCCGGCCCGGGCCGGCGCAGAGCTCCTGTTCGGAGCGCCCGCCTCGCCTGGCCCGCATCTCCTCCAATCCGGCGGTCGGCTCCAGCGCCCGGATCAGCACGGCCGCCGCCTCGCCCTCGGGTTCGGCGACGGCGTTCAACAGAAAGTGGATCCCGTAGGAGAGGTAGACGTAGGCCCGGCCCGGAGGTCCGAACAGCACCTCATTTCGCGCGGTCAGCCCCGCATAGGCGTGGCAGGCCGGGTCGTCGCGCTCATAGCTCTCGGTCTCCACGATCGTGCCGCCGCAGCCGGCGTGAAACAGGCGGCAGCCGATCAGATCGCGGGCGGCGTCGTGCACCGAGCGATCGAAGAAGGCGACGCCGAGCCGCTCCTGGCTCGCTGTTCGCGCTGGGTTCAACTCCGCTCTTCGAGAACCCGTGCCCTGACCGCCGCCAGGGTCTCGTGGGCCAGGGCGATCTGCCTCCCCAGCGCCTCCGAGCCGGTACCGCCCTCGATCCGCTTGGACTCCAGCCAGCTGCTGCGCTTCAGCACCTCGTAGTAGGCCTCGTCGAGCTGCTCTGAGCGCTGGTGCAGATCCTCGGGCTCCAGCTGGGAGAGCGGGCGATCCTTCTCGATCGCGTCGCGGACGAGTCCGCCGACGATCCCGTGCGCCTCGCGGAACGGCACCCCCCGGCGGACCAGCAGATCGGCGATCTCGGTCGCCGCCAGCATCTCGTCGCCGGAGGCCGCCTCCAGGCGCTGGCGGTCAAAGGAGATCCCGTCCAGCATCCCCGCGGTCGCGTCGAGACAGACCTCCACCGTGTCAATCGCGTCAAAGAGCGGCTCCTTGTCCTCCTGCATGTCCTTGCCGTAGGTCAGCGGCAGCGCGTGCATCATGCCGATGACCGAGGCGTAGTTCGCCGCCACGCGTGGGCTCTTGGCCCGCAACAGCTCGGCCGAATCTGGGTTCACCTTCTGCGGCATGATCGAGGACCCCGAGGAGAACGACTCGTCCAGCTGGCAGAAGCCGAACTCGCTGCTTGACCAGATCACGATTTCGGAGCCAAAGCGCGAGAGGTGCATGGCGCAGACCGAGGCCGCGGCGAGGTAGTCGAGGACGAAATCGCGGTTGGAGGCGCCGTCGATCGAGTTCGGGGTGACGTGGGCGAAACCGAGGTCCCCGGCGACCGCTTCCCGGTCGATCTCCCAGTTGACGCCGGCCAGGGCACCGGAGCCAAGCGGCATCACGCCGGCGCTATCCAGGGCGAATTGGAAGCGCAGAACGTCCCGAGCCAGCATCCAGAAGTAGGCGAGAAGGTGGTGGCCGAGGTAGACCGGCTGGGCGCGCTGGAGGTGGGTGTAGCCGGGCATCGGCCAGTCGCGGTGGCGCTCGGCCAGGCCGAGCAATCGCTCCATTGCGACCCCGGAGAGCTCAATCGCCCGCAGCGAGTGGGCCTGCACGACCATCGCCACGTCAGTGGCCACCTGATCGTTGCGCGAGCGCCCGGTGTGCAGCTTGCCCGCCAGCGGCCCGATCTCCTCCCCCAGCAGGCGCTCGATCGCCATATGGATGTCCTCGTCGGCATCCGCGAAGCGGAAGCCGTGCTCGCCCATCCGGGCCCTGACGCTCTCCAGACCGGTCTCGATCCGGCCCAGCTCCTCCTCGTCCAGGACGCCGACTCCCCGCAGAGCCCGGGCGTGGGCCTGGGACTGGTCGAGGTCGTAGGGCGCCAGCCGCCAATCGAACTCGATCGAACGATTCAGCGCCCAGAAGCGGGGGTCGGGGTCTTTGCGCAAACGGGACATCAGATCGATCCGGCGAGAGCGTCGCACACCCGCTCCACCTGAGACTCGCTCATGGTCGGGAAGAAGGGGAGCGCCAGCGAGCGTGCCGCCGCCTCTTCGGCGACCGGGAACTGGCCCTCCTGGTAGCCCAGTTCACGCAGGTGGGGAAAGAGATGGATGCAGGGCAGGTAGGCCTTGCTCGCGATGCCCCGTTCGGCCAGGTGGGCGATTGCCGCGTCGCGATCGACGCCATCGGGGAGGCGGACGACGTAGACGAACCAGCTGCGCCGCTCCTCGCCGCGCCCCGCGATCGGCGTCCGGAGGCCATCGATGCCGGCCAATCGCTGGGCGTAGTGCGAGGCGACCCGCGAGCGGCCGGCGAGCATCGAATCCAACCGCTCGAGCTGGGCGACGCCGAGCGCCGCGGCGATGTCGGACAGGCGGTAGTTGAAGCCGAGCCCGCCGTGGTCGAGCCAGCCCATGTCGGCTCCACGGCCCTGGTTGCGCTCGGAGCGCAGGCGTGCCGCGAGCGCTCGATCGGGGGGGATGACCATCCCCCCCTCCCCCGTCGTCATCTGCTTATTGGCGTAGAAGGCGAAGGTCGCGAGGTTGCCCCTCGCGCCCACCGGACGTCCCTCCGAGTCGACGGCTCCGAGCGCCTCGCATGCGTCCTCCAGGACACCGAGTCCGTGCCGAGCGGCGAGCGCCTCCAGCTCGGGCATCGCCGCCGGGTAGCCGAAGATGTGGACCGCCAGGATGCCGGCCGTGCGCTCCCCGACCGCGGCCCCGGCGGCTTGCGGGTCGAGGTTAAGCGTTTCGGCGTCGACGTCGCAAAAGACCGGGCGAGCACCCTCGTAGAGCAGGCAGTTGGCCGAGGCCACGAAGCTGAAGGGGCTGGTCAGGACCTCGTCGCCCCTGCCCCAGCCCAGCGCCCGCGCCCCGAGGTGCAGAGCCGTGGTTCCGCTGGAGACGGCGACCGCGTCCTCAACCCCCAGCCAGGCCGCGAACTGGCGCTCAAAGCGCTCGCCCATCGGCCCCAGCGAGAGCCTCCCCGAGCGCAGCACCTCGAGCGCAAGCTCCTCCTCGCGCGCTCCGATCTCCGGCCGCGCGAGCGGGATATCTTCGCCGTCGGGGAAGCCGCCCATCGGCGGGCACCCTACCCGCCGCTGTGGGCGGGACGCGGCTGGAAGGCGTACTCCAAGGAGTCGACCAGGGCCTCCCAGGAGGCCTCGATGATGTTCTCCGAGACCCCGATTGTCCCCCACTCCCGCTCACCGTCGGAGGAGTCGAGCAGAACCCGGGTGACCGCGTCGGTGCCGTGGGTCTCGTCGAGGATCCGCACCTTGTAGTTGGTCAGCGTGATGTCGGCCAGCTGCGGGTGCCGGTCGGCGATCGCCCGGCGCAGGGCGCGATCGAGGGCGTTGACGGGGCCGTTGCCGCTGGCCGAGCGGAGGAAGCGCTGGCCCTCGATCATCAGCTCAATCGTCGCCTCGGTCTGCGCGCTCTCGCCGGCGCGCTTCTCGGTAACCACCCGGAATCCCTCCAGCTGAAAGAGCGGCTCATAGACCCCGGCCTCGCGGCGCAGGAGCAGCTCGAAGGAGGCCTGGGCGGCCTCGTAGTGGTAGCCGCGGTGCTCTCGCTCCTTCAGCCGCTCCACCGCGCGCCCGGCCACCTCCTCATCGACCTCGATGCCCACCTGCTCTGCCTGACTGCGGATCGTCGCCTTACCCGAGAGCTCGGAGGGAAGGATCGCCCGCTCGTTGCCCACCAGGGCCGGCTCGATGTGCTCGAAGGTGCGGGAGTCCACGGCGACCCCGGCGACGTGCATCCCGCCCTTGTGGGCGAAAGCGTTGCGGCCGACGTAGGGCTGATCGGGGTTCGGCGGGAGGTTGCACAGCTCGTCGATGAAGTGGGCGGTCTCGCTCAGGCTCTCGAGCTGGCCGGGCGAAACCACGTCGAAGCCCATCTTCAGCTGCAGCGCGGGCAGGATCGAAACGAGGTTCGCATTGCCGCAGCGCTCGCCGTAGCCGTTGATCGTTCCCTGGACCAGGCGGGCACCCTCGCGCACCGCGGCAAGCGAGTTGGCGACACCACACCCGGCGTCGTTGTGCATGTGGATCCCGATCTCCACCTCCACCTCACGCAGCTGCTCGACGATCTGCTCGGTCGCGTCGGCCACCTGCTCGGGCAGGCTGGACCCGTTGGTGTCGCACAGGGTGACGTTCTCCGCCCCGCTCTCGATCGCGGCACGCAGGCATTCCAGGGCGTAGGTCGGGTCGTCGCGGTACCCGTCGAAGAAATGCTCAGCGTCATAGATCACCCGCTTGCCCTGCTCGCGACAGAACTCGATTGAGTCGGCGATCATCTGCAGATTCTCCTCCCGGCTCACCCTGGTCACCTTCTCCAGGTGCAGCGCCCAGGTCTTGCCGACCAGAGTCACGATCGGAGCGAAGCAATCGACCAGGGTGCGCAGGGCCGGATCATCTGAGGCGGCGAGGTCGCGGCGGCGGGTCATACCGAAGGCGCAGATCGTCGCCTGCTCCAGCTCCAGCTCCGAGAGGAGGGCGAACAGCTCGACCTCCTTCGGGTTCGAGCTGGGGAAGCCGGCCTCGATCAGCTGCACTCCGAGGGAGTCCAGCGCACCCACCACCCGGGCCTTCTCTGGAGCAGAGAGCGACATCCCCTCACCCTGCATGCCGTCGCGCAGGGTGGTGTCGTAGAGCTTCACATGTTCCATCTGCTGCCTTTCGATTCCGGGGGGTCGGGGAGAGGGCCGTTCGGCCCGCCTGCGCGGCAGCACCGCGCCAGCCGCTAGGCGGCTGGAGTAATTCGCCCGATTGCCTGGAAACGAAGGTGCATCAGGAACCGACCTTACTCGGTCGGTCAACGCCAGCCGGCACCTCGACGAACTCCAGCCACTCCAGATACTCCTCCGCCCTGCCGTGCAGGGCGTCCTCGAACTTGGCCTGGATAACCCGGGTTATCTCCCCCGGCTCGCCCAGCTCGTGGTCGTCGACCGAGCGCACCGGCACCAGCTCGGCGGCCGTACCGGTGAGGAAGACCTCGTCGGCGAGGTAGAGCTCGGCGCGGGCGATGTCACGTTCCTCGATTCTGTAGCCGAGGCCGGTGGCGATCTGAATCACCGAGGCACGGGTGATCCCGTCGAGGATCGCCGAGGTGTGTCCGGGAGTGCAGAGGACGCCGTCGCGGACGACGAAGACATTCTCGCCCGATCCCTCCGAGACGCAGCCGTGCTGGTCGAGCAGGATCGCCTCGTCGTAGCCGGCGCTGACCGACTCGGTCTTGGCGAGTATCGAATTGAGGTATTGACCGGAGGCCTTGGCGTGGGGGATCAGGCTGTCGCCGGAAATGCTCCGCCAGGAGGAGACCTTGGTGCGGATGCCGTGCACCTTGCTCTCCTCGCCGAGATAGGAACCCCACGGCCAGACGGCGATGATCACCTCGATCGGTGCGCTCTTGGCGTAGAGCCCCATCTCTCCGTAGCCGCGGAAGGCAAGCGGGCGGACGTAGCAGGAGCGCAAGCCGTTGCGGCTGATCAGCTGATGAGTGGCGTCGCGCAGCTCCGCGGCCGAGTAGGGCAGCTCGAAGTAGTAGAGCTCGGCCGACTTCTGCAGCCGCCTGAGGTGCTCGGGGTGGCGGAAGATTGCCGGCCCGCGCTCGGTCTCATAGCAGCGGATGCCCTCAAAGACGCCGGTGCCGTAGTGCAGGCCATGGCTGAGGACGTGGACCTTTGCGTCCTCCCAGGGCACGAACTCGCCGTTGTGCCAGATCAGCTCGACGGCCTCCATCGGCAGAAGTATGCCCTACGCGGAGAGCTGCTCCAAGACGGCCTCGGTCATCTCCGCGGTACCAACCTCGATCTCTGACGGGACCTCGGGCAGAGGCGCCACCGCGATGGTCCCGATCGCCAGGTCGGGGGTGCGCAGGCCCCTCTCCAAGACGGCATCGACGGCTGCCTCGATGCGCTCAGCGTCGCCCGGCCGGTCCAGACCGTGGCGCAGCATCATCGCCACGGAGAGGAAGGTCGCAAGCGGGTTGGAGATTCCCTTCCCCGCGATGTCGGGGGCCGAGCCGTGGACCGGCTCAAAGAGGCCCGGGGCGCCCTCGGCGCCGAGGCTGGCCGAGGGAAGCATCCCCAGCGAGCCGGTGAGCATCGCCGACTCGTCGCTGAGGATGTCGCCGAAGAGGTTCTCGGTGAGGATCGTGTCGAAACCGGTCGGGTGGGAGACGAGCTGCATCGCAGCGTTGTCGACCAGCAGGTGCTCCAGCGCGACGTCTGGGTAGTCGGCGGCGACGACGCCGACTACCTCGCGCCAGAGCCGCGAGGTCTCCATCACGTTGGCCTTGTCGACCGAGGTGACCCGCGGCCGGCGGCCGGACCCCTCGGCGCGGTGCTGAGCCGCCTCGAAGGCGACCCGGGCAATCCGCTCGATCTCCGGGGCGGAGTACTCGCAGGTGTCGTGGGCGACGTCCCCCTCGCGGCCGCTGTCGCCGAAATAGATGCCGCCGGTCAGCTCGCGGACCACCAGCAGGTCGGTGCCGGCGATTCGCTCCTCGCGCAGGGGGCTGGAGGCGATCAGCGCGGGGCTGGGCCGAACCGGGCGCAGGTTGGCGTAGAGCTCCATTCCCTTGCGCAGCCCGAGCAGTCCCTGCTCGGGGCGTGGGGCCTGGGGATCGGTGGTGTCCCATTTTGGCCCACCGACGGCGCCGAGCAGTACCGCGTCGGCGGCGCGGCAGGCCCCGAGGACCTCGTCGGTGAGGCCGACTCCGCTGGCGTCGATCGAGGCCCCGCCGATCAGGCGCTGGTCGAACTCGAATTCGCCGCATACCTCAAGCACTCGCCGGGCGGCGCCGACGATCTCCGGCCCGATCCCGTCGCCGGGGAGGATGACGATACGAGGCGCGCCGCTCAAGGCAAAACCTCGCGGCGCGCTCGCGGCACGAAGAACCGGCCCTGGGGGATTGCTCGCTCCGCGCTCACCGGGCGCCACTCTACGCACCGGGCGAGGGGCATATCGATCCCTGCCGGTTTGACAATCCCGCCGCCGCGCTCGTGGAACTCACGGGCGAGGACCCCGCCGAGCTACCCGACCCCCTCCCCGGTGGGATCGGTGGGTCACGGTATCGAGCGATGTCCTGGCAAAACATCGCCGAGCGGCTAGAGAGGTGCCTGGGCGTCGATATTCAGGCGAACGTAGCCGAGACGCAGCGGCTCGCCTTCGGCGGCGAGGACCGCGCGAATGAAGGGATCGTGCAGCTCGCTCGGCAGCGGATCCAGATACGGGGCGAGGCAGATCACCCGCAGGAACTCGAACGGCTCCGGGGGCACCACCTCCCAGGGCTGCAGCCAACAGCGCACGGCCTCAAAGCCGGCGTCGCGCAGCCGCCCCTCGGTCTCCTCCGCGCCGGCGTAGTTCCAAGGCTCGGCGAGGCCGCGCAGGTGATCGGCGTAGGGCTCCCGCGCCGCCACCTCACGGCTGGTCTGGCGCAGCTTGTCGATGTTGCCGGCTCCGCCGCACTGGGCGGCGAGCCGCCCGCCCGGTTTCAGGCAGGCATGCATGCGGGAGAAGAGCGCGTCGTGGTCGAGGATCCAGTGGAAGACGGCGCTGGAGCCGATCGCATCGACGCGATCTCCCAGCTCAAGTTTGGTCAGATCGCCGCTGCGGGCCTCGTCGCGGGGGCGCAGGATCTTGCCCACCTTCTCGACCATCGCCCGGGAGCCGTCAATGCCGATCACCCGCCCGCGCGGCAGACGCTCAATCAGCATCCGCGTAAGCCGGCCGGTGCCGCAGCCCGCATCGAGCACCGTCTCCCCGCCCTGAAGCGCCAGGCGATCCACAACCGCCCTGGCCCACTCCTCGTGCGGAACCGAGACCCGCTGATATGCGGTCGCATCCCACTCTCTGATCGTTCCCGCCATCAGAGGTCCGTCGTGACCGGACCGCGCTCCCCACCGCCGCCGGCCTCGAAGCGATCGATCGCCGCCACGTTCTCCAGGGTGATGCCGATGTCGTCGAGGCCGTTGAGCAACCGCTGCTTGACGTCGGGGGCGACCTCGAACTCAAAGACGCCGGCGGCGCAGGTCACCGTCTCGTCGTCGACGTCGATCCGTGCCTCGCCCGCCTCGGCGACTGCGTGGCAGTGCACCTCGTCGAGGATCGCCGGCAGCAGGCCGATCTTGGTGCAGTTGGAATAGAAGATGTCGGCGAAGGAAGGGGCGATGATCGCCTGGAAGCCGAAATCCTCCAGCGCCCAGGGAGCGTGCTCGCGCGAGGAGCCGCAGCCGAAGTTGCGACCGGTCACCAGGATCGGGTTCGATTCCAGCTTGATCTCGCCCGAACGGATCCAGTCGTAGAAGAGGAACTCGCCGAAGCCGGTCCTCTCGACCCGCTTGAGGAACTGCTTGGGGATGATCTGGTCGGTGTCCACGTCGGCCCTGTCCAGGACCGAGACCTTTCCCTCGATCACGTCTATCGGTCGCATCGCTAGCTCCAGTTCCTGATATCGACGAAACGTCCCTCGATCGCGGCCGCGGCCGCCATCTTCGGGCTGACGAGGTGCGTCCTGCCCCCCTTGCCCTGGCGCCCCTCAAAGTTGCGGTTGGAGGTCGAGGCACAGCGCTCCCCCTCGGCGAGGATGTCGGGGTTCATCCCCAGGCACATCGAACAGCCCGCCTCGCGCCAATCGAAGCCCGCGGCGCGGAAGACCTCGTCGAGTCCCTCCTCCTCAGCCGCCGCCTTCACCTGCTGGGAGCCGGGCACGACCATCGCCCGCACCGAACCGGCAACCCGGCGGCCCTCGACCACCGCGGCCGCCTCGCGCAGGTCCTCGATCCGCGAGTTGGTGCAGGAGCCGATGAAGACGCGATCCAATGCCACCTCGGTCATCGGGGTGCCGGGGTGAAGCGCCATGTAGGCCAGGGCGCGTTGCGCCGATTCGCGGTCGGCCGGAGACTCCAGCGCCGCTGGGTCGGGCACCGCGTCGGTGACCTCGACCACCATCCCCGGATTCGTGCCCCAGGTGACCATCGGCGAGAGGCTTGCGGCGTCGATCTCGAGCTCGGCGTCGAAGCGCGCGCCGGGGTCGCTGGCCAGCGTGCGCCAGCGCTCGACGGCTGAATCGAAGTCCCCCGGGGCGGCGGGTCGGTCAGCCACCCACTCGAAGGTGGTCTCATCGGGGGCGACCATGCCGGCGCGCCCGCCCCCCTCGATCGTCATGTTGCAGACCGTCATCCGCCCGGGCATCGAGAGCGAGCGGATCGCCGGGCCGGCGTACTCGACCGCGTATCCGGTCATGCCGCCGGTGCCCAGGCGGCCGATCGTCGCCAGGATCAGGTCCTTGGGGGAGACCCCGGCCCCCAGCTGGCCCGAGTAGGAGATCCGCATCGTCTGCGGTTGCTTCTGGACCAGGCACTGGGTCGCCAGCACGTGCTCTACCTCGGAGGTGCCGATACCAAAGGCCAGCGCCCCGAAGGCCCCATGGGTCGAGGTATGGCTGTCGCCGCAGACGATCGTGGTCCCCGGTTGGGTCACGCCCAGCTCCGGCCCGATCACGTGGACGATGCCCTGGCGCTCGGACCCTAGCGAGTAGATCGGTATGGCGAACTCCTCGCAGTTGCGCTCCAGGGTCTCGACCTGGACCCGAGAGAGCTCGTCGGCGATCAGCCGCGCGGCCTTGGTGCCGTCGGTGGGGACGTTGTGATCGGCGGTGGCGATCGTCTTGTCGGGCCGGCGCACCCCACGACCCGCCAGCCTCAGCCCGTCGAAGGCCTGCGGCGAGGTCACCTCGTGGACTAGGTGCAGGTCGATGTAGATCAGGCCGTCGGAGACCTCATGTGCATCCCAGATCTTGTCGAACATTGTTTTCATCAGACGCAGCCTCCTCCGCTTCGCTCGTTCCTAGGCATGATCACCGGAAATCTCACCCGCTTGCCGCCAGGCGGCTAGCTCCTCCTCAAGCCGGCGGCTATGACCGCGAGAAAGCGCGCCGGCCGCTGCCCATCGTTCTCGAAATGGTGGGGCAGGTCGGCGTCGAAGGTGACGCTGTCTTCGGCCCCCAGCTCGTGCCGCGTCCCGTCGACGATCAGCGCCAGCGCCCCGGCCAAGACGACGGCGGTCTCCCGACTGCCCGGCTCGTGCATCGGCGGGTCCTCCCGCCCCCCGGTGCTCGCGCTCGGCTCCAGGACATGCAGAGAGACGTCCGCCCGCTGGCCTGGAAGGGGCGGGGTCAGCTCCTCGAAGCGATGGCCACCTCGCTCCGAGCGGCGCCTCTCCCCGGCGCGGTTGACGACGAGATGTTGGCCCTCGTCCAGGCGCAGCAGCTGGGACAGGGTCAACTCCAGGCCGCCGGCGATCCTCTCCGCCACGGCGAGCGTCGGGCTGGTCTCCCCCCGCTCCACCTGGGAAAGCATCGGGGCACTCACGCCAGAGCGCTCGGTGAGGTCGCGCAGGGAGAGCCCCATCGCGTCCCGCAGCGCCTTGATCCGCCCTCCCAGGGCAGCCGACGAGCCGCCGGGGCTACGATCGACCCTGGCGGCGCCGATCTGGGCTGTTGATGCCGTGCTCAAGGCTGCGTACGCTATCACATACGTTTGTATGTTGACGGGAGGGTGTCAAGCCGCACCCATGCCGGAGCGCCGGAAGCGGGGCTGAGACGCGGGTTGTCTCGCTCAGGGGCCGGGCGTGCGCTCGGAGGCGGATTCCGCGATCGCCGGCTCGGCCTCGCGGGTCGCCGCCCCTTGGAGGGCGTTGGATAGAGCCCGGACGTAGGCCCTCGCCGAGGCCTCGAGAATGTCCGTGGCGACCCCCTGGCCGCTGGCCAGGCGACCGGCGACTCGCAGCATCACGGTCACCTCTCCGAGCGCGTCCTCACCCCCGGTCACCGCCTCGACCGTGTACTGGCGAAGCTCGCACTCCACCCCGGTGGCCTTCTGTATGGCGTGGAAGATCGCGTCGACAGGACCATCGCCGCTCGACTCGCCGACGACGTCCTCGCCCGACGGCAGGGTTACGGCGAGCCTGGCCAGCGGCTTGCGCCGCGAGCCTGCCTCGACCTCAAACCAGGCCAGCTCGTGGGCGTCGGCGCGCTCCCGCATCTCGTCGGAGACGATTGCCTCCAGGTCCAACGCCGTGACCTGCTTCTTGCGGTCGGCAAGCTCCTTGAATCGCCTGAAGGCCGCGTTGAGCGCGTTGCCCTCGACCTCGAAGCCGAGCTGCTCCAGCGCGTCGCGCAGAGCGTGGCGGCCGGAATGCTTGCCCAGCACGATCGAGTTGGAGTCCAGGCCCACTTCGGTCGCATCCATGATCTCGTAGGTGGTGCGCTCCTTCAGCACGCCGTCCTGGTGGATTCCCGACTCGTGGGCGAAGGCGTTGCGCCCGACGATCGCCTTGTTCGGCTGGACCGGGTAACCGGTCAGACGGGAGACCAGGCGGCTGCTGCGA
This sequence comes from Solirubrobacterales bacterium, assembly GCA_035534175.1. Classification (GTDB taxonomy): domain Bacteria; phylum Actinomycetota; class Thermoleophilia; order Solirubrobacterales; family 70-9; genus DATLSM01. The sequence continues at coordinate 32,041 of DATLSM010000050.1, read as the reverse complement.
GCCAGCTCGCGAGTGTCCAGTCCGGTGGTCAGGTTATGCACGTCCACGCGGGTGGCGATCAGCATCGCGATCTCCTCCAGCGAGCAATTGCCGGCACGCTCGCCGATCCCGTTGATCGCACACTCCACCTGACGCGCACCCGCCAGCAACCCCGCGTAGGAGTTGGCGACAGCCAGACCCAGGTCATCGTGGCAGTGGACCGAGGTCTCGACCTCGCCCAGTCCCGGGACCAGCTGGTGGAGGCGGCGGAAGTAGCCGGCGTACTCCTCCGGGGTCGTGTAGCCGACCGTATCGGGGATGTTGATCACCGTCGCGCCCTCCTCAACGGCGATCGCGCAGACCTCAGCCGTGAACTCGACGTCGGCGCGAGTCGCGTCCATCGGTGAGAACTCGACGTCGGCGCAGTAGGACCGGGCCAGCGCCACCGCCGCCCGCGCCTGCCCCTTGACGTCCTCGCGGCTGCTCTGCAGCTGGTGCTCAATGTGGATGTCGGAGGTGGAGACGAAAGTGTGGATGCGGGGACGGGCCGCGTCGCGGATCGCCTCCCATGCGGCGTCGATGTCGGCCTTATGGGTGCGGGCGAGGCTGCAGATCACCGGACCCTCGACCCTGCGCGAGATCTCCTGCACGGCCTCGAAGTCGCCGGGTGAAGTGACCGGAAAGCCGGCCTCGATCACATCGACCCCCAGGCGGCCGAGCTGCTGGGCGATCTCGACCTTTTCGGCGGTGTTGAGGGAGATCCCCGGCGACTGCTCGCCGTCCCTCAGCGTGGTGTCGAAGATGTGGACGCGGTTGGCGTCAATTGCAGGTCCCATCTGGACCTCCTCCTTCTCTGCTTGGTTCGAATGACCTCTGTCTCTCGCGGCTACGCGCCGCCCAGCGCTATTCCCCCCGAGGGGGGAGGAGAAGGAGAAGCGCCGGAAACTTGCCGCGGGACGTCATTCGCCGCCCAGCTTAGCGCAGGACTCACCCCTCGCCAAACCGCGCGGGGACCCTCTCCTCAGCCACCCCGGTGGCGAACGGCCGAGTTCGGGCTCTGCAGTTCGTTTTCGCCGGGCCCGCCGTTCAGCGTGTTCTGGCCCGGACCTCCGATCAGCACGTCGTTGCCCGGACCTCCGATCAGCTCGTCGTTGCCCGGACCTCCGATCAGCTCGTCGTTGCCGGTGCCGCCGATCAGAACATCGTTGCCGGGGCCTCCGATCAGCCTGTCGTTGCCCGCGCCGCCCACCAGCCTGTCGTTGCCCGGACCACCGCGCAGGGTCACTCCCACCGAAACTTCCCTGGCAACTGTGACGGTGTCGTTTCCTGCCCCGGCGTTGACTTCGAAGCCGCTCACCGCCGGTGCCGGGCAGGTCAGCTCGTCCGGACTGTCGTCCGGGTTGGCGCATACCGCGCCGATTTCAAGTGGCACGTTGGAGTTGATCACGTATTCGCGTCCGTTGGGGCTGAGCTTGATCGAGATCACATTCGCTTCCGGCCCGCCGACGATCAGCACGTCGACCGGGGAGCTACCCGCCTGGGCGTAGGCCGGGATCAGCGTCGCCAGGACGGCTATCGCAATCAGGGTCGTCTTCATCGTCGAGGAGCGCTCCCCACCTCGGGATTGAGGTCGGGATGCCTGAATTGAGAACAGCGCCACGCCACCGACGATGCGCCCGGCAGCTGACGGCACTCAGAGGTCGACCGAGCGACCGACCGAGAACCCGTCCAGCTCGAGGATCTTCTCGATCGTCGCCCGACGTACGGGAGCGTCGGTGGTCAGCGCCATCACTGCCCGCTCCCCGTCTGTCTCGGCCCCGACCGCGGCGGAAACGATGTTCACCCCCTCCTCGCCAAACATCGTCCCGACCCGCCCGATCATGCCCGGACGATCGGCGTAGCGGAAGACGGCGATGTGCTCGGCGAAGGGGAGGTAGAAGCTCTCCCCCCAGACCGAGACCAGATAGGGCACGTTGCGGGGACCCACACCCGTGCCGGCGACCTCGACCTCCCCTCCGCCTGAGAGTAGCCGCACCGTGACCAGCTCGGTGAAGTCCTCGGCGCTGGAGTCCTTGGTCTCAACCAGCTCGATTCCCCGCTCCTCGGCCATCTGGGGGGCATTGACAAGGTTTACCGGCTCCTCGGTATTACCGGAGAGGATGCCGACGAGGACGGCGATGCCAAGCAGGCGAGTGTCGTGGGAGGCGATGCGGCCCCGGAACTCAGCGGTGACCCGATCGACGGAGCCGCCGCCGAGGCCCTGGGCGAGCCGGCCAAGCTTTTCGCATAGCGGGACGAAGGGCGCCAGCGCCTCCATCTCCTCCGGGCGCACCGCGGCGATGTTGACCGCGTTGGTGACGACGCCGCCGTTCAGCGCCGCGGTCACCTGTTCGGCGGTGACCACCCCGGCGCGATCCTGGGCCTCGGCCGTGGACGCGCCAAGATGGGGAGTCACGACCACATCAGAGCGGGCGAATAACGGGTGCTCGGTGAAGGGCTCGGAGGGGAAGACGTCGAGTGCTGCCCCGGCGACCCTGCCGGCCTCCAGCCCGGCCAGGAGCGCGTCAAGGTCGACCAGCTCGCCCCGGGCGCAGTTGATGATCCGCACGCCGTCCTTCATCGCGGCGATGGCCTCGGCATCGACCAGGTCCACCGTCTCTGCCGTCTTCGGCACGTGCAGGGTGATCACGTCGGCGCGCTCGAAGGCCTGATCGATACCCGCCATCCCCTCCACTCCCAGCTCGCGGAAGCGCTCAGCGGAGACGAACTTGTCGAAGGCGACAACCTCCATCTCGAAGCTCTGGGCACGCTTGGCGACCAGCTGCCCGATGCGTCCGAAACCGATTACTGCCAGCGTCTTGCCGTACAGCTCCGCCCCCTTGAAGGAGGAACGATCCCAGCGGCCATCGACCAGCGAGGCCTGGGCCTGGGGAACGTTGCGAAAGAGAGCGAGCATCAGGGCCATGGTGTGCTCGGCGGCGGCCACCGAGTTCGACTCCGGGGCGTTGGCGACGACAATTCCGCGCCGGGTCGCGGCGGCGATGTCGACGTTGTCGACTCCGGTGCCGGCGCGACCGATCGCCTTGAGCCGCTCGGCGCGGTCGATCAGCTCGGCGGTTAGCTTCGTCGCCGAGCGGATCAGGATCGCGTCGTAATCACCGATCGCCTCGCGCAGCTCCTCCTCGGACATCTCCAGGCCGAGGTCGACATCGAAATTGGCGCGCAGCAGCTCGACCCCGGCGTCGGCGATCTTCTCCTTGACCAGAACCTTCACGCGGCGACCTGCGCAGCGTTCTCGACCACCCAGTCGACGCAGGCCGTGAACGCCTCGACATCGGCGGGATCGACCCCTGGGAACATGCCGACCCGTAGCTGGTTGCGCCCCAGCTTGCGGTAGGGCTCGACATCGACGATGCCGTTGGCGCGCAGCGTCGCCGCCACCGCCCCGGCGTCGACCGTGTCCTCGAAGTCAATCGTGCCGACCACCAGTGAGCGCTTGGCCGGGTCGGCGACAAAGGGGGAGGCGAAGCCGCTGCTTTCGGCCCAGGCGTAGAGGTGAGCGGAAGAGGCCGAGGTCCGCCCCACGCACCAGTCGAGGCCGCCGTTGCCGAGCATCCACTCGATCTGATCGTCGAGCAAGAGCAGCGTGGCCAGCGCCGGGGTGTTGTAGGTCTGGTTCTTGCGCGAATTCTCGACCGCCGTCCAGAGCGAGAGGAAGGCCGGCTGCCAGCGACCCGGGGTCCCGTCGAGCCCTTCGATTCGCTCGATCGCGGCCGGGCTGAGCAGCGCCAGCCAGAGGCCTCCGTCGGCGCCGAAGGCCTTCTGCGGAGCGAAGTAGTAGGCGTCGGCCTGGCTGGCGTCAAGCGGCAAACCGCCGGCGCCCGAGGTGGCGTCGACCAGGACCAGCGAGTCGCCGGCGCCCACCGGGCGCTGGACCGAGACCATCACCCCCGTGGAGGTCTCGTTATGGGCCCAGGCAATCGCATCGGCGCCATCGTCGGCCACCGGGTTGGGGGCGTCGCCGGGCTCGGCCTCGACCACGATCGGGTCGGCGAGGAACGGCGCGCTGGCCGTCGCCTTGGCGAACTTCTGGCTGAACTCGCCGTAGGCCAGGTGCAGGGCGCGGTCGCGAACCAGCCAGGCGGCAGCGGCGTCCCAGAAGGCCGTCGCGCCGCCGTTGCCGAGCGCCACCTCGTAGCCCTCGGGCGCCGAGAACAGCCCACCCAGGCCCGCGCGGATGCGCCCAACCAGGTCCCGGACCGGAGCCTGGCGATGGGAGGTCCCCATCAAGTCGGACCGCTGGGCGAGCCGGGCCAGAGCCTCCGGCCGCACCTTTGACGGCCCGCAGCCGAAACGCCCGTCGGCGGGCTTCAGCTCGGTGGGGATGCGGGGGGCTGGGGGCGCCATCGCGGCGAAAGGTTAGTGACAGGCGCGGCCGGGCAGTCCCGGCGCTCCCGCAGCGCGCCGGGTGGCGCCCGAACCATCTAGGCTTGCCCCATGACAGAGACCGGGCCGGGGGTGATCAAAGGCGAGGGATACGCGGTTTCCAACCTCCGCGACCTCGGCCAGGGGCCGGGGTTTCGCAAGATCCGCAAGGAGCTGGGGGTGAGCGCCTTCGGCGTCAACGGGATCGTGCTGCCGCCGGCCTATGCGACCGGTCGCCACTACCACGAGGAGCAGGAGGAGCTCTACCTCCTGCACAGCGGCAGCGTCGCGATCGAGTTCGGAGACGGCTCCATCCACGAGCTGGAGCCCGGCGGCCTGGCCTGGGTCGAGGCCTCGACCGTGCGCCGGGTCCGCAATCTCAGCGACTCAGAGGAGGCGGTCTACGTCGTGGTCGGCGGCAAGGACGGCTACGTCGGTCGCGACGGCAAGCTGCCCGAGGACGAGGTCAGCCGCTTCGGCGAGAACGCCCCGCCCGGCGCCTGAGGGAGGCGAGTCGTGTAGCTGGGGGAGCGGGGGCGTGGGCCTGCTCCGCCCACCTGACCGAGGGCCCGGAGGTGCGCAGCGACGGCGCCGCTCAGAACTCCTGGTCGATCCAGGGCATCATGTCGCGGAGCTGACCGCCGACCTCCTCGACCTGATGCCCGGCTGCCTCTTTGCGCATGCGGTCGAAGCTCTCGCCGCCAGCGCGGTTCTCGGCGATCCACTCGCGGGCGAACTCTCCCGACTGGATCTCGCCGAGGATCTGCTTCATCGCCGCCCGAGACTCCTCGCCGACCACTCGCTTGCCGCGAGTCATGTCTCCGTACTCCGCCGTATTGGAGATCGAGTAGCGCATCCCCTGGATCCCCTTCTCATACATCAGGTCAGCGATCAGCTTCAGCTCGTGCAGGCACTCGAAGTAGGCCAGGCGGGGGTCATAACCGGCCTCCACCAGGGTCTCAAAGCCGGCGCGGACCAGCTCCGAGGCGCCGCCGCAGAGCACCGCCTGCTCGCCGAACAGGTCGGTCTCACACTCGTCTTTGAAGGTCGTCTCGATGATCGCCGCGCGACCGCCGCCGATCCCCGCGGCATAGGCGAGGACCAGGTCGTGGGCCTCGCCCGTGGCGTCCTGGTGGACGGCCATCAGGCAGGGGACGCCGTGACCCTCCTCGAACTGGCGACGGACCAGGTGGCCGGGGCCCTTGGGCGCCACCATGCCGACGTCCACCCCGGGTGGGGGTGCGATCTGCTCGAAGTGGACGGCGAACCCGTGGGCGAAGAGCAGCAGATTGCCGGGGGCGATCCCGTCGGCGATCTCGGCCTCCCAGACCTCGGCCTGGCGCTCATCGGGCAAAAGCACCATGACCAGGTCGCCGTGGCTGGCCGCTTCGGCGACGCCCAGCACCTCGAGCCCGGCCTCCGTGGCCTTGGCGCGGCTGGCGGAGTCCGGGCGCAAGCCGACGACGACATCGACGCCGGAATCCTTCAGGTTGAGAGCATGGGCATGGCCCTGGGAGCCGTAGCCGAGGATCGCGACGGTCTTGCCCTCCAGCTTGGAGAGATCGGCGTCCTTGTCGTAGTAGATGTCGTCGGTTCGCATGGGGGCGACTCTAACGAAGCGCCCTGCGCATCAGCTTGCCCGAAGGTGTGCGGGGCAATGCCGCCGCCAGCTCCACCCGCTTTGGGACCTTGAAGTCGGCGAGCGCCTCGGCGCAGTGCCGGCGCAGCTCGTCGGGAGTCGCCTCGGAGTCGCCCCGGAGCACGACCACGGCGGTCACCGCCTGCTGCCACTCGGGGTCCTCGCGGCCGACGACCGCGGCGTCAACGACCTCGGGGTGGCGCATCAACACCTGCTCCACCTCGGCGGGAACCACATTCTCGCCGCCGCTGACGATCATGTCGTCAATCCGGTCCTCGACGTAGAGAAAGCCCTCCTCGTCGATCCGGCCGAGGTCGCCGGTGTGCAGCCAACCATCGGCGTCGGCCCGACCTGGGGCGACGGTCGGGCCCTGGACGAGGATCTCCCCGTCGAGAATCCGCAGGTGCGTGGTGAGCAAGGGACGGCCGGCGGAGCCAAGCTTGCGACGGGAGTCCGCCGGCGCCAGCGTCGTCACCTGGGAGCAGGTCTCGGTCAGGCCATAGGTCTGAACGACGGTGGCGCCGCGGCCGATCGCCTCCTCCAGTGGGTCCTCGGGCACCGGACCGCCGCCGACCAGGATCGCCCGCGGTCCGGAGAGATCGGCGCCTGCCTCCAGCAGCCGGGTCAGCATCGTCGCCACCAGCGAGACAACGCTGATGCCGTCCACCTCCAAGGACGCCGCGACACGGTCGGCATCGAAGCCGTCGTGAAGGACCATGGTCGTTCCATAGACAACCGAGCGCATCGCGATCGAGAGGCCCGAGACGTGGCTGAGGGGCACACAGCACAGCCAGCGGTCCTCGGGCTGGACCCCGATGTTGAAGGCCGAGCCGACGGCGCTCCAGAGGAAGTTGCCGTAGGTCAGTCCGATCGGGCGGGGCACTCCGGCGCTGCCGCTTGTCAACACCCGACAGACGAAATCATCCATGTCGTGCTCCCCGAGCAGCGGCAGGTCGGCCTCGGTCTGGGTCAGCTCGCCAGGGTCCTCGAGGTCGACGATCGGCTCCTCCGCTGCGATGACCTCCCCCCGCTCGGCCTCGCTCAGGCGCGGGGTGAGCGGCAGCAGCACCGCGCCGGCCTTCATCAGCGCGTGGACCAAGACGATCAGCTCCCGGCTGGGATGCATGGTGAGCGCCACCGTTGAGCCGCGGCGCACGCCGTGGGCGGCGAGGCGGCGGGCGACCCAGGTCGACTCGGCCTCCAGCTCCGCGTAGGTCACCTCGGAGCCGTCGGCGAGCAGGGCCGTGCGATCGGGGCAGCTTTGGGATCTCTGGGCGAGCCAGTCGTCGAGCTTCATCGCGGCGCGGATATCGTGCGCATCATGCCGCAACGACACAAGGGCGCCCCCACGGAGGACGAGCTCCACGCGCCGATCGAGTGGCTTGCCGCGGGCGAATACCAGGACATCCGCTATGAGAAGGCCGACGGGATCGCGAAGATCACGATCGACCGACCCGAGGTGCTGAACGCATTCCGGCCGCAGACCCTGGTCGAGCTCGCCGCCGCGCTGGAGTTGGCCCGCGAGGACACGGGGGTCGGTGTGATCGTCCTCACCGGTGAGGGGGACAAGGCGTTCTGCTCGGGTGGGGACCAGAGGGTCCGCGGCGACAGCGGCTACCTCGCCGAGGGCGAGGCCTTCGGCCGTTTCCACGTCACCGACCTTCAGGTGCAGATGCGCCGCCTGCCGAAGCCGGTCGTGGCGATGGTGGCCGGCTACGCGATCGGCGGTGGCCATGTCCTCCATGTCTGCTGCGACCTGACGATCGCCGCCGACAACGCCCGCTTTGGCCAAACCGGTCCGCGAGTCGGATCATGGGACGGCGGCTTCGGTGCGTCCCTTCTGCGCGATCTCCTGGGCACCAAGAGGGCCAAGGAGCTATGGCTGCTGTGCCGCCAGTACGACGCGGAGGAGGCTCGGGAGATGGGCCTGGTCAACGCCGTGGTCCCGCTCGATCGCCTGGAGCAAGAGACGGTCGCCTGGTGTCGCGAGATGCTCGCCCTCTCCCCCTTCGCCCTGCGCCTGGTCAAGGCGAGCTTCAATGCCCACGAGGACGGCTACGCCGGGATCCAGCAACTGGCTCACGACGCCAACCTGCTCTTCTACGGCAGCGAGGAGGCGCGCGAGGGGCGCGAGGCGTTCAAGGAGAAGCGACGCCCCGACTTCTCCAAGTTCCCCCGGCGGCCATGAGGATCTGGGTCATGGCCGCCCGCCCGCGGACCCTGCCGGCGGCCATCGCCCCGGTGCTGGTCGGGACCGCGGCGGCGGTCCAGTGGGCGGGCAGGCTTCCCCGAGTCGGGGCGTTCCTGGCCGCGCTGCTGGGCAGCGTGTTCATCCAGATCGGGACGAACCTGGCGAACGACTATTCAGATGCTCGACGGGGCGCTGATACGGCCGACCGGCTGGGGCCGGTGCGGGTCACCTCGGCCGGGATGGTCACTCCGCGGCGGGTCCTGACGGCCACCTGGGTGGCATTCGCCGTGGCGGTCGCCTGCGGCATCTATCTCGCCGCCCTGGCTGGGGTCGTGATCCTGCTGGTCGGCGCGGTCTCGATCGCCGCCGGGGTCCTCTACACGGGCGGGCCGCGTCCCTACGGATACGCCGGTCTGGGCGAGGTATTCGTCTTCCTCTTCTTTGGCCTGGTCGCGGTCAACGGCTCCTACTACGTGCAGGTCGAACAGCTGGGCGCGCTGGCGCTGGGGCTCTCGATCTCGGTCGGATTCCTCGCCACCGCGATCCTGGTCGTCAACAACGTCCGCGACCTGGAGACCGATCGGAGGGCGGCAAAGATGACGCTGGCGGTGCGGATGGGGCGCTCCAACGCGGTGATGCTCTACCGGCTGCTCGTGCTGGGCTCCTTCGTCGTGCTGCCGATCGCCCTGGCCAGCGAAGAAGCCAGCGCGCTGCCGCTGATCGGGCTGGCGGCGCTGCCGATGGCGATCGCTCCAATGCGGGCGATGTCCAACCGCACCGACGGCCCTTCGCTGAACCGGGCGCTGGCCGCAACCGGAGCGCTGCTGGCGGCCTTCAGCCTTCTCGTATCCGCGGGACTTCTCATTGCCAGCTGAGCTTCAATGACGAGCGTGGCTGCCCGAAAGCGGAGAGGGCGGTGCCGATGAAGATCGCCTCGGCGCAGGTGATCCCCTACGCGCTCCCCTTCCGCCGGCCCTACGTGACCGCGCGGGGACGCCTGGATCGGCGCGAGATGGTGCTGTTTCGCCTTCGCTCCGAGGACGGGCTGACCGGCCTGGGCGAAGCCGTGCCTCTCTCGCTGCGGGGTGGGACGACTCTGGCTCGGGTTGTGCAGGAGCTGGAGAACCTTGCCCGGCGCGATTCCCTGGAGGAGGCCGGTCTGAGAGGCCAGAGCGCCGCCCTCTCCCCCCCGGCCCGCTGCGCCGCGCTGACCGCGCTGATGGACCTTCGCGGACGGCGCGCGGCCGCCGATGCAGGGACCCACCCCGCCGCATCGCCGCCGCTGGCCTGCAACGCGACCCTGGTGGCCGGCCCGCCGGCGGCGCTCGCCGAGGACGCGATGCGCTGGGCCGGGGACGGCTTCACGACTTTCAAGCTGAAGCTCGGAGTCGGCGAAGACGCCGCGGGGGTGCGCGCCGTGCGCGAGGCGCTTGGACCGGGGATGCGTATCCGGGTGGACGCAAACGCCTGCTGGGACGTGGAGAGCGCGAAGCACACGCTGGCCGCGCTGGAGCCATTCGACATCGAGCTGGCCGAGCAGCCGGTGCCCACGCTGGAGGGATGCGCCGAGGTGGCGGCGACGACGGCGATCCCGATCGCCTGCGATGAGAGCGTCGAGAGCTGCGCCGACGCCGAGCGGGCGGTCTCCAGCGGGGCCTGCGAGCTGACCGCGGTGAAGCTCTCCAAGGTCGGCGGGCCGGAGCCCGCGCTGGAAATCGCCGAGGTCCTGCCCGCCTATCTGTCGAGCGCCCTCGACGGTCCGGTCGGAATCGCAGCCGCCGCCCAGGTCGCCCAGACGCTGGCCGAGCAGCCGGGCGGCGGATCGCTTTGTCTGGCCCACGGCCTCGCCACCCAGCGCCTCTTCGCCTCGACCATCGCCTCGGTCGAGTGCGAGCTGCGGGAGGGGATGCTCGAACTGCCGCAGGGGCCCGGGCTCGGAGTGGAGATCGACGAGGCGGCGCTCGACGCCCACCGCATCTAGGTGGCCGATTCCGCGACCACCCCCACCCCCGCGGCCTGCGCCCTGCGCGCCGGCGGGGAATCGAACATCTAGGGTCAGCTGCAGGTGGACCCGACGAATGTCAATACCGCTCTGGCCTCCGCCTTCGCGGAGGAGCTGGCGCGGGGCGGAGTGCGCCACGCGGTCCTCTCCCCCGGCTCGCGCTCCACCCCGCTGGCCCTCGCCCTGTGGCGCCAGCCCGAGATCGAGGTGACGGTGATAATCGACGAGCGATCGGCAGCATTCTTTGCCCTCGGGGCGGCGCAGGCGACAGGCGCCCCGGTGGCGATGCTCTGCACCTCGGGTACCGCCGCGGCCAATTTCCACCCCGCGATATGCGAGGCGGACGAGTCATCGGTCCCCCTAATCGCCCTCACCGCCGACCGACCGCCGGAGCTGCGCGGGATCGGGGCCGGGCAGACGATCGACCAGCTGAAGCTCTACGGGTCCTCGGTGCGCTGGTTCTGCGAGGTGGGCACGCACGAGGCCGGGGACGAGGGCCTGCTGCACTACCGCTCGCTCGCCTGCCGGGCGCTGGCCGCCGCCCGCGGCTCGGTGCGGCCGGGGCCGGTACACCTCAACCTTCCCTGGCGCGAGCCGCTGGCCCCGATCCCGGTTCCCGGTGCGGTGACCGCGACCGACCCCCTGGCCCTGAACGGTCGCGATCAACGACCGCTGACCGCGGTGACCGCGGTCGACCTGGAGCCCTCGGAGTTCCTGCTCGAGGAGATCGCCAAGCACATCGACGGGGCCCGCCGTGGGGCGATCGTCGCCGGCCGCCAACCCGACCCCGAGCTGCGCGAGCCGCTCGCCCGCCTCGCCCGCCTCGCCGGCTTCCCGATCCTCGCCGAGCCGACCTCGCTGCTGCGCTGCGGCCCCCACGATCGCTCCCACGTGGTTACGACCTATGACCTGCTGCTCCGCGATCAGCGATTCGCCGCCGAGGCGATGCCCGATCTCGTGCTCCGCTTTGGCGAGATGCCGACCAGCAAGCCTCTGCGCCAGTGGTTGGCCCGCTCCGGTGCCGACCAGATCGTCGTCGACCCCAGCGGCGGCTGGAATGAGCCGACGCGGCGAGCCGCCGCGATCCTGCGCGCCGACCCGGTCGAGCTGGCGGCGGGCTGGGCCGCGAGGCTGGGCGAGGGGGAGCCCGGCGGGGCCAGCTCCTGGCTGCAGGCCGAGCGCGCCGCCGGAGCGGCGATCGAGGCGGCGCTTGAGGGCTCCGGACCCCTGAGCGAGCCGGGGCTCCACCGGGCCCTCGGACGCGCCCATCGCGACGGTGACCTCGTCTACACCGCCTCCAGCATGCCGATCCGCGACCAGGAGGCGCTGCTGCCCAGCGGCCAGGCGGATGTCCTTTTCCTCTGCAACCGTGGCGCCAACGGCATCGATGGGCTCCTCTCCTCGGGAATCGGCGCCGCCCACGCGACGGGCAGGCCCACGACAATCGTCACCGGCGACCTGGGCCTGCTGCATGACATCGGCGCTCTGGCGGCCCTTCGCCACGTCTCCACCCCGGTCCGCATCGTGGTCATCGACAACGACGGCGGCGCCATCTTCCACTTCCTCCCCCAGGAGGGAGCTCTGGGGAGCGAGGAGTTCGAGGCCCTCCTCGGCACCCCCCGCGGGGTGGACGTGGCCAGGGCCGCGGCGCTTTTTGACCTCCCCCACCGCCGCCTGGAGTCCCTGGCCGACCTCCCCCCCGCCCTCGCCGCCGGCACCGGCCTGATCGAGGTGAAGACCGATCGCCAGACCAATGTCGGGGCCCACAGAGTGCTAACCGAACGGGTCCACGCGGCGCTGGAGGAAATGTCGTAGGTCCTGCCTCCGGGGGCGGGAGGCCTACTCGGCGAGCAGCGGCAGCAGCGCCCCCAGCTTGATCTCGGTCTCCGCCAGCTCGGCCGCGGGGTCAGAGCCGGCGACCACGCCGACCCCGGCGAACAGGTGGGCCTCGCGGTCGCGCAGCAGGGCACTGCGCAGGGCGACACAGAACTCGCCGTCCTCGGTGGCGTCCATCCAGCCGACCGGGCCGGCATACCAGCCCCGGTCCATCCGCTCCAGCGCGGCGATCACCGGCGCGGCGGCAAGCCAGGGCTCACCGCCCACCGCCGGGGTCGGGTGCAGGAGCCCGGCCAGCTCGATCGCCGAGTGCGGCTCGGCGAGCTGGGCGATCACCGGCGTCGCCAGATGCTGGATGTTTGCCACCTTGACGATCTCCGGCTCGTTTGCGGCCTGGACCCAGACCGCGTAGGGGCGAAGGGCCCGAACGATCCGCTCGGCGACGATCCGCTGCTCGCGACGATCCTTATCGCTGCGCAGAAGCTGCTCGCCCAGGTGGTCATCGACGGCGGGGTCGGAGCTTCGCCGGGTGGAGCCGGCCAGGGCGACGGTGGAGGCGCTGGCGCCGACCCGGCGGACGAGCAGCTCCGGGCTGGCGCCGAGAAAGGCGGCTTCGGGGGTGCCGCAGCAGAAGCAGAAGCAGGAGGGGAACTGCTCCCGCAGGGCGCCGAAGAGCGCCGCCGGATCGTGCGCCGCGGCGCCGGAGACGACCACCTCCCGAGCGAGCACGACCTTGCTCATCTCACCCGCCGCGATCCGCTCGGTCGCCTCGCCGACCGCCTGCTCGAACTCCCCCGGAGCCCTGGCGCTGCGGATCTCCGTGCGCGTGGTTGGGTGAGGATCGAGCAGGGGCAGCGGGTCAAGGCGCAGGGCCGATACCCGGGCCTCGAGGCTCGCGCTCTTCGCCCTGGCATCCTCACCGAGGCCGACGACAGCGTTCAGCGTTAGATAGCCCTCCCCCCCGCTGCGGCAGAGCGAGAGCTCCGGCAGGACCATCGAGCCGGGTAAAAACGAGGACCAGCTGGAGGAGGAGCCGCCGGCGGGATCGAAGGCGAAGCCCCCGACCCACACCGCGCCCGCCCCGGCCGGCAGCCGGGCCGGCTCCTCAACCACGGCATCGCGTCCCAACCCCAGGCACTCCTCCGCCACCTCGGCGAAGCGGCCCTCACCGCGAGACGTCGCCTCATGGGCGGCTCCCAGAGCCGCCAGGGAAAACCCCCGATCGGGCTGCTCCCAGCAAAACCAGCGATCCGAAGCCAACCTGGAGGCGAACACCGCGGCGCAGGGGTCGACCCCCTCAAGCGGCGTGGTGACGCTGACCAGGGTTCTCCTGCCGCGAGCAAGAGCGCGACCGATCGCCGATCGGAGGGTCTCAGTCGGAGCCGCGAGCAATGGCGATCTCGCCGGTGCGCACCATCTCGATCAGGCCGTGGGGGCGGACCATCCGCTCGAAGGCCTCGATCTTGTCGGCCGAGCCAGTCACCTCGATCGTCATCGCCCGGCGCGAGACATCGACGATCTTGGCCCGGAAGATCTCCGCGAACTGGATGATCTCGGCGCGGTTCTCGACCGCCGCCGAGACTTTGAACATCGCCATCTCGCGGGCCACCGTCACCTCCGGCCCCATGTCGCGGATTTTCAACACGTTGATCAGCTTGTGCAGCTGCTTGGTGACCTGGTCGATCGGGTGGACCGCGCCGTCCAGGGTCAGGGTGATGCGAGAGATGCTGGGGTCGTCGGTCGGCCCCACCGCAAGCGTGTCGATGTTGAAGCCGCGACGGGAGAAGAGCCCCGCGATCCGGGCCAGCACGCCCGGCTTGTTCTCCACCAGGATCGAGAGGATGTGCTTGCGCCCACTGAGCTGACCGGGCACGTGCAGATCCTCCAGCTTGACCAGCTGTGGGGTACCGGCCTCGATCAGCGCACCGCCTTCGGAGCCTCGACCATGTCGCGGGCGGCGGCGCCCGGCGGGATCATCGGGTAGCAGTTCTCCTCCTGGGCGACGCGAACGTCGAGCAGCACCGGCCCCTCGGCCCGCAGGGCCGCAGACATCGTCTGCTCCAGATCGGCCGCGTCCTCGCAGCGCATCCCGGTCGCCCCGAAGGCCTCCGCCAGCTTCACCCAGTCCGGGCTAGGACCCATCTCAACCGAGCTGTAGCGCCGGTCCCAGAACAGCTCCTGCCACTGGCGGACCATGCCCATGTAACCGTTGTTCATGAGGAAGATCTTGACCGGTATCTCTTCGGTCACGCAGGTCGCCAGCTCCTGGCAGTTCATGATCAGGCTGCCGTCGCCGGCGAGGCAGACGACGGTCTCCTCGGGGCGGGCGACCTTGGCGCCGACCGCCGCCGGCAGTCCGAACCCCATCGTCCCCAGACCGCCGGAGTTGATCCAATGGCGTGGCTTGTCGAAGCCGTAGTACTGGGCGGCCCACATCTGGTGCTGGCCGACGTCGGAGGTGACGATCGCCTCGCCCTGCGTGGCCCGCCACATCGCCTCGATCATGAACTGCGGCTTGATCTCGCCGTCCTTGCCGGGCTCGTAGCGCAGCGGGTGCTCCTCCTGCCAGGCGCGCAGCTGATCCCACCAGGCATCGAGGCGGGAGGAGTCGGTCTGCAGCGCCCGGTACTCGCGGGTCAGCTTTGCCAGCACCTGCCTGGCGTCGCCGACGATCGGGATGTGTGCCGGCACGTTCTTGGAGATCTCGGCCGGGTCGATGTCGATGTGGATGAATTTGGCCTGCGGCGCGAACGCGGCGAGCTTGCCGGTGATGCGGTCATCGAAGCGGGCGCCGATCGCGACGATCAGGTCGGCGCCGTCCATCGCCCAGTTCGCGGTGACGGTCCCGTGCATCCCCAGCATCCCCAGCCACCGGTCGCTCGATGCGGGGAAGGCGCCGAGCCCCATCAGGGTCGAGGTGACCGGGAAGCGGTCGGAACTGGCCAGCTCGCGCAGCTGATCGGAGGCGTTGGCGTTGATCACGCCGCCGCCGCTGTAGAGGACCGGCCGACGGGCGTTGGCCAGCGCCTTGGCGGCGATCCGGATCTGTTTGAGGTTGCCCTCGACCGAGGGTCTGTAGCCGGGCAGCTCGACCGGCTCGGCGCGAGGCTCGTACTCGATCTCGGCGCGCGAGAGGTCCTGCGGGATGTCGATCAGCACCGGCCCCGGGCGCCCGGTCGAGGCGAGGTGGAAGGCCTCGTGCACGTACTCCGGGATCTGACGCGGGTCGGTGACCTGGAAGGAGTGCTTGACAAAGGGCAGCGTCGCGCCCAGGATGTCGGCCTCCTGGAAACCGTCGGTGCCGATCAGCTCGGTCCTCACCTGGCCGGTGACGAAGACCGTCGGCACCGAGTCCATCATCGCGTCGGCGATCGCGGTGACCAGGTTCGTGGCTCCGGGCCCCGAGGTCGCGAACGCCACCCCGACCCGGCCCGAGGCCTTGGCGTAGCCCTCGGCGGCGTGGCCCCCGCCCTGCTCGTGCCTGACCTGGATATGGCGGAACTCCGCGTCGACGAGCGCGTCATAGGTCGGCAGGTTCGCGCCGCCGGGGATCCCGAAAATGTGCTCGACACCCTCGGCCTTCAGGCTTTCCATAAGCGCGTCCGCGGCTCGCATCAGGACGGCGATCCTACCAGCGGGCCTATGCGCGGCCAGCAGGGGATTTCGCCGGGTTCCAGCGGGTGTGGGGATCGATCGAGCCGGCGATCACCTGCTCCTTGTGCCGCTCGATCGCGTGGAACATCGACTCCATCAGCTCCTCACCGAGCAACGTCGGCTGGAGGCCGAGGTCAAGCAGCTTGGTGTGCACCGCGTTGTAGTAGTGGTCCTCCAGCTCGACCCGCGGGTTCTCGCAGTGCTGGACCTCCACCGCGTAGCCGAGACGCTCACCGGCGAGCTTGACCAGCTCCGCCAGCTCCCCGACCGAGAACTGCTCGGTGAACTGGTTGAAGACGCGGAACTCGCCCGGCTCGGCCGGGCTCTCGACCGCCAGCTCGACGCAGCGCAGCGTGTCGCGGATATTGAGAAATCCGCGCGTCTGCCCACCGGAGCCATAGATCGTCAGCGGGTGGCCGATCACGGCCTGCACGCAGAAGCGGTTGAGCACGGTGCCGAAGATCTCGTCGTAGTCGAAGCGGGTGATCAGCCGCTCGTCGCCGGCCGTCTCCTCGGTCTCGATCCCGTAGACGACCCCCTGGTTTAGGTCGGTCGCGCGCAGCCCCCAGATCCGACAGGCAAAGTGGAGGTTGGTCGAGTCGTGGACCTTGGAGCAGTGGTAGAGCGAGCCGGGCAACTTGGGGAAGGGAAGCGTGTCGCGCCGACCCTTGTGCTCGATCTCGATGAACCCCTCCTCGATGTCGATGTTGGGGGTGCCGTACTCCCCCATCGTCCCCAGCTTGACCAGATGGCAATCGGGGACGTGGTCGCGCAGGCTGAAGAGCAGGTTGAGGGTGCCGATCACGTTCGTCTGCTGGGTCTCGACAGCGCGCTCGCGCGACATCATCGAGTAGGGCGCCGAGGGCTGCTCGCCGTAGTGGATGACCGCCTCGGGACTGATCTCGGCGACGACCTGATCGAGAAAGTCGCCGTCCTCGACGGCCCCCACGTAGCTGCGGATCCGCTCGCCCGAGACCTCGCACCAGGCCTCGATCCGCTGGTCGAGGTCGCGGATCGGCGTCAACGAGGCGCTACCGTGCTCACGAAGCCAGCGGCGGCGGGAGAAGTTGTCGAGAACAGCCACCTCATGACCGCGAGCCGAGAACCTTAGGGCCGTCGGCCAGCCCAGGTAGCCGTCGCCCCCAAGGATGAGAACGCGCATAGGCGCGGCAGGGTAGCGGACAGGGCAGCCACGGCGCGGGGCGGCGCGAGCGCCATAGCATCCGCCCAATGTCGAGCGGGCTGGCGGCGCGAAACGGGGGGCGTGCGGGCCTCGCGGCCCTGGCCGCGATCCTGCTCCTGGGCCTCGGTCTACGGATCGACTACGCCTGGCAGGGCCGGCCTCCGGTTTTCGACGCCGTCGCCTACGCCCGCATCGCCGCGAACCTCGAGCAGGGGAACGGCTTCACCGCCGGGCACCGGGCAACCCAGCCGTCGAGCAACTACTCGCCCGGCCTGCCGCTCATCGCCGCCGGAATCTATGAGTTAAGCGGCGGCCTTCACGAACGCCTGGCCCGCGTTGTCCTTGCTCTGATCGGCGCGCTCTCCGTTGCCTTCTCCTACCTGATCGGCCGTAGACTCTGCGGGCCGGCGGCGGGACTGATCGGCGCCCTCGCCGTGGCGATCTACCCGGCCCTGCTCGAGTACCAGGGGATGCTGATGACCGAGCCGCTGGCGGCGGCGCTTCTCTCCGGCGCAGTGCTGGCGATGCTGTGGGCCGAGGCGCCGGGTCGATCCGGTGCGCGGGCCCGCTCGCCGCGCTGGCTGGTTCCGGGGCTGGTGCTCGGGGCGCTGACGCTGGTGCGCCCGGAGTACCTGGCGGTCTCGCTGCTGCTCGCCCTTGTCGCCGCGGCCGGCAAATGGCGCAACTGGCGCAGCGGCGCAATGCGGGCGGGAATCCTCCTGCTGGGGGTTGCAATCGTCGTCACTCCCTGGACGCTGCGCAATGCGGCCGCGCTGGGCCGCTTCGTGCCGATATCCACGGGCGGCGGCCAGGTGCTCTTCTCCGGCACCTACCTGCCCTCGGGCGGTGACCCCCAGCGGGTGGGCCAGGCGCTGCTGGAAAACCAGCCGGGGCTGGTCAGGCATCTCGCCGCCGAGTACCTGCCGCCGGCGGCGGAGGGAAAGCCGCTCGCCGCCCAGCGCGAGATCGTCCTCGCCCGCGTTCGCCTGGAGCAGATCCTCGCCGCCTTCGCCGCCCAGCGCCACCCCGGGGTCGAAAGCGACAAGGCACTTTCCCAGATGGGCCGGGAACAGCTATGGAGCGACGTCAGCGAAAGGCCGCTTGAATACATCGGCTTCCTCGCCGCCAAGGTCGGCGACATGTGGTCCCATGGCCCGCGCGAAGTGATGCGCAGGCCCGTCTGGGAGGCCCTGCACTGGGCGCTCGTCTTCTTCGGCCTCATCGGCCTGATCCTCCTTTCCAGGCGAGGCCGCTGGGAGGCCCTTCTACTGGGGACGATCTTTCTATCGATTACCGCGATCAGCGCCCTCCTCGTCGCCTCTCCGCGTCGGGTCCTGGTGATGATCCCGCTGGTCGCCGCGCTGGCGGGGATCGGAGCGGTGTGGGCCTGCTCCCAGGTACGTCTCACCCCCCTCCGCCGCCGCCCGTCGCCTGGATAGCCTCTGCGACCATGGCCGGCCGGACCTCGACCTGGATTCACTCGTTGCCCCAGCGCTACGGGGGCCGAACCCTGGCCCTCCTCGGCCTGATCGCCGTGCTCGGTCTCGGCTTGCGCGCCTACCGGGTCGTCGAACCGCTGGCGACCCCTAGCCCCGACGCACACGCCTACTACGCGCTCTCCAAGTCGCTATATGAGGAAGGCAGCTTCGGCGGGCCGACCTTCCACGACTCCAGCGACTGGTCGCCGGGCGCGCCGTTGCTCTACGCGGCGGCGTTCTACGCGACGGCGGGGCCACGGGAAGGGACCGCGCGAATCGTCGAGGCGCTGCTCGGGGTTGCGGCGATCGTCGTCGTCTTCCTCCTGGGAAGGCGCCTGGGGGGATCGACCGTCGGCCTCCTCGCGGCCTTCGCCACCGCGGTCTACCCGCCGTTCATCCACTCCACCGGCGAGCTGATGAGCGAGCCACCGGCGTTCTTCACCCTGCCCGCCGCCGTGCTCGCCTTCCTCTGGGCCAGCGAACGGGAGTGCCTGCGCGACTGGCTTTTGCCCGGCTTCCTCCTCGGGCTGACGGCCTTGATCCGGCCCGAGTACCTCCTCGTCGGGATCGCTTTCGCCGCGCTCGCGGCGATCAGGGTCGTCGCTCAGCGCGGCTGGCGGGCTGCGCTCGGCGCCACGGCGGTGCTGGCGGCGGCTTTTCTCCTGCCGATTGTCCCCTGGAGCGTTCGCAACGAGGTCGTCCTCGGGCGGCTCGTGCCGATCTCCACCGGCGACGGCAAGGCCCTCTACGTCGGCACCTACCTCCCCGCCGACGGCGAATACCAGAAGGTCAAGGCGCTTTTGGCGCGGCGCTACCTGCACCGCGACCTGGGGCCGTTCTCGCCGGCCCTGGAAAGGGTCGACCCGACCCCGCTGTTCAACCGAGTCGCCAACCGCTACCCCGAACTGCCACGAGACACCGCCCTGGGCAAGATCGCCAAGCAGGACTTCTCCCACTACTTCGGCGAGGACCCGATCGGCTACCTGGCGATGACCGCGCGCAAGGCCGCGCGGATCTGGAGCAGCGGCGTCGGCGAAGCGATGGACAGCCCCGCCGGGCGGGCCTGCCAGATCCTGCTCGTCCTGCTCGGCTTGGCGGGCCTGGGCCTCCTCGCCCTTCGCCGGCGCTGGTGGGAGCTGTCGGTGCTGGTGACACCGATCGTGCTGGTCACCGCGGTCGGCGCGATCTCACTGGCCGCGCCGCGGCGCAACGAGATCCTGATGACACTGGTCTTTCCCCTGGCCGCGGCGGCGCTTTCGGGGGGGGCCTCGGCCCTATTGTCTAGCGGCTCATGGCCCAGGCGAGCATCCTCCCCGCAGAACTGACCGCGCTGCGCAGCGCCGGGGTGATCGGGGCGGTGGTCCTCCTCGCCTACGCCCTGATCCGCCGCCACTCGCTGCGCAACGCCGATGTGCTGATCCTGCTCGCCACCGGCATCGGGCTGGCGGTCGTCTCCGGCACCGAAGCCACCGACAGGCTGCTCTCGGCCTTCTCCTTCGAAAAGGGCAACGGCGGGCGAATCCTCGGCCTCGCCGTCTTTGCCATCTTCGTCCTCTTCCTGCTGATCCTCAGGGCCCTGACGCAGGCGGCGCGCAACTCGCGCCAGCTCTCGGCGGTGCTCGAGGGGCTGGCCTGGGAGGAATTCCGCCAGGCGGACCTGCCGGAACGCTTCCGGGCCAGGGTCGCGGTCCTCGTGCCCGCCTACAACGAGGTCGAGAACATCGGCCAGGTGCTCGACCTGATCCCGGGCGAAGTCTGCGGAGTGAAGACGGCGGTGCTGGTGGTCGACGACGGCTCGCGCGACGCCACCGGCGAGGTCGCCACCGAGCACGGGGCGGTCGTCGCCCGCCACGTGATCAATCGTGGTGGCGGCGCGGCGCTGCGCACCGGGTACCGGCTGATGGTCGAGGCCGGCGCCGAGGTCGTGGTCACCCTTGACGCCGACGGCCAGCATCTGCCCTCGGAGATGGAGCGCCTGGTCGGGCCGGTCCTCAATCGGGAGGTGGACGTGGCCCACGGCTCCCGCGTCCTGGGTCAGGCCGACCGCAACCATTTCGCCCGCGAGCTCGGCATCGTCTTCTTCAACCGCCTGGTCTCCCTGATCACCGGCACCCACGTCACCGACTGCTCCAACGGCTACCGCGCCGTGCGCACCACCGTCCTCCCCCAGCTGGTCCTGCGCCAGGAGCAGTTCCACACCTCGGAGTTCATGATCGAGGCGATCAAGCGGGGAATCCCGGCCAAGGAGGTGCCGATCACCGTCGAGCGGCGCCTGCACGGACATTCGAAGAAGCCGGCGGTGGTCCGCTACGGTCTCGGCTTCGCCAACGCGATCGTCAGGGCCTGGCTCAGATAAAGGGCCACCGCCCTGCTCCGGCCCATGGGCCCCGGAACTGGATCTTGATCGCGGCCGCTAGCGCACGCCGGGGTGGCGGACTTCAGCCGGGTCGGGAAGGTAGAGCTCGGCGCCGCAGCGGGGGCAGACCTGGACGTAGAGCTTCACCGCCTTGTGGCAGGTCGGGCACTGCCTTTCCGGTTCGTACTTGTCGGTTCGGTAGGCCATCACGACGATGAAGCCCAGGACCGGCAGCACCGTGCCGATCAGCAGCCAGAGCCAGAAGGAACTGCCCTTGCTCTTGCCGATGATCGCCACAGGGATCCCGAAACAGAATGCGATGAGCGGATACTCGAAGCCCATCGCCCTATTTCAGCGGCTTGGGGTGGCCGATCGAGCCGACCTCGGAGATGTCGCGACGGAAGGGCAGCCCGGCGGTCCAATCGAGCACGGCGCGGGCCTTGCGGGCGACGCCCGGGATCTGGCTCATGTGGTAGGTCCGGGCCATCCACCAGGCGGGGAAACCGCGGAAGGTGCGATCGCCGACGCTGCCGACCGCCTTGTAGCGGCCGAGGTTGACGAAGGAGGCGTTGCTTCGATACTCGAACCGCCGCGGAGAGCCGACCCCCAGCTCCGCGGCGATGTTGCGCGCCGCGACCGGGCCCTCTCGCACCGCGTGCTGGGCCGTCGGGGGGCAAACGCCCCCCCGCGGGTCCGGTGCCGCGGCGCAGTCGCCGATCGCCCAGACCGAGTCCATGCCCCTGACCCGGAGGAACTCGTCGACCGGCACCCGCCCCCGCTCGTCGAGGGGGACGTTCAGCTCGCGCAGACTGGGATGCGGCGCCACCCCCGCTGTCCAAACGACGGTGCGAGTCGGTAGCGCCTCCCCACTCGAGAGCCGGGCGCGGTCGGCGCTCACCTCCTCCAGCGTGGTCTCCAGCTGGATGTCGATTCCCCGTCCACGCAGCTCACGCAGGGCGTAGTCGGCCAACCGCAGATCGATCTCCGGCAGCACCCGGCCACCTGCCTCGACCAGCACCCAGCGCATTCCGTGCAGCCGTGCGCGCGGGTAGTTCTCCATCGCGTCGGCGGCGAAGTCCTGCAGCTCGGCGAGCGCCTCCAGCCCGGCGTAGCCACCGCCGACGAAGACGTAGGTCAGCAACTCGTCGCGCCGGGCCGGGTCATCCGTCGCGTTGGCTTCCTCCAGCGTCTCGACCAGGTGGTTGCGCAACCAGATCGCGTCGGCGAGGCTCTTGAAGCCGACCGCGTGCTCGGCCAGGCCGGGCACCGGCAGCACCCGCGACACCGAGCCAACCGACAGCAGCAGCTGGTCGTAGGGCAGCGTCTCGATGTCGCCGTACTTGGCACGCAGGTCAACGGTCTTTCGCTGCGGGTCGTGGGCCACGATCGACCCCAGCCTCAGATAGGTGCGCTCGAGGATTTCCCGTAGCGGCGTGACCACGTGACGCGGCTCAAGCGTCCCCGCGGCGGCCTCGGGCAGGAAGGGCGTGTAGAGCATGAAGTTGGCCTCGTTGACCAGGACCAGCCGAGCTGACTGGCGTGGCATCAGCCGCTCCAGCTCGCGCGCCGCCATCGCCCCCCCGAATCCCCCACCGACGATGACGACGTTCCATGCCATGTCTCAATCCAATCCAAGCTGAGAGCGGATCAGGCCCTTGACCTCGCCGCCGTCGGCGCGTCCCTTCGTCTCCCGCATCACGGCGCCGACGATCACGCCGATCGCCTTCTCGTTGCCCTCGCGAACCTGGGCGGCCGCCTCGGGGTTGGCCTCCACGGTCGCGGCGACCACCGACTCCAGCTCGCCGCTGTCTGAGATCTGAGTCAAGCCCTCTCGCTCCACGATCGAAGCCGGCTCCCCCCCCTCGGCGACGAGCGCCGCCAACACCGCCTTGCCGGCGCCGTGGGAGATCTTCCTCGCCCCGACCATCACAACCAGCGCCGCCAGCGCCGCCGGCTCGACTTTCGAATCGGCGGCTCGGGCCTCGCCGCCATCCTGGCGCAGCGCTGCCGCCAGCTCCCCGGTTACCCAGTTGGCGACGATGCGGGGCTCGACGCCGTCTGCCTGCGTCGCGGTCTGCTCGAAGAAATCGGCGGTCTCGGGGTCGGCGGCGAGCTGCGTCGCGGGGTCCTGGGCCAGGCCCAGCTCCTCCTGGTAGCGCCGGACCCGCGCCATCGGCAGCTCCGGCAGCGACTCGCGGGCCTCACGCAGCATCGCCTCGGTCGGCGCCAGCGGCACCAGGTCGGGCTCGGGGAAGTAGCGGTAGTCGTGCGCCTCCTCCTTGGAGCGCAGCGAGGTGAGGCTGCCGCTTTGCGGTTCGTAGTGAAGGGTCTCCTGAACGACCGCCCCGCCCGCTTCGATCAGCTCGCGTTGGCGCCCGAGCTCGGCTTCCACCCCGCGCTGGAGGAAGCGGAAGCTGTTCATATTCTTCAGCTCGGTCTTGGTCCCCAGCTCCACGCTGCCGGCTGGGCGCAGCGAGACGTTGGCGTCGACACGCAGGCTGCCCTCCTCCATGTTGACGTCGGAGACGCCCAGCTGGCGGATCGTGGTGCGCAGCAGACGCGCCCACTGCGCCGCCTCGCCGGCGCTGCGCAGGTCGGGCTCGGTGACGATCTCCACCAGCGGTGTGCCGCCGCGGTTGAAATCCACCAGCGAGGTGCCGGAGCCCTGGATGCGCCCCGACTCGCCGACGTGGATCATCTTCGCCGCGTCCTCCTCCAGATGGGCGCGGTGGATGCGGATCTCGCCGAGCCGGCCCTTGCTGGCCAGCGGAATGTCGTACTGGCTGATCTGGTAGGCCTTCGGGCTGTCGGGGTAGAAGTAGTTCTTGCGGTGAAAGATCGAGCGCGGCGCCACCTCGCACCCCAGGGCCGCGGCGATCTGCAGCGCGTAGCGGATCGCCTCCTCATTGGGCACCGGTAACACCCCCGGGTGAGCGAGGCATATCGGGCAGGTATGGACATTGGGTTCGGCGCCGAAGGAGAGCTCGCAGCCGCAGAACATCTTCGTCTTGGTCGCCAGCTGGACGTGGATCTCCAGCCCGATAACCGCCTCCAGCTCAGGCATCTGCACCGTCCCCGCTTGCGCTTTGCCCCGGGGGCCCCTGCGGCACATCTGCCGCTGGAGGTCGCTGGTCAAAGCCGATCGCCCGCTCCAGCGCGTAGGCGGCCTCCAGCAGGTTCTGCTCGGCGAAGGCGGGGGCCGCGATCTGGAAGCCGACCGGGAGCTGGGGCCCGCCGCCGCTGGGCTCAGCGAGACCGGCCGGAATGGAGATCGCCGGGATGCCGGCGAGGCTCATCGGCACGGTGAAGAAGTCGTTGAGATACATCGCCAGGGGATCGCCCGACTTCTCGCCCAGGTTAAAGGCGACGGAGGGCGAAGTCGGGGTGACGACGAAGTCGAAGGCCGAGAAGGCGGAGGAGAAGTCGGCCGCGATCTTGGCGCGAACCTTCTGCGCGCGGCCGTAGTAGGCGTCGTAGTAGCCGGAGGAGAGCGCGTAGGTGCCGAGCATGATGCGGCGCTTGACCTCCGGCCCGAAGCCCACGGCCCGGGTCGCCTCATACATCTCCACCAGCTCGCCGGCCCCCGGCGCCCGCGTCCCGTAGCGAACACCGTCGTAGCGGGCGAGATTTGAGGATGCCTCCGCCGGGGCGATCAGGTAGTAGGCGGAGATGCCGTGCTCGGCGTGGGGCAGCGGTGTTTCGGCGACCTCCCCGCCGAGGCTCTCGATCCTCCCCAGCGTCGCCTCGAAGACCTCGCGCACGCCGGTTTCGACCCCCTCGCCCCCCAGCTCGCTCGGCACGGCGAAGCGCAGTCCCTTCAGGTCTTCGCGGCTGGGCTTGCGCACCCCGCCGGCGATCCCCACCGAGGTCGAATCGCACCTGTCGCGTCCCTCAAGTACGGAGAGCAGCAGCGCCGCGTCGGTAACGTCGCGGGTCAGCGGGCCGCACTGGTCCAGGGAGGAGGCAAAGGCGATCATCCCGTAGCGGGAAATCGCCCCGTAGGTGGGCTTCAGGCCGACGATTCCGCAGAGCGCCGCCGGCTGGCGGATCGAGCCGCCGGTGTCGGTTCCGATCGCGCAGGGAGCCAGTCCCCCTGCCACGGCCGCCGCCGACCCCCCCGATGACCCCCCCGGCACCCGCCCCCGATCCCAGGGGTTTAGCACCGGCCCGTAGGCGGAGTTCTCGTTCGAGGACCCCATCGCGAACTCGTCCATGTTCGTCTTGCCGAGCAGCGAGACCCCGGCATCGGTCAGCCTGCTCACCGCGGCCGCCGTGTAGGGGGGCCTGTAACCCTGGAGAATGCGCGAGGCGGCCGTGGTTGGGACACCCTCCGTGCAGAAGATGTCCTTAACGGCGACGGGGATGCCCGCCAGAGGCCCCTCGCCTTCCTCCACCGGATCCTCGGCCCGCCACAGATAGGCGTTTAGCTCGTCCCTGGCCGCAGCTCCCCGCCAGGCAACGAGGTACTCCGCCGGGGAGACCTCGCCTGCGGCGATCCGCCCGGCCGCCTCGGCGACCGAGAGCTCCAGCAGCCCGCCCATCAGGCGTCGGCCTGGGGCGAGGGCACCCGAAACGCCCCGGCGACCGGGTCCGGAGCCTGGGCCAAGACCACGTCCCTGGGCCAGCTGGGCCGAGGCCGATCGGGCCGCAACACATTCTCCAGCTCAACGACATGGGAGGTGGGCGATACATCCTCCAGATCCAGCGCAGCGATCCGATCCACGTGCTCCAGGATCCCGGCGAGCTCATCGGTCATCCGCTCAACCTCGTCCTCGCTCAGCCCCAGCCGGGCCAACCGCGCAACATGAAGAACCTGCCCCCGATCGATCACCCGGCGGATTCTAGGCTGCGGTCCTGAGCCCGGAGGGCGCTCAACCCATTGGCCAGTCAGCCAGTTAGAGTGCCGCCGCATGCGGGGGAAGCGCGCCGAGGGATTCGTCGTCTTCAACCTGCGCCTGCTGGCGCTCAGCTTCGCCCTGGTGGGCATCCTCTTCATCGCCGTCCCCAACGGCGTCCTTGACACGATCTCCGACCTCGGCGGCGACCTCGGCGGCTTCGTCCGCGCCCCGCACGGCTCCGAGCAGCTCTGGCTCGGGCTGGCCTTCTCCTACATGGTGGTGATCACCGGGATCTGTGTGATCGCGCAGACCGACGTGGTCCGCTACCGCGCCCTGCTGCTACTGCTCGCCGTGGGCAAGATCGCCTCCTCACTCTCGGCGCTCGCTTTCTACCTCTTCGACCAGCACGTCTTCATCTACCTGCTGAACTTCCTCGTCGACGGCTCCCTGGTGCTCGTGGCGCTGTGGCTGTGGTTGTTGATCGGCCGGATCGGTCGGCCGGCCGAGCCGGGCTGAAGACGCGCACCGGGGCTCTCGGCCGCTGAGCAACGGACCCTGAGCGCGATCTGTGAGGCGATGGCGCCCGGCATCGAGGGGCTGCCGGCCGCTGAGCGCGATGTCGAGGTCTCCGGCCCGGTGGCCAGGTTCCTCACCTCGACCTCCCCACGGATCTTGGCCCGCCTGCGCCTCGGGCTGCGGGCCTTTGAGTGGCTGCCCTTCCCCTGGCGCTTCAGCCGCCTCGACCTGGCCGCCCGGGAGGACTTTCTGCGCCGCATGGACGGCTCCCACCTGAGACTCTTCCACGACCTCCTGCTGATGGCCAAGGTCCTCTCGACCCTTGGCTACGCGGTCATCCCTGAGGTGAGCGAGCGGATCGGGTTCCGGGCCTCCTGCGCGCTGTCCGACGGCTCGCTGCCCGAGCCGGCCGCCTCCCTGGGCGACATGGCGCCAGCGGGGGAGGGTGAGGAGTGCGACGTGGTCATCGTCGGCTCGGGGGCTGGCGGCGCCGTCGCCGCGGCGACGCTGGCCGAGGCGGGCCTCGACGTCTTGGTGCTTGAGGCCGGGCGACACTACAATCGCGACAGCTACCCGAGCGACCCGCTCGACGCCCTCGCTTCCCTCTATCGCGACTGCGGCCTGACGATCGCCGAAGGACGACCGCCGATCCCGGTCCCCGTCGCGCGGGCGATCGGCGGCACCACCGTGATCAACTCCGGCACCTGCTTCCGCGCCCCCGAGTCGGTGCTGGAGGATTGGCGGTGCCGCCACGGCGTCACCTGGGCCGGCGAGCTGGGCCCCGACTACGCCGAGGCCGAGGACTACCTGCGGGTGACCCCGCTCGATCCCGAGCGGATGGGACGCAACGGCCAGCTGGCGATGGAGGGGGCGCGGACACTGGGCGCCAGCGGCGGCCCGATATCCCGCAACGCCGGCAACTGCGTGCAGTGCAGCTCCTGCCCCTTCGGCTGTGAGATCGACGCCAAGCGGGGAATGCACGTCAGCTACCTGCCGCGCGCGGTGGCCGCAGGGACCCGCCTCCGCTCCGAAGTGCAGGTCAACCGGGTGCTGATTGAAGCTGGGCGCGCGGTCGGCGTGCTTTGCGCGACCCCCGCTGGAGCCGGCGGCGGGCATCGCCCCTACACGGTTCGCGCCCGCGAGGCCACGATCATCGCCGGCGGCGCCCTGGGCACGCCGGAGCTCTTGCTGGGCTCGGGCCTCGGCGGCCACCAGGTCGGCCGTAATCTCCACATCCACCCCGCCTGCTGGGTCGGTGCCCGCTACGAGGAGGAGGTCCGCGGCTGGGAGGGCGTGATGCAGAGCTACTTCATCGACCAGTGGGCAGCTCAGGAGATCCTACTGGAGGCGACCTTTACGGCGCCTGCCTTTGGCGGCGCCTGGCTGCTCGGGGCGGGTCGCGAGCACCAGCGGGCGATGCTCGACTTCGACCACATCGGCTCGATCGGCGTCCACCTCTCCGACCTCTCCTCGGGCCGGGTGGGCCTCGCCGGCGACGGCTCTTTGCGCATGACCTACAGGTTGACCGACGAGGACGCCCGCCGCCTCACCTTCGGCATCGCCCGCGCCGCGGAGGTCCACTTCGCCGCCGGGGCAAGTGAGGTCTACCCGAATATCGGCCGGGTCGGAACCCTACGGCGGGAGCAGCTGAGTGAGTTCGAAGCGACCGTGTTCAAGCCATCGGAACTGCACCTCGAGGCCTTTCACCCGATGGGCACGGCGCGGATCGCGGCCAACCCCGCCGAGGGCGTCTGCGCCGCCGACGGCTCGGTCAACGGCGCCGACGGCCTCTACGTCGCCGATGCCTCCCTCTTCCCCACTTCGGTCGGCGTCAACCCGATGATGACGGTGATCGCCTTCGCCAAGCGAGTCGCGGCGGGCATCGCGGAGCGGAGCTCCGCTTAGCCCATCCAGGTCAAGGCCCCGGCCGTCCCTCGACCGCGGTGGGGTGAAGCCCGAGACGCTTCACCCCACCCAGCGTGGCGTCGCCAGGGTCTCAGCTGCCGGGGGGCTGAGGCGCGGTGGGTGGCGGGGGCGGTGGGGGCTCCTGCGCCGCAGGTGGCGGGGGCGGCGGGGGCTGGTGCGCTGGCGGTGGAGGTGGGGGCGGCGCAGCGGCCGAGCCGCCCGAGAGGCGATCGGCGGTGTCGCCGAAGGTCGCACCTTCCTCTTTCATCGCCATATAGCCGCCGTAGGTCATACCGGCGGCCGCGGCCAGGCCGAGAAAAATGCCGATTTCCACCGTCCCGCTCACCGACACCCCACCAAAGCTGCCGAAACTCGGGGGGTCGATGATCCGGAAAAGGATGAGCAGGACGGAGAGGCCACCGAGCACGGTCACGACGGCATTCATCGAGATCGGCGGTTCGTAGGCCGAGTCGGTGATCCGCAGGACCGCGACGCCGATCGCGGCGATGATCGCTATGACCAGGATGATCGGAATAAATTCGAGTGCGTCCCAAGCGTCACCGCCGGCCCCGGGCACGCTGCCCGAGATGCCGCCCACGCCGGAGACTTCAACTCCGAACCAGGTGAAGAACATGAATATGAAAAGCAGGACCGCGGAGCCGCCCGCGACCTTCTCGCCGCTGCTCAGCTTGTTGAATTCCATCTACGTATCCCTCCGTGACTGGGACATAGGGGTCGGTGCGACCCTACACCCGCCACCCGGCGGAAGTGTGAAAACAGTCGCTCAGGCCGCCGCGACCAGCCTCCGCGCCGCGCTCAGGGTGTTCACCAGCAGCATCGCCCGGGTCATCGGGCCGACCCCCCCGGGGACCGGCGTAATCGCCCCGGCGACCTCCCGCACCGCGTCGAAGTCGACGTCCCCCACGAGGCCCGACTCGCCGCGGTTGCTGCCCACGTCGATCACCACCGCCCCCGGGCGAACCATCTCGGCGGTGACCAGGCCGGGCGAGCCGGCGGCGGCGATCAGCACGTCGGCCTGGCGGCAAACTTCAGCCAGATCGTGGGTGTGTGAGTGGCAGTGGGTGACCGTGGCATCGGCGGCCAGCAGCAGCGCCGCGAGCGGCTTGCCGACCAGGATCGAGCGGCCGATCACCACCGCGCGGGCGCCGTCTAGCTCCACCTCCCCCTCGCGCAGCAGCTCCATCACCCCGGCCGGCGTGCAGGGGCAAATCGCGCCCGCCTGACCCTGGGTGAGCAGGCCGGCGCTGAGCGGCGTCAGCCCATCGACGTCCTTGGTCGGGTCGATCAGGGAGATCAGCGCGTCCTGATCGAGGTGCTTGGGCAGGGGAAGCTGGAGGAGGATGCCGTGAACGCGGTCCTCGGCGTCGAGAGACCTGAGCAGGGCGGCCAGCTCGCCTTCTGAGACCTCCGCCCCGAACTCGTGGTGAATCGACTCGATCCCCACCTGGGCCGAGTCCTCGCGCTTCATCCGCACGTAGACCTCGGAGGCGGGGTCCTCCCCGACGAGGACCGTCGCCAGGCCCGGGGGCGAGGGCATGGCCGCGACCTCGCGCGCCACCTCCTCCCGGATCCGGGCGGCAATCGCCTTGCCGTCGATGATCCGCGCCGCCACGCGCTCAGCGCTTCCGGATCGGCGCGTAGTCGGCCATCAGCTTGCGCTCGGAGCCATCATCGGAGAAGCGGACGACTACCAGCCCACCGGGCTCGGCCCCGGTGACGACGCCCTCGCCAAAGCTGGCGTGGAACACATCGTCGCCGGTCCGCAGCTCCAAGGTCGGGCCTGGGTCGATCGGGGATGCGGCATCGCCGGACCCAGTCGGCGTGGCCCATCCGATCGCGCCGGCGCCGCTCCTCTCCCGCTCGGTCAGCTCGGCCGGCAGCTCATCGACGAATCGAGATGGCAGGTTGCGCTCGGAGCGGCCGAACAGCCGCCGCTCGCGCGCCCAGGTCATGTAGAGGCGCTGCCGCGCCCGGGTGATCCCGACGTAGCAGAGGCGCCGCTCCTCCTCCTCTCCCCCCTCTTCGAGGGCCCGCATGTGGGGGAAGGAGCCCTCCTCGCAGCCGACGATGAAGACCGTGTCGTACTCCAGACCCTTGGCGTTGTGCAGGGTCATCAGGGTGATCAGGGCCTCCTCCTCCCCATCCCGCAGCCCGTCCTGATCGGTGTAGAGGGAGATCTGCTGGAGGAACTCCTCCAGTGGCGGCACCTCCCCCTCGCCCTCCCGCTCGCGGTTGAGGTCGAACTCTCTGGCCACCCCGACCAGCTCCTCCAGGTTCTCCGCGCGCCCCTCGGCCTCGACCGTCCTTTCGGCAGCCAGCGCCTCCATGTATCCGGTCTCGCGCAGGGTCGCCTCGAGCACCTCGGCGACGGGCGCCGATTCCGCCCTGGCGCGCAGGTCCTCCATCGTCTCGTGGAAACGGTCGACCGCCCTGATCGCTGCGGCGCTCAACCCCGGCACGTCCTCGGCCCGCCCCGCGACCTCCCAGATCGGAAGGCCGGCGGTATTGGCGTAGGCCGCCAGCCGCCCCTGGCTGGTGGCGCCGATCCCTCGCCGCGGCGAGTTGACGACCCGCGCGAAGGAGACCTGGTCGGAAGGATTGACCAGCAGGCTGAGGTAGGCGACCGCGTCCTTGACCTCGGCCCGCTCGTAGAACTTGGTGCCGCCGATCACCTGATACGGCAGCTCGAAGCGGACCAGGGTGTCCTCCAGCACCCGGCTCATGGCGTTGGTTCGGTAGAAGACCGCGACGTCGCAGCGCCGAACCCCCTCCTGCGCACCGAGGCGCTCGATCTCCCCCGCCACCCAGCGCGCCTCCTCGTGCTCATCGGCGAGCTCGGAGAGGCGCACCGGGGCGCCGCCCGGGACTTCGGTCCACAGCGCCTTGGGCCGGCGCTGGCGGTTGCGCTCGACCACCGCGTTGGCGGCGGAGAGAATCGTCTGCGTCGAGCGGTAGTTCTGCTCTAGCTTGACCACCGCGGCGTCGGGGAAGTCGCGCTCGAAGTCAAGGATGTTGCGGATGTCGGCGTGGCGGAACCCGTAGATCGATTGGTCCTCGTCGCCGACCACCATCAGGTTGCCGTGCTCGGCGACGAGGAGCTGGAGCAGCCGGTACTGGGCGTGGTTGGTGTCCTGGTACTCGTCGACGAGCACGTGGTGAAACGTGCGGCGCCATCGCTCCCGTACCTCCTCGTAGCGATCGAGCGCCTCGACGGTGCGAACGAGCAGGTCGTCGAAGTCGGTCGCGTTGGCCGCCAGCATCCGCCGCTCGTAGAGCGCATAGACCTCGGCTACAACTTCCTCGAAGACGCTCCCCTGGGCCTGGGCGTAGGCGGCGGCGTCGACGAGCTGGTTCTTGGCGCCGGAGATCTGCGAGCGGATCGCGCGCGGCGGGTAGCGCTTTGGGTCGACATGCAGCTCGCCCATGCAGCGTTTCAGCATCCGCAGCGAGTCGGACTCGTCATAGATCGTGAAGCCGCGCGAGTAGCCGAGCCGCTCGGCATCGATCCGTAACATGCGCGCGCAGGCCGAGTGGAAGGTGGTCACCCACATCGCCCGAGCGGAGCGCCCGACCAGGGCCTCGACCCGCTCTCGCATCTCTGCCGCAGCCTTGTTGGTGAAGGTGATCGCAAGGATCTCCCCCGGCCGGGCGGCGCCGGTGGCGAGAAGATGGGCGATGCGGTGGGTCAGCACCCGGGTCTTGCCAGAGCCCGCTCCGGCGATCACCAGCAGCGGTCCCTCCTCATGCAGAACCGCCTCGCGCTGCGGCTGGTTGAGCTCGGCGAGCAGCCGCTCGACCCGGTCGGCGCCGGGCTCGGTGGGGGCGCCCTGCGGGAGGTTTTCGGCGTCCGGCGGAGTCTGCGCCTCGGTCTGCAGCATCGCCTCCGAGAATAGAGAGGGCGGCGGCGGGCCCACCCGCCTCAGCCCTCCGCCGCGCCGGCCTCCCCGACCCGCTTCCCGTTGAGCCTCACCTGGTGGCCGGGGTTGCCGACGACCGTCGCCCCGGCGGGCACGTCCTC
>DATLSM010000049.1:0-16740 GCA_035534175.1 Solirubrobacterales bacterium | reverse complement strand
CGGGGGAGAGACTCGAGGTGTCGTCGTCGCCACGGCGATGCACACCGAGCTGGGGCGCATTGCCGCGCTCTCTGAGCGGGTCAAGGAGGAGCCGAGCCCGCTCGAGAGACAGGTGCGCCGGGTCGCGTGGCTGATCGCCGGTTTCGCACTCAGCGCCCCGCTAACCGCCGCGACCTCCCGATCACCAGTCGGTGTAACCGCGCGGGAGGGCGGCGGACACCCGAACCCCGACGACATCCTGCGTGGTCGGTTTGCGGCAGGCGAATGCTGCACATTACGGCAGGTGTATCGAACTCTCATTACGACAGCGTGCGCCGCACCCTGCCCCGCCGCGTGTCAACGCAGCTGGCGCAGCGACCGGCGCTCGAACAGGACCTTGGCGCGGTGCCACCTTCTAGCGGGTCGCCGGAATCGCAGCCGGCCGCGCGCGGACCGGTAGAAGTCCCCCTTTGCTCTCGCGGCCCGCCCGGATCCCAACTCCAGGTAGTAGTCGAGTGACCCGTCGAACTCGCGGCGCGGGCGGTACCCAGCCGCCGTGGTGGCGATGTTGTCGGCAACCACCGCCGCCTCTGCCTGCGCCAGCACGCCTGCCTTCGGTAGCTTCGCCCCACCGGCGAGCTCGATCTCGGTGACATCGCCGATCGCGTACACGTTGGAGTGGACGCTGAGGCTGAACGGCGCAGCCCGGATCCAGCCATTCGGCCCGGCTAACGGAGAGACCGCGATGAAGCCCGGAGCGCGGTGTGGGGGAATGGCGATCAGGAGGTCAAACGGCTCGCTCCCGTCGCTGAACCGCGCCTCACGCGCGGCGGGATCGACCGACTCAAGGAGGCGGTCTGCCTGGAAGCCGATGCCGCGGCGCTCCAGCGTTGCGGCGACGCGGTCGCCGACCTCGTGATCGGCCGCCGGGATCGGCCGCGGCTCGGCGGTGGCTACGTCGACCTTGGCGGGCACGTCGCGCTTGCGCAGGAAGTCGTTGATCAGGAAGGCCGCCTCGTATGGGGCCGCAAGGGACCGGTAGGGGGCCGCCACGACCGCGATCAGCACCCGGCCGCCGCCGAAGGTGACAAGGGCGTCGCGTAGGCGCTCGGCGTCGGGGAGCGTGTAGAAGCCGTGCGCCGCCTCAGCAAGCCCGTCCACCGACTCCGGGGTGAGGGTTGCCCCGGGGGCTAGGACCAGCTGGTCGTAGGGGATCTTGCCCGAGATTGTTGAGATCGCACCCCGGTCGAGGTCGATCCCAGTCACCTCGGCCTGGGTAAACCGGATGCCCCGCCGCACAAGTTGCTCCAAGGGCCGCGATACGTTCCCGGCCCGGCGCCTGCGAACGGTCACCCAGGGAAAGGATGGGGGAAAGTCATGGTTGGTCTTGCGGTCGACGAGGCAAATATCGAGCTTGTCGTGGTGCCTGGCGAGACGGCGGGCGCAGGCGAGGCCACCCAGACCACCTCCCACGATCACCACCTTTGTCTTGCCAGCAGCCATCACCTTGGGCACAACACCAACCTCCGAACGATCACGTTACGCACAGAGCGGACTTCCGCCACCGTATACTCCGGCCACCCGGCTGGACAACCGTGCTCAGCCCGGACCGCCCTCCGTGGTATCTACTGAGCTCGCTCGATGGCTGACGCCGATGGCGGCGGCGCGAGCCTCGCGTCTCCGCGCCGGGAGCTGGCCGACTGGAGGACGCTGACCGACATCGAAGGCCAGAGCAGAGCGCACACCGGCGGCGCGAAATCTCCACCCAAGCTGCCGCTTACGCCGAGCGCGTCTGCGCCTCGGCGTCGGGATCGAGGACTACGTGGGTGACCGGCAGGTGGGTCTCTTGCCGCGCACGCTCGAGAACACCGTGCTCAATCGGGGGAGAGAGATCAGGCGGGAGAGTGGCGATGATGATCTCATCCGCCGCGAAGACCCGCAGCGCATCCTCCAAGGCCACGTTGGGGTCGGAGTCCCCCACCTGGCCGCGGGCGCGCAGCCCAGCCTCCTTAAATGCGCGCAGAGAGAGCTCCAGTCGCAGGCGCGCCTCCTCCATCGCCGCGTCGACGGCGGAGGCCCAATGCGCGGCACGCGAGCCCGTAACGGAGGGGGTGACGAGGAGGATCTGGCTCCGGCCCTCCCGAGAGCGGTTCTTGATCGCAGCACAGGAGCGCGCGTCGACGGTTTGGCTGCAGAGCACCAGCATCCGGTGCTCGCCGTCTCGACCGCGTGAGACCTCGGTTTGATTAGCCAGGGTCCCGCGGGAGCTTCGCCAGGCGAGTGCGGACACGAAACCGAGCGCCGCCACGGCCCAGATCACACCCACCTCAGGTCTCGTGATCAGGGTGACCGCGACCACCGAGGCAGCCCAGATCCCAATCACCACGGCCCAGCGGAAGACATCGCTCTCCGATCTCAGTGGGTTGTGCAAGTCCGCTCCTTTCCGCAGTCTCTGGGCGCGATTATTGGAGGCTCTTTACCGCCGAGATCTCGAGCGCGATCTTCACCTTGTTGCCGAGGAGCGCTCCGCCTGTATCGAGCACCTGATTCCAAGTGAGGCCGAAGTCTCTGCGGTCTAGCTCTCCGCGTAGCTCGAGCTCGATCCGCTCATCGTCGCCTGCCTCGCGTCTTTTGCCGGCGAGCTGCGCATCGAGCTCGAGCTCGCGGGTGACGCTGCGCATTGTTAAGTCGCCGCAGATACGGAACCGCCCGCCGTCAAGGTAGTCGATCCGGGTTGAGTTGAAGCTGATCTCCGGATAGTGCTCGACGTCGAAGAAGTCGGACGAGCTCCGCAGGTGCTCGTCGCGCACGAGCTCGTTCGTGTCGATCGAGGCGGCCGTAACCACTCCCATCGCCCGCGGGACGCCCGACCCTACCTCCAGCGTCCCATCGAAGTTGCGGAAGCGACCATTCATCCGGGTGAACACCATGTGCTTCACGGCGAACGCGACTTTCGAGCGCGAGGCGTCAACTGACCATTTGCCTGCGGGCACGACAGTCTCAGCGCCGCTGGTCGCATCCACCAAGCTCATCCAAGGACTCCTTGATCGGGGAACGATGCTCAAGGGTAAATTAGCCTTTGCGCCGCGTCGATACATCGGTAGACGGCTCCATCGTTACTCAGTGATTCTCCGCACGACGGACGCCTGCAGCCGCGTTTAACCACCGGTCTGCTCGTTGCGGAGGGCTGGAAGGGCCGGAAGTTCACAACCGGATGACGGTAGGCAGCTCGTGCGTCGCGGCCGAAAGTGCCCCAAGCGCGCGTAGGACCTCCACCGAACGCGGGCGATCGGATGCGCGTCTCCGTCAAGGACGATCACCAGTTCGCGTTGGGGCGGCCTGCGAACAAGGAGCGGGCCCCCGCAATCGTTCCCCCGCCCACCTCGGTGCCCACCACAGCAAACGACGCGGCAACCCACGGCGGCCCAAACCCCCCGAGCCCACGACCTCGAGGACTGTCGAAGATCCTTCGACCTCTTGAGAGCTTGCAAGTGATGGGCCGTCGTGGTGGTTGGGCATGCGGCCACGCCAAGCCTCCGCGCCCAAGGGCCGGTAACCGTGTACGCCAGCTGGAACGATGCGATGCAGGTGGCGAGCGAATAGATGCTCGCGGGGGCCTTCGGCGCGCCAGCCACTGCCCGTGGCCACGGGCAGTGGCTTCAAGATGACGACGCCCAGGCCTGAGCCTACGTGGCCGTGCAGGTTCTCAAGGGCGGCGGGGGCTACTCGGCACCGTGCATATGATCAATGGGAGATGGACTTCGAGCACTCCCCTCGCACCCAGGAGCTCCTGGCGCGCCTGAGCGCCTTCCAAGAGCAGGAGATCGAGTCGCGCGAGGAGGCCTACCTCCGCGAGCTGGCGGCGAGCGCTGACCCGTGGGTCGTCTCGCCGCTGATCGAGGAGCTGAAGGCAAAGGCCAGGGCGGAGGGTCTGTGGAACCTGTTCCTGCCCGATGAGGAGCACGGCGCCGGTCTGTCCAACGTCGAGTACGCGCCGCTGGCGGAGCGGATGGGCCGCTCGCTGATCACCGCCGAGGTCTGCAACTGCAATGCGCCGGACACCGGCAATATGGAGGTGCTGTTGCACTTCGGCTCAGAGGAGCAGCGCGAGCGCTGGCTTGCCCCGCTGCTTAACGGAAGCATCCGCTCCGCCTTTTGCATGACCGAGCCAGACGTGGCCTCTTCAGACGCGACGAACATGCAGGCCACCGCCGTGCTTAAAGGCGATGAGGTCGTCCTCAACGGACTGAAGTGGTGGAGCACCGGCGTCGGACATCCCAACTGCAAGGCGCTCATCTTCATGGGCCTCACCGACCCTGATGCAGACCGCTACCACCAGCACTCGATGGTGCTCGTGCCGCTGGAAACGCCCGGCGTGAAAGTCGAGCGGATGCTGGAGACGATGGGGTTCCTCGACGCGCCCGGGGGGCATGGCGAGGTGTCCTTCACCGATGTGCGGCTGCCTGCCAGCGCGATCATTGGCGGGCCGGGCCGGGCGTTCACGATCGCCCAGGACCGTCTTGGACCCGGGCGCATTCACCACTGCATGCGCCTCATCGGTTTGGCCGAGCTGGCGCTGGAGCTGGCCTGCCGTCGTGCCACCGAGCGGGTTGCGTTCGGCAAGCCGCTGGCGAACCTCGGCGGCAACCGCGAGCGAATCGCCGACGCGCGCATCTCAATCGACCAGGCGCGACTCCACGTCTTGCACGCGGCGTGGCTGGTGGACAATCAGGCGCCCGAGGCTATCGGCGCCGTCTCACAGATCAAGGTCGCGGTGCCGAACATGACCCAGCGGGTGGTAGACATGGCGATTCAGCTGCACGGCGGCGCGGGCCTCAGCAACGATCTACCGCTCGCTGGCGCTTGGACCGCCGCTCGCGCCCTGCGGCTGGCAGACGGCCCCGACGAGGTGCACCGCGGCGTCATCGCACGCCTGGAGCTCGCGCGCTACGGCAAAGGGAAGTGGTCCCCCTCAACTCCGTCGTCGGCTGGGACACGAACCTGATCTCGTGATGGCTGGCGATGGGGGGCTGCAACCGCCCGCGGGCCGACGGCCGGCGTCTGCAAAGAGAGCGTGGCGCATCCGTAGATTTCCCGGATTGCAGCCCCTCCTTCAAAGCGTACGGTTTCTGGAGTGGCCGACCATCTGACGCCGCTGGACGCGGTATTTCTGGAACTCGAAGATGGCGACGCGTATTCCCACATGCACATCGGCTGCGCCCTGGGTGCGCCTCTGCGCCAGGTACTCCCGCTGGTGCCGATCTTCACCGGCCACAGCGTCGGCGTTGCCGCGGTCAGCTATGACGGCGAGGTCACCTTCAGGCTCAACGCCGACCACGCCGGGGTCCCGGACCTCGAAGTGCTCGAACACGGGATCGAGGAGTCCCTCGTCAAGCTGCGGCGAGCGGCCCGGGCCACACGAGGTCAGTGCAGCGGGCAGACCCCGCCGCTGTTGGAGCTTCGGGTTGGGTCGCCGTGAGCCCGATCGAGGTCAAGACAGTGATGCTCCATGGCCGCTCGGTGACCTACGCCGAGGCCGGCGAGGGGCCGGTCCTGCTGTTGATCCACGGGATGGGGGGCAGCTTTGAGAACTGGCAGGCGGTCATCGAGCCGCTGGCCCTGGGCCACACTGTTATCGCCCCTGACCTTCCCGGCCACGGCGAGTCGGCGCCAGGCGGCGGGGACTACTCCCTCGGGGCGCTTGCCGCGGGCCTTCGCGATCTGCTGCTCGCGCTCGACCACGAGCGCGCCACGCTCGTCGGGCACTCGCTCGGCGGCGGCATCGCGATGCAGCTCACCTACCAGTTCCCAGAGATGGTCGAGCGCTTGGTGTTGGTCTCCAGCGGCGGCCTTGGCCCCGAGGTCAGCCCGATCCTGCGCTCCCCGGCGCTCCCCGGCGCTGATCTCGTTCATCGCGGCGACCGCAGCTTCACTGGAGCCCGCGCCACGATGCGCGCGAGACTCTG
Organism: Solirubrobacterales bacterium; assembly: GCA_035534175.1. GTDB lineage: Bacteria > Actinomycetota > Thermoleophilia > Solirubrobacterales > 70-9 > DATLSM01. The sequence goes on along the minus strand of DATLSM010000049.1, from coordinate 10,795 downwards.
CGCCAGACGGTCGCCGCGCGGGGAGGCGTTTGACCGATGCCCCCTCCCGTGAATTCCGCCACCGCCCCCGCTGCGCCGGCGATCGAACAAGCCCTCGGACTTTTCGAGCCGGCCCGCCGGCCGGCGGAGTTGCACGTCAAGGACGGCTACCTCGATTTGATCGGCGAGCAGGACCCCACCGGACCCCATCCCGGCCAACGGCTGATGCTCAGCAGGGCGCTGCCGCGGATCTACGAGCGGCTGTGGCGCCCGTTGGGCGGTCGCCTACTGATGGGAGTCAGGGGTCCAGGGACAGAAGGTGAGCACCGCATCGCGCTGGACATGCTCGCCCTTTCGCGCGGCGATCGGGTCCTCGACGTCGCCTGCGGGCCGGGAAACTTCACCCGGGACTTCGCCCGTGCCGCGGCCGACGGTCTCGTCGTGGGCATCGACGCCTCCGAGACGATGCTCGCCCGAGCCGCAGCGGAGACCGCGAGCACCAACGTGGCCTACGTGCGCGGGGACGCGTGCGCGTTGCCGTTTCGCGACGGCGGCTTCGATGCTGTCTGCTGCTTCGCCGCGCTGTATCTGATCGAGGAGCCGACGCGAGCGCTCGATGAGATCGCCCGCGTCCTCGCTCCGGGCGGTCGAGTGGCGCTGCTGTCTAGCTGCAACCGGGGGCCACTCCCCGCCCGTGCAACCAATGCGGTGGTGCACATGCTGAGCGGCGTGCGGATCTTCGCGCGCGAGGAGTTGACGCAGGCGTTGGCCGATCGCGGCCTGAGCGGCGTCGAGCAGCGCGTGTCCGGATTCGCACAGTTCGTGTCAGGGCGCAAGCCGGCGCGCTGAAGGGAGCGCGAGGGCCGGGTCGCCGATGCCTGAGTCGTTTGGCAGTAAGCCCGCGCCATCGCCGCGTTGCGGGTCTGGGTCGGGTGCTCAGCGGGCAAGTAGCCGCAGTCATGAGCACCACCTGCTAATTTACCCACTAGCGATGTGAAAATCTTCGAACGGAGGCAAGCGGTGGCCTACGTGATCAACGAGCCCTGCATCGGAACGAAGGATCACTCCTGCGTCGAGGTCTGCCCGGTCGACTGCATCCACCCCACCCGGGACGAGCCGGACTTCGACCGGCACGAGCAGCTCTACATCGATCCCGGCGAGTGCATCGACTGCGACGCCTGCGTGGAGGCATGCCCGGTGGATGCGATCACCCCGGAGGACCAGGTGCCGCCGGAGTGGCAGCGCTACAGCGAGATCAACGCTGCCTATTTCAAGCAACGCGTCACTGGGCGAGATTGAGCCCCAGCCAGACGATGATCGATGAGGCAACCAGGATCGATGCCTGGATCGCGTGCAGCCGCGGCCAGCAAAGGTGAAGGACCGCCAGCACCAACACGGCCGCGACGAGGGCCAGCTTCAGCTGCAGCGTGCCGTCGCCCCAGCGGTGCTCGTGAGTGGCCATCGCCGCACCGGTTACCAGAAGGACGGCGAGCGCCGCCAGCGAGCCATACCCGAAGCGGCGGGCGATCGCCCGCAGTCGCTTGGGATCGGGAGATTGGCGCTCTACCGGGACCACGGCCACCGCAACCACGATCTGCCCGCCGACGAAGAAGGCCATCGCCAGCAGATGCAGGTAGAGAACCCCGAGCCAGAGGCCGGACTCGCTCACCGCTCCGCCTCGGCGCGCTCGATGGCCCTCGCCAGACGGCTGAGGCTATCCGGGTCAAGCGCCTCCTCGATCAAGGGGAAGAGCTCTCGCTCCTCGAAGCGCACGTGCTCAGCCAGGCGTCGGCCGAGCTCTCGCAGCTGCTCCAGCGAGGCCTCACCGACCTTAAGGCGCAGCGCATCGCGACGGATCAGTAAGTGATCGCCCAGCATGCGCGTCACCGCAGGCTGATTCACCGGAGCATGCAGTGCCCACCCTGGCAGCAGCACCTCCTCCTCGACGCGGAAGTGATGCTGGCCGTCCCGGCGCCAGAAATCGAGAAAGGATCGCGTTGCCGGCTCGGGGTCGGCAGCCTCCCGCAGGCCCTTCGCTGCAACCAAGGCGGCGTGATGATCGCGCGAGAGCGGGCGGAGCGCCTCGGCTCGCTTCACCTGAATGCTCGGCCGCGCTCGGGTGAGGTCGCGGACGCCTTGCGCCAGCCCCCACCGCTGACCTCGATCAAGCAGCCGGCGCGGTCGGGGTCGTGGGGCTCAAAGCGCGTCAACTTCGCCCCCGGGTCGAGCTCCGCCAGCAGCCCACCCGTAATCCCACGGTGCAGCGTGCAGACCACGTCGGCGTTCTGGCGCACCGAGTCCCGATAGGGGCAGTTGTCGAGGCGGCAGACGAGCTCCCCCTCGCCCTCGGCCATCAGCTCGGGCTGGAAGCCGAGCGCGGTCATCACCTGGAGGAGGCTCTCGACTGGATCGCGCCGGTCGCCGCTTGCCAGCTCACGCCCGATCTCACGGCCGGCTTGCTCGATCTCGCGCAGGCGGCTCGAGCTGGCGCGGATCGCGCGGGCCAGCCAGCGAGCCAGGTCGGTGTAGGCCCTGGGGCGCTCGCCACCGGGATGAGCGCCAGCCGCCACCAGCCACCGATCGCGGGGCCGGCCTCTCTCTCCCCGCGCTCTGCGCCGTTCGACCAAACCGGCTTCCTGTAGTCGGTCGAGATGCCGGCGCACCCCGTTTGGGTGCAATCCGAGCTGCTCGGCCAGCTCCTCGGTGCCGGCAGCCCCCTTCCGCTCCACCAGCACGGCGAAGATGCGGGCGCGGGTCGGCTGTGAGAGCACGTCCCCGCCGGTGTTGGGCACGTCCATAGCGAGAGAAGCTTTGCACAGATTGACTGTGTAAAACCGCTGATCGGGCTCTTGAACGACCGGGCTGATGGTCGAGTGGCAGCCCGCATGGTTTCGGGGGTCACGTCGGTCGGGGGCTTGCTGCGCTCACCACCAGCTCCCAGCGCTCGACGCCGACCCAGTATCGAGCCGCCGCTCGACCATCCGGCGATCGTCGAGGGCCGGAAGTTAGGGCACCCTAACGTGCTAGGTTAATTCTTGTTAGGGTTGCCTAATTCAGCGCGCTTGGAACGAAAGCCTAGGACTTGGCCGAGAGATACCTCACCGCGATAACAGCAGCATCCTCCCTGGCCAGCCCTTGATCGACGCCCGCGGCCAACGGACATATCCCAAGGTCCCAAGGTCCCAAGGTCCCAAGGTCCCAAGGTCCCTGACCCTTCGCCGGCTATCTGAGCCAACCAGATGATGCCTATCTGCTTAAGGATTGAACGACATTCGTCGCCGATGCGCACCCGTCCCTACACCGGATAGGAGACCGAAGCCCGAGATGTGGTACCCAGCTCCCATACGTCAGTGAACCTGTCCCGCGTAGCGGTAGTGACCGACACCACCGCTTACCTTTCCGGCGAGCTGATCGGTGATCTCGGAATCGGCCTGGTTAGCCTCTACGTCAGCTGGGACGATCGCTCTGAGCGAGAGTCCGAGATATCGAACCTCGATGCCTTCTATGAGCGGCTGGGCAGGGCCCAGCGGCCACCCACCACCTCGCAGCCGTCAATCGGGGACTTCCTTAACGCTTATGAGCCGCTGGTCAAGGCAGGGCAGGACGTCGTCTCGATCCACCTCTCCGGCGGAATCTCCGGCACCGTCGAGGCCGCGCGGCAGGCCGCGGTGCAGATCGCGGAGCGCTGGGGCACCGGCCGCGTCACGGTGATCGACTCGGCCAGCATCTGCGGCGGCCTCGCCTTGGTCGTGCTTGGCGCCGCACGCGCCGCGACTGGGGGCGGCGACGCCGAGAAGGTCGCGCAGCGCGCCCGAGATGCGCGTGAAGAGATGAAGATGTGGTTCGCCCTCGACACCCTCGAGTACCTGCGCCGCGGCGGGCGGATCGGCGCCGCCTCAGCGTGGCTTGGGTCGGTGCTGAAGGTCAAGCCGATCCTGACGCTGGAGGAGCAGGTCACCCCGGTCGAGCGCGTCCGCACCCACGCCCGCGTGCTCCAGCGGCTTATCGACTACGCGAAGCAGCGCAAGGCCGACGGCTGCGACGCGTGGCTCGTGCAGCACATCCAGGCGCCCGAGGAAGCGGCGCGGCTAGCCGAGGCCACACAAGAGATCATGGGCTGCCCTCCCCTGCTCGTGTCCGAGGTCGGCCCGGTGGGCGGGTGCTACGCGGGCCCGGGCATGCTGGGCATCGGCGCGATGCCCGCCAGGTTCCTCGAGTAGCGTCGCGCACCCGGGAGATCAGCTCGATGGCAAACGCTTGGAGCCGGGCTGGAGTCGTCTCGTGAGGTGTCTTTCGCTGCGCCATGTCTGCGCAATGGCCTCTGCCTTCTCTTGACTCAAGGCGCTCTTGGCCCGGCCATCTATGGGACCGACAGCCGGGGCTCCACCAACGTCGTGTCCGCCGCGCTTGGAGCGGGTCGCCTGCAGGTCACGGAGCTGCCAGTGCCGCGCGGCCCTCTGCGTGCCGGCGGGATCCACGCTGCTCAGGTTTGACCGACCAGCTCCCTCTCCCGCACCGCCAGCACCCGCTCGGCCACATCAGCGGGCTGGCGCTCGACGACCTCGGCCAGAGCGTCACAGCTCACGACCGATACGCGCGCCGCCCGCACGAGTCGCAGCGTCTCCGCCGCTCCGGACTCGCGTATCTCGCCCGGTTCGGCGATCGCCTCGATCCGCGCCAGCGTCTCGACAACGCTCTCCTGGTCGGCGTAGAGCCCCTCGACGTAGTCCTGCCCGAGCGCCCCGATGAGCTGCGGGAAGAGCGCCCTCTGCTCGTATCGGAAGTGCGGCTCGGCGAGCGCCCGCAGCTCGTGGACGAGATCCACGACGCGTCCGGCTTCGCCCTGCTCGCTGGCGGTCTCGATCTCCGTCAGCAGATCGAGCAGGTGGCGGTGCTCGGCATGCGCGACGGCGCCCAGCTCCGCCACCGGGTCGGCCTCGACCGCAACGGCCGCCGCGGGGACACTGGCCGGCGGCGGCGCGGAATCTCTCGCCAAGCCCGCCAAGGCCGGGCCACCGCCATGGTCGATGTTCGGCAGCCTGCGGTCGAGCCAACCCGGAAGCCACCAGGCGCGGGGGCCCAGCGCGCGCATGATCGCCGGCAGCAGCACCAGCCGGATCACCGTTGCGTCGAGCACGACCGCGATGGTGAGCCCGGCGCCGAACTGCTGCAGGGAGGCGATCTGCGCTGTCGCAAAGGCGAGAAAGACCGCGCTCATGATCGTCGCTGCCCCGGTGATCACGCCCGCGGTATGCCGCAGACCGTGCTCGATCGCATAGATGTGGTCGTGCGTCTGCAGCCACGCTTCCCGCATCCGGGTGAGGAGGAACACCTCGTAGTCGATCGAGAGGACGAACATGATGGTGAGGATCCCGGCGGCCGAGACCGCATCAACGTAGTGGGGCCCGACCAGCACGTCGAAGCCGAAGAGGAGCTCCAGCGCGCCGAACGCGGCGGCGATCGTCAGCAGGTTGAGGGCGACCGCGACGACCGGGAGGAGCAGCGAGCGCACCACCAGGATCAGGGTCAGGGTTGCGACCAGCGCGAGCGAGATGACGAGCCAGGGGAGGCGGGCCATGGTGGCGTCGGTGTAGTCGGCAAGGCTCTGCGCCCCTTCGCCGATCGCCACGTCTGTGGCACTGGTGCGGGCGAGGGAAGGCAGCTCGCCCTGCAGCCGGTGAGTGAGCCGCAGGGTCGGCTCGGTACTGGGGCCGGATGCCGGCACGACCAACATCCGCGCGCTCTGGCCGCCGCCGTCCACGTTGACGACCTGCGCGATCTGTTCTCGCGTCGCTGGCACGGTCCCGTCGAGGGCGGTGAGCATCAGGTAGCCGGAGTCGAGCGCGCCCGGCGAGCGCGCCCGCAGGGTGTGATAGCCGCGCTGGTAGCTGCGCAGGAGCACCGCGTAGTGGCTCAGCGGCCCCTGGGGCTTGGCGAGACCGCCGGCCAGCTTCCCGCTGCGGGCATTCCCGCCGCGCAGAGCGCCGGAGAGGCGGTCGGCCCCGGAGGCGATCGAGCCAAGCCCGCCCGCGAGCCGTGCGGCGCCGCTCCGCGCTCCTCCCACGCCATGGTCGAGGCGCTGGCCTCCGTGCGCCAGGCGCTGCAGCGACGCACGGAGTTGACGCGTGCCGCGCTCTGAGGCCTGCGCGCCGGCCGCTACCCGGTTGGCGCCCACCCGCAGCCGGCCAACCCCCTTGGCGAGCCGGTCGAGCTGGTCGGGAAGCGAGGCCAGCGATTCCACCGAGGTCGCGAGCTGCTGCTGGATTTCGCCGAGGGCTCCCGCCAGCGACTGGGACACCCCGGCCGGCAGCGCGGCGGCGCTTTCCGGGGGCGTGGTCCCGGCCGGGGTGCCGACCAGAGCCGACGCTTCGCGGATCTCCTTCACCAGCGCGGCGTAGCGCGGGTCGCTTTTGCCTACGGTCATGCCGCCGAGTTCTTGCAGGGCGCGGTCGAGGCGCTCCACCGCCATCTCGGTCGGTACCCGCAGCGACCTGATCCAGGCGGCCCACGCGTGCAGCTGGGTGGAGATCACGCCCATCTGCTCCAGCGGCCCGCGCAGCGAGTCATCGAGGGTGCCTATGCCACGCGCCAGCTGCTCAGCGCCCCGGCTGAGGCGGCGCTGCCCGCGCAGGAGGCGCTCAGCGCCGCTCACGGCGCGATCGAGGCCGCCGGAGAGCCGGCGTGCGCCCGCGCTTGCCCGCGCGAGGCCGCCTTCGAGGCGCGCCGCGCCGGCCTGCGCGTGGCGGGTCCTACCGGAGATCGTCGCCGCCCCGGTTGCAGCCGCGTCGAGCCCGTCCCGGAGCCTCACGACCCCCTTGCTGGCGCGGCGCAGGCCGGCTCGGAGCGAGGCGATCCCGCCTTGGGCGCTCGCGAGCCGCTCGGGTGCCGAGTCATAAGCGCGATGCACCGTCGCGAGCGGGCCCTCCGCCTTCTGCAGCGATGCGGGCCCGATCACCGCGGAGACGTCGGGCTCACGGGCGATGCGGTCCTGCCAGCGCGAGATCGCTCTGAGCCGGTCCGGTCTGGTGATCACTCCATCGCGGGCGGTCGCCACGACCATGATCGGCGCCGCCCAGCCGGGCCCGATCGCCTTCTGCAGCGCTTCGAAACCCTGCCGGGTGGCATTCGACGGGGGGAGCTGGCGCGGGTCGGGGGGTCCCATGCTGAGTGCGTTTGCGGGCGCCGCGATCGCGAGCATCGGGGCCACGATCAGCGGGATCGCAATCCAGGGGCGGGCGATCAGCCCGCCCGCGAGCGCAAGCAGGCGACCTCCCCGAGCGGGGCTCGGCACTCGCCAGCGCTCGAGGTGCGGGCCCAGAACCTGCAGCAGCGCCGGCATCAATGAGACCGCCAGCAGGACACCGAGGAAGCCGGAAATGATGACGCCCGCCGCCACGGAGGCGAGCAGCTCGCCGGGAGCAACCATCGCGGCCGTGAACATGGCGATGATCAGGGTGGCGCCAGCGAACACGATGGTTCGTCCAGCCGCCTGCGAGGCGATCGCGAGTGCCGTGCCTTGGTCGGCCCCGGCATCGCGCTCCTGGCGCAGGCGCGAGACCATCAGCAGCGCGTAGTCGACCCCGAGCGCAAGCCCCATCATCGAGGCGATCGCGACGGCGATCGAGTTGATCGGGATCACCGAGGTGGCAAGCACCAGGAGGCCGCGCCCCCCGAGCACCGTGGCGGCTCCCATCAGCAAAGGCACCGCGGCCGCAATGGGAGAGCGGAAGACGAGCAGCAGGACGATCACCAGGATCGGCGTCACGAGAATCTCGGCGCTGTGGGTGGCCGCCAGCGCTTCGTCCTGGATCGCCACCCCGATCGCCGCGACCCCGCCCACGTGGGCCCGAACCGGCGGCCCGACCGTTTCGCGGGTGATTCTCTGGGCGGCCGGCACGACCTCGCTCATCGCCTCGGATTCAGGGCGGATGAAGTTGGCGACGACCAAAGCCGTGGTCGGTTTGGGCCGCAGGGTCGCGAGCTCTGCGTTGGAGTTCCACGGCGACATCACCTCCACCTTCCCCTGGCGACGCAGTGCGGCCACGAGGCGCGGCCCCTGGCGGTCGATCGCGCCCGCCGGACCCTGGAGCAGCACTGTGACCGGCACCGAGTTGCCGAACTGGCGGTCGAGCATCTCGTGCGCGCGAGCCGAGGGGGTGCCGGGCACGAACAGCGAGACCGGAGAGAGTCGGGAGGAGATGCCGCCGCCGAGCAGGGCCAGCGCCGAGATGACCAGGGCCCATCCGCCCAGCATGAGCCAGACGCGGCTCCCCGCGCGGGGAGCGCCGTCCTCTGCGGAGGCCGCGGCGATGGGCGAGCGCGCGTTGCTCACGATGGCCTCGCGGACCCCTACAGCCTCGCGGATCCAGCCATCACGGGCCCGGCGCGCATGCGTTGGACCTCTGTGGCAAGGCGATGCGCCCGGGGCTTCCAGCGGGCCAGTGTGCCGCTGAGGCGATCGGGGTTGACAGAGAGGCGACCGCCCGGCCGCAGGCGCAGCGGCTCGCTCAGGGCCTGCCCGACAGCGCCGAGGACCGAGGCGGCGAGCAGCCGGCGGTTGACGATCCTGGCTGCCCGGTGAAAGCTGTTGCCCATCGCGACTCTCCTGTCGATCACTTAGAGCTAAACATACGTCCGTATAGATTTATACGAATGTACGATAGTGCGCGGCATGGCTGCGGAAAGTGAGGGAGGTCACAGAGAGCGCCTGCTGGAGGCGACGATCGTTTTGCTCCAGGAGAAGGGCTACGCCAGGACGACGGCGCGCGATCTGGTCGCTGCGTCTGGCACCAACCTCGCCTCGATCGGCTACCACTTCGGCTCCAAGGAGCACCTCCTTAACGTCGCCGTCACGGAGGCCTTCCAACGTTGGCTGAAGCCGCTGGTCGCGCTGGCAGCCGAGCCCGGGCCGGCGACGCCGCTGGAGCGGCTGCAGCGAAGCCTCGCCGGTGTGATGGACACGCTCGAGGAGAACCGCTCGCTGATCACCGCCTGCCTGGAGGCCTGGGCACAGATGACCCGCTCGGAGGACCTGCGTGCCGAGATTGCGGCGAGCTATGACGACTTCCACCGGGTGATCGCCGCGACCACCCGCGACGCCTTCGCCGAGATCGGCTCTACGGACGTGGACGCCGACGCCCTGGCGTCGCTGATCATCGCCCTCTTTGACGGCCTGCTGGTCCAGTGGCAGCTCGATCCCGAGCGGGCGCCGAGCGCCGAGCGCCTGACCAGCGCGGCGCAGGGCGCCCTGGCGGCCCTGACGGCGCTGCGCTGAGGTCTGAGCCGTCCCCGCCGGCTCAGTCTTCGTCGAGCATCCGCTGACAGGCGCGCGCCTACGTGCTTCGGCTCGGCTCCGGCGCGGTGGCGACATCGGGGCTGGGCGTGCGGATCTGGCGCGGCGCCGACGAACGCTAGTGCACCGTCTCTAAAACGGCTTTACACCGCCCGACCTTCTCGAGAATCGAGTCGATCGAAGCGGTCCACACAAACGGCTTGGGGTCGTCGTTGTGGGCCTTGAGGTAATCCTCGATCGCGGCGATCAGGTCGGGGACGCTGTGGACGCTGTAGAAGACACCCCGGCGGATCGCCTTGTCGGTGAGCTCTCTGACCAGCGCTCGATGAGGTTTAACCACGAGCTCGAGGTCGGCGTGAAGTGCAGGTGAAAACGCGGGTGGCGCTCAAGCCAGGCGCCCACGTTGGCGTGCATGTGGGTGGCGTAGTTGTCGAGGATCAGGTGCAGCTCCAGCTCTGCGGAGAGCCACGATCGAGGCGGCGTAGGAACTTCAGAAACTCCTGGTGGCGGTGGCGGGGCAGGCACTGCCCGATCACGCTGCCATCGAGCGTGTTGAGCGCCGCGAACAGGGTGGTCGTCCCGTTGCGCTTGAAGTCGTGGGTCATCGTGCCGGCGCGGCCGCGCTTCATCGGCAGGCTCGGCTGGGTGCGATCGAGCGCCTGGATCTGGCTCTTCTCATCTACGCACAGCACCAGCGCCTTCTCCGGCGGATTCAGGTAGAGACCGACGACGTCGGTCAGCTTCTCGGTGAATCGGGGATCGGTGGAGAGCTTGAAGGTCCGCACCCGGTGGGGCTTTAGTCCGTGGGCGTCCCAGATGCGCTGCACGCTTGCCGGACTTCCCCCCTGGGCCTTTGCCATCGAGCGGCAGCTCCAGTGCGTCTGCCCGGGAGGCGTGCTCTGCGTCGTCGCCACCACGATCTCCTTCACCTTCGCCGCGGAGATCGTGCGCTTTCGCCAGCGTCCCTCCATGACCTCCGTCAGCGCCTGCGGGCCACCCTCCGAGAAGCGCTTGCGCCACACGATCACCGATCATGGGCATCCTCAGCCTCGCGCTGATCTGCATCCCGTTCATCCCCGGCCTGCGCACCCTGTCCCGCCACCTGCGCGTTTACCGCGCGATCTGGCGCGAGCACTACCGCGAAGTCGAGGGCTGAGCCGGAGACAAGACCCGGCTCGGCCCGGGTCAGCTTGCCGACCAGCAGGATCGCGGCGGGAGTCGCTGAGAGGACGAGCACGAGCAGGAACCAGGGGTATGTGGAGATCACGGCGGCCTGTTGCGAGACGCGACCGCTACGATGCGACACGCTAGGAACGCAGCCACGTCATCGCCGAGGGCTGCGGAGACGCCGACAAGCCGCTGCACTCTTAACGTGCCCCAGAAGGCGAGGACTCGATGCTCCAGAAGGTAGCCGTCGGCCGTTGGTCACTCGATGCCTACCGGGACATAGTTCCCGAGCACATTCTTGAGGAGCTACATGTTCATGCTCGCGCCTTGAAGGGAGCTCGCATCCTGCATATCAAC
>DATLSM010000048.1:0-46487 GCA_035534175.1 Solirubrobacterales bacterium | reverse complement strand
TATGGCAAGCCCGTCGAGTTCTTCCGCCGGACCTTCCTCACCGACGGGCTGCGGGACTTGCTGCTGAACGCCGTGCGCCGGTTCCGAAAGGTTGGCGGCGACCCGGTCGTCGAGCTGCAGACCAACTTCGGCGGTGGCAAGACCCACTCGATGATCGCCCTTTACCATCTGGCCGCCGGCTATCCACCCCACGAGCTGCCCGGCGTCGAGGCGATGTTGGCCGCGGCCGGGATCGAGGCGCCTCCACCGGCTCGCACGGCGGTGCTCGTCGGCCAGATGATCTCGCCCGGCTCGGTGAGCGCACATGACGGGCTCGAGGTCCGGACGCTCTGGGGCGAGCTCGCCTGGCAGCTCGGCGGCGCGGAGGCCTATGCGATCGTCGCGCAGGCCGACCAGAACCGTACCCCGCCAGGTCAGGCGCTTCACGAGCTCATCTCCAAGTACTCGCCGGCTCTGATCCTGATCGACGAGTGGGTCGCCTATGCGCGCAGCCTCTTCTCCCGGGACGATCTCGCTGGAGGTACGTTCGTTGATCAGTTCACCTTCGCCCAGGCGCTGACCGAGGCTGTCAAGGGCACACCGGGCGTGCTACTCGCGATCTCAATACCTGCGTCGGAGAGTGGCGACGATCAGCAGACTGCTGCGGGAAACGCGGAGGAGGTGGGTGGGGCACACGGGGTCGAGGCCCTCAAGCGCCTGCAGAACGTGGTTCGGCGAGTCGCCGATCAGTGGCGCCCAGCGTCGGCCGACGAGTCCTACCACATAGTTCGCCAGCGGCTTTTTGTAGCGCCAGACGCCGGCGCCCTGGCCGCGATTTCTGCCACCGCCAGGAAGTTCGGTGAGCTCTACCGCAAGCACAGCGATGAGTTCCCCCGCGAGGCGCGCGACCTTGACTACGAGGAGCGCATCAAGCGCACCTACCCGATTCACCCCGAGCTCTTCGAGAGACTCTACGAGGACTGGTCGAGCCTCGAGCGATTCCAGCGCACGCGAGGCGTGCTCCGGCTGATGAATACTGTCATTCATCAGCTTTGGGTCGGAGAGGACCAGTCTCCGCTGATCATGCCCGCATCGGTGCCGCTGGCAACTTCAGCGGTCAACGCCGAGCTGACACAGTACCTGGAGGACTCATGGAAGGCGGTCATTGACGCCGACGTCGACGGACCGAACTCCGAGCCGGCGAAGATCGACAAGGAGAAGCCGCTGTTTGGTGGGCGATCGGTCACCAAGCGGCTGGCCCGCGCGGTCTTCGTCGGTGCGGCGCCGACGATCGGCACCTCACATAAGGGACTCGAGGCCGCCCGGGTCTTCCTCGGGGCCGCTGTGCCCGGCGACGTTGTCGGCAACTTCCATTCGGCATTAACCCAGCTAGGGGATCGCGCCACCTACTTCTACTCTGGCTCGGGCAAGTACTGGTATGACCTGCAGGCCAACATCTCGCGCCGCGCCAAGGACCACGCCGACCGCATCCACAAAGAGGAGGTCTGGGCCGAGATCAAGCGGCGGCTTGAGAGTCAGGCGAAGAGCCCCGGAGATTTCGCCGCGGTGCACGTCTGCCCCGAAGAGACGGGAGACATCGCTGACAGCGACGAAGCCCGTCTCGTAGTCCTGCACCCGCAATTAGCGCACCGCCGCGACAAGAAAGAGACCAACGCGCTCACCTTCGCCGCGAAGGCCGCCGAGCAGCGGGGCAGCGCCAGCCGGGTCAACCGCAACATGGTCGTCTTCCTTGCCGCCGACGAGGCGCGGATGGAGGAGCTCGACCGCGCGGTGAGAACCTACCTAGGTTGGAAGGAGGTGCTCGACAAGCAGGCTGAGCTCGATCTCACCGAAAACCAGAAGAACCAGGCATCCGAGAAATCCAAGCAGGCGAGCGAGACTGTCGATTCCCGGCTTCTTGGTACCTACCAGTGGGCGCTCGTGCCACAGGGACAACCTGTCGAGGTGGACGTGACGAAGGTCGAAGGGCAGGCGGCGTCCCTTGCGGAGCGGGTCTCGCGACGCCTTGGCAATGATGGCTCGCTTGCCACGAAACAGGCGGGTGCGGCGATCCGCCACCAACTCAACGACCACGCAGCGGCGCTTTGGGGGGACGGCCATGTCACCGTCGGCGACCTCTGGAAAACCTATGCCCAGTACCCCTATATGCCGCGGCTCACCGATCGGTCGGTGCTCTTTGCCGGGCTGCTGGAATCGCCGATGCTCTGGGAGCAGGATGGCTTCGCGCTTGCCGATGGGTACGACCCTGATTCGAAGCGCTACCGAGGGTTGGTCTTGCCGTCAGACGAACAGCCGATTCAGATCACCGACCAGACTCTGATCGTTCGCCCCGAGGTAGCAGTTGCCCAGCGATCCGCTGAGGCGCCGGAATCGGCCGACGGCAGTGACGCCGCCACGGAAGCCTTAACCGGCATCCCTGCCGAGGGTGGTGGCCCTGAACCGAGCGGTGAGGGTTCCGAGCCGCCGCGACAGAAGAAGACCCGCTTTTTCGCCAGTAAACGCCTATCGAGCGAGCGCTATGCGATGGACTTCAAGAACGTGGCCGACGAGGTGCTGGCACACCTGGCCTCTGTTCCGGACGCGACGGTCAAGATCACGCTGGAGATCGAGGCCACAGCACCAGACGGATTCGACGAGTCCCAGGCTCGCGTCGTGTCGGAGAACGCCACAACGTTGAAGTTCGAGCAGAGCGGCTTTGAGGAGCACTAGTCCTGCGGCTTGCCAAAGCCGACCTACTGATGGGCACTGAACGTAACTATTTCACGGCTGAGGAGGCAGACCGAGTCCGCTTCCTGCTGAGCCAAATTCGCCGCTCTGAGCGGAAAGAGCAAGAATCTCTTCGGGCGCAGCTGCGGCGATTGGGCTTTCGGATATCGGATTGGAGCGGAGGAAGGACCAACGGCTTCACGGTCTCTGATTTCGACGACCTGATCGAAGGTGGTCAGATCTCAATCGGGTGCGATCGAGTCAGCGGCAGGCGGGCAAGCTGCGAGGTGGGCGATTTTTCAGCCATTGCGAAGGCTGCGGCCATCGCCCTCGGTGGACCCAAATTTACGCTCGTGGAGGCTGCGTCGCACGTCGATGACAAGCCGGGGCTATATGCGCTCCACGGCGAAGCCGCGGCATGGTCCGAGCTTCGTCTTGGCGATCCGCCGGACGAGCGCCCCCTCTATGTGGGCAAGGCCGAGGCCAGCCTGGTCAGTCGCGACCTCCAGACCCACTTTGCGGATGGTCGGACTGGGTCATCCACCCTGCGGAGATCTCTTGCAGCTTTGCTCCGTGATTCATTGGAGCTGAGGGGGCAGCCTCGAAATTTGCAGAACCCGGGACGTCTTGCCAACTTCGGGATGTCGCCGTCTGATGACGCCAAGCTCACGACTTGGATGCAGCGGTACCTGAAGCTCGCCGTCTGGCCCCAGGAAGGGTCGGCAGAGCTCCTGGCGATCGAGCGAGAGCTGCTCGGTCAGTGGCGGCCGCCACTGAACTTGAAAGACGTTCAAACGCCGTGGTCGAGAATGCTCAGGAGTAAGAGGAAGCTCATGGCCACGGAAGCCGCCGAGATGCCGTCGCTGGCGTCCCTGGGCTCATGGTGAATTGCTGCGCCGTCGGCTACAGGCTCTGGGATCGGACGGACTTGACGAGCTTCAGGCCGCTGAGTCCCGCAGGCAAGGCCGCCTGAGGCCACCTGGCTCGTTGATGGGAGTCGCCCGAGCCTGGCAGCGGCCGGCGGCGCTTCAAGGCCCGCGGAGCGGGCCTCGCTGACGCGCCCTCGCTGACGCTCGGGTTCCGCGCCCCCTGATCCGCTGCCGGACGGCTCAGCGACTCCCATCAACGAGCCAAGGAGGTGCGCGATGAACGCCACGGCAATTCAGTCCCAACCGGCACAGCTCAATGTACTCGGCCGCTACACCGTTTCCGACAAGGGACGGGTCCTGGTCGGCCGCCGCATCGAGGGCCAGGTCTTCGTCTACGACTACCCCCGTGACGGCCACGGTCGTCGCTACTTCGTCGAGTCGGGATTCGAGTCGAAGGCCGAGCTGGCGGTACTGCTCGCCGACTACCGGCGACAGGCCGAGCGGCTCGGTGCCTGCCCGATGAGCCATGAAGCAACCGAGCGGGCTTTCGATCTGGCCGCCTTCGCTTAGCCGGCGCCCCGCATGGTCGCACGCTTCGCGTGCGGGGGCGGGGGCACCGGCTCCCGCATCAGACGGGAGCAAGAACAAAGGAGCACCCATGAGTGACCTAGCGACACCACTACTCGAGGTCGACAAGATCGAGGTGGTCCAGGGCTTCAACCCTCGCACCCACATGGACCCCGACGCCCTCGCTCGGCTTGCCGGCAGCCTAGGCAAGACCGACGTGGTGCAGCCGCTCACCGTCCGGCCGATCGACGGCGGCAAGTTCGCCGTGATCGCCGGGCACCGGCGTCTGAAAGCGGCGGAAATGGCGGGCATCGAGAAGGTGCCGGTCCACGTCCGTGACGGCGGCGATGCCCTCACGGCTGCACTGGTGGAGAACCACCACCGCGAGGACCTCGACCCGATCGACACTGCCCGCGGCCTGCAAGCACTGGCCGAGGAGCTGAACCTGACCACCCACAAGAAGATCGCCGAGGAGCTGGAAGTCTCCGAGAGCTGGGTCAGCCAGCACATGCGGCTACTGAAACTCCCCGAGGCCGTCCAGGTCTACATCGGCGAGGGTCACGTCCCGGTCGATGCCGAGCGCGACCTGCGCGGCGTCGCCAAGGTCTCGCCCAGGATCGCCGAGTGCCTCTGCGAGCTGGCGAAGCGCAAGAAGATCAAGGGCCGCGAGTTCGTCGTCAACTTCGGCGACCTGCTGGCTGCGACCGCCGAGGCGCGCTTCGAGGAGCGGCCGACGATGATCGATCCCAGCGGGGCGAAGCTCAGCGACCTCATCCCCAATGCCGAGAAGCGCCGCGATCTCGGCGAGCGGCACCTGGCAGCCCGTCCCTACACCCATACCGATAACCCGACGCTGCGCTTCGGCGAGGCCGAGATGGACGCGGCCCGCGCCGCGGGTTGCCTGGTCGAGCATGAGGTCGACCAGGGCGAATGGACCTCAACGGTTGCCTTCATCACCGACGCGGAGTTCGCCGCCGACCTGACCGAGCGGGCGGTCGAGCGGATCGAGAAAGAGGCGGCGGAGCACAGGAAGGCAGAGGAGGAATGGCAGGCGCAGTCTCAGGGCCGCGATCCCGCCGTGACCCCTGAGCAGCAGAAGGAGGCTCGTCAGACCGAATACAAGGAGAGGAAAGAAAAGGCGGTGGCCGCACGGACCTGGAACGGGACCGTCGGCGGCAACCTGCTCAAGCGTCGCGGCAGCGCCAGCCGCAAGCAGTTCGCGCTCGCCAGGGTCAAGGCGATGGCAATCGCCCTCATCACCGATAACCCAACCCTCGCGGCGCGGGGCCTGCGGCTCGTCACCTCGCAACTACAGGAGGTCGAGGTCAAGGAGCTGAAGACCACCGGCAAGACAAAAGAGAAGGTCGGCTATGCCGATGCCGAGCAGTCCACGGCCTACCTCGTCAAACGGGTGCAGGACGCCAGCTCGGTCAACGAGGTCACGGAGCTGGTCGGCGACGCGATGATCGCTTCGCTGCTGGCCAACGAGAACGAGCTGCCCCAGTCCAAGCGGGTGCGTGGTGGCCTCCGCGCTTCCGTCGAGGTGGAAAAGCTGCTCTCCGCCGACATCAAATCGGTGCGTCCGCGGCGCCAGCGCCGCAAGGGGAGCAACTAGCCGCATCCGGGGAAGGGTCCGCAGGTTGGGCCCTTCCCCAGGTCGGTGCCCCGGGCCGCGGCTGTGGATTGGTCCCGGCCCGGACGCCTAGCAGACCTCCTCCGGCCCGGGCTTCGCCCGAACCTCCCCCTGCCCGCTCTGGCTGGGCCATGACCAATCCACAGCCACAACCCAGCAACCCGCCAACCTCCAAACAGATGAGCTACCTGCGCGACCTGGCGCTCAGCCGGGCTCAGACCTTCGCCTACCCCGAGACCTTCGAGGAGGCCGACCGCCAGATCAAGCGCCTGCTGAAGGTGAAGCGAACGAATCGAGCTGATCGACGGCGCGAGGCCCGCGCGATCAGCGCCGACATGGCAGAGCGCGGCGACGCTGCCGGCATCCGCGTTCACGAGCTGCGCGGGTACGGCTCAAGCTGTCGGTGGTTGCATCAAACGCGAAGCTGAGCCACCACAGACTGGACTTGAACCCTCGGAGGAGTTGAGCCCCTTTGCCTCGAACCTCGAAGGGCCGGGGGCAATCAGCGCCCGAACGCCGTGCATCAAGGAACGAGAGGTCATCCTTCCAAGTGATTCTCTCTCGCGACTCATCCGCTCGATATTCGTACATCTGTGCGAATGAACGTATGATGCACGCATGACTCAGAGCCCCGACACTTGCGACCTGCTTTGCCTCGACCTGCCGAAGGCCGAGAGCGTTCGCAAGGAGCTTCCCGGCGCCGAGGAGATGGAGGCGCTGGCAGCGAGCGCCAAGGCGCTCGGCGACCCGACCCGCCTCACCATCGCCCTAGCGCTGGTGGGCGGCGAGCCGGCCTGCGTTTGCGACCTCGCATGGATCGCCGGCCGCGACGAGCGGCTGGTCTCCCACCATGCCCGCCTGCTCAAGGGCGCGGGCCTTGCGCGCTCGCGCCGCGAGGGGAAGATGGTGATGTATGAGCTCACCGAGCGCGGACGCTCACTGCTCGCGGCGCTCGCCGCGCAGGGGACCGCGGCTTGACCCCGGTCGCGCTGCCAACGATCGCCCCGGCGCCCACTCCTCCTGGGCCAGTGGCGCCGATCTCGCGCCAGCGCTACGAGCAGCTCGCCCGGCGTGCCCGCCTGCTCTCGTGGTTCTCGCTCGGCTGGATGACGATCGAGGGTGCTGTCGCGATTGGTGCCGGGATCGCCGCCTCCTCGATCGCCCTCGCCGGCTTCGGCATCGACTCGGCGATCGAGGGCCTCGCCAGCCTGATCATCGTCTGGCGCTTCAGCGGCTCGCGCCTTGCCTCCGAGCGCGCTGAGGCGCGGGCACAGAAGCTGGTTGCGATCACCTTCTTCCTGCTCGCCCCCTACATCGCCTTCGAGGCCCTGGGCGACCTGATCGGCGGCCACCACCCCGAGGCGAGCTGGCTCGGCATCGGCCTCGCCGCCGTCTCGCTGGCGCTGATGCCGGTACTCGGCATCGCCAAGGAGCGGATCGGCGAGGAGATCGGCTCGGCCGCGACCAAGGGCGAGGGCGCGCAGAACCTGCTCTGCGCCTACATGGCCGCGGCGCTCCTGATCGGCTTGATCGGCAACGCCGCCTTCGGGCTTTGGTGGCTCGACCCGGTGGCCGCGCTGGTGATCGCGGCGCTGGCCCTGAGCGAGGGGATCGAGTCCTGGCGCGGGGAGACCTGCGGCTGCATCCCTGTCGCCACCACTCCCTCCGATCGCTCCTGCGAGGACTCCTGCTCGCGATGATCACGCGGCGATCAGGAACTGGGCACCGCGCTCGGGGACGGGTTTTACCGCACCCGATCCTGGTGGTTTGGGCGGAGGCGGTGCCAGGCCGGCGCAGCGACGATGGACTCTCTACTTCCCCGACGATTGGAGAGATCATGCGCTGGAAACCCCTACGGTCGATCGCCCTGCTCGCCACGGCGGCGGTCCTGATGCTGGGGGCCCTCGGCTCGCCCCTCGCCTCGGCCTCATATGGCAGCCAAGGCGGGTGGAATCACGACCACTGCCGCAATCACCACCACTGCCATCACCACCACCACGGTCATTGGGGCGGGGGATGCGGTTGCTGGTGATCAGGCGCGCGCTGATCGGCTGCCTTGGTGCCCTCGCGGCGGCGGCGCTGGTCTTTCCTGCCGCCGCGCCGGCTGCCCTCGCGCAGGAGGAACAGCAGGGCCATGGCCTTGCAGAAGCGGTGAGATCGGGGGAAAAGCAGTGCTCACAGCTCTCCGCCGATGACTTCGAGCTGATCGGCGAGTACGCGATGGGCCGCTACCTCGCCGACCCGGCCGCCCATGAAGCGATGAACCGACATATGACGGCGATGATGGGAGCCGAAGGGGAGCGGCGGATGCACACGGCCCTCGGCTACCGCTACAGCGAATGCGAAGGCGGCCCGGCCTCGCGCTGGGTCGGCCCGATGGCGGGGATGATGTACGGGGGATACGGGCACGGGGAATCCGGCGGCTCCTACGGCCCCGGCATGATGGGTGGCAACTGGAACGAGGAAAGCGGCGAACACGCGGGCTCCGAATACCGCCGCTCGATGATGGGCGACGGCTGGCCCCACGATGGCGACATCGGCGTCTGGGGAGTGGTCTTGATCGCCTTCGGGGCGGCGCTACTCGGCGGTGGGCTGGTGGCGCTTACGATGCATCTGCGCGGACCCCGTCAGCATTCTGCGCCTTGATCGCAGCAGTCTGACGAGCGCTTCAAGTCCCACGAGTTCTCGCGGCTCATCCCGCTGGACTGCCGAATGAGGCTTGATGTGAGCCTAGTATCACCGAGCTTGCAAGCTTGCTGACGCACCCCGTTGTGACAGCAGCGCTTGCCCGGCGGTTCTGTGTGCTGCCCCTGACCTTTGCGCTACAGCCGCCGGGATTAGCCCGCGTCCGTGCGACCCCTCCCGATGCTGGCACGGCTTCGCCGTGCGTCGGGTCGGGGATCGCCCGCCAGCGGGGCGGGCCGAGCCAAGGAGGTCGTCATGGCATCGAGCAAACGCCGTCGCCCGCTCAATGAGGAGGAGCGCGCCGAGAGGCGGGCCGCCGAGCGAAAGCTGATGGAGCAGGCCATCGAGCAGCTGCGCTCCAGCGAGGGCTGGCAGCGCTGGCTTTACGTCCGCCGCCACTTCCACTCCTACAGCTTTCACAACCAGCTCCTGATCGCCTTCCAGCGACCGGGCGCGACGCGGGTCGCGGGCTTCCGCCGCTGGCTCAGCCTCGGCTACGCCGTCCGCAAGGGCGAGCGCGGCCTCAGCATCTGGGCTCCCTGCCCACCGTCGAAGAAGAAGCTGCGCACCTGGCGGGAAGCCGGCGCGGACCCGGACGAGCGGCCGAGGACCTACTTCCGCTTGGTTAAGGTCTTCGACCGCGCCCAGGTCGACCCGCTGCCGGAGTTCCCCGGCGGCCCGGTCGTGCTCGATCCGCCGCTCGCGCCGGTCGAGGGCGACAGCCTGGCGGGCCTGTTCGAGCCGCTGGCGAGTTTCGCCACCTCGATCGGCTACACCGTCGCGGTCGAGGAGATCCCCGGCTCCGCCCTCGGGTACTGCTCCCCGCAGCGAAAGCACATCGGCGTCGAACCGATCTCAGGCGAGTTCTCGGCCAACGCCCAGATCGGGGTCGAGATTCACGAGCTGGCCCATGCCCTTGTTCGCTGTGATCGGCGCGAGGAGGACCCGGACCTCACCTACGGCGACGAGGAGGTCGTCGTGGAGTGCGTCTCCCACACCGTCTGCTCGACGGTCGGCCTCGACACCTCGGGCTGGTCGGTCCCCTACATTGCGACATGGGGAGAGGGTGATGCGATCGCCCGCTACGCGGAGCTGATCGACCACTTGGCGACCCGTCTTGAGGACGCGGCTCTCGCCGCGAGCGCCCCATTCGGTGACGAGGAGGCAGTTGCAGTCTGAGCGGTCCTTGCGGCGACCGGTCGCCGCGACGGATCGAGTGGGTGCTTTCCGCCTGCGAGGGCTGGTGCTTCGTGTCGGCTGGCCGGCAAACCGGGACATGGGTGCATAGACGCCACCGAGAGAGGCAGTCCAATTTCCTCACTCCAGGGTGGCACGCGCCGCCCGCGCTTCAACCCCCGCAAGGGGGGTTCCCCTCACCTCCGACATTCGTCTCCGGCTCGGTTCCGCGCGTTCGGTCGCGCGCCCAACCTGGGCTCGTCAATCGAACCACCTCTCAAGGAGGCCCGAAATGCAGAACATCAACATCGCAGTCATTACCGGCAACCTGACCCGCGATCCGAAGCTGCGGACCACCGAAGGCGGCACCAAGGTCTGCAACCTCCGCGTCGCGGTGAACGGCCGCCGCAAGAACGGCAACGACGAGTACGTCGACAAGCCCAACTATTTCAACGTCACCGTCTGGGGCGCCCAGGGCGAGGCTTGCGCTGAGCATCTCAAGAAGGGTCGCCCGGTCGCGGTCGAAGGTCGGCTTGACTGGAAGGAGCAGGGCGAGGGCGACGACCACCGGGAGTACGTCCAGATCGTCGCCAACACGGTCCAGTTCCTCGGAGGAAAGCCGAAGAACGAGGACGAGGAGGGCGAAGAGGCCGCGCCGGAGTCGGAGGGCGACGGCGAGGGCAAGGACGACATCCCCTTCTAGGCGGTCCCAGTCCGGGGCGTCCACCGCGAGGTGGGCGCCCTTTGTACGTCCGGCATGGCCAGACACTCGGGGGTGCGAGTCCCCCGTGGAGGAGATGACACCAACCACAAGCCAAAAGCAACTGCGCCGCCGCGAGGCGGGGTGGGAAGGAAGCCGGAGGCGAAACCGCGACTCGAGGGACACGAACCGCATCGGAGGCGAGGCGGCCTGGGCGAGCCTGCAAGCAAGGTGAAGCCCGTTGTCATCAAGAGGCCATCACGTAAATGCGGCGGGTGCGCGGGGAAGGTGGCTGGCCTTATCCGGAGAGACCTGTCGGGATGTCGGCCTCGGCGAAGCGGCCGCCCGACCCCGGCCGCGGAAACGCGACCGGGCACCCGACAGGAGTCAGCAGAGGCCGTAGTAGTGGCGGGGTCGTGCGCCACGAAGGGCCGAACGCAAAGCCGAGCAACTGACCACGGTGCTCGTGTCGGAAGCATTGACCGCAGCCAACCCCGCCAGGGGCCTTCGCGCAATGGATGCCTAGGGTGAAGCCCGAAGCTCCCCGCGAAGAGCGCAGCGACCGGTCGGCGCCCGTGGACAAGGAAGCTCACCCCGCCCCGGCGATGGTCCTCTGGGAGGAAGTCTTCTCCCGGGCCAACCTCGCCGCGGCGCTCAGACGCGTCGAGCGAAACGCCGGTGCCCCGTGTCGATGGCATGAAGACCACAGAGCTTCGCTCCTGGCTTCATGAACATTGGCCCGAGGTCCGTCGCCAACTCGACGCGGGCACCTACCGTCCCCAACCCGTGCGGAGGGTCACGATCCCAAAGCCCTCCGGCGGGAAGCGGGAATTGGGGGTGCCGACGGCCCTGGATCGGATGATCCAGCAGGCCCTGCAGCAGGCGCTCACGCCCATTTTCGACCCGACCTTCTCGGAGCAGAGCTTCGGCTTTCGCCCGGGACGCTCGGCGCACCAGGCGGTGCTCGCAGCACGCTAGCACCTCGCCCAAGGGTACGAGTGGGCCGTCGACTGGATCTCGATCGCTTCTTTGATCGAGTCAACCACGATCGACTCATGGCCCGGGTCGCAAGGCGGGTGGATGACCGCAAGGTGCTCAAGCTGATCCGCAGCTACCTGAACGCGGGAGTCATGGCGGACGGGGTAAAGCAGCCGAGCGAGGAGGGGACCCCACAGGGCTCCCCGCTCAGCCCGCTGCTCTCCAACGTCTACCTCGACGACCTCGACCGGGAGCTGTCTCGGCGAGGGCACCGCTTCGTCCGCTACGCCGATGACGTGATGATCTACGTCAAGAGCGAGCGGGCAGGGCAGCGGGTCATGCAGGGCGTCCCCGCGTTCGTCGAGCAACGCCTGGGACTCAAGGTCAATCGCGACAAGTCCGCGGTTGCCTGGGCGGGGAAGCGCTCCCTTTTGGGGTTCGGCTTCTCCGCAAGCGAGACGGGTTGGAGGATCGGAATCGCCGGGAAGTCCGTGAAGCGGGCCAAACGGCGACTTCGCCAACTCATCGCGCGCACCTGGGGGATCTCGATGGAGCGGCGGATAGCTGTCCTCAACCGCTTCACGCGGGGATGGACGGCCTACTTCGCCCTCGCCGAGGGCGAGACGCCGTTTCGCGAACTCGACGAATGGTTACGCCGCAGGCTGCGTCAGGTGCGTTGGAAGGAGTGGAAGCGCTGCTCCACGAGACGCAGGAACCTACGTGCGCTGGGAATGTCCGAGCGAGACGCCCGTGAGTGGGCCGGATCGCGTAAGGGCAACTGGCGCATCGCAGGCTCCCGCATCCTCACCCGCGCCCTGCCCAACGCCTACTGGCGCGAGCAGGGGCTGGCGGGGTTCATCGACCCCTACCGGCGTTTCCGGGAAGCCGAGCGAACCGCCAGGTGCGGACCCGCATGCCTGGTGGTGTGGGAGGGGCGGGGGTAAGCCCCGCCCCTACCCGATTTTTGTGCCGTCCGGCCGGGGCACCGCCGTCGGGAAATCTCGCCGCACGCGACTCTGATTCGTCTCGCCGCAGTCGTCCTGCTCGACTGTGCCGCCTGGGCGGCGTTTGGGGGGACAGTTCGCGGCTTCGGCGACTTCACACGGGCGGAAATGTCAATTGGCTCGCGTTGGGGCCGGGCCGGCACAGGAGGTTCCGCCCAGATGAGCGATCACAAATTCCGAGTCGGCGACTCTCTGCCCCCCGCAGTTCCCGAGAACGACGAAACGGCGCAGGTCCTCCTCCTGACCATCCTCGCCTCCAAGTATCCCGAAGGGATGACCGTCCTTGACCTTGAGATGGAGCTGAGCAACGACGGCGAGGATTGGGTTGAGCGAGCCGTGCGCGCCCTCGCGGAGGCCGACCTCGTTCGCTGCGAAGGGAGCATGGTCTTCGCCGCCGTTGGCTTCCCCGGCGTCCAGAGTCCAAAGCAGCCAGGCAGCAACTAGAGCGAGAAAAACCCAAGCAGTCCCCGAAGACCAGCAAGTACGAGTTCAGCCAGGCCATAGACAGATCAGCCTTGAGAGAGGCCGACCAGCAGTCAGTTCTATCGCCCCAGTAGTCCCAACCCCGAAGCCCGACACACTACGAACCCTCCGGGTTCACCCGATGCAACCGGGCCGCGCGGTGGACAACAGGGGCGATGGTGGGAGTGACGAAGATCGGCCGCGCCAACGCCAACTACTGGATCGAAGCCGTAGCCGAAGGCGGCGACGACTACTACCAGGGGAAGCCCGGCGAGGCGCCCGGAGAGTGGATGGGCGAGCTGGCGGCGGAGCTTGGCCTCGCGGGCGAGGTCGACCGAGAAGCTTACGCGGCCGTCCTCGCCGGGAAACACCCCGTCACCGGCGCCGTCCTCGTCGCCCGCCCCGAGCCCAGGAAGTTCGTAGATGCAGACGGGCGCGAGCGCCGCCTCGACCCGATCCTCGGCTACGACATTCGCTTCGCCGCGCCGAAGTCGGTCTCGCTGCTCTACGCAGTTGGCTCGTCCGAGGTCCGCGCCGCGATCCTTCGTGCCCACGATCATGCCGTCGCCGAGGCGGTTGGCTACTTGGAGAGGACGGCCTGCTTCGTGCAGCGGGGGAAGGGCGGCGTCGTGATCGAACCGGGCGCGGGCTTCCTCTCGATGAGCTTCCGCCACCGCTCCTCGCGGGCCGGCGATCCTGCCCTTCACACCCATCTCGTCACCGCCAATATGACCCGTGCCGCCTCGGATCGGCGCTGGCTCAGCCTCGCCAACCCGAGGCGCCAGTCGCCGCTTCTGCGCGAGGCGAAAGCGGCGGGACACGTTTACCAGGCGGCGCTTCGCGCCGAGCTGACCCGCGAGGTCGGCGCCGAGTGGCAGACGGTCGTCAACGGCTATGCCGACCTCGCCGGCATCGGGCGGCCGGTGATCGACCACTTCTCCCAGCGGCGGGCGGAGATCGTCGCGGCGATGGCCGAGCGAGGGACCAGCTCCGCGGCGGCCGCCGAAGTGGCTGCCTACCGGACCCGCGACGCGAAGGACTACAAAGTAGACCCCGACACCCAGCGGGAGGAGTGGATCTCGCGCGCCGCCGAGTTCGACCTCACCCCCGAGTCGATTGACCGGATGCTCACTCGCGCTCGCCGCCGCGAGCCTCGCGCGATCGGCGCCGAGCAGCTCGATCGCGCCCTCGCCGACCTGGAGGCCCACCATTCTCACTTCGATCGCCGCGATCTTTTGTCTGCCGTCGCGAACCAGCTCCGCGAGGGTGCCGACGCCGCGGCGTTGGAGGCCGCGGTCAAGTCCCTGCTTGATGGGCCGCAGCTGATCCAGATTCACAAGGGCGCCGGCCCACTCGACGCGACCTACTACACCACCCCGCGGCTCTGGCAGATGGAGCAGTCCTTCATGGCGACCGCGAGGAAGGGGGAGGACGCTGGAGCTGCCGTGGTCGACGGTGCCACGCTCACCGCCGTCCTCGACCGCCACCGCTACCTGAGCGAGCAGCAGGTCGAGATGGTCCGCCGCCTCACCACTGGCGGCGAGCGGATCGTCGCGGTCGCGGCCCTGCCGGGGACCGGCAAGACCACCGCGCTTGCCGCCGCGCAGGAGGCGTGGGCGGCCGCCGGGATTCGCGGCGTCGGCGTCGCCACCGCCCGCAGCGCTTCCGGCGAGCTTTCCGACGCCGGGGTTCCGGCGACCTCAGTGACCGCCTTCCTGATCCAGACCGGCGAGCTGGCTGAGCGCGGGATCGCCCCGCTGCCGCCGGGGACGGTGATCGTCGTCGATGAGTCCTCGACTACCCCGACGCCTCACATGACGGCGCTTGCCGACCTCGCCGAAGGCTGCGACGGCAAGCTCGTCCTGATCGGCGACCCTCGCCAGATCGGCGCGGTCGGTCCCGGTGGCCTCTACGGCAACCTGACCAACGAGATCGAGCCGGTGGTGCTGACGCAGATCCGTCGCCAGCGTGATCCGGTGGACCGCGAAATCGTTGAACTCGCACACGAAGGTCGCGGCTCTGACGCGCTCGACGTACTGCGCGCTCACGACCGCCTGGTGATCGCCGACACCCTGCCCGAGGCGCTTGACGCTCAGGTTCTCGACTGGCACAAGCGCTACGCCGCCGGCGATGACGCGGTGATGATCGCCCGCCGCACCCGTGACGTCGCCGAGCTGAACGAGCGCGCCCGCGAGTTGCTCGTCGCAGACGGCGCGGTGGCGGCTCAGTCCTTGGTCGTCGGCGGCCAGCACTTCGCCGTCGGCGATCGCGTCGTCACCCGGATCAACACGCCCCAGGTGTCGAACCGCGAACGCTGGGAGGTCGTCGGCGTCGATCAGGCCAAGCACCATCTCTACCTCCAGCGCCTCGGCGTCGAAGGCGAAGGGGTCCGGCTCGACCGCAACTACCTGGAGAAAGTCACGCCCTCGCGCGAGCCGGCGATCCAGCACGCCTACGCGCTTACCACCTACAGCACCGAGTCAAAGACCTTCGACTCGGCCTTCGCCCTGCTCGACTCCGGTATCAGCCGCGAGGACTTCACCGTTGCGATCTCCCGCAGCTCCGGTGCCACCACCGCCTACGGCGTCGCCGCCTCGGAGTTGACCGACGCGGACTTCGGGCCGGGGAAGCGCGAGGTGGAGGACGCCGCCCACGATCTCCGCGTCGGTGCGGAGCGGGCGGCCGGGGAGTACGCCGCGGTCGAGGTCGAGGGGCGAAAGCAGGTCCAGGCGATGGCGCCGCTCGATCTGGCAAAGCGACGGGCGGAGCTTGAGCGCAGCCGCGCGGCCGCCTCCGAGCACTCCCCCGCCGAGGAGCGACTTACCGAACTCGAGCGGCGCATCGACGCCGCCAAGTCTCGGCTCACGGAAGCCGACGGCGAGCGCGCCAGTGTCGGTGCCGCGCAGCTCCGCCGCCTTGAAGGCGAGCGCGACGGCCTCACCGTCGAGGTGGCGACCGCCGCGCCCCGGCAGTCCGGCCTCAGCGGAGCAGAGCGGGCCGAGCTCGCCTTGATCGAGGACCGCCTGGTCGACCTGCGCCGCCGCGCGGTCGCGGCCGAGCGCTCGCAGGCGAGCAAGCTGATTAAGGAGAACCTTGGCGAGCGTCCCAAGGACCCGTTGAACGCCTCGCTCTGGAACAACGGCGTCGATGCCATCTACGGCTACCGCCAGCGCTACGGCATCACCTCCGCCGGCAAAGACCCGCTCGGCGCCAAGCCCCGCGATGCCGCGCAGCGTCGCGATCGGCGCGAGGCCCAGCTGCGCCTCGACCGGGTGCAGAAGCAGCTCGGCAAGCAGCGCGTCCGCAGCGCCGAGCGGGCCATGCGAATCGCCCGTTAAGGCCGCAGGTAGCTCCCGGCGGCGGGGGAGGCCACGCCGCCCGAGGATCGCACGCTGCGCGTGCGGGGCGGGGGCATGGCCTCCCCGCCACAGAGCCGGACACTTGAAAGAGAGCGCCGAGCGCGAGTGCTTGACGGTCTCCTTCGCGCCGAGCGCGGCCGGCTCATGCGCCAGGCCCGCTACCACTCCCGCCGCCACGACGATGCGGACGAAGCTTTGAGCGACGCCTGCGTTCAGTTCCTTCGCTTCTACGATGGCGCGGCCGGCGAATATGCCCTGCGCTGGATGATGCTCGTCACCAAGCGCTGCGCCTGGGCGATCCGGCGCAAGGCGGTCGCGCGTGAGTCCCGCTACCGGATGAGCGCCCGCGAACGGGAGGGCGAGGGGTTGGAGGCGATCATCCCCGACGATCGCATCGGCCCGGCCGAGCTGGTCGAGCGAGCCGAGGAGACGGCGAAGGTGTTGGCGCTGGTCGAGCGGTTGAAGCCCGACGAGCGCACGGCGCTGATCCTGCTCGGCCTCGGCTGCACCTACGAGGAGATCCGCGAGCTGCGGGGCTGGAGCAAGTCCAAGCTGCACCGCTGCCTTACCGAGGGACGGGCGCGGGTGAGGCAATTGCTTGAGAGGGGGGACAGTTAGCGATGCCGACGCCTTTGTCGCACATGGACGAGCTGGGACAGATCGAGTTCGCCGATGCGCTGAGCCGCCTGCAGGGTTTGATCGGCACAGAGATCAAAGCGACCGTCAACTTCTACGGCCAGTTCTTCGGCTGCGGGTTGCAGGGGGAGTTGAACCGCGTCGAGACTCTGCCGCCTGACCACGAGGCGATCGCCTTGGTCTTGGATGAGCAGACGGGCTTCTACTTCGACCCCGCTGATACCACGGCCTACGTTGGACCCCAGACACCGGGGAGCGGCTGGCTTGAGTTTCGGACGGCCTACGGGATTTCCGTTGTCGTGGAGCGCACCACAATGGATGATGGGACCTTGGCAGTCATTGGCTGATAGGTCCTCGGAAACGTCCGCCGATTTGACCTAGTGCCCTGGTCAGCTTCGGCACGTCCCGATTCTCCACATCCAGATACGAGTACAATCCCGCCCGCGAGCATCAGAGCCGCCCCTCTCCGCGTTTGGCGTCCCGGCCGCCAGCCCTGGCTCCGCGCGAACCACACCAGGCCGGCGAGACAGAGCAACGTGGCCACGTAGAAGTTGAGCCGCAGTCCGAGGAAGTAGTGAGCGGGGTCGACGCGAAGCGACTCCTCGAAGATGCGAAAGGCCGAATAGCCCGTGACGTAGAGGGCGAAAAGGCCGGGTGGCTTAATCCGGCGGTGATGCCCCAACCAGACGAGAAACGCGGCGAGGCTGAGGTTCCAGATCAGCTCGTAGAGGAAGGTCGGGTGGAAGGTGGCAAAGCTCTCGTATCCGGCTGGGCGGTGGGCCGGTGAGATTTGAAGCGCCCAGGGCAGATTGGTAGGTCCGCCGAAAAGCTCCTGGTTGAAGTAGTTGCCGATCCGCCCCACTGCTTGCCCGACCAAGAGCGCCGGAGCGGCTGCGTCCAAGAACGGGCCGGGCGAGACTCCGGCTCGGCGCAGTCGCCACAACCCGACCGCTGAGCCGAGGGCGATGCCACCCCAGATTCCCATGCCGCCGTCCCATACGGCCAGCGGACCCCACCAGTGAGGAGGAACTTCGTTCCAGCTCGTCGCAAGGAAGTAGAGCCGTCCCCCGATCAGTCCCGCCGGGAATCCCCATAGGGCCACGTCGTAGACCAGCCCGCGCGAGCCGCCGCGCGCCTCCCAGCGGCGCACCGTAATAAGGACCGCCAGCGCCAGTCCGACGACATACATCAGCCCGTAGATGTGGACCTCGAAGGGGCCGAGCTGAAAGCCGCTGGACGCGGGGCTGGGTATTGAGGCAAACACGCGCCGGGATTGTCCCTGACGACGACCGCGCTAGTCGCTACGGCTTGCGGGCCGTGACCAGCTCCACGATCCCGAGCTTGGACCGTTTGACCTCCTCGACCCTGAACCCCTCGGCCTCCAGATGCTCCAGCGGCTCCCGCGTAAGGTGGTCGCCGCCGAAGCGGACCGCCAGCGGCTCGATCAGTCGCTCGATCATCCGTACAACCCAAATCGGGCTCCGCACATGCTCTGCCAGAACGAACTTCCCGCCCGGTCGCAGCACTCGCTTGGCCTCCCGTACCGCAGCGCGGTCGTCGGGGATTGTGCAGAGCGAGTAGGTGCAGATCACCGTGTCGAAGGACGCATCGGCGAACTCCAGAGCCTCGGCGTCACCGACACGAAGGTCAACCTCGCGGTCCAACTTCTCGGCTTGCTCTTGAGCGACCTCGATCATCGCCGGGCTCAGCTCAACTCCGGTCAACCGGATATCTGCGGGGTAGAAGGGCAGGTTGCGAGCGGTCCCAATCGCAATCTCCAACACGTCACCGCTCGCTTGCGCGCAGACCCACTCGCGACTGCCAGCAAAGAGAGTCCGGTCCCAGCGGCCCATGCTGCGGTCGAACTTCGGCGCTTCCTTCTCATAGAGCCGCCGGATGCGTTCGGTCTCTGCGGAATGAGGGCTCTCGCTCGTCCCGCTCATGACCCCGGACCCTCGGACCCGCGGCGAACGCGGCTCCTTAGCTTTCCGATCACGCCCATGCCGAAGATGCAAGTCATGAGTAAGGCCATTCCGATCGCGCAAACCGCAAGGCTCATAGACCTCTCCTCGTTCCGATAACGCTCATTATCTGAGTAGATTAGCCTATTCAGAGCGATGAGCAGCGAGGCCGAGACTAGAAAGCAGCGACAAGAGCGCACCCGAGTCGAGCTGATCGAAGCCGCCGGTCGAGTCTTCGCGAAGCGCGGCTACCACGGCGCCAGTGTCGAGGAGATCGCCGCCGAGGCCGGATACACCACCGGGGCCGTCTACTCGAACTTCAAGGGCAAGGAGGAGCTGTTCCTCGCCCTAAACGATCACGAGCTGGAGAAGCGCCTAGACGACTACCGCGCCGTGGTGGCCGCCGTAGAGTCACCGGAGGGAGTCGAGCAGACGGCCAGCGAGCGCTTTGGGAGCTTCATCCGCGAGGACCCCGACTGGCCCCTTCTGTTCTTTGAGTTCTGGGCCTACGGGGCGCGGAACCGAAAGCTCCGGGGCGAGTTCGTCAAGCAGCGCGAAGCAGAGGTGAGGATTATCGCTGAGGCCATCGAGCGCCAGACCGCTGCGGCCGGTGTCGAGCTTCCCCTGCCGGCCGAGCAGGTGGCGGTCGGCATTGGCGCGCTCGTCAACGGTCTTGCCTTCGAGCGAGTCCTCGACCCTGATTCGGTGCCGGACGATCTCTTTGGCCTGATCGTCTCGCGTCTCATAGTCGGCTTACTCACGCCCGACTGAGCGGTGTGAAACTACGCTGGAATTGGGCTTGGGCGGGATTTGCCTTCGAGGGCCAGGAGCGCGGCGAGATTGAAGTCAGCGCCGCTCGTCGTCTCCAAAGCAGGCCCCTCGCCACGATGATCGCGTTGGCGACGGAGAGCATCCGACGAGGCTCCTGGGCGCTTAGGTTCGTGTTCCCACGGCGCGACGGAGAATGAATCCCACGGCGAAGGTGAGCCCGACGGTCCAGCCGAGCGCGATTGCCAGCGGGCCGGCGGCGTGGAAGCTGGACGAGAATGCGCCATCGACCATCATCCGTCCGGGGCCGTAGCCGGGTAGGAACATTGCCCACGAGGGCGGGCTTCCGTTGCCGAACATGGGGTTCTGGGCGATGCCGAGGTCGGTGAGGGCGAGGAATAGCATCAGATAGGTGGCGGCGAGCTTGTCGAGCAGTGCCCCTGCGAGAGCGCCGAGCGCGGCGTAGATCAAGCCGGTGAGCAGCGCGGCCATGACGAAGGGGCTCCACTCCGCTGGCGTGAAGCTCACGGCGGTAACTCCCATCGAGACGGTGACCACGAGCGCGGTCGCGGCGGCCAGGACAGTGAGCCGGGCGATGATCGTTTCCCCTGGGCGAAAGCCCGCGATCACTAGCCGTCGGTCGCCTTGCAGCGCAGCCTGCATGACAAAGACCCCGCACAGCGCGGCGACGAAGGCGATCGCGATTCCTGCCATCACCGCGCCGTGCAGCTCTTTCATGGTGGTGGTCACGAAGAGGTCGCCTGGGAGAGGGATACGCCGGGGCGTGGCTTGCGTGATGGCGATGCTGCGGGTGATGACATAGGAAGGGACGATTACGAGCAAGATCAGCAGCAGCGGCCGGCGGCGCTGGTCGGTAAACGCCATCGAGGTCGCAGTCAGGGTGCGCCGCGTCATGGTCAGACCCTCGACCGAGCGGTGAACCAAAACGCCGCCAGAGCAACGCTAAGGGCTCCGAGTGCGATAGCGGCGACCGTGATCCAGTCCCCTGCGGGTGACCCTTCTCCGCTGCCGGCGGCGATCAGTAGATCGGCGGCCTTACGAGTCGGGGTCAGGCTGGCCATTACTCCACCGCCGCTGGTCATCGCGGGGCCGGAGAACACATCGACGCTGAAGACAAGCACGACCAGAAGCGAGCCCTCAAGGGGACCGGAAACGAACACTCCGATCAGCGCGCCAATGCCGATGTAGATCGTCGCGAAGCCAAGGATCGCCACCGCTGCATGGAAGGGATGGGCGATGCCGCTGCGCAGCGTCAGGGTCAGGAAGGCAACCGCGCTGACCACGACAGCGAGCGTCACCGCCGCCGTGATCCGGGCCAGCGCCACACGGCCGGCCCCGAGGCCGGCGAGGGCCAGGCGGCGGTCGGCTCCCCGTGAGGAGGTCACCTCGAAGAAGGCGAGTGCCCCGGACAGGAAGGCGGCGGCCCAACCGGCGCTGATCGCCGTGGCCTCCCGACTCGCGAGGCTTCCGCCCAAGGCGGTCGCGAACTGACCGAGCACGCTGGCAAAGATCAGGACGAAGAAGGCCGGGATCGCTACCAGCAGCACCAACGTCAGCCGAGTCCGCAAATGCTCGCGAACAAAGTTCGGCCCGAGAACAGCGAGGGCGCTCATTCCTCTGCGGTACGGCCATCGCGCAGCGTGTAGATGCGATCGAGGCGGTCGCGCTCGGCCAGAAGGTGAGAGACGATCAGGATGCCCATCCCGGCGTCACGACGACGCTTGGACATCTCCCAGAAGCGCAGGTAGGTCTCCCAATCAAAGCCCGAGTAGGGCTCATCGAGCAAGAGCAGCTGCGGCTCGTGCATCAACGCCAACCCGAGATTGAGCTTCTGACGCGTGCCGCCGGAGAGGGCCTCGACCCGATAGTCGCGATAGCGCTCGAACTGCAACTCCTCCAACAGCTCGTCCACGGCCCGCCGACGAGTGCCGTCATCCATCCCATATGCACGAGCAAACAGGGTGAAATGCTCATCGACAGTCAGCTTGTCCCAAAGCATCGCCGTCTGCGGGCAATAGCCCGAGCGATCGGGTTGTTCTACGCTGCCGGTGTCTCGACCTAGAAGCCCGACGATGATCTGCAAAAGCGTGCTCTTCCCCGAGCCGTTCTCGCCTACCAACCCGACCAGCTCGCCGGGCCTGACCTCAAGCGTCGCGCCGCTGAGGACTTGGACCGAGCGGCGCATCGGCCAGATACCACGGTGGAAAGCCTTGCCGACGCCACTGACCCGTAGGACAGCGGCCCCGACCTGTGTCGGGGCTTCCTCGGATGGGACCGGGGCGGGTGTGAGTGGCCTATCCGCCATCAGCGCTCGCCTAGCCGCAGCGGGCGTGCCAGGGGGCACGTTTACTTTTGGTCGCCGCCGCGCGTTCCACCACTCATGCCGCCCATCATCATCCACACCATTGCGCCCATCATCAGCATGCACGGAATCACGAACAGCAGCACGTAGGCGTTGGTGGCGAGTGCCACGATCAGCGCCACCAGGACAATTGCCCCGCATCCCCACATCATCTTCATCCAGTGTTTGGCCTGCGAGAGCTTCTGTTTCATCGCTATCTCCTGTCTGAGGTTTCAAGAACCTAACTCCGGATGGCTGGCCATCCATCGGTAAGTCCCCACGGGGTAGGGCGGAGCACTATTGACCGATTATCGGCAACGCGTTGGCGACCGGTTGCCCCGGCTGCTCGCCGCTGGCCGGCAGGGCGTGGAAGCGGAAATCACAGCAACTGGCGCCAGCAACCAGGGTGCTGGAGCGCTCCAGGCGAGCGCCCCACATCTCCGCAAGGGCGTAGTCGAGGTTGCACCACGAGCCGGCGCAGAGGTCGGCCGCGCCTCTCCGGCCGAGGTGGTCAGCCACGGGGCAGCGCAGCATGTTCAGCGAGCGCCCATCCTCCTCCGGCACGTCGTCGAACTTGTAGCCGGGACGACCGAATGGGAAGGTCAAGAAGGCGTTGACGCTCAGGCGAAGCCTGCGGGTGGGGTCGCGCGAAATGAGAGTCGTGAGCGTCTTGGTGATCCGGCCCCAATGGCGGTAAAAACGCCAGCAAGTGTCGCCTGTCAACTCGATTGCGTAGCTGCGCTCGATTCCGGCCCCCTCAAGAGCCTCCAGAATGGCGAGAGTTAGCGCCGCAAGCATCACGTTCTGGCGACTGCCAACAGTCGGCTCGCTCGGCAGCTCCGGGAGCTGGCTCTCGAAGCGGTCGAAGGCATCCCTGACCAAGCCCGCGACCTCGTGTTGGGTGAACCGTCCCGAAGTCGGATCGGTGCGTGAGCGGTTTCGCCCGACGATTGCCCTGCTGGCCGCGACATGGGCGAATGGCTTTCCCCGACGCACGACGGCCAACGCCCACCAGCTGGGAACGGGATCAGAGCTCCGGTCAGGCATCGAGTGTGAAGGATTCGAAGATCGCACCTAGTCTCACTGTACAGATGTGCAAGACAAACGTGCAAGACTCCCGGATGTGGCTCCTATGACTAACCGCGAAGCATTGCTCGAGGCGGGCATCGCCTGTCTGCAAGACAAGGGCTACGCCGACACGACGGCCCGCGACATAGCGGGCCGCGCGGGTGTCAGCCTGGGCGGGATCGGTTACCACTTTGGGTCCACCGACGACCTCCTGCACGAGGCCCTTGCCGAGGCCGTGCGGCGATGGCTCGAACCGTTGATCGGGCTGATCTCGACGGTGCCGTCGAGTCTTACACGCGAACAGATTGGACCGGCTATTGACCGGCTGCTTGAGACGCTCAACACCAACCGTCCGCTTGTTGTCGCGTATTTCGAGGCGCTCTCACGCGCCGAGCACGCCGCTGATCTGCGCAGTGCGATGGCCGCCGACTTTGACCTGCTGCGTGCGGCCCTCACAACTGGCATCGAGCAGCTCCAGGCGGAACAACCAAAATCGCGGCGTCTTGACCCGGAAGTTTCCGCCAATCTGGTTATGGCCGTTTTTGACGGCTTGATCGTTCAATGGCTTCTTGACCCCAGCCGCCTCCCGACGGGTGAGGCGATCGCCGAGACGTTTCAGCGCGCTGCCGTCCTCCAGCACGGGACTTCTCGTGCTCGCCGTCCTGCCAGTTCGAAGCCCCAATGAACAGCCGGCAGCAATGACCTGTTGCACTCACACACGACCACTTCGTCGTGCGCACGCCACCGGTCAAGGGACCAGTGAGCACTGTGTGCGGGGCGGAAAGGGACAGCCATGATGGATTGGAATGGCCATATGAACAGCGGCGGATGGATTTTCTCGATTTTGGCGATCCTCCTTCTCCTCGCGCTTGTCGTAGCCGTAATTGTCTGGATCACACGCGAGGTCAGCGGCCACCGAGACGGCGGACCCACAATCGAGATGTCCGCGCGGGAGATCCTCGATCGTCGTTTGGCGAGCGGCGAGATCACGACTGAGCAGCATGAGCAACTGCGCCAGACCCTCGCCCAACCCTGACGTGCAACTGACACAGATGCATCCGGGCCGCCGAACCGCGAAGCGTCTCTAGGAGGCAAATGATGCCCGACACCACACTCCCAACGCAACCCAAGTCCAACGCGAGCCCCGCCCTTGTGACGCTGCTGGCGATTCAGATCATCATCGGTTACGAGTGGCTCGCTTCGGGGATCACCAAGGTCGCCAGCGGCGACTTCGCGTCCGGCCTCGCCCCGGACCTCAAGGAAACGTCAGAAGGCGCCGCGCACTGGTACCGCAGCTTTCTTGCTAGCTCGATTATCCCCAACGCTCGCGCATTCGCTGTGCTGATCGAGGTCGGTGAGATCATCATTGGCGCCGCATTCATACTCGCAGCGATTATCTGGCTGGCCCGCTGGTCACGGCTGTCCGATGGCTGGCGGACTTCGATCCTCATCGCGACTATGCTCGCCGCTTTCGGCGCAACGTTAATGGCGATCAACTTCCACCTCGCTAGCGGCGACAACCACCCCTGGCTGATCCCCGCCGACGGCTTCGATGAGACGATCGACGTTGACACCGTGCTGTCGTTCATCCAGGTCGCGTTGTTCATCTTCAGCGCCAACGTATTGGTGAGAATCCGCCGCGAGCAGCGCGCCACATGACCTACGGGCCTCAGCACCGCCACCCTTCTGACTACCGCATGAGTAGAAGCCGTCAGCTCTGCTAGTGGGTGTGATGACCCCGCACCGTGCGCCAGGAGTCCCAGGTGATCTTGAGGATCACCACGGTGATCGCGAGGCCGATCAGTGGGTCGGCGACCGGTAGCCCGAGCGCGACGAAGGCGGCGGTGGCAATGACCGCCAGGCTTACGTAGGAGTCGGCGCGGGCGTGGTTGCCGTCGGCGGTCAGCGCCGGGCTGTCGAGGCGGTTGCCGGCGCGGGTGCGAATCTGGGCGGCTATCCAGTTGCCGGCGAAGCCGATCAGCCCGGCCGTGGCCAGGGCGAGGAGGTGGGTCGGCGTCTGTGGATGGATCAGGCGCGAGATCGCCTCGACTCCGGCAACGCAGGCGGAGACGAAGATCGTCGCGACAACGAACAGCCCCGCCCATCGCTCGGCCCGAGCGGAACGCAGTAGGAAGGCAGCGCCGAGCGGGATCGCGGTGCTGGCGTCGCCGAAGTTGTGGATCAGGTCCGCGAGCAGGGCGATGCTGCCGCTGGCGATGAAGATTGCGAGCTGAGCGCCAGCGGCGAGCGCGAGGACGACCAATGACAGGCCGACCGCCCGCAGTCCCTCCCGTGAGCGTTTGATGCTCTCGTCAACCAGACCATGGGAGTGGCCGTGGCCGACGTGGTGGTCGTGGTGGTGGGAGTGCGGCGCCAGCTCGTGGGTGTGCGGACCGTGATGGTGGTGAGAATGGGTCAGGCCGCCGTCGTGGCGGTGGCGGTCGCCGTCGATCAGTTCGTAGGAGAGGGTCTGTCCCGTCATTGCTTCCGAGAATAGAGAGCAACATTCAAGGAGCGGAAGCGGAGGTTGGCGATGTCGCGCCTCCCGCTCCTCCCGGTGGCGGACTGATCAACGGACATGAGCCGCCTCATGACTTTCGTGGCCGGCATCGCCGACGTAGCGATCGGGATCGACCTCGAAGGCGTGCAGGCAGTGCTCTGAGCAGAAGTAGTAGGTCTCACCACCGAAGTCCTTCCGGATCGCCTTGTCTCGATCGACCTTCATCCCGCAAATCGGATCAGTGGTCCCGCGTCGCATTGTGATCCACATCAGCGCCGCGAAGATCACCAGACCGAGCAGATTGAGGAAGAGCTTGTAGTCAATCTGGACGGAGGCAAAGATGTCGCCGCGAGTCGGCCGGGTGGTCGGGATCAGGTTCGTGACGCTGAACAAGCCGTCGACGATCAGCGCCGCGATTACCATCGTCACGAACATCAGCGCCGTTATCCGCAAGGCGAAGGCCCAGCCGTAGTACTTGCGGTAGGCGATGATGATCGGCAAGACGATCAGGTCGGCAAAGATGAAGGCCATCACTCCGGCGAAGCTGATCCCGCCGGACCAAAGGACGGCGGCCAGCGGCACGTTGCCGACCGAGCAGACGAAACTGAGGATGGCGATGATTGGTCCGACGATCACGTTCTCGATCGTCTTCAGCAGTGGCGGTGCGTGCTCGATGAAGAGGACGTTGAAAAAGTCGTTGCCGAGTAGGCCGATGAAGCCGGCCAGCAGGAAGCCGATCGTGATCTCCTTGTAGAGCATCTGCCAGTCGCCGCGGAAGTTGAGGGCAACGTCAGACCAAGAGGAGGCCGAGGTCAGGCGCTGGCGCCAGCTCATGTGCTCACCGGCCATATGGTGCTGGTGGTCGGTCTGGGCTTCCTGGGCGTGCTTGCGCGCCTGCTCCTCAAGCCTGGGGGAGACGAAGAGGCGCAGCATCAGCGCCATCAACACGATCATTACGATCCCGCCGATGTACTCGGCGATCGTGAACTGCCACCCGAGCAGCACCCACAGCACCAATCCCAACTCCCAGACGAGGTTGGTCGAGGCGAACTGGAACGCCAGAGCCGTTGCGGCAGAGGCGCCCTTCTGGAACAGGGACTTGGCGATCGCGATCGCGGCGTAAGAACACGAAGAGGAGGCCGCCCCGAGGCCGGTCGCCTTGGCGAGCGGTCCAGGGCCACTGCCCGCCAGCGCCCCTTCGATCCGCTCGCGCGGAACCCACGCCTGGACGATCGCCGAGATCGCAAAGCCCAGCACCAGTGCCCACCAGACCGCGTAGGCCATCAGCAAGGATTGCTTGAAGCCTTCGCCGATCGTGCTCAGAACGTCACTCATGCATTCTCCAAGAAGGGCTGGCTTGACGGTCTATACCCTACAGGGGTATCCTACCCACATGACTAATAAACCGGGATATTCGGCATCGAAAGAACAACTGCTCAAACGTCTCGCCCGAGTGGAGGGCCAGGTTCGCGGCCTCACTCGGATGGTCGAGGAAGACCGCTACTGCATCGACATCCTGACTCAGATCCAGGCGACCGAGGCCGCGCTGCATGGCGTCGCCCTGGGACTTCTGGACAGCCACGTTCGCAACTGTATTAATGGCACGGCGGCCGAGCGCGCGGAGAAGACCGACGAGCTGATGGGTGCAGTGGGGCGCCTGGTTCGCGGCTGACCAAATGAAACTCAACCAACTCCATCTCACGGTCGACGACGTGCCGGCTGCGCGGGGATTCCTTGAGCGGCACTTCGGCCTGCGTCCGATTGGCGAGGGCCACAAGAATTTCGACATGCTGCTCGATGACGACGGTCTCGTGCTGACCCTGATCGGCGTCGGCCGCTCCAATACGGTGAACTATCCGAAGACGTTTCACATCGGCTTCATCCAGCCGAGCGACGCGCAAGTCGACGAGATCAACCAACGCCTCAAGGAGGACGGGTTCGACGTCGAAGCACCCAGCCACCAACACGGCGCTTGGTCGTTCTCCTTCCAGGCGCCCGGCGGTTTCAGGATCGCGGTGCGCGGCGGGCGTTCGACTGGATCAGGAACAGTTGCTCGATCGCACGGGTAAAAGGCAACACCGTCTAGCCGTGGGTGATAGCGCTATCTAGGGTCAACCAGGCACGCCGAAGACCTCAGCTCCAGCACAAGGCGCAAGTCAGCGGTCGATCGGCGTGCTCGATGGTTTCGATGCGGCACAGCTCGACCTCATAGCGTTTGATGCGCTCGTCCACTAGGCCGTGCGAGTGGTGGCCGTGGCCGCCGTCGTGGTGGTCCTTCGTCGTGGGTGTGGGGGCCGCGGGCGGTAGTGAGAATGCGTCAGGCTGCCGTCGTGGCGGCGGCGGTCGCCGCCCAGGTGTTCGTGTAGGAAAGGGTCTGTCCTGCCATCGCTCTTTGGAGGCTAGTTGTTGCCGCTAGCGCCAACGCGCGATCTCGGGGCTCAGCCTTTAGCTCGCCACAGCCGAAGCAGCCGGCCCTTTCTTTGGACAACAGGGGTGAATGGACGCCCTGCCCGAAAAGCGAGGCCCTGAGAGGCGATCTGAGCCTCTGTGGCGAGTCCCCGTGTGTGATTCCACTCAGGCGCACACGCGATCAGGTCGCCCTCTGCGGGAGCCGCTCGCGTGCCCCTCAATTTTGCACGCCTGCGGCGTGCTGGGGCTGGGCATCGGCTCCCGCAGCGGGTGGGGCCAAACCGAAGGAGGCAGACATGACTCAGACCTTGGACACCCTTGTCAGGGAGGTCGAGAGCGGCCAGCAGCACCTCACCTACGAGACGCTCAGCGGTCGCGACTCCCAGGAGACGGAGCGCCTTGTCGACAGTTTTGTTTCGGTCCTTGCGCGAATGACTCCTGCGGAGCGGATCAGCGCCTCGCGTCACGGCGGCTTCACTCGCTGGGAGCGCTGGGTATGGGCTGCCCGCTACACCGATGAGGTGCCGCGGGTGAATGGCGAGTTTGAGTGGATCGCCTGCAATATGGCCGATCTCGATTCCGACTAGCGCCGCCGCGACCCGCGTCTCAGGACTACCCGGCGTTGCCCGGTGACGAGGCGCAGCCGTTCAGCCCGTTCCTCTGCCTCTACGCGGTCGCCCGCGATTCGCAGAGGCACGGTGTCCTTGGAGGCCCAGGCGTCCGGCGTCTTCTCGCTTTGCCCCGCGGACCTTCGCAGCCGGACGGCTTCGTCGGTTCCGGTCCTCGAGGTGGATACCTGGCTCACGTGTGCACCCCCTCCGCGCCAGAGCCGTTGCTGGACTCGCCGCGCAGCTTTCGCAGATCGTCATCCTCGTACCAGGGGCGCAGCTTGATCTTCGCTGGCGGCAAGTGCCCGTAGACGAGGAGACCGGTACCGGGGTCGCGCTCCCGCACCTCATTGGCTGGAGCCAGGTCGCGGTAGGTATCGCCCTCGGTCTGCGAGTGGCGCCCTTTCTCGCCGGTGCTGCGCGAGCGCTGCTCGAACTCCCCCGCGCCCAACACCCGCGAGACGTAGGAGAGGGTCTCGGGATCGGAGATCCCGGTGCCGAAGACCTTGGCGCGGTGGTTATTGACGATGGTGGAAGCCCGGCGCCCATAGCGCGAGCTGACCTGGGCCATGTCCTGAAAGATGCTCAGCAGCTGCACCCCCTGTCCGGCGCCGGTCGAGGCGATCTCGGCAAGGTTCGGGATCGGCGCGATGTTCGCGCACTCGTCCAACAGCAGCAGGAGCGGCGGGTCGAGCGGCTTCCCGGTCGTCGCCACCGTCTCATAGACCACGGCGAGCAGCTCCTGAACCAGCATCGAGAAGACGGTCCGAAGCCGCTCCTGCTCATGCAGCGGCGCGCAGAGATAGAGGGTGTTGGCGCCGCCGTCCAGCAGGGCGGCAGGGCTGTAGTCGGCGCCCTTCGTCTCCTCCGCGACACGCGGGTCGGCGAAGGCGCCGACGATCATCTCGGCGGTCGTGTAGACGGAGCTGCGCTGGCGCTCCTCGCGGTTCTGCGTCGCCTGCCAGGCTCGCTTCGCCGCCTCCTCGCCCGCCTCGTTCAGCAGCTCCTCGATATGGGCGTCATTTGCGTCGGGCCCTTCGTCCAGCCAGCGCACCACCGACTCCATCGTGCGGCCGCTGGAGGCGGCAGCAAAGAGCAGCGGCGCCAGCAGCTTCTCCGCCGCCGAGTACCAGAAGTCGGCGTCCTGTAGGCCGCCCGAGCCGGTACGCGCAGCGGCCGCCAGCCAATGCGCGACTCGCATCGCCCCGCGCCAGGTTCCGGCGCCCCACAGCGGCGTCGCCCGCGAGGGCTCCATCCCTGTCACCAGCGTCGGATCGAAGACCATCACCTCGCCGAGCGTCTGCCGGTGGGCCACCGTGTCAACCAGAAGGTCGCTCTTGATCGAGGTCGCCAGGACCGGGCCTTGCCACTCCAGCAGGGCCGGAATCGCCAGGCCGGTCGTCTTGTGGCTTTCGGTCGGGGCGAAGGCAATCACCGACTGTCGATCCTGCGCGGCGAGCAGCGCTCGTCCGCTGCGGCCGAGCGTCAGCCGCCGTCGCTGCGGCGCCGGAACCATCAGCGGCGCCAGGTCACGACGGCTCGCCCAGCGGGCGCTCGGCGCCCGGCGCCGACCGCGGCCGAAGGCGAGCAGCTCGTCCAGCTCCAGGTAGCGGCGACCGAGCAGGGCCAGGCCGCAGAGCACGGTGAGGATCAGCGCGGCGCTCGCGTAGAAGCCGGGCGCCCGCGGCAGCGCCGCCCGCGCCTCGCGCGGCCAGGCCGCAGCGGGGTCGCCGAGGTGGGAGGGGAGGCGCAAGGCCGTCGCCGCCAATTCGCTCGCCCCGATCGAAGTCCAGCCCGCTCCGAAGATCAGGCCCGCCAGAGCGCCGGTCAGCCAGATCAGCGCCAGCACGCTGGCGGCGATGGCGAGGAGCGCCAGGTAGAGCTGGCGCTCCTCGCCGCTCACGCCGCCTCCGTGGGCGGGTGCTCGACCATGCGCCAGTCGGTGTAGACGAGCTCGCGCTCGATCTCGGAGAGTCGGTGCTGAACCAGGAAGGAGCGGTTCCCGACCATCCACAGCGCCTCGCCGAGGCGCAGCGTCGTCGTCAGCTCGGCCTCGGTTCGGCTCAGGCCCAGGCGCGAGCGCAGCAGCTCTTGCTGGTCATGGGGCTGGCGGTAGATGACCTTGGTGTCGGCGTCGCCGATCAGCCCCTCGGCGATGCGCGCCTCGCGCGAGCCGGCATCGCCGGAGGCGCCCAGGTCGGTGAGGCGATGGACGACGACGATGTTCTGCACGCCGAGCGAGCGACAGAGCTTGAAGTTGGCCTGCAGCCACTCGGCGACGCCGATGTGGCTGGTCACTCGCCAGCCCTCCTCGACTATCGAGATCAGCTTCGGGCTCTCGCGGCCCTCCTGCTCGGCAGCCTGCTTTGCCTCCAAGAGGATCGCCTGCTGCCAGGCCGCGGCGCAGGTCATCAGGATTCCCAGCGCCGCGGAGTCGCGGACGGCGCTCAGGTCGAGCACCACCAGGGGTGCGTCGAGGTCGAGACCCTCGCTGGTCGGGCCGTCGAACATGCCGCGCAGGTCGCCCGCACATAGCCGTTGCAGCGCCAGCGCCGAGGAGCGATTCGCCTCGGCAAAGTCCTCGCGGCTGGCTGCCGAGACGCCCTGCACCATCGCCTCGCGGGGATGGAGCAGCGCGTCGACCATCATCGGCAGGGTCGGCTCGGCGGCGCCGGAATGCTCGTCTACGATCTCCAGCGCCACCCGCAGCCCGGCGTCCTCCTCCGGGCTCAGCTCGCGCCGCAGCGCCGCCTGGGCCACCGAGCGCAGAAGGCTCAGCGGTCCCTCGCGGCCGCCTCGCGGGCTGAGCGGATTCAGCCGCACCTCGCCCCCCGGCGCGAGGGTGATCGGCTGCACGCCGAGCGCCCTCGCCAGCGGCCAATACTCGCCCTTGATGTCGAGCACCCACGCCTGGCGCCCGAGGATCGCCTGGCGGTAGATGTAGGTCTTGACCAGGCTCGACTTGCGCGAGGCGATCCCGCCGAGCATCAGCATGTTCGGACCCGGCAGGTGGACCGGGTAAAGCGCCCACGGGTCATACATCCAGGCGCCGCCGTAGGCGTCGCGGCCGATGTAGGCGCCGGGCGCCCCGAGGCCGCCCTGGCCGAGGAAGGGATAGACGGACTGGAAGTGGGCGGTGGTGCCGCCGTGGCCCGGCCGCTCTCCGGCGCGGCTCCTCATCGCAGCCCCCGGCAGAGCGGCAGGGTAAAGGGGAAGCCGCTGTCCTGCTCGCCGTAGAGGCGTTGCAGGCCGAGCCGGGCGAGCTGGGCGGCGTGCTCGACCTCTGACTCGGCCCGCTCCAGCTCCTGCGGCGAGCGCGCGGAGGTCCGCACGTAGCCCGACCAGCGCAGCTCCGCGTGACCGTCGGCCAGCTCCTCCTCGCGGCGTGAAGCGGCCTGCTGGCGCCGGCGGATCCGGGCGGTTGACATGAAGCCCTGGCGGTTGCGGTTGATTTCCTCGGCGACCTCGGCGGTCTGCGCCGCCTCGGCGCGGCGCATCGCCAGCGAGTAGGGGACCGGCTCGATCGTCACCGCGACGCTCCGCAGGGCGCTCGTCTGCATCAAGAGCGGTGCCATGAACATCGGCCCGACGTCCGAGCGCGGCCAGGAGGCGATCCAGTAGGTCGCGTGAAAGGCGGAGTCGGTGCGGTAGGTCGACCAGCTCGTCTCGTCGGCAAGCGGTCCCATCAGCGCCGGCTCGACTCCCTCGCGCCCGTCGGGCCCCAGGCTCGCCCGGGCGCGCGCCTGGCGGCCGAACGGATCGAAGGCATCGCGGATCAGCGCCGCGTACTGGCGCGGGCGCAAGAGGCCCGAGACCGAGACCTCGGCGATCGTCAGTCGCTCCGCGAGGCTCTCGGCCTCACGCAGCAGCAGCTCGCAGGCCGCCTCGACGCCGCCGCCGAGTCGG
The DNA here is from genome assembly GCA_035534175.1 of Solirubrobacterales bacterium. Classification (GTDB taxonomy): domain Bacteria; phylum Actinomycetota; class Thermoleophilia; order Solirubrobacterales; family 70-9; genus DATLSM01. The sequence continues at coordinate 14,130 of DATLSM010000048.1, read as the reverse complement.
CGCAGCTCGCGGGCGCCTCGGCGCTGGTCGATCTGCAAGGCGATCAGGACCTCGTGCTCGGTGGTCTGCGGCGCGGCAGACTCGACCAGCTCGATGTAGGAGCGAACGAGGTCGGAGTCGAGCGGCACAGCGCGGTCGCGCTGGGCCTGGAAGTGGGCTGCCAGCTCGTCGCCTTGGCCCGGCAGGGTCTGCTCGATCCACTGCAGGCGGCGGATTGGGCTGCCGTCGCGGGCGCAGCTCGCGAGCACCGCGCCCCAGGCGTCGAGCGCTCGCTCCTGCTCGGCGCTGTCGCGCATCGCGAAGGCTCCGGCCCGTACCGCAAGCGCCGCCGTGAAGGTGCCGCCGCGCCGATCTTCGATGATGCCGACCTGCTCGGAGCCGTAGGGGACCGCGAGCAGGTCGAGGTCGGCCAGCTCCGGCGGCAGCGAGGTCTCGTGCTCCGCCTCGCCCTCGCCGCCCTCGCGAGCGCCTGCGCCCGGCGCCGTCGAGCGGTGGCCGCGTTCGGCGCGTGGGCGCCGACGGACCCAGCGCCCTAGGACCGGCGCCCACTCCTCCGCCGTGCGCCCCTCGACCGGCACGCAGATCGCGGCGACCGCGACGCCGAGCGCCACCAGGGCAACGACCAGCCCGGCGACGCTCCGCATCGCGTAGAGCGCCCCCAACCCGATCAGCGCACCCGCTGCGACGATCAAGACCTGGCCGATGCGAAGCGGCCCGACCACGGCGCGCTGCTCGAGGGGACCGAAGCGATAGCGCCGCGGGCTCACGACTTCGTCCCTTTCTCGGGCTTTGCTCCCGGTGGCTCAGGCGCCGGTCGCGGCGGTTTCTCTCCGGCACTCGGCGCACCGCTACCGTCCGCCTCGCGGGGCGTTGCAGCTCCGCGAGGCGCCGCAGGCTCCCCGCTCGGCGCAGCGCCCGCGCCCCCGGAGCTGCCCGCCTGCTGGGCGACGCCGGTCCCTTGCAGTCGCTGGGCGGCGGCCTGGGTGCCGCGCACGGCTGCGGCGGGCAGCGCAGCCGCTCCGCCCGCGCCTGCGCCAGCCGCTCCCCCTGCTGCGGCCTCGCCACCGCCCGCAGCGCCAGCGCCGCCCGCACCGCCGCCCGCTCCCGGCCCGCCGCCACCGCGCAGGCCGCCGGGCTCGGGCCCGGCGCTGCCGCCGCTTTTCTCGCCAGCGTTCCAGAGGGTCGCGCCCGACTCGCCCCAGTTGGAGTGGGCCATGTTGCGGAGGATCTGCACGTCGCTTGCGACCTGCATCCCGCTCATCGCGCCGCCGCCAGCCGAGCGGCGGCTGTAGGCGGAGCTCATCGCCCCCTCGGCGAAGGGCACGAGTTTGAGCAGGACGAAGGGCGCGAAGCAGGCGAGCAGCATCAGCGCCGAGGCGGCGAGGATGTGCTCGACGTCGCTGCCGCTTTCGGCCACCAGTCCCGCCGCGAGCGAGATGATCGAGACGATCACGAACTTCGAGCCGATTACCACGACGAGCAGCTCGCCGCTACGGCGCAGGGCGCCCATCCAGCGCGGCCAGATTGACGCCGCCAGCGCCATCGGCATGAACAGGGCGACCACGTAGACCGCCGCGTCGCGCATCAGCAGCTCCAGCCAGACCAAGAAGGCGGCGAAGGCGCCAATGATCGCGGCGAGGAAGGTGACGAACAACGGCACCGCCACGGTCCCCGATGCCTGTCCTGCCACCGTCCCGCTCGGGTCCGTGCCCCCAGCGCCGCCGACTTCTTTGCCAGCAGTCCCTCCGGCTTCGCCGAGCCCGGTTATTGCCGCCTTGAAGAAGTGCTCGCTGTTGTTGTGACTGGCGCTGGCGATCGCGTGGCAGAGGCCGTCCGTCGCGACCAGAAGCAGCTGCACCACCGCGTAGGCGACGCTGGTCGCGATGAAGGCGAGCGGCAGGTTGACCAGGACGACGCGGGCCAGCAGCCCCGCGTTGCCCTGCGCCAACCCCTCCAACACGGCGAGCAACAGCATCGCCAGCCCCATCAGGGCGGCGATCTCCGCCATCTTCCCGTACTGCAAGAGGAAGCCCTTGGTCGTCAACTGCGGCGTCGTGGTTTGCTCGATCGCCGTCACGACCTGCCCGATCAGCCAGCTCGCCCCTTCGGCGACCCAGGTCGTGATCTGGTTGAAGATCCCGTTGCCGACGCCCTTCAGGGCTTCGGTGATTGGGGCGGTGACGGCGCCCGTGACCGCGCCGCTGACCGTGTTGCAGGCATCACCGACCGGGTTGCCGCCGCCGACCAAGCCGCCGGTGATCGCGCCGACGCCTTCGGTGACGGCTTCCGCCGGGGCGCTGCCGACGTCGCAGAGGGGGTTGGCCCGGGCGGACGGGGGAGAGGGCTGCGCGAGGACGACCAGCGCCGCCAGGAGACCAGCGAGGAGGGCGGCCGCCAGGCATCTAGGGAGCCAGCTCATAGCTTTCCAGCCCCTGCGCTAGGTCGATCACGCCGTAGGCGCCGAGCGGGCCCGGCTTCGTCGCCAACTTCGGCGTCGGCCCGAAGCCGCCCCGGGTTTCGGCGATCTGCCAGCGGCCTTCCATCCAGACGAGCTCGGTATGGGTTAGGCCGAAGTAGGCGGCCGGTTCCACCGATTCGGCGTTGCCGAGCAAGGTGAAGCCCCAGGTGAGGACGCGGGCGCGTGCGGGTGCGAAGGACTCGACCCGGTAGCCGATCGGGACCGCCGTGTAGAGCGTCTGCAACCCGCGACGGACGCCCGCGCCGATCGGTCCCGCCGCGAGGCGCTGGGCGCCCGGCGAGTTGGCGGCCAGCATCGTTTCCGCGTAGTCGGGCGTTGCCACCGCTTCGATCCGTGCCCGTATCACCTTCGGCCGCAGGATCGCGGGGGTGGCGAAGGCACCCTGGTAGGAGGCGACCGCCTGCGCCGCTCCGGCAGGGGTGTCGGGGAAGGAGACCGGGACTCCGGCGAGCGACCGCGCCGCGCCGGCTTTGGCAGGTGTCGCGGCGCGGTCGCTGCCGCTGGGGGAGAGGGACCGGCCCGCCAGCAGGCCGAGGAGGAGGGTGGCGAGGCAGGCGAGGAGGAGACGCCGGCGCCCTGGCGTGGAGCTGTCCCGAGGCGGGCGCATCACTTGACCGCCGTGCCCGAGGTGTAGAAGAAGTTGATGAGCGCCGCTCCGGCTCCGACCACGAAGGCGCCGATCAGCGAGTAGAGGACCTTCTGCTTGCCGTCAGAGGCGTGGCTGAAGTTGTTGGATTTGCTGCCGAGCGCCCACTGTGCGGCGCCGATCAGCAGGCCGGCAGCGCAGCCGAGCAGGACGATCGCGGCGAGCCAGTTGATGAGTTTTTCCAGCGCCGGGGTTCCCGGTCCTCCGCTGGGATTGGGTTTGATGCTGACGGCGGCGAGCTGGAACCTGACGAAGACTGCGACGGCCACGATCGACTCCTTTGGCTAGAAGTGCCTCTGCACTTCCGCTGTCCAACGCGCGGCTTACTTGCATCGGCCTCGGCCCAAATTGGCCGGGGCGGAAAGATCGACAGGGGCGTCGTCCGGGCCCTACCAGGCGCCTACACCCAGGACGGCTTGGTCGCTACCGGATTTCGCAGGTGGCGACGACGAGGAAATCGGCGCGGGCGGCTCCGCCCATATCGGAGCTTGCGGTGACTGCCCATTCCCGTTTGATCGGGCCGGAAGCCACCATCTGGAAGTGGCCGACAATCGTCGTGATGCTGCCGTGGTGCCACCGCAGTCCGCCGGAGATCAGCCGCTCACCGTGCTTGCAGTTGGCGTGGCCGTGGGCGTAGTTGAATTGGCCGTCGTTGGCGGTGGTGTCGGTGTCGACGATCTTCCCGAAGCGGTACTCGATCTTGCCGTGGTGGGCTGAGCGAGTTGCGGTCGGACCCGACTGCGCGAACGCACTTCCACCCAGTACGAGCATCACGATTGCGGCCACGACCAGGACGGCCGAGCAGCGGCTGAGCTTGATCTTCATGGCGTGTCCTCCTTGGTCGACCTGAGCATGTGTGGATTACCGCCTCACTCGGATGTAGCGAGGAACGGAGTGCCCTCGCACGTAGGGATACCCGTTCTGTTCGGGCACAACGGCGTTGAAAACGAATCTCGTAGTCCTCGGCACTGGGGAGAAGGCATAGCCGACCCGGTAGTGACAGAGCGCGTCGGTCTTCGCGCGGCGGACGAGAAACCGTCGCTTTGAGCCGGGCACCGTCCCGCGCACGACGACAACGCGCAGGGCGCAGCTGGGGCCGGCGATCTCGCCGGAGAAGTAGACGCGGTGGTGGGGGCGAGCGCGGTGGCGACTAAGGTGGAGCGTTGCCCGCGCCCGCATGTGCAGGCTCAGATCGGTCGAAGTCTGGAAGGCGCCGAAACGGTAGGCAATGCGGAAGGCTCGCGAGGGTCCACGAGCGAGTTTGTACGACCAGGCGCCGTTTTCATTCGTGCTCGCGGTGCCGATCAGGTGATAAGGACGACCAGGCAGATCGGTGTGGCCCTGGATGCAGACCTGGGCGTTTGCGACCGGATTGCCGCTCGGGTCGTGCAGGCGCCCCCGGATCAAAGCTCGGTTACGAAAGGCAAGGGTGCGCTCGGCTTTCTGGTTGCCTGCGAAGCCGGCAGTGATCGTGTTGCCACCTCCGACCGGCGAGCCGGGACAGAGGTTGTTGACGAGGACTTCCTTCGTTTCGCAGGCGCCATTGGGGGTGCCGGTCTGCGCGTAGTCGTAGGCGCAGACCAAGATTGAGTTAACGCCCTCTTGGAAGGGAGCCTGTGCTGTTTCGAGCGTGTAGGTCTTGCTAAAGCTCGGCGGACACGGAGCCATGCGCGATGTCATGTTTCCCGGAATCGGATTGCACGAAGCCGAGAGGTCATCACCCGCTGCGCCTTTGCCGTTGACGGCGATCTGAACCGACTGCAACCCGGCACCTTGATCGGCGGCTGCGACGGAGATCGTCTGGGGGCCACGCAGTTCCGCGCCCGAGAACATCGAGCCGCCGATCGAGATGGTCGGAGAAACGACATCAGTGAGCTGGATGCGGACCTGCTTGACGTAGGTGTGCGCTCCGCCTGCTGCTCCGACGCAGCGGTTGCCTTCGTTCGGCTGCGTGCATTCCAGGCGGGCGACGAGGTAGCGCCAATTGCCAGTGGGGATGCCCGACTCGTGCCCCTGGTCGTCGTTCTGGTTCTCATAAGAGAGGCCCGCCCCGCTGTCGGGGGAGACCGCGAGGTAGCCGTGCTGTCCGTCTTCGGTCGCTAGGCGGCTGAACGTCGATCCGCCGGTGATGTAGGTGCCCGCGGGCGCCGTCCACACCCAGGCGCCGAAGCCGCCCTGCACAGTGCCGGTTTCACCTTCGGCGAGGGTGTGGGTGATCTGGAGCCCGGGCGCCGAAGGAGAGCAGTCCGCGCGCGGGGTGTAGTGAGTGGTCGAGGCGGTGAAGCCCGCGTCGTCCGCGCCGGTGTAGACGCCGGGCGAACACTGAGCCACGATGTAGCTGCCGGCCTCTGCGGTCGAGGGGAGGAGAAAGAGCGCCACCACGAGGAAGACGGGCAGCCACTTCGCAGCGTTGGTCAGTTGTCGGATCGCCTCTCTCATCACTTGCCTCTCAGGGTCCGAACTGCTGGTTTGCGACTTGAGTGGGGGTCGAGCTGGAGCTGCTCGCGCTCGATTCAGGAGGGGGACTCGATTCGGCGACCGGCGCTGATTCGACCGGCGCGCTGCTCGCTTCCGAGCCTCCCGCCGCCGACTCCAGCGACTGCGACGCGACGGCTTCGGTCGCGTGTTTCGTGCGCTCCGCGCTCGCGGTGGCGCGGCTACCCCCGCTCCGCTGCTTGCCGTTGGTCGGGCTCGGCGACTTCGGTTCGGGCGGCGGTGAAGGCGCGGGGTTGGTCCTCGGGGTCAAGGGCGCGACGTGCGGCGCGTCGGCGACGTTGCGGTGCTTTGGCGCGGGCGCGCTCGCACCGCCTCCGCCGCCGATCAGGTTCACCCCGCCGACACCGGGGCCGACCACTCCGCTCGCCAGGCAGGCGAGCGCGGCCGCGGCGCAGACGCCCGCCGCACGCCCGGCGCTGCCACCGAGCGCGGTCGCCGACGGCTCGGCGCCACCGCCGAAGGGCAGGCTGCGAGCGAGATCCTGCGCCCGCGCCCAGCCGTGGCCGATGCCCCGGCTGATCGTCTCGGCGACCGCCTCGACGCCAGCCGGGAGGTGCGGGGCGGTCGTCTTTTCTGCCAGTGAGATGTAGGCGGCGAGGCCGACGATGATCTCCAGCTCGTCGAGGCTGTCGACGCCGAGCAACTGGTGTAGGTGCTTGCGCGCCGCTTCGTGGCAGCGCTGCGCCTTGGAGGGGTGCCAGTGAAGTTCGCGGGCCACTTCGCGGACGGTCATGCCCTCGAAGTAGGCAAGCTCGAGTAGCCGCCTCTCCTCGACCTTCAGTTGGTCGACCGCCTCCTGCACCTTCCGCAGTCGGTCCTCATCGAGGGTCACGTCCTCGGGGCTTCGCCCCATCTCGTCCTCGATCGCCTCGGCCTTATCGGTTGAGACGATCTGGGGTGAACGGCTCTTTGCTTCCAACAGGCTCTTGGTCCGTCGCCAGGCGCAGGTGATGAGCCAGCCCGTCGGGCTGTCGATCTCCCCACCTTTGGCGACCTTGCGGCTGTATTCGAGTGCCGCCGTCGCAAACAGTTCATCGCCGTGGCTGGCGATGAACTGAGGTGAAAAACGCTTGCGTCGGAGGAACTGAATGAAACCCAGCCGGGCCTCCTCCAGCTCAGACTGCTTCAACTCAGTATTGGCCTTGCGTCCGTACATCGGTCCTTTCGGAACTTCGATGTTTACGACAAGCCAGCCAAAGCGCTCATCTCAAGTGTAGGTATCTGCGCTCTGACTGCTACCCGGACTGTCCAGCGTGGAAGCCATTTGCATCGGCTCAGCCCGAAAACGATGCAAACCGACCTGCCGCTGGACAGCAGGGGCGGATGCACCCCGCCCGTCACATCTCGCTGTGCCGCCGCGCCGGGGCATCGCTCGGGCTGGCGCTCCTCGCCGTTGCCCTCGTCGGCTGCTCCTCGGCTGACACCAACACCCATGCCGGCTCGTCACTTCTGAGCGGCACGCGCGGCGGGTCGATCGCTGCCGAGCAGCTCGCGCCCGCCGCCCACGTCGCCCGCCATTTCGCCTACGCCTACGCCCGCAGCATCTACAGGCGGCGCCCGCCCCGCCTGCCGGGCGTCACCGCCGCCCTCCGCCGCGACCTCTCGGCGGCGGGGTCGAGGGTGCCGCCCGCTCGGCGCGGCCTTCACCCTCGGGCCCTCGACGTGACCCTGCGACCGCAGGGCGCGGCGGCCCTGGCCGGCATGGTCGAGATCGGCGACGGTCGCTCGCCGCCGTTCTCGGTCGGCTTCCTCGTTCGGAAACAAGGCTCGCGCTGGCGAGTCGCCACCATCTCGCCGCCGAGCTGAGGATGCCGTGGAGGCTGGCTCACTCTCCGCCCCTCGCGCGCCGAAGCTGCTGCTCGGCCTGCCGCTCGGGTTGCTCGCCGCCCTGATCGGCGCCCTGCTCGCGATCACGGTGATGTTCGGCGCCTCGCCGAGCTGCGGCGGAGGGGAATCCGTCGGGGCGCTCGGCTCGAAGGTGCCGAGGCGCCTGGTCCCGATCTATGAGCAGGCAGCGGCGAAGTATGGGCTGGGGGAGGAAGGCCCGTCGATCCTCGCCGGGATCAACTGGGTCGAGACCGGCTTCGGCACGAACCTCGGCGTCTCCTCGGCGGAAGCCGAAGGCTGGATGCAGTTCCTCCCTTCGAGCTGGGAAGCCTTCGGCGTCGACGGCAACGGCGACGGCACCAAGGACCCCTACAACCCCTGGGACGCGATCTTCGCCGCCGCCCGCCTGCTGCGCGCCTCTGGCGCTCCGCAGGACTGGCACGCGGCGATCTTCAGCTACAACCACGCGGATTGGTACGTCGCCGAGGTCCTGGCCGACGCCCACCGCTTCGCCGGCGACGGCACGGTTGCGGCCAGCGGCGGCGGCTGCGCCGCGGCGGCTGGCGCTCCCAACGAGACCGTCGCACGGATGGTCGCCGAGGCCGCCCGCCTCAGCGCCCTCCGCCCGACCTCCGAATACGTCTGGGGTGGCTCTCACGGCTCCTCGCCGACTCCTCCCAACGGGCCCTTCGACTGCTCGAGCGCCGTGAGTCACCTGCTCCAGGTCGGCGGCTTCGGAAACGCGACGATGGACACGACGCTGCTGGTGGGTTGGGGCGAACCGGGACCGGGGCGCTGGGTGACGATCTTCGTCAAGCCCTACGGTCCCGAAGCCCATACCTTCATCCGCTTCAGTGCCGACGTGACCCCGCCGGGCGAGCGCTACTGGGGTACCTCGGGGATTGTCGCCCCTGGCAAGGGTCCGGGCTGGATCGGCGAAGACAAGTTCTCCGCCTCCTACCTGGCCGGGTTCGAGATGCGGCACCCGCCGGGGCTGTGATGGCACCTGGACTCAGGAGCTCGCCGCTCGCTGGATTGCCTGCGCGGATTGTCGCGCCTCTTTCAGGGGGGCCACTTTGAGCAGCTGCGGACTTGGGGTGCCATGCGGAGTAGGCGAAACTCGACCGGACCCGGCGCGGTGGATCCGCACATGCAATCCAGCTTTCCAGCGCAGGTCTCACCGTGGCGACGGCTGACCGCCTCCGCACTCGGCGGGTCGCCGAGGGCTGTCTGTGGACCGCGCACGAGGTCGCGGAGCTGCTCGGCGTCTCGCACGAGTACGTGTGGCAGCTCTCCCGCGAAGATCGTATTCCCACCGTCGCGCTCGGGCGGACCCGGCGCTACCGCCGCGAGTCGATCCTTGCCTGGCTCGAAGAGATCGAGTCGCCGGGCGGCCGCGTTTAGGCGGGGGTGGTCCTGATGGGTCAGGACAACGGTCAGCGTCGGGCCTACGGCTCGGGGTCGCTGTATCCACATCGCGGCTCCTGGTACGCGAAGTGGTACGTCGGCAACCGCCAGGTCAAGCGGAAGATCGGCCGCCTGCGCAAGCGCGGCAGCCGCGAGGGCCTGACCAAGGCCCAGGCCGAGAAGGAGATGCGCCGGCTCATGCGAGAGGTGAAGGCGACGCCACAAGAGCGCCTGACCCTGCGCGAGGTCGGCGACGCCTACATCGCCCACGTCCGCGACTTCCTCGAACGAAAGCCCTCGACGGTTCAGGACTACGAAGGCATCCTGAACAAAGCCGAGCGGGGGCTGCCGATGAAGACGATCAACCGCTACGGCGGCGCCGACATCGAAGGCTACGTCTCGACCATGAAGAAGGCGGGGCGCTCGTCGAAGACGATCAACAACCACCTGAACTTCCTTCATGGCCTCTTCGCCTTCGGGGAGAAGCGGGGTTGGGCTTCGGGCAACGCCGTCGCCGAAGCCGAACGGCCGCGCGCCGACGGCAGCGATCCTGACATCCGCTTCATCGACCTGGAGGAACTCGAGGCGCTCCTGCGGGAAGTCCCCGACGATGTTCTCGGCGCAGTCGAGCGGCCGCTTTACCTGACCGCCGCGATGACCGGCTTGCGCCAGGGGGAGCTGATCGCCCTCCGTTGGAAAGACGTCGACTGGAAGGCGGGACTGATCCGCGTCCGCCGCAACTACACCCGCGGGCGCTTCGGCACCCCGAAGACGAAGCGCTCCAGTCGATCGGTCCCGATGCCCGAGCGCGTCGCCGCCGCGCTCAAGGAGCACTCCAAGCGCTCGAACTACACCGGCGCCGACGATCTCGTCTTCTGTCATCCCGAGACCGGCAACCCGTTCGACGCCTCGAAGATGAGGAAGCGCTTCAAGGTCGCGATCGAGGCGGCCGGCGTCCGCTCGATCCGCCTCCACGATCTCCGTCACACCTTTGGCACGAAGATGGCCGCCGCCGGAGCGCCGCTGCGGACCATTCAGGAGTGGATGGGCCACCGCGACTACAAGACGACCGAAATCTATGCTGACTACGCGCCCGATCCGGTCCAGGGCGCCCGCTGGGCCGAGGCGGCCTTCGCCGACGAGGAGACGGAGGGGGACACCAGTGCCACGGACGATGAAAACGAGGCCAGCTAGGCCAGAAGGCCCGCAAGCTGGCGTAAGCTAGAGAGGAGCGGTTATGGCAGATGCACAAGAAATCGAGCTGGTCTTCGAGCCCCAGGACGAGGGTGGCTACCAGGTCTACGCGCCCGACCTCCCGGGCCTCCACACCCAGGGCGACGACATCGACGACGCGATGGCGAACGCCAGCGAGGCGGTCACCTTCTATGTCGAGGGACTGCGCGAAGACGGCGAACCGCTCGACAGCGGCGTGATCCGCCGCACGATTCCCCTGCCGTCGTGAGCCCGCGCCAGCCGGGCGTCCCCGGCCTGATCAAGGCGTCGCCCAAGAAAGGTTTGGGAAGTCGTCCGTCGGCGGGACAGCACGTCGGCTTGACCGCCGCTGCCGTTACCCTCTGAAAGTGGCCGGACGCGAGCTCAAGGCGCTTTTTCGTGCCGTCAAAGAGGGGGACGAGCTCGCCTTCCGACGAACCGCGCAGGAGATCATCGACGATGAGGAGGCCAAGCAGCACACGGCCTTGGCGCGCGATCTTCGCGCCATCATCGCGGGGGGATCCCAGCGAGCGGTTGCCCCGGACGTCTCGCTTCCCGCGCCCCCTAAAGACCGGGAGGGGGAGTGGCCCCTAGCTGAGGTCTACCACCCACGAAGGGCAATCGACGAACTCGTCGTCCGCGGCGAGCTGGTCGACCAGCTCCGCTCCCTCGTGGATGAACACGGAAAGTGGGGTTCCCTTGATCTTCGCGGTGTACCCCGCCGCCAGCGCGTTCTCTTATACGGGCCGCCAGGTTGTGGCAAGTCCAGTGCCGCCGAGGCCATCGCGACTGAGATCGGGCTCCCGTTGGTCATCGTTCGCATTGACTCTGTCGTCTCCAGCTATCTTGGCGAGACCGCGTCCAACCTCCATCGCGTCTTCGATTTCGTCCGTGAGGGCTCATGGGTCCTACTCTTCGACGAGTTCGACGCGCTCGGCAAGGCTCGCGATGATCCTGGGGAGCACGGGGAGGTAAAGCGAGTCGTCACCGCTTTCCTGCAAATGCTCGACGCCTTCAAAGGGTCGAGTCTTCTTCTCGCCGCCACCAACCATCAGCAACTCCTCGACCCTGCTCTTTGGCGACGCTTCGATGAGGTGCTGGAGTTCGGGCTGCCCACGGTCCATCAGAACCGCCAGCTGCTGAGACGAGGCCTCCGCGGAGCCGGAGAGAAGCTCGACATCGACACCGCCGCCTCCAAGCTCAAAGACAAGCCACACGCTGCCGCCGAGAAGGTCGCCTGGGACTCCCTGCGCTACTCGATCCTCGACGGTCGAGACCGAGTCTCGAAAAAAGACTTCGAACGAGCCCTCACCGACGCCCTCGCGCGTCCTTGGTAAGAGATGGCCGACCATTTGCGTCTGCCGCCCCCACGGGCGATCCCCAGTCGGCGCGCCGGCGGCGGCGGAGGCGACGTCGACAAAAAGGTGCCGGGGCGTCACGGTCGCAAGCTGAAGGAAGACCTTGCTGCCGCTGCTGCCGCAGCGACTCCTGTGCGCATCAAAGATGGAGTGAACCCCGCGCAGGTCTTCAAAATCCGAACTGCCGGCGGAGTCGACGACGCGAAGCTGGAATCCAGCGAGTTCCAGTGGCTCGGCAATACTCCAGATTGGACCTATTTCGTTCTCTCCCGCGAAGGGCCGGCCGAGTTCGAGCGAATGTTGGACGCCTACACGGCGGCGGGTGAGGAGCGCGACGGAGCCCCCGATCTCACCTTCTTTGAGCACATCGTCGAGATCCTCCCCTATGGGCTCGAGGATCGCCGCGGCCCCGGGGTGGGCCAGCAGGATCTCGATGAGGCGGGCAGGCGCTTGGTGGTGGATGCAATCGTCTGGCCCTCGGCCGACTTCGACGAGGCACGCGGCCGGATCAACGAAGTTCGGGAGGTCATCGACTTCCACGACGGCGAGGTCCTCGCCCAAGACGACCGTCCCCGCTACACCGTAGTCCGGGCCCGCATCGGAGCCGACGGCGTTCGTGATCTCCTTCAACTCGCTGTCATCGAGCGGTTGCGAACGCCGCCGATGCCTTACCTTGAGCCGACGACTTGGCGGCGCATGGATGAGCAGGACCTGCCGGATTACGAGCGTGTCGAAGGCGTGCCCATCGGCGTCATCGACGACGAGGTAATGGAGCATTCGATGCTGGCCGACTCGATTGCGTCACGTGAATCGCTTCCGGCAGGGCACGGCTGGGGCGAGCCGAGCGACCACGGGACGATGGTCGCGGGGCGGATCGTCTTTGGCGACATCGAATCCGCCCTAGCGGGCGGCGCGGCGTGGGTCGCCCTCGGTCCGCTGCACTCGATCCGCGTTCTCGAGCAGAATCCCGGCGACCCGACCGACGCGATCTTTCCCACCGCCACGCCACACCATTCGTTGATCGAGGACGCCGTGCGACGCCTCCACGCTCGCGGAGTCCGCGTAATCAACCTCTCAATCGCTGACCGTGTCTCGTTCAGTGGCCCCCATCTCAGTCTCTGGAGTGAGCGCATGGACGAACTGGCGCGTGAACTCGACGTCCTGATCGTCGTTGCGGCCGGGAATCAGCTCGCTCGCGACCTGCCCGATGGTCAGTCGATCCTCGACGCCTATCCGGATTATCTGCTCGAGGACGGTTGCCGGGTCGCTGAGCCCGGAGCGGGGGCGAATATGCTCACCGTCGGCTCGGTCGCTCGCTTCGCCGCGCCGCAGCGTGCCGACGGGCGCCAGCTCCCAGGTGACCGAGCGGTCGCCCAGGAGGGCGAACCCTCCCCATTCACTCGCGCCGGCCCCGGCGCTGCCGGCGGCATCAAGCCCGATGTCCTCCATCACGGCGGCAATTGGGCTTTCAACGACGTCGACCTGGTCGAGACCAACGATTTTGGTCTCAGCGCGATCTCGACCAAAGGTGGCGGCGAACAGCCCTATTTCGGAGTTGCGAATGGCACTAGCTACGCCGCACCGCTCGTTACCCGCGTGGCGGCGAAAATCCTCAATCGTTATCCGACCAGCCGCGCCAACCTACTCCGCGCTCTGATCGGGGTGTCGGCTCGACCTCTCCTGTTGCCTGACTCTCTGGACGGACGGAAGCGCCGCCGACTCGCCGGTTACGGGTCACTCTCCGAGTACAATGCTTTAGAGAGCGGTGGCAACCGGGTGGCGCTGATGTACCAAGGCGAGATTGCGGTGGACACGGTCGTCGCCCACTCGATCCCCATCCCCCGTGAGTTCATGGAGGCGAGTGGCGACCGCCGGGTGATCGTCTCCCTCGCCTTCGACCCGGAGGTGCGCCGAACCCGTCGCGATTACCTGACCGCGACGATGAAATTCCATCTCGTCCGGGGGATGAAGATGGATGAAATCGAGAGCGTCTGGCAGATCCAACCCCAGGAGAAAGACGACCGCCTTCCGCTGCCGAAAGACCGCCGTCGGCCCGATCTGGTCCCCGGCTCCGGCGAGTGCCTCGGGGCCACCCTCCAGGTCCGAAGCTTCAGCCGCCGCAACACCGACGTGCTCGATGACGAGGGTTTTCACGTTGTCGTCGAACACCGTACGGCAACCTGGTACGAGGCCGAAGAGGACGACTTGCAGCGCTACGCCTTGGTCGTCGTCCTCGAGGATCAGGAGCGCGAGGGGGTTGACCTCCGCGCGCTCGTCGAGGCGGAGCTGCCAGTCCGGCCGGAGGTCGAGGTCGAGCCGCGGCTTAGGGTCCGCGGCTGAAATACGCTGGCCTGCGTGATCAATCGCGACTTCGATGGTCCCTTGAGCTCTGGATGCGGGTACTAAGCGGGTACTAAGTTGAGCAAAACTAGGTTCAACTCAGACCAACTCGAACCGCTTGAACAAGCCAAAAACCAGCCTGATCAACCAGCGCCAGAGAACTCATAACCCGAAGGTCGCGGGTTCGAATCCCGCCCCCGCTATAGAAGAAACCCCCGCTAATCGTGACTGTTCAGATGGGGTAGGTCTGGGGCGCTGGGCGGCGAACTGGATTATGTGAACCGCGATCGGCCGTCGTATGAGCAGCTTGCGGCATTGGTGGTTGAGCAGGCCGCGGTGATCGAGGAGCTGCGGGCCGAGGTCGT
>DATLSM010000047.1:0-58745 GCA_035534175.1 Solirubrobacterales bacterium | reverse complement strand
CGACGCCGTTGGAGAAGGTGAGCGCGGTTGCCGAGCCGAAGGCAACCGCGCTCCCCGAGCTGTTGGAGACGGTGGGCGCGTTACCGGCGGGGCTCGACGCGGCGCCGGAGAAGGTCAGGCTGTGGGAGCCGGTGTAGGTGGGCACGACGTTGGAGTTCTTGTCCAGTGCCGTAACCGTGAGGTTGGACGCTTCCCCGGCGGTCGTGGTCGAGTTGTTGGCCGTCAGCGAGAGATACCTTGGGGCGCCGACTTCCACATTCGTTTTGACTGGAGTACTCGACGCACTCCAGGTGCGCCACTGCGCGACAACCACGTAACTGTGTTCACCTGCTTCGACGCCGGTGTCGTCGCAGGTCGTGGATGCCTCGGCGTTGTTGGGACAGTTTCCGACAGCGGCTGAGCCGTCTCGCAGGACCGTGTAGCGCACAGCGCTCGGCCCGGGACCGCTGACGCTGGTCCATGACAGCTCAACGGAACCTCCGACCTGGGGAGTGATTTCTGTGATCGTAGGCGCCGTCAGGCTGGACACGCTCGCCGAGGCCTGTCCGACACCGGCGGCCGAAAAGTAGGCGATTGCTGCGCTGGAAGCCGCGATGGCGACGACAACGCTGATCACGAATCCCAGAGAGCTCTCCTTGCGTCGGAGCCTCATTCGTGGGCCAATCCTTCGATCTGCAGCAAAAACTGGCCGCCCTGGCAGGCATCTTGGTTCGTCGGCAGATCCAGCAGTTGAATCGCGGGGGCCGACATTCCCGCTGCAGGAAGCGCGGCGCTGCCGCCGGCTGGCACCGCGAGCGGCGAGGACTTTGAAGCGCTGGAGGCCCGGATCGCAAGGTTCTCTGCCGCGTTACAACCAGGTGGGCTCTGCGTGACCTGCACGCGCAACGACACGATCCGAATCTCTTGCGGATTTGGGTTCCTAATCGTCAGCGGCAGTTCAACCGGCGCAGCGCCCGGATAGAGGGACTGAAGGCCATCTGCATTCGCCTTGACCTCGAAAGGCTTCGGTTCGACTACCTCCCAGCGAAACCACGCCAGCTGACCGCGGCGCCCGAAGTGGTCGATTGCGCGGGCCGAGAAAGTGTGCGAGCCGAGATGCAGATTCTGGATCCGAAAGGGGGAACGGCAGCGCTGGGCCGCCATACCGTCAAGGCGGCATAGGAAACGTGCCCGGCCCCGCGGTATGCGAAAGCCGAAGATTGCCTCTGTCGAAACCGTGGTCCGGGCGGGATGCACAGTGATGCGTGGCCTCGTCGCTCGCGAGCCGAGTCGATTCGTCGGCGCGGCCGCATGCTCAGCTCCGCGGACTGGGCCCCGGTCCGCGGAAGCAAACGCAGCGACGGCGACGGCACAGCCAGTCAAGCAAAGCACTCCGACAAGGAGCCTCAGCATGGCTGATCTCGCTCGCGGCTGCGCCGTCCCGTCTGCTCGGAATCAGTTGCTGCTCAGATGGAGGGTAAGCGTGGCTCCTTGGCAGGCGTCCTGATTAACGCCGGTATCGTTCATCGTCAGTGTTCCGGTCGGCGCGACGGCTTTGCCGTTACCCGGTGAGATGGTCTGGTTGACGGTGACGGGCGCCATCGTGAAGTCGGGATTGCCGCCGCTGATCACGGTGCTGCAGGCAGAATGGCCAGCGTCCGGAGTGATGCTCGAGAGGCTGATCGATCCCAGGTGCTCCGATCCCGATGACGGGTTGTCGACGGTAAAGGTCACGGTGCTCGACGACCCCGGATATAGGCTCGATTCGACGTTGCCGTGAAGGGTGAGGTTCGAGCTTGAGCCGACCGTCGCGGTCGCGGTCCCTGAGCCGGTTGAAGAGAAATAGGCAAAGGCGGCAGCAGCTATTGCCAAGATACCGATGCCAGCCACGGCCGCCACGACCGAGCGCCTCTTGAGTAAAACCATGAACGTCCTCCTTGTCGCGTAGATCTGAAGTCGCCGGGGCGGCGCTCAATAGCTCTTCGGCTGGGAGCGGGGCATAACTTGAGTTTGCGAGGGAAGAACCAAATTGTGGCTTGTCCATTTGGTCCAACGTAGGCATCAGCGATTCGACCTCGGAGAGGTCCGGTCATGGACTCCCGCCTTCTACGTTGGGTAGGTATGTGTTCGAAGCCCACTATTTGGTATCTGATCAGGCTCTCCGTCAGACCCGGCCCGACTCACCTTCGTAGTAGACGCTCAGGACCTGACCCTTGCACCCTCCCAGCGCGAGGCTGGACGACGCTTTCGATCTGGCCGTTGCCGGACTCCTTGCCGCCCCCCAGAGCGGCTTCGACTCCGGCCTGCTCGCTGCACGGCGCCGGGCTGGGTCAACGCATTCCTACTCCCAGGCGCGGGCTCCCCGACGCGTTCGGTCCCGCAACCTTCGTGGCGGTAGTCAGGGTTCGGGAACGAACCCTGACTGAACGATCGGTCGACGGCCAGCCCGAACAGGGCTACCACCGGCGAAGGTTGTGTAGGTCGCGTCCGCGAGGGCCGTGGCGGGCGCGACCATCACCGTGGTGACAAATGCCGCGGCCGCCCTCGTCTCCCCTTGCGGCCCCCCAACGTGAACCTCTTGGGCCGAGGTGCACCGCCGCCTCGCCAGGATGAACGAGATTTACCTACCCTCCACTTTCACTTTATATCACACCCGGGGCTTGCAGCAAGCCCCGGGTCATGCTGTATAACCGCCGGCCGATGGCCAGAAACCTACGGGAAGGCAAGTAGCGAGATGGGTGTGTTGATCTCGGGGAATGGATCGCGTGGGGACGTCGAACCGCCGCTGGACGCCGGCCTGATATCGACCGGAGTGTGGCTGTGACCGAGCATGCGGTGGTGATCGCCGGAGGAGGGCCGGCGGGGATGATGCTGGCGGCTGAGTTGGCGTTGGCGAAGATAGACGTCGCGGTGGTCGAGCGGCGTCCCGATCACGTGCTCGTCGGCTCACGGGCCGGCGGCTTTCACTCGCGCACGATCGAGGTGCTGGATCAGCGTGGGGTCGCAGATCGCTTCCTCGCGGAGGGTCAAGTGGCTCAGGTCGCGACGTTCGGCACAACCGTATTGGACATGAGCGACTTCCCGACGCGTCATCCGTATTCGCTCGGGATCTGGCAGAACCAGATCGAGCGGATCATGGCCGACTGGATCGCCGAACTGCCGGTGCGGATCTATTACGGATCTGAGGTGATGGGCTTCGCGCAGGACGAGGCCGGCGTCGACGTCGAGCTGTCCGACGGGCCGTCGCTGCGGGCGCAGTACCTCGTCGGGTGCGACGGAGGACGCAGCGTCATCCGTAAAGAAGCCGGCATCGAGTTCCCCGGATGGGATCCGACCAGGAGCAACCTGATCGCCGAGGTCGAGATGACCGAGGAGCCGGAGCTGGGCACCCGCCGCGATGACAAGGGCATCCATGGCATCGGCAGGTTAGAATACGAGATCCGCGACGGCGAGGTGGTCTACATGGATGAGGGGCCGGTGCGGGTCGTCGTGACCGAGCAGCAGCTCGGGCCCAGCAGCGAGCCCACCCTGCGCGATCTGAGCGAGGCGCTGATCGCGGTGTACGGCACCGACTTCGGGATCCACAATCCCACCTGGATCTCCAGGTTCACCGACCTGACACGTCAGGCAGCGGCCTACCGCGCGGGACGCGTCCTACTCGCCGGCGACTCGGCGCACGTGCATTACCCGGCGGGTGGACAGGGGCTCAGCCTAGGTGTGCAGGATGCGGTGAATCTGGGATGGAAGCTGGCTCAGGTGGTCAATGGAACCTCCCCGGAGGGCCTCCTGGATACCTACCAGGAGGAGCGCCACCCGGTCGCCGCCCGCGCGCTCCAGCACACGATGGCTCAGGGCGCGCTCCAGCGCCAGGACGAGCGGATCAAGGCCCTGGCCGACGTGGTGTCGGAGCTGGCGAGCTTGGACGAGCCTCGCAAACTGCTCGCCGGAATCATCTCCGGGCCGGACATTCATTACGACCTCGGCGAGGGACATCCGCTGCTCGGACGCCGGATGCCCGATCTGGACCTCGTGACCGCCGACGGCCCGCTCCGAGTCTTCGAGCTGCTGCACGACGCCCAGCCGGCGTTGCTCAACCTCGGTGAGCCCGGTGGCTTTGACATCACCCCATGGGCTGACCGGGTCCAGCTGATCGAGGCTGAATATGACGGCCCGTGGGAGCTTCCGGTACTTGGGTCGATCAGCGCTCCCGCTGCAGTGTTGATCCGGCCCGACGGATATGTCGCCTGGGCGGGCGACGGCACAGATACTGGATTGCGCGACGCGCTGACTACCTGGTTTGGACCGCCTACACCGGCGTAGCGCACCGGCTTCCAAGTTCAATCCTCATGCGACCGAGTTCCTACTGCGGTCCTGAGATCTCGACCAAGCGCAAGCGACCACACCGATCAGCTACCAACATAGCTTGGTCAATTCTCGCCGATCACGCGGCCATTGACGCAGTCCCATTCGCCCGAGCCAATGGTTCACCGGAATGACGGTTGGCAATCAGCAGACTCCGTCACTGCCCCTGTATTTCCAGGTCTCGCCGTTTTTGGCTTCAAGCCATTAAGCCTCACTCCACCGATTCACTGTCACCAGTTGATGATCTGGCGCTCGCAATTGTGGTCAGGCAGACTCTGCGAGCTTGCGCCCATCGGCCTCGATGACGCCTTGGAACTGACGGTTATGCGCTTCATGAAGGAGCCCGATCGATTTGACAGCGTAGTTCGGCGCCGGCTGGCGAGGTACCCGAAACGCGATCAGCTGCCGCAACTAGTCTGGACCAGCACCCTTGCGCCGCGCGGCACCTTGGTTCCCGCAGTTGGTTTCTGCAGGATGATCCGCCCGTGGGGTGGAATGCCGGCGCACAGATTGCTGAGAGCGGTATAGCGCACCCTGAGCTGTCGCCGCTTCAAGCGGCGATCGGCCGTGGCTGGTCTCAATCCCTTGACGTTCGGCACTGAAATCAGGTGTGCCAACCCTGGTCCAATCGTAAAGCTGGCAGTTCCGGTGTCCAGGTCTTGGGTCGCGAACTCCGGACAGGGAGTTGGGGGCTGGCCCTTCACTGGAGGCGGGCAGTAGGGGCCTCGCTGCAGAAATACCGTTGCCCGATACGTGCCGTTGCACCAGCCACTGGCCGGTGGTTGGAGCGCGATCTGATCCAATTCACCGACCCCCCCGCTTTCAACGTTAGGCGGGGGGTTTGGATCGCACGAAGTTGGGACGTCAAGCGGTGCGGTGACTTGGACACGGTAATCCACCGCGAAAGCGCCCTGGTGCCCGGGCGTTTCTCGCAAGGTGAAGGCGAGGGTGAAAGAGGTGAGCGGTAACCCTGCAGTTGGATGCACCCGGGGGTGGGTGAGCTCGTTGCTAGGAACGTTAGGCGATTCCGGTGATTCGGACGTGGTATGGGGTAGCGAGGATCTGACCGTCGCTCCGGTCGCGCTCCCCCTCGTAGCGATTCCGCTCATCGGGCTCTGACCTTCGACCACCGGCGCCGCCCCAGCACCGATCACTACCGCCAAGATCGCGACAGTAACACGGCGAATTCCCATAGGTCGATGATACTCGCCGACGATTGAAGCTAGAACCAGATCAAGGATGTCCGGATTCTCTGGCAGCTGGCACTGTTAAGGCCCAGGTCCTGCCTATGCGCCAGCTGGCCTAGATCCTGGCTATCTCGCGGTGGCTCGGACAAGTCCGAGGGCGCCTTGCTCGCCTCCTGATTGCCAGGGTGAGCGGAGGGCGGCAACCGGCGAGAGGCTGGAAGTTTTTGGAGAATAGTTTCCTCGCACTTGGGGAGCGACCGTGCTCGATGGGTGAGACGGAACGATCCAAATGGTGGCTCCGATCCGTTTCAACGTTGGCTGAGGCATATTCAAATGGTCAGTCGGCGATCTGGTTACTAACAGTTCGAGGGAGTCCCCCCTCTCCTCGGATGGGCCAGCCTGGCGTGAGCGGCGCTGAATCGGCTCAGGAGCCTGGTGGGTGGTAACCGACAGAGCGCTTCGCGGCCGCGTCAACTTCTGCCGGTGTGAGCAGCTGGATTGTCTTCAGAGCGGCCCCTCCGGCGGCGTTCACGGCAAGGACGACGGCCGCGGCGGTCTCGTTATCGGGCAGGTCAACGACTACGTAGGCATCTTGATCACCGAAGGCGAAGTAGAAGCTCTCGAGCTTCCCGCCCAGGCTCTCCGTCATCTCGGCAACAGCATCGCGCCGACTGCTTCCTCCTTTGCTCCTGACGCCCTCAACGCCTTGGGACGAATAGGACACCTCGAACAGATACTTGGGCATCGGCGGTCTCCTCTTCTTGGGTTGAGTCGGGGCGCGCAACATACTTGCGATGAAGCGACATTCAACCACGCCCACGATGCCCAGCGCCTCCTTCGCTATCTACTCTCCAACGGAAGATCAGCATCAAGCAATGCCAAGAGAGGAAGCAGATGCCAGCCACGGAGCTCCAGAAGCAGGAACAGGTCAAGAGTGATCCTCTGCGTCACCACGGTCACTACCAGCAGGGCGGCAAGCACCCCTCGCCCTATGCCGGTGGAAGCAGCTTCATGGAGCGGATGGCCGAGCGTGTCGCGTCGGGCATGGGGACCGTGCAGTTCGTCCTCATAGGTTCGGTGATCATCCTTGGCTGGATTCTGGCCAACGGAGCGCTGCACTATGCCAGCAGCACGTTCGCTGCCCTGAAGCACGGCGGCCAGTTCGACCCCGAGCCGTGGATCCTGCTCAACCTCATCTTCTCGGGCGTGGCCTTCTACACGGGCGCTTTGGTGATCATCGCCCAGAAGGCACAGACGAGGACCGACAAAGCCAACGAGGAAGCCGCGGCAAGCCATAGAGACGAGCTGGCACAGCTGCAGACTGACTTGCTGAAGAAGAACACCGACCTCACCCAGCAGATCCACACCTTGAGCGAGAAGATGAGTGCCCTCACCCAGGAGGTCCATGAAGCGACCTGCAGGAGGGGCACATCTCCCTTCACCTGAGATCGCAAAGCGGGTCTTGCAGTAGGGACCACCGCGATGATTGCCTGGCCGGCGCTGAAAGGCGTCACGGCGCTCTGCCGGGGATCTGTAGCTGCCCTCGGGGCCCCTGGAAGCCTCCCGAGACGAGTGGCCTCGGCTCGAGGGGTCTGAGAGCACAGCGGGGCAGCTCGTCTTTGGCCGGAAAGATCTCCGCCGCAGAGAAAAGCGGCGCTCACGGTCGTCTGCTCCCCATCAATTCACTCAGAGACCCTCTTGGCCTCCCGCTCCTCTGTGGGAGATTGAGGACCAATTGAGGGCCAGCTGGGCAATACCGGTGGGCCCTCCCCTCGGATATAGCTCTTTAGAATGCCCCGATTGCCGACGTAGCTCAGTTGGTAGAGCACTTCACTCGTAATGAAGGGGTCCCCGGTTCGAATCCGGGCGTCGGCTCTGACTGACAACCGTTTGCCTCTTGCCTAGCCGGGGGCAGGAGGTGGATCGAGCGTCGCGATCCAGTGATCCGCCCAGAGTGCGATCAGGTTGGCGCGGGTGAAGATCCCCGGGCGCCGGGTCGAGCATTCGCCAAAGACGGCCTGGGTGATGCCGATCTCGATCGTGCCTCGGTTGTGCGGAAGCAACTGCAGAAGCGGGCCGCCGCTGTCGCCATGACAGACACCGGACTTGAATTTGGGGAAGTCGATCGCGCAAATCCGCCCCGCCAGCCCTTCGCACCTCTGGCCCTCGACCACGGTCTTGGCCCACATCAGCGATTCGGTCGGTTCCGTCTGGCCGTAGTAGGTCTGCCCCCAGCCCGCGACCGTGGCGCGGGTGCCGATGCGCACGCGCTTGGCCTGCGCCGCGGTCGCGAGATGAATCGACGGCACCGTCGTGGGCGTTGAGAGCTCCAGCAGAGCGGCGTCGCCGAAGGCGATCGGGGAGGTCGCGCTGGCTTTGTAATGGGGGAAGACGATCACCTGCGAGACGGCCGACACCTGGCGTTCGGGGGAGGCCCAATCCACGTTGCCCGTCACCACTCTGTAGCCGGAAGCTTCGTTCACCGCGCCGCTTTCCAGGTTGACGACGCAGTGCGCGGCGGTGAGGACGAGGTTCGGCGCGAGGACCGTGCCGCTGCAGACGATCTCTTCTTCGCTCCCTTTGAAATCGACGACGAACGCCATCCAGGGAAACGTTCCCGGTTCGGCGGCTTGGCCGCCGACGACGGATGCGCTGGCACTCCCGCCGCCGCTGCGCGCCTCGGCGACGGGCGAGGCGAGCGCAAGGACGAGGGTCCCGGCGCAAAGCAGCAGGCCCACCGTCCCGGCGAGGCGGCGCCGACCTGCCGGCGGCCGAGGGGATATTGGAGCGCGAGATCTCATCAAAAGAGCCTTGGAGAGGAGGATCGATTCTAGGGCCCGCCGAGCTGATCCCTGCAAGCCGCCCACTGCGCTCAGTGGACCAGGCAACTCCTGCTCTCGCCGCCACCGGCGGGGAAGGCCTTGGCCAGGGCGTGGGCGATCAGACGACTCCTGGCGACGTAGCCGGGCGAGGTGAAGTGGATGCCGTCTTCGATGAACCACTTGTTCCTCACCGCCGCGGCCCAGTCATAGACGCGCATGTAGGGGTAGGAGCGGCAGGCCTGGAGCAAGCTCTGATCCCAGAGCGCCATGTTGTGCTCTGCGTAGGGGCCGCTTTCGACCAGGGACTTGACGTTGACCCACATCACCGGCTGCTCGCCGATCACCGACATCATTCGCCTGATCCTCGCCATCTGGTCGACGCTGGAGCCGACGTAGACATCGGCGGCGTCGTTCGTGCCCAGCGCCAGCACCCAGCAGCCATGGTAGCCCTGAGCCCGCCAGGCCCGCGCCACTTCGTAGGCGTTGGGCTGGCCTTCGTAGGTCTCGACGATCGAGCGCGCGCCGGAGATATCGAAGTGCTGGGTGGTGGCGCCGATGCGCGCGTACTGGGCGCTGATCCGTTGCTTGGGGTTGGGGAGGTATTCGGGGGAGATCAGGCCCTCCGAGGTGGAGTCGCCGATGTGGATGACGGAGTGACAGGAGGTGTGACCCGCCAGGGCGCCCGCTCCCCCGGGCACACCGGCGAGCGGGGAGTGAATCGTGCGGGCGACGACGCGGCCCGACTCGGCTGGCGCTGGGCTGGAGCCGACCCCCGCCAGCCCGGCGCAGGCGAGCACCAGGATGACTGCCAGCGCGGCGAGGATCACCCAGCCGCGCCGCGTGATCTCCTCCCGGCGCCAGCCTCCCGCCCTGGCCCGGGCGAGGAGGCGACCGAGGGCCCCGTGGCGGGCGGGCTGCTCGACGTAGTGCCAGGAGAGTGCGGCGATGCCGAACGTCGCGCCGACCTGGAGCGCGTCGCGGAAGAGGTCGACGCCGCGGGCGCCGGCCGGAGTGGTGAGGACGATGATCGGGTAATGCCAGAGATAGATGGCGTAGGAGCGCACGCCGATCCAGCGCAGGGGGCGCCAGCCGAGCACAGGCCCGAGCCGGCAGGCGGGGTGGGCGAGAGCCGCGATGAGGAGGGCCGACGCCAGCGCGAGCAGAGCGAAGCCGCCTCGGTAGAGGAAGGGCGAGTACTCGTTCGTGCGCCAGACCATGAAGCCGATCGCGAGTAGGCCGGCGACGCCGAGGCCGTCGAGGATGCGCCGGGCGGCCGGGACGATCTCGGCCGTCAGGCGGCGGCTGGGCCAGACCATCGCCAGGGCAGCGCCGATGAGCAGCTCGCAGGCCCGAGTGTCGGTCCCGTAATAGACGCGCGAGGGATCCAGGCTGGGGTGGTAGAGCAGGGCCATCGCCGCGGCCGAGGCCGCGGCGAGGAGCAGGGTGGCGCCGGCGAGGCGGGGCCGCAGGCCGGAGGGGAGCGGGACCTCGCGGACGAAGCGGATGCCCAGCAGCAGGAGGAAGGGCCAAACGATGTAGAACTGCTCCTCCACGGCGAGAGACCAGAGGTGGTTGAGGGGCGAGGGCTGGCCGAAGCGGGCGAAGTAGGAGACGTGCTGGAAGATCAGCCACCAGTTGCTGACGTAGAGCAGGGCGGCGGCAACCGCTTCGCGGAAGCTGGGGGGCTGGTGGGGGCCGATGACGGTGACCCAGGCCAGCACCACGGCGAGCATCAGGAAGAGGGCCGGAAGCAGGCGGCGGGCCCGGCCGAGCCAGAAGCCGCCGAGGCGGATCGCGCCGCGCCGCGCCGACTGAGCGAGCAGCAGGTCGGTGATCAGGTAGCCGCTGAGGGTGAAGAAGACGCCGACGCCGAGCAGCCCGCCCGGCACCCAGCCGAACCCCAGGTGGAAGGCGATGACGGCGAGCACCGCCAGCGCCCGCAGCCCGTCGAGCCCCGGCATGTAACGCCGGCCGCGCCCGATCGGCTCAGGCATTGCGGGCACACCACTTTGGCATTCCTACAGGCTAGGTTGCTCGGCGGAGCCTGCGGCCACGACAACCCGGGGGGCGGCGCAAAGAGGGTGGACGGTGGCCGAGGGCTACCAGCTTCTATCCAGCTGGACGGTGAACTGGGGGCCGGTCAGGGGAAAGTCTTCGGCCCCCGGGAAGGAGGCAGCCAACGACCCGGTCCAGGTCTTGGCGCCATCAGCCTGACCGTAGTCCCCCTGGCCGCTGAAAGGCGCGGGCGGGGCGACCGAGGCAGAGCTGAGGGCGCTGTCGGCGAAGATCGACCTGGAGGGGGCGAAGGCAAGGGCCAGGCGGTAGACGGCGACCTGCCCCTCGCTCTGCTCGACGGCGGCGATGTAGCGCACCGAGTGGGAGCCGTCGCCGAGCGCTTCGAACGCCGTGAGGCCGAGGGGAGATTTCCACAGGGCTTCGAGGAAGGTGGTCTTCGGCCCCTTGGGGGCCCGTGGGATCACCCGGCTCGGGACAACGGCGCGAGGCTCAGGCCGCAGTGCGGCGCGACGGGGCGACTCCGAGGGGCGGCCCGAGCAGCGCGACGGGAGCGGGACGACGACCTCACCCCTGGCGCTGTGGATGTGGGCCGAGGTGTAGCCGCCCTCTCCTTCGAAGTCGACCTCGCCGCGGAAGACGCCGTGGCGGGAGGCGAAGCGCGAGCCGCCGCAACCCCGATGGGAGCCGAGGTGGGCAACCCTGCCCGACGGGTGGAAATGGACCGCGATGCGGCCGAAGCCGGCGAAATCGGCGCGGATCGAGCTGGCGCTCGCCTCGCCGCGGACGACGTAGGTGGAATAGGCGGCGCCGAAGGAGGTCTGGGCGGAGTGCCCCTTCGCCGACCCTCCGAAGAGGGTGGTCAGAGAGCCGGGGCTGAGGCCGCCGGGGCGAAAGACGCTGAGGGTCACCGTGGAGCCTCTGCCGCTGACCTGGATCCGGTACCCGCCACCGGCGCCGAAGCTGAACTCCGGCTGCGGCCGGGCGGTGGCCGCGGCGGGCAGCAGGACCATCGCCGCGAGGGCCAGCGCGAGGGCGCCACGGAGGGCGACTCGGCGGTTCACCGGACCTTCGCCGCCTCGCCGTAGAGACGGCCCAGCGCCCGGCCGAAGTAGGGGCCGAAGTCGGTGGTCGGGTCGGAGGGGTAACCGTAGGTCGTGATGCCGTCGAGGACGTCACCGGAGATCACCCAGCCACCGCCGGAGGCCCCGCCGGTCACGTTGCACTGCACGGCCATGTTCAGCGGCCCAGGCCAAAAGAAGGAGGCGACGTCGTGGCCCTCATAGGGCGTCTGGGAGCAGAGCCGCTGGCTGGCGCCGTTGAATGGAGGACCGACGGGGTAGCCGTAGACGTCGAAGGTCTGCGCCGGAGACAGACCCCAGGCGATGCCGTCGCCGCCGACCGCTTCGGCCAGGCGCTGGCCGCGTTCGTTGCGGGAGACGACGGCGGCACCGATGTCGAAGTTCTCATCAGAGGATGCAAGCCACCGCGGGGTGGTCGCAATCCACTTGGCGGGGAAGACGCCGAACGGGCGCTCGCCATCGTGGTAGCCGGGGACGAAGACCCACCGGTGGTCAAACCACTGGCCCTGGTCGTGGACGCAGTGCCCGGCCGTGATCACGAGGCTGAGGTTGGGCGCGTTGATCGAGGTCCCCGAGCAGCGGGCCACTTCACCGCCCCCGAGGGAGATGAAGATTGCCCCGTTCTGGCTGTTGCCGGGGAGCGTCGGTTCGGCCACCGGCTGGGAGGCGGAGCTGGCGCGGGCCGAACTTCGCGCCGGGGCGCGGGGCGCGATGCGGTGGGGTGTGACGGCGGCCGAGGAGCTGGCGCCAGCACGACCCGCGACCCGCTTCCGGGCGTCGGGCCGCGGCCAGAGCGGCCGAGCCCGTCTCATTTGAGCCGGGGTCCAAAAGCGCAGCGCCTGCCGCGCCTGGGCGGCGGAGGAGATCGCAATCGAAGCGGGCGCTGCCCGCGCCGAAACGGCCGCCGCGGCCGGGGCGATGAGCATCACTCCCAGGGCCAGCAGGGTGGGTGCCGGGCGGCTGCTCATCGGTTTAATGCTACGCAGGCGGGGGGGCGCCGCCGCCGGGGACCCGAACAATCGGCTCGGTTGGCGCTCAGCCGGCCGGGCTGCCGCTGAACTTGTAGCCGACCCCGCGCACGGTGAGGACCAGCTCGGGGCGCTGCGGGTCGCGCTCGACCTTCTGGCGCAGGTTGGAGATGTGAACGTCACAAGCCCGCTCGTCGCCGTCGAACTCGGTCTGCCACAGCTCCTCCATGATCTTGCCGCGGGAGAAGACCTCACCGGGTCGGCCAACCAGCAGGCGCAGGAGCTGGAACTCGGAGCGGGTGAGGAAGACCGGCTCGCCGCGAACCGTGGCGACGTGGCGGACGAGATCGATCGCCACCGGGCCGGATTCGATTCGAACCGCCTGGGAGAGCGGCGAGCGGTCGAGCTCGCGGCGGCGCAGCTGAGCGCGGACGCGACCGAGCAGCTCGCGCACGGAGAAGGGCTTGGTGACGTAGTCATCGGCGCCGACCTCCAGGCCGACCACCTTGTCGACCTCGGCGTCCTTGGCGGTGAGGACGATGATCGGCACCGCGCTGCGGGCCCGCACGTCGCGGCAGATATCGAGGCCCGAGGGACCGGGCATCATGATGTCGAGGATCAGCAGGTCGAAGGGGATGCCGTTGCCCAGCAGCTCGCTCGCCTCGTCGCCGTCGGCGGCTGCGGTGACCACGAACCCCTCCTGGGCAAGCGCGTAGCCGACCGAGTCGCGAACCGAAGGCTCGTCGTCGGCGATCAGTATCCGCCCGCTACTCATCGCCCACCAACCCCGCCCACTTTTCCGCGCGCGAGGGAACGAGGTTCGGCCCGTTTCCGCTTCTCCCCTCGGGTGCAGAAGAAAGAGGGAGCGAAGCCAACCCGTTCATCTCAGGCCACCGGGGTCAGGCTCAGCTGGGCAATCGGGAGACGGACCCAGAAGACGCTGCCCTCCCCCTCGACCGAAGAGGCGCCGATGCGGCCACCCATCACGTCGACCATCCGCCGGGCGATCGCCAGGCCGAGGCCGAAGCCCTCCTGCTTGCGGGACTCGGTGCGGCGGTAGAAGCGCTCGAAGACGCGCTCGATCTCCTCCCCGGGGATGCCTGTTCCTGTGTCTGCCACTTCCAGGACCACCTCCCCACCGCCGTCGCGGCGGCCGCGTACGGTAACCGCGCCGGGAGGTGGCGTGTTCTTGAAGGCGTTGGTGAGCAGGCCGATCATCACCTGGCGCATCAGCGTGGGGTCGGCTTCGGCGGCGAGGTCGGGCTCGACCTCGACCCGGAGGCGGATGCCGACCGGGGACTCCACAGCGGCGATGACGTCGCGGATCGCAACCGGGACGTCGACCACCTCGGCCTCCCCCGCTCCCAGCGACTCGACCCGGGCAAGGGTGAGCAGCGCCTGGGTCAGGCGGCTCATGCGCTCGGCGTCGTCGCTGAGGCGGGCGAGGAAGTGCTCGCGCGCCTCGGGATCGTCCTTCGCGCCGCCCTGGAGGACCTCGATCGCGCCGGAGATCCCGGCCAGCGGGTTGCGCAGCTCGTGCGCGGCATTGGAGACGAAGTCGGCTTCGGCGAACTCCCGGCGCATCTCTTCGGTGCGATCGCGGACGACGGCGAGAACGGCGCGCTCGTCGGGCAGGGAGCGGGCCTGCATCGAGTAGGCACGGTCGCCGATGCGCAGCGCCGGATGGGCGGCGAAGCCGACCTCGGCGGTGCGACGCAGGTGGGGAAGCAGCAGCTCGGACGGGCGACCGGAGGCGTCGAGCAGTTTGGCGGCGGCGCTGTTGGAAAAGCGGACCGCGCCGCGCTCGTCGACGACCATCACCGCGTCGGTGAGTCCGTCGAAGATCGCCGCCAGCTTGTTGCGATCGGCGGTGAGCACGCCGAAGCTCTCTTTGAGCGAGGCCCGCATCGACTCCAGCGCACGGGCGAGGTCGCCGATCTCATCGTGAGCGGAGACGTCGAGAGGGGCCTCAAAGGAGCCGGCCGCCATCTCAGCGGCCGCCTGGGCGAGGCGGGCGACCCGGTGGGAGATCGCCACGGCGATGAGGAAACCGGCGAGGACGCCGAGCGCGACCGCGCCGACCAGCGCTCGGTGGTTGGCGCCGAAGAGGTAGACGGCGGTACCCGTGATCAGGCTCACCGCGGCAAAGGCGCCGGAGAGCCAGAGGCGCATCCCGATCCTTCTCATGAAGACTTACTAACACAAAAGCCTGGCTGACCAACGGCCCGGTCGGCCGCTGGAAACGGGAGATCTGGTCCGGCCACCGCCCTGGACCCCGGAATCGGGGTGGCGGCGGGGTCGCATGGGAGAATCGGGCGGGTGCGCACCCTGGTCTTCATCCCGGCCTGGAACGAGGAGGCCTCGATCGCGGGGGTGATCGGCGACGTGCGCCGAGCGCTGCCGCAGGCCGAGGTGCTGGTCATAGACGACGGCTCGGCGGACGCCACGGCGGCGAGGGCGCGCGAGGCCGGCGCTCTGGTGGCCTCCCTTCCCTTCAATCAGGGGTTGGGGGCGGCGCTGCAGACCGGCTATCTGTACGCGATGCGCGAGGGGCACGACTTCTGCGCGCATCTGGACGCCGATGGTCAGCACCCGGCGGATGAGGTGGCGCGGCTGCTGGAGGAGGTTTTCGCCGACCGGGCCGACCTGGTGATCGGCTCTCGCTATTTCGCCGGGGGCGAGGGCCAGGGCGAGGGAGCGCCGGGGAGCGATGAATACAAGCCGACGATCTCGCGCCGAATCGGGACCAGCGTCTTTCGCTTCTTCCTCACCCTGGCCACGCGTCAGCGCTTCACCGACACGACGAGCGGGATGCGGGCGGCGAACCGGCGGGTGATGGCCCTCTTCAGCGAGCACTACTCGCCCGACTTCGCCGAGATCGAGTCACTGCAGCTGGCGGTGCGGCAGGGACTGCGGGTCGAGGAGGTGCCGGTGAGGATGCTGCAGCGAGCCGACGGCTCCTCCTTCCTCACCCCGCTGCGCTCTGCCTTTTTCATCTTCAAGGGGATGATCGTGCTGCTGGTGGGCCAGTTCCGGCCAAGGCCCCCGGAGTCGGGCGAGGGTCCCGGCCAGGTTCCACCCGAGCCCGGCGACGCCGGGCCGATCGGCAAGCGGGTGGAGGCGGAGCGGTGAACGGGCTCCTGCTCGCCGCCCAGAGCCCGAAGGTCCACCTCACTCCGCAGGCGCGGATCCTGGCGGCGGCGATCGCGGTGGCGTTCATGGCGATGATCCTCGAGCTGATCCGCCGTGACCGCCTGCAGGAGCGCTACAGCGTCGTCTGGTTCGTGGCGGGTTTGGGGATGCTGGCGGGGGCCGCGTTCCCGGGGCTGCTGGGCCTGGTGGCCGACGCGATGGGAGTGCGCAACACCAACGTGGCGCTGTTCTCGATCGTCCTCCTTCTGCTGCTCGGCCTGGCGCTCAACTTCAGCGTGATCATGTCCCGCCAGGCGGCCCAGATCACCCGCCTCGCCCAGGAGCGAGCAATAGAAAGGGCGCGCGAACAGGCGGGTGGGGGGCGAAACGGCGAGGGCGCCAGCGCCCAGCCGGCCGAGCGCGACCCAGCCTGAGGTCCGCGCTGTGGGAGGCCGCGGGCCGCAGGGCCTCAGCCGTTGCTCGAGGTGGCCTCGAGGCGGTAGGCGAGAGCCTCCAGGGCCAGCTCCTCAGAGACGTTGAGGTCGAGTCGGCGGCGGGTGTCCTGGACGAGCTCTGCCGCCTGGCGAGCGGCGGCGGGGCTAAGCGACGCGGCCTGGGAGCGGAGCTGGGTCAGGCGGTCGCGGTTGTAGATGACCTCAGGGGCGCCGGCGGCGACGGCGACGAGATCTCGCAGCCAGGCGGCGGTCAGCTCCAGGCCCAGGTCGAGGATCTCCGTGCGACGGCGGCGGGCGGAGCGCTTGGCCTCCTCGGAGATCTCGCGCGCAGGGCGCTTGAGGCCGGCCGAGGCCTCCTCGGCCAGTGCCTCGCGGGTCCCAGCTTCGGCCTCCTCGCCGGCCGCCTGGGCGCTGTCCAGGAGTTGCTTCCAGGGCGCGGTCGCGGTTTCGCCGCCGATCGCCGCGCCGGCCAGGCGCTCGGCCTCGGCGCGAATCTCCCTCCCCCGCTCCGATAACAGCAGGCGGGCGCGATCGAGATCGCCGGCGGAGAGACGGGCCGCGGCCACCAGCTCCTCGGCCGCCGCGGCGGGGCCCTGCTCCCGCCGCAGGGCGGCTTCCAGGGCCGGCGTCGGGAACGGCGCGAAGTCGATCGGCTGGCAGCGGGAGGCGACGGTCTCCAGCAGGGACTCGGGCTCGGCGGTGAGCAGGATCAGGTAGGCGTAGGCGGGCGGCTCCTCCAGCGTCTTCAGCAACGCGTTCTGGCTCTCCTCGCGCATCGCCTCGGCGGCCTCGATCACGAAGACCCGCCTCTGGCCCTCGAAGGGGCGATAGGAGGCGGCCCGGATCACCCGCTCACGCACCTCCTCGACCATGTGCTGGGCGCCGCGCGGCGCCAGCCAGACCAGATCGGGATGGGGCGAGGGGTCCAGCAACGCTCGCCGCCGCGCGTCGTAGGGGTCCTCGGCCTCGACGGCGAGGATCTCCGCCGCGAAGGACCGCGCCACCGCCCTCTTCCCCGCCCCCCGCGGGCCATGGAAGAGGTAGGCGTGGGAGGGCCCCGACGAAAGTGCCGCGCCGAGCGCCGCCCGCGCCCGTGGCTGGTGCTCGGTGCCCTCAAGCAGCAGTTTGGCGTCCATCAAGCACCTCCATCACCCGCCCGTGAACCTGCTCGACGGTGCCCTCGGCATCGACGATGACGACCCGGTCGGAGGCGATCTGGGCTATCTCCCTGTAGGCCTCGGCGACCGAGCGCTGGAGCTCCAGGCCCTCGGACTCGAAGCGGTCCTCGCCCTCGGCCCGGGCCAGGCCGACCTCGGGGTCGACCTGCAGCAGGATCGTGAGGTCGGGCCAGAGGCCGTCGATCACCGTGTCGGTGAGCGAAAGGACGTGGCTCGTGCCGAGCCCGCGCGCGCCTCCCTGGTAGGCGACGCTGGAATCGGCGAAGCGGTCGGCGACAACATCGAGGTTTGCCTCCAGAGCGGGACGGATGACGCGGCTGACCAGGTCGGCGCGAGCGGCGGAGAAGAGCAGCAGCTCGGCGAAGGGGTCGAGCTCCAGGCTGGGGTCGGCCAGCAGCTCGCGGATCCGCTCGGCGGCGTCGGTCCCCCCCGGCTCGCGGATCAGCAGCGTCTCGGGGCCCAGCGCCCCGGCGAGCAGGCGCGCCTGCGTGCTCTTGCCGGAGCCATCGATCCCCTCCAGCGAAATGAACATCAAACGACGGCCTCAGAGCACCGCCGCACCGCCCAACCGCTGGCCCAGATGACGTGGCCACTGGGGCTCCCTGCGTCCTTGGCGCTCGAGGGCCCGATCACGTCATTTGGCCGTTGCTTTGGCCCGTTTCCGTTTCCGTTTGCGCGTCGTGACGACGGCGCCGTCCTCGCTGCCGTCGGGCAGCGGCTTCTTCGCCATCGCCTCTTTCGCCGCCCGCGCCGCTTCACGCTCGGCCCGGCGTCTCTTCATCTCCTGCATCGACTCGCATTCGTCGTTGAGGCAGAGGTTCCAGGCACGGCCGCGGAAGGGGACGACTTTGAGGCGCGGCGTCTGGCCGCAGACCGAGCAGCGCTCCTCCAAGCGAAAGACATCCCCGCGCTGGGGCAGCGGGAAGGTCTGGTCACAGGAGTCCGGGTCATCGGCGCTCCAGCCGCTGCAGCCGACGAAGCGTTTGCCCGATTTTTTTGCCCGGATGATGCGCAGCTTGTTGGGCGAGCCGTCCTCCTTGGTCCGGCCGGCCTCTTCGCAGACCTTGCAGGGACCGAGGATGCGATCTTCGTCCATTCCCTTCCAGACGACTTTGGCCAGGTCCTCGCGGCTCTTGTCGATCTCCGACCAGGTCTTGTGGAGCAGCTCACGGCTATCGCCGACGACCGCACCCTTGGTCATGTCGCCGGCCGCGATGCGGTCCATCTCCCCCTCCAGCTGGGCGGTCATCTCCGGCGTCGCCATCGCCGGCACGTAGTTCCTGAAGGCCTCATAGAGGGCGATCCCCGTCTCCGAGGGGATCGGCGGGTTGCCGTAGACGTAGCCGCGGTCGAAAAGCTTCTGGATGATGTCGGCGCGCGTGGCCTTGGTGCCCAGGCCGCGCTCCTCCATCATCTCGATCAGCTTGGCCTGGGAGATCCGCGTCGGCGGCTGGGTCTCCTTGTCGAGGATCCAGGGCGCGTCCTGGAGCTCGAGGCGCTGGCCCTCCTCCAGTTTGGGTATCTCCTCGTCGGGGGAGCGGGCGTAGGTGTAGATGCCGGCGTAGCCCGGATCGACGAGAACCGAGCCGCGCACGAAGTAGGTCTCCGAGCCGGCCTCGATGTCGGCGCGGGTGGACTCGGTGATCATCGGCGAGCTGAAGGTGGCGAGGAAGCGGCGGACGACGAGTTCATAGACGCGCCTTTTGGGGCCCTCCAGCGCGCCCGGGTGGATCGCCTGGGTCGGGTAGATCGGCGGGTGGTCGGTGGTCTCTTTCTTGCCGCGGCTGGCCCGCAGCTCGCCGTCGAGCAGGCCGGCGGCGGCGGAGAACTCTTTGATCCGGACCAGCGAGGAGACCAGCTCGCGGACCGGCAGCGAGGTCGGGTAGACCGTGTTGTCGGTGCGCGGATAGGAGATGAAGCCGTCCATGTAGAGGTCCTCGGCGATCCGCATCGCGCTGGCCGGGGTGATGCCGAGGCGGCTGGAGGCGTCGGTACTGAAGGCGGTGGTGTTGTAGGGGGTGGGCGGCTTGCGGGTGTTCCGGCGAGCCGTCACGGCCTTCACCGTGCCCGGCGATGAGGTCCCCGCAAGAGCCGCGTCGACCTCGGATCGATCCCAGAATTTGTCGACGGAGTGATGGGCCTCGAAGGCGCCGTCGGGATGCTGGAACCTGGCGAACAGCTCCCAGAAGGGTTTGGCCACGTGGGCGCGGCGCTCCATCTCGCGCTCGACGATCAGCCCCAGCGTGGGGCTCTGCACGCGGCCGACGGAGAGGAAGTTGGAGCCGAAGCGACGGGTGGCGAGGGAGACGGCGCGGGTCAGGGTCGCGCCCCAGAGCAGGTCGATGTCCTGGCGGGCAGCGCCGGCATTGGCCAGCGGGTAGGAGAGCTCGTCCAGCACCGAGAAGGCGCGCTTGATCTCCTCCCCGGTGAGGGCGGAGTAGCGAGCACGCTTGATCCGCGGCGGGCCGTCAGCGGCCTCCTGGCGCGAGCCGAGCGCCGGATTGGCGTCGAGCATCTCCTCCAAGGCCTCGAGCCCGATCAGCTCGCCCTCGCGATCGAAGTCGGTGGCGATCACCAAGTCGTCGGCGTCCTTCGCCACTTTCCGGATCGCCTTGACCACGTTTTTGTCGGTGGGCTCCTTGATCAACTCCGCGTCGATCAGGTCGTGGAGGTCGGTCTTCTGCCAGTTCGAGTAGCCCTCGGGGAAGGCGGGACCCAGCACGTGGCCCTTGAGGCCGATCGACATGTGGTCCCCGTCGTTGTCGGTCCAGGTGTAGTAGGGGACTTTGAAGGTTTTGTCCGTGGCGGGCCCACCGCTGCCGGCGCCGAGGATCTCGGCGATCTTTTTGGCGCTGTTGTTCTTCTCGGTGACTATCAGGCGCATGAGTCCGAAGGGGCCCAGATCGATTTCCGGTTGCGCCGCGGGTCCGTGGGGTCGAAATTCATAGGAGGTCGGCGAGGGTAGCAGGGGCTCACGCCTGCCCCGCCCGACTCTCGCCCCCAGATCCACCTAGGATCGGCGGCCGCATGAGGTGCTTGGTCACAGGCGGGGCGGGGTTCATCGGGTCCAACCTGGTTGACGCGCTGCTGGCGCGCGGCGATCAGGTGACGGTGCTCGACGACCTCTCGACCGGGCGGCGGGAGAACCTCGAGGCGGCGCTAGCGGCGGGCGCGGCCCTGGTGGAGCTGGACGTCCGCGACGCGGCCGCGGTGGCCGAGGCGGCGGGCGCGGCGCGGCCGCAGGCGATCTTCCATCTGGCGGCCCAGATCGACGTGCGCAAGTCGGTAGCCGACCCGGCCTTCGACGCCGCGGTCAACGTCGGCGGCACGGCCAACGTGCTGGAGGCGGCGCGAACGGCGGGGGCCGAGCGCTTCGTCTTCGTCTCCACCGGCGGGGCGATCTACGGCGAGGGGGAGGGCAAGGCGCTGCCGCTCGAGGAGGGTGCCGCCGTGGAGCCCCTCTCCCCCTATGGACAGAGCAAGTTCGCCGCCGAGGGCTACCTGGCTCTGTATGAGAGGCTCCATTCGCTCTCCAGCGTGGCGCTGCGGCTGGGCAACGTCTACGGACCGCGCCAGGACCCGCTCGGCGAGGCGGGGGTGGTCGCGATCTTCTGCGGCAAGCTGCGGGGGGGCGGGCGGCCGACCGTATTCGGCGACGGCAGGCAGACCCGCGATTACATCTACGTGGGCGACGTGGTCGCGGCGGCGCTGGCCGCCACCGGCGGGCCCGCAAGCGGGCCGATCAACATCGGCACCGGGATCGAGACCGACGTGCTGGAGCTGGTGCGTTTGCTGGGCGAGTTGGACGGCGCGGAGGGCTTCGCGCCGGAGTTCGCCCCCCCTCGCGCCGGCGAGGTGCAACGGATCGCGATCGACCCGGGGCGCGCCGGGCGCGAGCTCGGCTGGAGCGCGAAGGTGGGCTTGGAGGAGGGTCTGCGGCTGACCCTCGATTCGCTCTAGGCGGCTGGCCGGCAGGCGAAGGTTCTCTAACCTTCGGTCCATGCCCGCCCAGGCTTATGCCGGAAAGAAATGCGTCTGTCAGCTGCGAAAGGGGATCTGCGACCAATCCTGCGTGCGGGAGATGCTGGAGACGCCCTTCTACATCGCCTGCCTGAAGCTCGGGGGGCGGCGTTGCCTGGTGATCGGGGGCGGCGAGGTGGGGCTGGAGAAGGTTGAGGGCCTTTTGGCCTGCGACGGCGCGGTGACCCTGATCGCGCCGGTCGCCCACCCCAAGCTAGTGGCGCTGGCGGCCGAGGGCTCGATCGAGTGGGAGAAACGCCCTTACGCCGGCGCCGCCGACCTCGATCGGGCCTTCATCGCGATCGCCGCGACCGACGACAGCGAGGTCAACATCGGAGTCTACGACGACGCCGAGAGGCGGGCGATGCTGGTCAACGTGGTAGACGTGCCGCCCCTTTGCAACTTCATCCTACCGGCGATCGTGCGCAGCGGGCCGCTGGCGATCGCGATCTCCACCGCCGGCGCCTCTCCCGCCCTGGCGAAGCGGATGAAGCTGGAGGTTGGGGAGCTCTTCGGCGAGGAGTACGCGCGGTTGGCGGTGATCCTCAACGACGCCCGCGGCTGGGCGAAGGGAACGCTGCCGACCTACCAGGACCGCAAGGAGTTCTTCGAGGGCATCGTCAACGGCGACCCCGACCCGGTGGCGCTGCTGCGCGGAGGAGACGAGGCCGCGGTGCTGACCCTGGTCGAGTCGGCGAAGGAGCGCGCCGGCGCCGCGCTGGCCTGAGTCAGACCGCGCCGCAGGCCGAGGAACGAACCCGGTCCAGGGTGTCGCGCAGGGTCCTTGCCTCACCCACACTGAGCTTGGCGGAGAAGGCGACCCGGAGCTCGGCGATCACGACCGGGCGCATCTCCTCGAGCAACTCGCTGCCGCCGGGCATCAGGGTCGCGTAGCTGACCCGGCGGTCCGTCTCGCAGAAGGTCCGCTCCAGCAGCCCGGCCCTGACCAGGCGGTCGACCAGCTTGGTCAGGCCGCCGCGGGTGATCACCAGCACCTCGGCGAGGTCGCCCATCCGCATCCGCTCCTCCGGTGCATCGGCGAGGGTGGCCAGCACGTCATACCACGGCAGGGGAGGGAAACCGGCCTGGGCCAGCGCATCCTGGAGGCGCTGTGAGACCGCCGCGTGGGTCCGGGCCAGCGCTCCCCAGGCCTCGCCGTGGGGGTTGGAAACCGCGGGGCCCATGCCCTCGGGGGCCACCACCGCTGTCGTCGCTTGCTCGCTCACCCTCCGATCATCGCAGACGAACATTGTCTAAGCAATAGTTGAATCAGCAATCTTTTCTGCTATGATTCTTTCTGCGTCAATCATTTATCTGGCAACTACTTTTGGAAGGGAATCGATATGAACACTCAAACCATCGAGCAGGAGATCCCGGCCGGCAACTGGTCCGTCGACCCGGTGCACTCCTCGGTCGGCTTCGCGATCACCCACAACGGCGTCTCCGCCTTTCGCAGCGGCTTCGGCTCCTACCAGGCGCGGCTGACCGGCGGTGAGTCACCACGGCTGGTGGGCTCGGTCGAGGTCGCCAGCATCGAGATCGGCGAGGAGCAGCTCAAGGGCCACCTCCTCTCCCCCGATTTCTTCGACGCCGCGAACCATCCGCGACTGAGCTTCGAGTCAAGCGAGGTGGAGGTCGACGCGGACGGCTCGCTGCGGATTCGCGGGGAGCTGGAGATCCGGGGCGAGAAGCGCGAGGTCAAGGCAAGCGGCCGCTTCGGGCAGATCGGCGCCGACCTCGGTGGCAGCGCCCGGGTCGGCCTCTCCCTGGAGGCCACCGTGGATCGCCGCGACTTCGGGCTCGAGTGGAACGCTGACCTGCCCGGCGGCGGTCAGGCGCTGGAGTACGAGGTGAGCATCGCCGTCGATCTCGAGCTCCTCGCGGAGGCCTCCTAGCCATGCGGGTCCTCGGCATATCCGGGAGCCTGCGGCGGGACTCGCTGAACAGTGGCCTCCTGCGGGCGGCCGGCGAGCGGCTGCCCGCGGGGGTGGAGTTGGCGACGTTCGAGCGGCTGGCGGAGATCCCCCCCTACAGCGAGGACGCCGAGGCTGGGCCGGTGCCCGACTCGGTGCGCGAGCTGCGCCAGGCGATCGGCGCCGCCGATGCGGTCCTGATCGCCACGCCCGAGTACAACCACTCACTCCCGGGTCAGCTCAAGAACGCGCTCGACTGGGCCTCGCGCCCGGCCGGGCGGAGCGCCCTGAATGGCAAGCCGGCGGCGGCGATCGGCGCCTCGAAGAGCATGTTCGGAGCGGTCTGGGCCCAGGCCGAGCTGCGCAAGGTGCTGGGCGCGATGGGCGGTCGGGTGGTGGAGGCGGAACTCCCCGTCGCCCAGGCGCAGGAGCTGCTCGTGGGCGGGCGGCTGGAGCTCTCGCCTGAGCACTCCGAGCGGCTGGAGGAGATCCTCGACGAGCTGGTCGGCGCGGCAGAGCAGCTCGGCGCGGCCGAGCCGGCCGCCGCGCTGGCCTGAGCCACAGACCTCGACGCTCAGGTATTCGGCATCGCGAAAAAGGCGATCGCCGTGAAATGGGCGGCGGCCGCGGCGATGACCAGGGCATGGAAGACCTCGTGGTAGCCGAAGACGCGGGGGTTGGGGTTGGGGCGCTGGGTGGCGTAGACCACGGCCCCGGCGGTGTAGAGGAGGCCGCCGGCGGCTACCAGGAGCGTCCCGGTCACGCCCATGTCGGACCACAGCTGGGGGAAGGCGGCGGCGGCGACCCAGCCGAGCGACATGTAGATCAGGGCCGCGACCCATTTCGGGTGATCGATCCAGACCATCTCCACCGCCGCGCCGGCGATCGCGCCGATCCAGACGACGAGGAGGATGGCGGCGGCCAGCGGGCCGTGGAGGACCAGCAGGGCGAAGGGCGTGTAGGTGCCGGCGATGAGGAAGAAGATCATCGAGTGGTCGAGGCGGCGCATCCAGCGGCGCACGCTGGGACGCTTCCATTCGACCCGGTGGTAGAGGGCGCTGGTGCCGAGCAGGGCCGAGAGGCTGACCGCGTAGATCGCGACGGCCAGAGTCGCCCTCGGCGTCTTCGCGGCGAGGATCAGCCCGGCGCCGAGGAAGAGGGAGGCGAAGAACGCCCAGGTGTGAGAGACCCCGCGCAGCTTCGGCTTGACCGTCGCGATCGCCTCACTGGCAACTTCCTTTGCAGACTCCGCCTTCTCGGCGACCCTCTCCCGCATCATCGCCTTGTCACCATAGAGGGAGAAGGCGCGAAATATCCGGCGTTTGCGGATTCCGCCTCGACAAAGTCCGTCCGACTCGATGACGATCCTGCGTAGTTACCCCTAAAAGTCGCTGCGAGAGGAGAAGTTTGATGTCCAAGACCGTCACCAGCACCGCTAAAAACGGTCTGCAGGGCCTCTCGATCAAACGCCGGTTCTCGACCGCCGGAACGCATCCCTTCGACGAGGTCGTGTGGGAGATCCGCGACGCGGTGATCGGCAATCCGGAGAATCCGGTGTTCGTGCAGCGCGGGGTCGAGTTCCCCAAAAGCTGGTCCCAGAACGCGACCAACATCGTCGCCCAGAAGTACTTCCGCGGGCAGCTCGGCAGCGAGCAGCGCGAGAGCTCGGTCAAACAGATGATCGGTCGGGTTGCGGGGACGATCTCGGGCTGGGGGCGCGAGGGCGGCTACTTCGCCTCGGCCGAGGACGCCGAGGCCTTCGAGGCGGAGCTGACCTCGATCCTCCTCAACCAGAGGGCGGCCTTCAACTCTCCGGTCTGGTTCAACGTCGGCTTCGAGGAGAAACCGCAGTGCTCGGCCTGCTTCATCCTCAGCGTCGAGGACACGATGGAGTCGATCCTCGATTGGAACACGAGGGAGGGAAGGATCTTCCGCGGCGGCTCCGGCTCGGGCATCAACCTCTCCAACATCCGCGGCTCGATGGAGCCGCTGAAGAAGGGCGGCACGGCGAGCGGGCCGGTCAGCTTCATGCGCGGCGCCGACGCCTGGGCGGGAACGATCAAGTCCGGGGGCAAGACGCGGCGGGCGGCGAAGATGGTCGTCCTCGACGTCGACCACCCCGACATCGAGCACTTCATCTGGTGCAAGGCCGACGAGGAGAAGAAGGCCGAAGCGCTGCGCGACGCCGGCTTCGACATGTCGATCGACGGCGAGGGATTCACCTCGATCCAGTATCAGAACGCCAACAACTCGGTGCGGGTGACGGACGGGTTCATGCAGCTGGTGGAGAGTGGTGGAGAGTGGCATCTGACCGCCCGGGTAACCGGCGAACCGGTGAAGACCCTTAAGGCCCGCGACCTGATGAACCAGATCGCCGACGCCGCCTGGCGCTGCGCCGACCCGGGCGTCC
Organism: Solirubrobacterales bacterium; assembly: GCA_035534175.1. Lineage (GTDB taxonomy): Bacteria > Actinomycetota > Thermoleophilia > Solirubrobacterales > 70-9 > DATLSM01. The sequence goes on along the minus strand of DATLSM010000047.1, from coordinate 33,224 downwards.
AGTACGACACGACGATCAACCGTTGGCACACCTGCCCTGAGTCGGGGCGGATCAACGCCTCGAACCCCTGCTCGGAGTACATGCACGTCGACGACTCGGCCTGCAACCTCGCCTCGCTCAACCTGATGAGGTTCCGCCGCGAGGACGGCAGCTTTGAGGTCGAGAACTTCGAGCACGCGGTCGACGTCGTCTTCTTGGCGCAGGAGATCGTCGTCGGCTGCTCCAGCTACCCGACCGAGGAGATCGGCCAAAACGCCAACCGCTTCCGCCAGCTCGGGCTCGGCTACGCCAACCTCGGCGCGCTGCTGATGTCCGACGGGCTCCCCTACGACTCCGGCGCGGGACGCAACGTCGCCGCCGCGATCACCGCGCTGATGACCGGGCGCGCCTACCGGCAGTCGGCCCTGATCGCCGCCGGCGCGACCGGACCCTACGAGGAGTACGAGCGCAACCGCGAGCCCCACAACGGGGTGATACGGATGCACCGCGACGCCGCCTACGACATCGACCCGACCGGGGGCAGGGAGGACCTGCTGGACGCCGCACGGCGAGCCTGGGAGGAGGCGGTCGAACTGGGCGAGGAGCATGGCTACCGCAACGCGCAGGCGACGGTGCTGGCGCCAACGGGGACGATCAGCTTCCTGATGGACTGCGACACCACCGGGATTGAGCCGGACTTCTCCCTGGTCAAGTTCAAGGAGCTGGTCGGCGGCGGGCAGATGACGATCGTCAACCGCTCGGTGCCCCTGGCGCTGCGCACGCTCGGCTACGCCGAGGCCGAGGTCGACCAGATCGACGCCTACATCGCCGAGCAGGGCACGATCGTCGGAGCGCCGGGGCTGAAGGACGAGCACCTGCCGGTCTTCGACGTCGCCGTGGGCGAGCGGGCGATCTCCCACACCGGCCACATCGAGATGATGGCCGCGACCCAGCCATTTATCTCTGGCGCGATCTCAAAGACGGTCAACCTGCCGCAGTCGGCGACGATCGAGGACATCGCCGACGCCTACACGCGCGGCTGGAGGGGGGGACTGAAGGCGCTGGCGATCTACCGCGATGGGTCAAAGACGGCGCAGGCGCTGCGCACCGACGCGCACGAGGGCAAGGCGGAGGCGGCCGAGGAGGCGACGCCGGTCCCGGTGCGCAAAAAGATGCCGCGCGAGCGCGAGTCGATCACCCACAAGTTCTCGATCGCCGGGCACGAGGGCTACATCACCGCCGGCAAGTACGAGGATGGCTCGGTCGGAGAGATCTTCCTCACCGACATCGGCAAGGAGGGATCGACGATGCGGGGGCTGATGAACGCCTTCGCCACGGCGATCTCGATCGGCCTCCAGTACGGCGTTCCGCTCGAGGTCTTCGTGCGCAAGTTCAGCTACATGCGCTTCGAGCCGGAGGGGATCACCGGCAACCCCGAGATCCCCTTCGCCAAATCGCTGCCCGACTACATCATGCGCTGGCTCGCCAGCCGCTTCATCGAGGACACCGACACGCTGGAGGACCTGGGCATCCTGACCACCGAGGTGCGGGCCAAGCGCGAGGCGGAGACGACCCAGCTTGGCCTCGGGATCGACACCAGCGGCGGCACGGCGGGGCCGGCGAACGGAGGCGGCAACGGACACTCCAAGTCCGGCAACGGCCACGGGGCGAAGGCGAGCGGGGGCCAGGCGGCTCCCGCCGCGAGGGCCTTCACCGAAACCCCCCCGGTCATCCCGGCAAGGCTGTCCGGGCTCGACCTCGGCCCAGCCTGCGAGCAATGCGGCGGCATGATGCAGCGCACGGGCTCTTGCTACACCTGTTCCTCCTGCGGCAACAACACCGGCTGCGGCTGAGGCGCCGCTCAGGGCGGTTAGCTGAGCACGACTTCTGCGTTGTGGCGCGGGGTCTCTGTTATCGCCCGGCGGAAGACCCGCTCGGACTCGGGCCGGGCGGGGCGGATCTCGCGCCGTTTGACCAGCTCCCTCAGGACCACCGCCATCTCGAACTGGGCGAAGGAGGCGCCGAGGCAGCGCCGGACGCCGCCGCCGAAGGGGATCCAGGTGTAGGTGCCCGGGGGGCTGTCGAGGAAGCGCTCGGGGAGGAAGCGATCCGGCTCGGGGTAGATCTTGGGGTTGCGATGGACGAGGTGAATGCAGGGGGTGACGGAGGCGCCCGCAGGAAGCTCGTAGCCGCCGATCTCGACCGGCTCGGTCAACTTGCGAATCACCAGCACGACCACCGGGCGCAGGCGCAGGGTCTCCTGGATCGTCGCGGTCAGATAGGCCTCCTCTCCGGCCAGCACCTCGGCCCGCAGCCGCTCCAGCTTTGCGGGATGGCGCACGAGGCGCTCCATCGCCCAGGAGAGGGCGGTCGCCGTGGTCTCGTGCCCGGCGACGAGAAGGGTGAGCAGCTCGTCGCGGATCTCGCCGTCGCTCATCGCCCGACCGGAGCGCCTCGCTCCCTCGCCATCGGCGGAGACCTCGCTCGCTCCCTCCTCGCCGCCGCCGCCTTCGTGCCTGGCGCCGACCAGCATGGAGAGGATGTCGTCTCTCTCGCTGAGATCGGCCGCCAGCCGGCGCTCGGCGATCTCGCTGTGAAGCAGCTCATCGACCCTCTCGATGCGACGGCGAAAGAAGGGAAAGCGCCTGATCCGCTGCGGTCCGGCGAGGATCATCGGCGCAAGCAGGCGGGGATCGGTGGTGAGGTCGAGGAAGTCGCGCAGCGCCTGGCGCAGGGAGTCCATCCGCTCCCCCCCGCGCAGGCCGAAAACCGTCTGCAGGATGATCTCCAGGGTGATCGCCTGCATCCGCGGGCGCAGCTCGTAGGGGGAGCCGATGGGCCAGCGCTCGATCTCACGCCCAGCGATCTCGGCCATCGCCTCTCCGTAGCCCTGCATCCGCTCACCGTGGAACGGGGGCAGCAGCAATTTGCGCTGGCCGATGTGGGCCTTCTCGTCCAGCACCAGGACCGAGTTCTCGCCGAGGATCGGCCGCAGGATCTGGTTGCCCTCCCCGGCGTGAAAGACCCGGGGGTCGCCGGTGAACACCCGCCTGAGCGCCTCGGGGTCAGAGATCATCACCCAGGTGCCCTCGTAGGCGATGCGCAGGGTGAAGGTGTCGCCGTAGCGGGCGCGGCACTGCTCCAGCATCCATTGTGCGCGACGAGACCAGATCAGCGACTGGACGGCGCGGGGCATGCGCGGGCCGGGCGGAAGGCCAGCTATGACATCGGTTCGTGCAATGGTCGATAGCGTAGCCTGGCACCGCCAATGGCCTCGCTCCCCCGCCTTCCCCCGCGCCTCGAGCACCCCATCCTGCGAGCCGCGTGCGGGCTGCCGCCGGCGGCGCAGCGATTGATCTTCGGCAGGCCCCCGGCGATTGACGGGCAGGAGCTCGCCGAGGACATCCACGTGATCCTCCGGCTGGCGGCGCTGGCCGGCAGCCGGTCGCTGACCGCCGACGGCGAGCCCGCCCGGATCCGGGCGGAGCGGCGAACCGAGGCGGCGGTGACGGCGGGCCCGCCGATCCCGATGGCGCGGGTGCGGGAGATGGAGCTACCGGGACCGGCCGGGCCGCTGCGGGCGCGTCTGTATGAGCCGGCCGGCGGCGGGTCGGGCCCGCGCCCCCTGCTCGTCTTCTACCACGGTGGGGGGTGGGTGATCGGCGACCTAGACACCCACGACGGAGTCTGCCGCTTCCTCTCCACCCACAGCGGCGCTCTGGTGCTCTCGGTCGATTACCGGCTGGCGCCCGAGCACCCCTTCCCGGCGGCGGTGGAGGATGCCGAGGCGGCCTTCGCCTGGTCAGCGGCGCATGCCGCCGAGCTGGGAGCCGACCCGAAGCGGATCGCGGTCGGTGGCGATAGCGCCGGCGGCAATCTGGCGACCGTGACCTGCATTCTGGCCCGCGACTCGGCCGGGCCGCGCCCCGCGATGCAACTCCTGATCTACCCGCCAACCGATGCGGATGAAACCCGCCGCTCGCGCCATCTCTTCGCCGATGGTTTCCTGCTCACCGCCGCGGACATGGCCTGGTTTGAGCGCCACTACCTGCCGAACCCCGCGGACCTCGCCGACCCGCGCGTGTCGGTGCTGAGGATGGAGAACCTCTCCGACCTCCCACCCGCCTATCTGGCCACCGCCGGCTTCGACCCCCTGCGCGACGAGGGGGAGGCCTACGCGCAGAGGATGCGAGAAGCGGGCGTGCCGGTGGCGCTTCGCCGCCATCCCCGGCTGGTCCACAGCTTCGCCAACCTGACCGCGGTGAGCCGCTCTGCCCGAGGCGCGATGCTGGAGGCCGCGGGGGCGCTGCGCATGGGCCTGGGTTAGACCGGCCACCGCTACCCACGGGGGTATTGAGGGGGAGATGAGCACCGAAGCGAGGAGCTGTGAGGCGCCTCCTGCGCCACGGCTGCTCGCGCGGCCGAACTTGATCGTAGTCTTCGCGCCCGATTGAAGACGAGCCACACCCAGCGCAGGCAACCCTGCGCCGCAGGCCGAAACTCCGGCGCCACCCGTCGGTTATTCGCGTCGGTGGGCACCGTGCGGCAGGCAACGAGTGCATGGCGGCTTCCGGGGCGCCTGCTGGCCGCGGCGCTGCTCGGCGCAGCGACCTGCGCCCTGGCGATCGCGCTGAATGAAAGCGGTGCCATCGCGGCCGTCCCCAGCCGGCGCCCAAACGTGATCTTCATCCTCACCGACGACCAGGACATGGACGAGATGTACCAGACGTTCACAAACCCCCAGGGTCATCAGGTGCCGGTGATGCGAAACACCCTGCGCCTCCTCGGCCGTGGCGGCGTCACCTTCGCCAACTACTACGTCTCCGACTCGCTCTGTGCGCCCTCGCGAGCCACCTACCTGACCGGGGCCTACGCCCACAACAACGGGGTCAAGGGCAACAACCCCGAAATCGGCAACGACGGCGCCTACCCGACCTTCATCCACTCCCCGGCCGAGCACCACAACCTCGCGATCTGGCTGCAGGAAGCCGGCTACCGGACGATCCACATCGGCAAGTTCCTCAACCAGTACGGGGAACCCCCCTACAGCACCCCGACCGAAGAGCCGCCGGGGTGGTCGGACTGGGAAACGCTCAACAACGAGTCCTCGACCCACCACTTCTACGGCTACACGCTGAACGTCAACGGCGCCCTCCAGGGCCCCTTCGGCAACCTCGACTACGAACCCAGGGACCCGGTCACCTGCCCCCAGTACGCCCCGCCCGAAAGCGGTGGCTGCAACTACCAGACTGACGTCCTCACCCAGCGGGCGCAGGAACAGATAAACACCTCGACCCAGCTCGGCCAGCCGTTCTACATGGCGCTCGACTACATCACCCCGCACGGCGACTTCCACCCCCCGGCGGGACCCGAGCCGGCGACCCGCTATTACGGCTCCCTGGCCTCCGTGCGGGTGCCGGAAAAGCCCAATTTCAATGAAGCAAACGTCTCCGACAAGCCCAGCTTTATCCGCAACCTTCCGCGACTCAACCCGAGCCAGATCCACGAGATCGAGGTCGAATATCAAAAAGAGCTGGAATCGCTGCGCTCGGTCGACGACGGGGTGCAGCAGATCGTCGAAACGCTGAAGCGCGACGGGCAGCTGAGCAACACCTACATCTTCTACACCTCCGACAACGGCTACTTCGAGGGCGAGCACCGGATCAAGCGCTCGAAGTTCCTCCCCTATGAGTCCTCCACCCACCTGCCGCTGCTGGTCCGCGGACCGGGGCTGAAGCCCGACACCACCTCCGACGCGCTGGTCGCCAATGTCGACCTCGCACCGACGATCCTGCAGATCGCCCAGGCCCACGCCGATCAGACGCTCGACGGCTTCTCGATGCTGCCCTACGCCGAACATCCCCGCAGGCTCTCCAAAGGAGCGGTGCTGCTCGAGTCGTTCTTCGGCAGCAGCTCAGATGAGGCTGAAGCCGCTGCCGAAAGCACGAAGAGCAACTCGGCACCTCCGATCAGCTACGTGGGGATCAGGGTCGGCCCATACAAGTACATCGAATACGTGGACGGCGAAACGGAGCTCTATGACATGCAGACGGACCCCTACGAGTTGAGCTCACAGATAGACAACCCTGATTTCTTCTCCGTGCGCAACTACCTGGCCGCCCAGCTCAGCCTGCTGCGGAACTGCTCCGGTCCCTCCTGCCGCCTCCCGATCGCCGATGACCTACCTCCGATTCGGCACAGCTGCAACCCGCGAGCCGCGATCTGCGTCTCACCGGCCACGCCGGTGACATCGATCGAAGGCGAAGGCGAAGGGCCGACCTCGCTGCAGGCCCTCACTCATACTGCAGGGCCCTGAGCACGTCGAGCCGGGCGGCGCGGCGGGCGGGCGCGATCGCGGCGAGAACCCCGGCGAAGGCGGAGAAGACGAGGAGCAGGACCAGCGTCCCCAGCGGATAGGAGAGGGTGAAACCTTCGCTCTTCAGCGGCTGGGCGATCAGCGCGGCGAATACGACCCCCAGGACCATGCCGAGAATCGCCCCGATCAGGGCGGTGATCACCGCCTCGTAGCGGACCATCGTCCGCACCTGGCGGCGCGACATGCCGATCGCGCGCAGCATCCCCAGCTCCCGCGTGCGCTCGTGAATCGAGAGCGCCAGCGTGTTGGCGATCCCGAACAGCGAGATCACGATCGCCAGGGCGAGAAGGGCGTAGACGAGGCGGACCAGCCCATCGATCTGATTTTCGCGGCTTTCCTTCAGTTCCTGCTGGTTGAGCACTTCGGCGGTGGGGAAGGCGCGTTCGGCACCCGCCGTCAACAGGGCCTGGACGCGGGCGGGATTGGCCCCCGCGGCGATCTTGACGAAGTCAATCGAGTCCTCGCTCTGGTGGAAGGCACCGGCCATCGCCGGCTGGGTGATCAGGACGCTGCCGAACACTTTGAGCTTGGAGGAGAACTCGCCGCTGACGGTGAAGGCCGGGCGCGCCCCCGTTTGGCTCAGCAGGCGAACGCGACCGCCCACCCCGAGACCGTGTTCGGAGGCAAAGGATTCCGAGACGACCGCCTGCCCGTCCCGCAGGTTGCGCAGAGTCGCCGGGCGGCCCTTCTTCCATTCGACCTGGACCGCCGCGCCGATTTCGGCGGAGGGGGCGCTGACCCGCACCGTCGCCCCATTGCCCAAAAGCTTGGCCTGGACAGAGCGCACGGTGGGGACCAGCGCGACTCCCGGGACCCTGCGCGCCGCGGCGGCCGCGGCGGCCGGGATCGGGGTGAAGCCGTTGCTGCTCTGGATCACCAGGCCACCCTCGAAGTTCTGGTCGATGACCTGGGCGACGGAGCTCTTCAGCCCGGCGGCGAAGACGGTGACGAAGGTGACCAGGGCGAGGCCGATCATCAGCGCCGCCGCGGTGACCGCCGTGCGGCCGGGGTTGCGCTGCGCGTTCTCCCGGGCCAGGCGGCCGGTCAGCCGCCGCAGCCGCTCCAGTGGCCAGCCGGCGATCCTCGCCAGCGGGGGCACGAGGCGCGGGCTGAAGAGCGATACACCGAGGACCACAGCGACCGCGCCGCCGCCCATCAGGCCCGCTCGGGTGTCGCCGCTGCCGCCGCCGAACAACCCGGCGAGGAGGATCGCCAGGCCGGCGAGGCCGAGGAGGATCGCCAGGACCGCACCGAGCAGCCGCCGGCGGCGGCTGCTCGGTGGGCTGAACGCCTGCAGGGCGGCGATCGGCGGAACCCGCGTCGAGCGCAGCGCCGGCACCATCGAGGAGACGAGGGTGACGGCCACGCCGATCACCAGGGAGACGACGATCGTCCTTGTCTTCATCACCAGGGCGGTTGTCGGCAGGTCGAGCCCGAAGGCCTTGAAAAGCGCGTTCAGCAGCTCGGCGATCAGGTAGCCCCCGGCGATGCCGGCAATCGCCCCGAGCAGCCCGATCGCCAGCGCTTCGACCACCACGGAGGCGAGGATCTGGCGCCGGGAGGCACCGAGCGTGCGCAACAATCCGAACTCCGAGACCCGCTGGGCGACGGTGATCGAGAAGGTGTTGAAGATCAGGAAGGCGCCGACGAAGACGGCGACGAAGCCGAAGACCAGCAGGATCGTCGGCAGGAAGCCGAGGTTTTCGCGGATTTCTTCGGAGCTGCGGTCGGCGCTTTCCTTCGCCGTCTGAACCCGGGCCGAGCGCGGCACGACCCGCTCTATGCGGCGCCTGAGCGCGATCGGCGAGGTGCCGCTCAGAGCGGCGACCGAGATCTGGTCGAAGCGCCCGACCTTGTGGGTCAGCTGCTGGGCGACCGGCAGCGTGACCTGGGCGATGCTGGCGCCGCCGAAGGACGAGCTGCCGAGCTGGGTCAGGCCGACCAGGCGAAACGGCCTGGCGGCGCCCTGACCGACGATCTTCAGGCTGTCGCCGAGCGAGAGGCCCGAGCTTTCCGCCGCCGCCTTGTCGATCGAGGCCTGGGTGGGACCGCGCGGCCGGTGCCCGTCGACATAGGTGAGCGACTCGAGCCCGTGGGGCAGGGTCGAGGAGATGAACTTGGGGGCGAATTTGGTCCCGATCGCCTTGCCCTGGGAGTTGAAGAAAGCGCCGGGGGTAAATATCGCCCCGGCGGCGAGGCGGGTGCCGGGAGTCCCCCGCACCCGGGGAAGCAGGGCAGCCGGGATCGTCGGCACTTCACCGCTCTCCTGCTTGACCGGGTTCCTCGCCGTGACCACCACGCTGGTCCCCTTCAGCGACTCGCTGAAGATTTCTTCGAAGGCAGCGAAAATCGTGTCGGTGAGGATGTAGGAGCCGGAGACGAAGGCGACTCCGATCACCACCGCCAGCGCCGTGCTGAGGGCCCGCACCTTGCGCGCCCAGAGGCTCTTGAGCGCGAGCCTAGTCAATCTGCTTCATCAGCTCGATCACCTCGTCGGCCGAGCCGGGGACGGCGTCGTGGAGCAGCCGGCCGTCGCGGAGGGTGATCAGGCGGTCGGCGTGGGCGGCGGCGGCCGGGTCGTGGGTGACCATCACCACCGTCTGGCCGAACTCATCGACCGCCTGGCGGAGGAGCCGCAGCACGTCCTCACTCGCCCTGGAATCGAGGTTGCCGGTCGGCTCGTCGGCGAAGACCACCGCCGGCCTGGAGACCAGCGCCCGGGCCAGCGCGACCCGCTGCTGCTGGCCACCGGAGAGCTCGGCCGGGCGGTGGGTGCGCCGGTCCCCCAGGCCCATCGTGCCGATCAGCTGCCCGAGCCACTCCGGGTCGGGCTTGCGGCCGGCGATCGAGAGCGGCAGCAGGACGTTCTCCTCCGCGCTGAGAACGGGCAGCAGGTTGAAGAACTGGAAGACGAAGCCGAGCTTGTCGCGGCGCAGCCTGGTCAGCGCGGCGTCGTCAAGGCCGGTGATCTCCACCCCGTCGAGGGCCACCGAGCCCGCGGTCGGCCGGTCCAGGCCGGCGAGGATGTGCATCAGGGTCGACTTACCCGAGCCCGAGGGGCCCATGATCGCGGTGAAGCGGCTGCGCTCGAACTCCGTGGTGATACCGGCCAGGGCGTCCACCGCGGCGTCCCCTTCGCCGTAGCGACGGGTCACCTCGGTGGCGATCACCACCGGCCCGTTTGAATTGCTCACAGCTCGAACCGTATCGAGCGGCGTAGCCTGCTCCGGGTGAGCTCAGCGGATGAATTCGACGGGTTCCTGATTGACCTCGATGGGGTGGTCTGGGTGGGGAGCGGGTTTGTGCCGGGGGCGCCGGAGGCGCTGCGGGAGCTGATGGAGAGGGGCAAGGAGATCGTCTTCCTCACCAACAACCCGGGCAGGCCGGGGTCCGCCTACGCCGAGCGCCTGCGCGGTGCCGGCGTTTCGATCGCTGAGGATCGGGTCCTCACCGCCGGCCTCGCGACGGCGCGGCTGGCGGTGAGCTCGGTCGGCGCCGGTGCACCGGTGTTCGTGATCGGCGCCGAGGCCTTCTGGCAGACGGCGCGGGCGGCGGGGCTGCGGACGCTGGAGGGGGAGGCCGGTCGGGAGGCCGACGCGGTGCTGGTCTCCGGCCACCGCGGCTTTGACTACGAGGAGCTGCTGACCGCGGCGCTGGCGCTGCAGCGCGGCGCGGCGTTGTTTGCCACCAGCCGCGACCCGAACCTGCCGGCACCGGGCGGCCCCTGGCCGGGGACGGGGGCGATCCTCGCCGCGGTGGAGACCGCGAGCGGGAGGACGGCTGAGATCGGCGGCAAGCCGGAAGCGCGGATGTTCGAGATGGCGCGCGGGCTGATCCCCGGGGTCGAGCGGGTGGCGATGGTCGGCGACCGGATCGCTTCCGACATCGAGGGCGGGCGCCGGGCGGGGCTGGCGACGATCCTCGTCTTAAGCGGCGCCACCTCTCGCGCCGGGGCCGAGCAGGCCAACCCACCCCCCGACCTGGTGATCGAGGACCTCACCGGCCTTCTTCGCTGAGGCCTGGGCGGTCTGGCCCTCCTCGACCCTGCACCGGGGCTCAGGCGCGCTCGGCGATCAGCAGAGCCTGGGCGGCGCGGCCGATGCGGCCACGCTGGTCGAAGAGAACAGACTCGGCGGTCCCCACGCCGCTTGCCTGCGGCAGGGTGAGCGCATCGACGCAGATCCACTCGCCCTCCGGCATCCGCTCGAGGTAGACGCTGAGGTCCACGTTGATGAACAGGTAGCGGCGCCAGTCCAGCACCGCGCTTATCCCGTTCCCCACGTCGGCCGCGACCAGGGTGCGCTGCAGGGGGGTCGGCTCCTCGCCGGCCACCAGCGCACATCCCATCCGCATCCAGACGGTGGCCGGCCCGGGCTGGAGAAAGCCACCGCCGACCGAGCGCCATTCCATCGCCGTGTGGTAGCCGGCCGATTGGCCGGTGTGGAAGAACTCGGATCGGTCCCCCTGCTCGGGACCGGGGGGCGGCGCGGGGGCGGCGGCCACCTCGTCGGGAATCTCGACCTCTCCCTTGCGCAGCCGCCAGGCCCGGGCCTTCATCACCTCGCCATCATCGGTCCAGAGCGAGGCCTCGATCAGCTGCACCCTGCGCCCCGGGCGCGCCACCTGCGCCTCGACCCGCAGCGGCCCGATCGGGACCGGCCGCAGGATCTCGACCGTGACCCGCCCGATCTGAAAGCCGCCACCCCCGTCGACCCGCTCGATCTCGCGCCCGAGCAGCGCCGAGGGCGGCCCGCCATGCTGGGCTCCGGGGTCCCAAGGCCCTCGCGTCAGCTCGGTGGCGATGAATCCCTCGGCGGCAGGCAGGTAGAACGCCTCGGACACGCGGGCCATCGTAGGGGGGTGCCCGAGCGGGCGGCTGCCGGCGACCTCTACGCTGGGCCATGGAGAAAATCGAGAAACCCGAGCGGGAGTGGCGTGAGCAGCTGACCCCGGAGCAGTACGAGGTGACCCGCGAGGCCGGCACCGAGCCGGCCTTCACCGGGCCCTACTGGGACGAGAAGAGCGGTGGTATGTACCGCTGCGTCTGCTGTGGCACGGAGCTGTTCTCCTCCGACACCAAGTTCGACTCAGGCACCGGCTGGCCAAGCTTCACCGAGCCGGTCAATCTGGAGCACGTCGAGCTGCGCCCCGACAGCAGCGTCTTCATGCGGCGCACCGAGGTCGTCTGCAAGCACTGCGACGCCCACCTTGGCCACGTCTTCGAGGACGGCCCGGGGCCGGGCGGCCAGCGCTACTGCATCAACGGCTGCGCGCTGAAATTCGAGCAGGGCTAAATCGCGCCGCCGGCACCGAGGTAGCTGAAGCGCACGGCGAGTGCGACCGCCTCGGTACGGGTATCGACCTCCAGCTTGGCGATCGCGTTGCGGACATGGGTGTGGACGGTCGCCGGGCTGAGCGACAGCCGCTCGGCGATCTCTTTCACCCGCAGACCCTCGGCCAGCAGCTCGAGGATCTGGCGCTCTCGCGGGGAGAGCTCGAGCAGCTTCTCGACCTCGGAGGGCTTGCCGCCGGCGAAGTCGCCGCCGAGGAAGGTGCCGCCGCCGGTCACCGCCCTGACCGCGCGGGCGATGTCCTCAGCCGGAGCGGACTTCAGCACGTAGCCGGAGGCGCCGGCGCGGAGCGCGAGGGCCAGGAGGTCGGGCTGAGCGTGGGCGGTGAAGATGATCACCTTGGTCCTCGGGCGCGCCCTGAGCACCTCCTTGGTGGCCTCGATGCCGTCGCGTTTGGGCAGCTCGACGTCGATGATCAGGACGTCGGGCTCGAGCTCCTTGACCACGTCGACGACGTCGCGCCCATTGCCCGCCTCGCCGACGATCTCGACCGTGTTCGAGTTGGTCATCCGCGCTTTGATCGCCTCGCGCACGATCTCGTGGTCGTCGCACAGGACGACGCGTTTGGCCTCCCGCACGCTAGTGCTCATCAGACCCCTCGCGCTCCCCTCGAGGGGCACAAAACCAAAGCTGGGTAGTTGCTTCTTCCGCGCTCACCGAGACGCAATCCTCTCAGGCGCGCCAAACGAATGCAAAATATTGGGTAGCGTGAATCCGCCATCCCTCTCCTGCCGGTTCTCGATCAGCGCAATCATCGTCCGCCCCACAGCCACCGCCGTGCCATTCAGCGTGTGCACCGTCCGGGGAGTTTCGCCGTCGGCAGCGCGATACCTACAACCCAGGCGTCGCGCCTGGTAGTCGGTCGTGTTGGAGCACGAGGTCAGCTCCCGATAGCGGCCCTGGCTGGGGATCCACGCCTCGCAGTCGTACTTCTTCGCCGCCGGGGCGCCGAGGTCGCCGGCGGCGACGTTGACGACCCGGTAGGGGATCTCCAGCTCGCCCAGGATCCGCTCCTCGATCGCCAGCAGCCGCTCGTGCTCGGCCGGCGAGCGCGAGGGCTCGACGAAGGAGAACATCTCGACCTTGTCGAACTGGTGGACGCGGAAGATGCCGCGGGTGTCGCGGCCCGCGGCGCCGGCCTCGCGGCGAAAACAGGTGGAGAAGCCCGAGTAGCGCAGCGGCAGCGTTCCGGGATCGAGGATCTGGTCGGCGTGCAGCCCGGCAAGCCCCACCTCGGAGGTTCCGGCCAAAAACAACTCGTCTCTGGCCACCTCATAGATCTGATCGCGGTCACCGGGGAGGAAACCGGTCCCATAAAGTGCCTCCTCGCGGACCAGGACCGGGGGGACCACGGGCTCGTGCCCCTCGGCCCGCACCAGCTCGATCGCAAAGCGCACCAACGCCAGCTCCAGCAGCACCAGGTCGCCCTTCAGGTAGGCGAAGCGGGAGCCCGACAGCCGCGCCGCGGCCTCCATCTCGATCAGGCCCAGCTCGGTGCCGATCTCCAGGTGATCGCGCGGCTCGAAGCCGAACTCAGGCCGCTCCCCCACCTCGCGGATGACGACCGCGTCCTCCTCGCTCATTCCGTCGGGGGAATCGGGGTCGGGCAGATTGGGGAGGCTGGCAGCGACCCTCTCCAGCTCGGCCTCGGTCCGCTCCAGTCCGGCCTTGTCAGCCTCGATCGCCTGCTTTAGCTGATGCACACGGGCCATCAGCCCCTCGGCGGCCTCGCCTGCCTGCCTGGCCTCGCCGATCCGCTTGGAGAGGGCCCTGCGCTCGGCCTGTGCGTTCTCGATCTGGGGCAGCAGCTCGCGCCGGCGGGCGTCGAGGGTCAGCAGCTCCTCGACTCCGGCCGCCGCGCCGCGGCGGGCCAGCGCCGTCTTGACCCGCTCGGGGTCGGAGCGGATCAGCTTTAGATCGAGCATCGGGGACCCGCGCTAGGGCGAGGCGGATTCGGCGGGCCGCGGCGTGTTATTGGCTTCTTCACCGGCGTACTTGGCGACGAAGCGGGCGACCTCTTCGGCTTCGTGGCCGAGCACGATGTTCTGGGGCATGATCGCTCCCGTGAAGCCGCCGTTTTGGATCGCGAAGAGGACATCCTGGTAACTCTCGGTTCGCTGGTTGAGGTTCGGACCCTGCGTCCGCTGGCCCCGATTGCCGGTGCCCTGGGTTCCCGCGGCGTTCAGCGTGTGACATCCGGAGCAGTGGGTGGCGAAGGCGACCGCCCCGGGATGGTAGGGGCTGCTCTTGGAGACCGCGATTCCTTCTTGGCCGAAGCCGCAGGCGGCAAGCCCGAAGGCGGCAGCGACCGCCATGGCTGTGATCAACGCTGGGCGCACGCGGCGCGCATCATATTGTCTGGCGGCGATCCCGCTCTTTTCCCATGCCGCCTCCCGATCCGACTCGTTTCCGCGCCGCGATGGCTCTCCTGCCGACCGGCGTCACCGTGGTTAGCGCCAACGGAGCCCAGGGACCGGCGGGGGCAACCGCCAATGCCGTCTGCTCCCTCTCGATCGAGCCGATGCTGATGCTCGCCTGCCTGGACCGCGGCTCACGCACGCTGCTCGCGGTGCAGGGCGCCAACCGCTTTGGAATCGGCTTCCTGCGCGCCGGCCAGGAGGAGATCGCGCGGGCGCTGGCGACAAAGGCCCCGCCGGGCGACAAGTGGAAGGGGGTCTCCTGGAGCGAGCGCGACGGCATCCCCTCGATCGACGGCTCGCTGATCTGGGTCGCCTGTGAGCTGCGCGATGTGGTGGCCGCTGGGGACCACGTGATCGTCACCGGCGAGGTGAGAGACCTGGAGATCGGCGAGGGAGACCCCCTGATCTTCCACGCCGGCCGCTACCGGCCGCTGGGCTGAGGGCCGAGCCGCCGCCAGCCGCTCCCCCGCGCCCACCTGCGGCTAGCCGGTGCTCGCGGCGCGGAGGGCGAGAAAGAAGATGACGCCGCAGCTGACGGCCATGATGCCCATCTCGCGGCGCACGATGGCCAGGGCCAGCGATTCCTGCGTCTCGGCGGGGAGGGCTTCGAAGTCCACGTCGCCGAGCTCGCGCTGCGCCGCCCCGCTGCGGGCGCCCTCGGCGAGGAGGGAGACGACGAGGGTGAGGATGCCGTAGAGGTAGTGGAGGCTTTCGCCCGGCTTGTGGCTGGTGAAGACGAGCAGGCCGCCGAGCATCGCCTGGAGGAAGACCGAGGCCTGGGCGGCGCGCAGCAGGTACCAGAAGGGCATTGAGGCTCGGTGGCGGTACCAGGCGATGGCGCCGACGGATCCCGCGACCAGGTTGAGGAGGATCAGGACGGAGCCGACGACGACGTGGGCCGCGACCAACTAAATCCTCCCGAAGTGGTCGGAATTCCGCTTACTGATGCGGAAAAGCACTATGTGGCAATGTGTCACAAAGGGTGTATAACAGCGGCTGCGGGCGGCGAGGGCGCCGCGCGAGCCGCCCGGCCAACCAGATTCCAGTGCTGAAGAGCTACCTCCCGATTCTCGTCTTTGCCGGTCTCGGCCTCGTCGTGGGCACCGCCTTCGCGATGCTCAACCACGCGATCGGCCCGAAGCGCCCGAAGCGCCCGACGGCGGCCAGCGTTCGCCAGGCCGAGCCCTACGAGTCGGGCATCCCGGTCGAGGCGGTGCGGGGCTTTCGCTTCGGCGTCAGCTTCTACCTCGTGGCGATGCTTTTCATCCTCTTTGACATCGAGGTGGTCTTCCTCTACCCGGTCGGCGTGATCCTGCGGCGGGCGAGCAGCGTCTTCGTCCTCGGCGAGTTGATCACCTTCGTCGTTTTGCTGCTGGTCGCCTTCGTCTATGTCTGGCGCAAGGGGGCCCTGGATTGGAGGTAGAGCGCCAGACGATGCGGTCGCGACAGCTGCGAGCGCGCGACATGCTGCGCGGCGACCTGGAGGGAGAGGAGCTTGAGCGCTACGTCGCCGAACAGGTCGTGACGACCAACTTCGACAAGCTGCTCAACTGGGCGCGGTCAAACTCGATGTTCCCGCTCACCTTCGGCCTCGCCTGCTGCGCGATCGAGGCGCCGATCTCGCTGGTGACCGCGCGCTATGACCTCGCCCGCTTCGGCGCCGAGGCGCTGCGCGCCTCACCCCGCCAGGCCGACTTCATCATCCTCTCGGGCCGGGTCTCGATCAAGATGGCGCCGGTCGTGCGGCGCCTCTACGACCAGATGCTGGAGCCCAAGTGGGCGATCTCGATGGGCGCCTGCTCTTCCAGCGGCGGCATGTTCTCCAACTACGCCGTTGTCCAGGGGGCGGACAAGTTCATGCCAATCGACCTGCACATTCCCGGCTGCCCACCCCGCCCCGAGGCGGTGCTCTACGGCTTCATCAAGCTGCAGCGAAAGATTCAGGGCAATCCCGACCCGGGCTGGCGGCAGCGATACAACGCGGTCGGCACCGAGGAGTGGGCGAGGGGCGGGCCGCGCAGCGCCCCGAATTCGGCGGAGGCGGCGGCCTACGAAGCCACCCGGGAGCTGGTCCGTGCCTGACGCTCCCGGGCTCGAGCTGATCCGGGGGGAGATCGAAGGGGACCACCCCGGCGCCGTCCTCGAGACCAGCTTTGACCGCGACCAGGCGGCGCTGATCGTCGAACCCGGGCAACTGCTCGAGGTGCTGAGCTGGCTGCGCGACGCGCCTGGTCATGGTTATCGCTTCCTCTCCAGCCTGCACGCGGCGGACTACCTGCCCGCCGAGCCGCGCTTCGGAATTCACTACGAGCTGCTGAACCGCAACCGAGCTGAGCGCATCCGGGTCAAGGCGATGTTGGGAGATCCACCGTCCGGTGAGCTTCCGCAGATCGACTCCTGTGTCGAGCTGTTCCCCACCGCGGAGTTCCAGGAGCGGGAGGCGTTTGACTTCTTCGGCATCGTCTTTCGCGGCCATCCCGAACTGACCCGGATCCTCCTCCCCGATGACTACGTCGGCTGGCCCCAGCGCCGCGACTTTCCCCTTGGCGGTGAGCCCGTGACCTTCACCTACAACGAGCACGCCGATGGTTGAGACCCTGGCCGAGGACATCACGACCGAGGTGATGACTGTCAACATCGGCCCCCACCACCCGGCGACGCACGGTGTGCTGCGACTGATCGTGGACCTCGAAGGCGAGGTCGTGCGGGAGGTGAAGCCGGTGGTCGGATACGTCCACACAGGAATCGAAAAGTCCTGTGAGAACCAGAGCTACTGGAAGGTGATCCCCTTCGTCGAGCGGATGGACTACGTCTCCTATTTCTTCCAGATGGAGGCCTTCTGCGGCGCGGTCGAGCGGCTGGTCGAGCTCGAGATCCCGCCCCGGGCCCGCTACCTGCGCACGATCTTCCTGGAGTTGAACCGGATCCACTCCCACCTGGTCTGGCTGGGGACGACCGCCCTGGACCTCGGCGCGATCTCGATGCTCTGGTACTGCTTCCGCGAGCGCGACCGGATCCTCGACCTGTTCGAAATGGCGACCGGGCAGCGGATGCACACCCGTTACTTCCAGGTCGGCGGGGTGATCGAGGACATCCCGCTCGGATTCGAGGCGAAGCTGCGCGAGTTCATCGCCGAGATGCCGGTGCGGGTGGAACAGTACGAGGCGCTGCTCGATCGCAACGAGATCTTCCTCTCGCGGACCAAGGGCATCGGCATCGTCTCGCGCGAGCGGCTGCTGGAGCTGGGGGTCACCGGGCCGCTGCTGCGAGCCGCCGGCGAGCCCTGGGACCTGCGCAAGGTCTTCGACTACCTCGCCTACCCGGAGATGGACTTCAAAATCCCGGTGGGCACGGTCGGCGACGGGTACGACCGCTACCGGGTGCGGCTTGCGGAGATGGTCGAGTCGGTGCGAATCGTCGAGCAGGCGCTCGACGGGCTGCCGGAGGGCCCCTACATCGCCGACGACCGCAAGTACGTGCTGCCGCCGCGCTCGGAGCTGCCGGTCTCGATGGAGTCCCTGATCCACCACTTCAAGCTGGTCACCGAGGGCTATCGGGTTGGGCCAGGCGAGATCTACTACTCGATCGAGTCGCCGCGGGGCGAGCTGGGCTGCTTCCTCCTCGCCGACGGCTCGGCGAAGCCGGCACGGGTGCACTTCCGCGACCCGTCTTTCGTCAATCTCCAGGCCTTCCGGGACATGTCGGTCGGGGGCTACGTCGCCGACATGATCGCCAGCCTGGGAATGCTGGACCCGATCCTCGGGGGGGTCGATCGATGAGACCAACGATCGTGCGCACCGCCGGTGGCTCCCGTCGTCGGGGTAGAAGCTTTGACTGAGCTTCCTCTCGATCCCGCTCTGACCGAGGGGCGGGTGCCGGATCGGGCACCCGCGCCGATCCCTGAACTGCACGAGGTGGACTGCCCGCCCGAGCTGCGCGAGCACATCGAGACCCTGATGTCTCGCTATCCGGATCGTCACTCGGCGTCGATCCCCGCTCTGTGGGCGGTGCAGAAACGCTACGGCTGGTGCACTCCGGAGGGGATCCGGCAGGCGGCCGCGGTGATGCGCGTGACGCCGGCCTACCTGGAGTCGGTGGCCAGCTTCTACGACCTGCTTCATACCCAGCAGGTCGGGACTCACAGAGTCGCCGTTTGCACCAACATCAGCTGCTGGATGCGGGGAGGCGACGGGCTGCTCGAGGCCTTCCAGGCGGCGGCCGCAGGAGAGGACGTCTTCGTAACCGGGTTCGAGTGCCTGGGGGCATGCGACATCGCCCCGATGGCCTCCATCGACGAGCGCTACTTCGGCCCGCTGGAGGAGGCCGACGCCGCGATCGCGCTCGAGCAACTGCGCTCGGGCGCCGATCCGCTGCCGCACAAGGCGCTCGCCGCTCGGCCGCTGCCGGGGGGGGCCGATGCCTGAGACGCGGGTCCTGCTAAAGCACGCCGAAGACCCCCAGCTGCGCACGATCGCTGGCTACAGGGGCTACGGCGGGTACTCGGCTCTGGCCAAGGCCTACCGGAAGATGGAGGCCGACGAGGTGCTGAAGGAGCTGGAGGACTCGGGTCTGCGGGGACGCGGCGGGGCCGGCTTCTCGATGGGGAAAAAGGCCTCCTTCCTCCCCCGCGGGGAGATGGACAAGTACCTCTGCTGCAACGCGGACGAGTCCGAGCCCGGGGCCTTCAAGGACCGCGAGCTGATGCAGCGCAACCCTCATCAGCTGATCGAGGGGATCGCGATCGCCGCCCTCGCCGCCGGCGCCGGCCAGGCCTTCATCTTCATCCGCGGCGAGTACGACCTGCAGGCCGACATCCTCGAGGCCGCGGTGGGGGAGGCCTACGAGGCCGGCTACCTGGGGAGGGACATCCTCGGCACCCATCGCGATCTGGAGCTGGTCGTCCACCGCGGCGCCGGCGCCTACATCTGCGGCGAGGAGACGGCGCTGCTCGACGCGCTGGAGGGCAAGCGCGGCAACCCGCGGCTGAAGCCACCCTTCCCGGCGGTCCAGGGCCTCTACGGAGGACCGACTCTGATCAACAACGTGGAGACGCTCTCCAACGTGCCGGGGATCATCGCCAACGGGGCGCAATGGTTCCGCGGCTTCGGCACCGAGCAGTCACCGGGGACGAAGGTGGTCTCGATCTCCGGTGGCGTTCGCCGGCCCGGCAACTACGAGGTCGAGCTCGGGGTGCCGACGCGGGAGCTGATCTATGAGCTGGCGGGCGGTCCGCAGGAGGGGCGAGAGGTGAAGGCCTTCTTCCCCGGTGGGTCCTCCTCTCCGGTGCTGACCGCCGAGGAGGGGCTCGACCTCCCCTACAGCTTCGAGGCGATGGCGGCGGCGGGATCGATGCTGGGCTCGGGATCGATCATCATCGCCGACGACAGCGTCTCGATCCCGCACATGGCGCTGCGCACAGCGCGCTTCTACCACCACGAGTCCTGCGGCAAGTGCACGCCGTGCCGGGAGGGAACCAACTGGACGGTGAAGATGCTGGAGCGAGTGGTCCGGGGCGAGGCGACCCCGATGGACCTCGACATCGTCACCTCGGTCCAGGAGAACATCATCGGTCACTGCCTCTGCGTGCTCGGTGACTCGATGGCCATGCCGGTCGCGGCGATGGTGAAGAAGTTCAGAGCCGAGTTCGAGCAGGTAATGGCCGCGGCGGGCCAGCCCGAGATGGTCGAGGCATGAGAGACCGGGTGACCGCTGGCCATCGCCGGCGACCGGAGCGGGCGATGGCGCCGGTTGCGATAAGCGCGCGCGGGCCAAAGCGAAGGAGCGCGAATGGGTGAGATAACCCTGATCATCGACGGGCGCGAGGTCTCCGCCAGCGAGGGCGAGATGCTCTACGACGCGGCCCGGCGGGGCGACGTTGAGATTCCGGTCTTCTGCTATGAGCCAAAGCTCGGTGACCCCGTCGGCGCCTGTCGCATGTGCCTGGTCGAGGTCGAGGGGATGCCGAAACTGCAGACCTCCTGCTCGACCCCGGTCCGCGACGGGATGGTCGTGCACACGATGACCGACCAGGTCAAGCACGCACAGAGCGCCGTGGTCGAGTTCCTGCTCGTGAACCACCCGCTCGACTGCCCCGTCTGCGACAAGGGCGGCGAGTGCCCGCTGCAGGACATCTCGATCGGCTGGGGGCCGGGCAGGAGCCGCTTCACCGACCCCAAGCGCCACTTTCAGAAGCCGGTCGAGCTCTCGCCGCTGGTGGCAATCGATCGCGAGCGCTGCATCCTCTGCTACCGCTGCGTACGCTTCAGCCAGGAGGTCTCCGAAGACGCCCAGCTGCAGCTGCTGGAGCGCGGCGATCGCTCCTTCGTCGGCACCTTCGACGACCGCCCCTACATCGACCCCTTCCAGGGCAACATCACCGAGCTGTGCCCGGTCGGGGCGCTGACCAGCTACACCTACCGCTTCCGCGCGCGGCCCTGGGACATCGAGCAGGCCGGCTCGGTCTGCACCCTGTGCCCTAGCCAGTGCAACGTCAGCTTCACCGTCCGCGACGAGCAGGTCAAGCGGGTGCTGGGCCGCGACAACGCCGAGGTCGACGACGGCTGGCTCTGCGACCGCGGCCGCTACGGCTTCGAGATGTTCGGGGCCAAGGAGCGGATCGGCGGGCCGCGGCTAAAGGGCGGGGCCCGGACCGACTGGCAGACGGCGATCGCCGCCGCAGCCGGGGGCCTGCGGGCCGGCGGCGCGGCGACCGCGGCGATCCTCGGCGACGCCTCCAACGAGGAGGGCTATCTGCTCCAGCGCATCATGCGCCAGGCGCTCGGCTCGGCGCACGTCGAGTCCCGCCGCGCGCCCGGCCCCTCCCGCCACGCGCTGGTGCGGCTCTCCCAGCCCGACCTCTCGGCCCGGGTGGGAGACATCGACGGCGCCGAGGCGATCCTGCTCCTTGGCACCGACCCGCTGCACAGCTCGCCGATCCTCGACCTCCGCATCCGCAAGGCGATCCGCCGAAACGGCGCCAGGCTGGCCGTCGCCACCGAGCGCCCCACCGCCCTTGACGGCGGTGCCGAGGCGCTCGCCCGCTACGCGCCGGGCGGGGTCACCGCCTTCCTCTCCGAGCTGGCCGGGCACCTGAGGCGCCCACCGGGCGAGGACGGCCCCGCCTCGGAGGTGGCGGATGTCCTTCGTCAGGCAGGGAGCGTCGTCGTCGTCTGGGGCGAGCGGATCGCCCGCGCGGGCGAGGGAGCCGTGACCGCTCTCCTCGATCTCGCCTCGGCGCTCGAGCTGGCCGGCAGGGATGGCTCCGGCCTGCTCGAGATCCCCGAGGTTGCCAACGCCCGCGGACTGCGCGAGGCCGGCTGCCTGCCCGACGCCAGCCCGGGCCTCGCCCAGACGGCCGAAGGCAGGAGCGTCGAGCAGATGCGCGCCGCCCTGGAGTCGGGGGAGATGAAGGCCCTGGTGCTCTTCGGCGCGGATCCGATCCGCGATTTCCCCGACTCCGACGCCTGGGCCGCGGCGATCGGCGCCGCCGATTTCGTCGTCGCCTTCTCCATGTTCGAGAACGCGACCGCGGCCAGGGCCGACGTCGTCTTCCCGCTCGAGACCCACGCCGAGAAAGACGGCACGGTCACCCACCCCGACGGCCGCCTGCAGCGGGTCCGCCCCAGCGCCTCCCACCCGGGAGACGTCCGCCCCAACTGGCAGGTGCTAGCGGAGCTGTCCAGCGCTCTGGGCCACGAGACCGGTGTCTCCTCCCAACCCTCGGCTTTCGCCGCCCTGACCCAAGCCATTCCCTTCTACACCGGGATCACCGACTCAGAGATCGGCGGCCGGGGCATCCGCTGGCAGGACCATCCGGCGGCGGCCTCCCATCCAAGCGCGGAGCCGGAGCCGGCCACCGAGCCGGCGGCGGCCTCCCGCCCCAGCGAGGGCGCCGACGGCCTGATCCTCGGCACCTACCGCGACCTGTGGGCCGGCCCGATCACCGAGCTGAACCCACCGCTGCGCTTCCTCTCACCGACCCAGCGGATAGAGCTGGCACCAGCTGATGCCGAGCGGCTCGGGCTGAGGCAGGGTGATCGGGTCAGGGTCGGGCACGGCGGCGGCGGCGTCCACGCCCGGGTGGCGATCGTCGAGCGGATGCGGAGGGGTTCCTGCTTCCTGATCGAGGGCACCGCCGAGGGCAATGCCAACGCCCTGCTCAACAGCGGCCCGGTGAGCGTGGAGATCGAGAAGCTGAGCGAGGTCGGAGCATGACCCTGCCGATCGCCGACCCCTACTACGTCGAAGCCACCTGGATCATGATCGTCAAGTCGCTGGTGATCTTCGCGATCATCTTCGCCATCCTGCCCCTGCTGACGGTGCTCGAGCGCAAGCTGATCGGCCGATTCCAGCACCGCTACGGCCCCAACCGGGTCGGCCCCTTCGGCATCCTGCAGCCGCTCGCCGACGTCGGCAAGCTGCTCTCCAAGGAGGCCTTCCGCCCGGCCAACGCGATCCCCAGCCTGTTCATCCTCGGCCCCCTGCTGCCGGTCCTCTCCGGCGTCCTCGCCCTGGCGATCATCCCCTGGGGCGACGTGCAGAACGGCGTCGGCCTCTACGGGATCGACGTCCCGATCGGCATCCTCTACTTCTTCGCGGTCGGCTCGCTCGCCTTCTACGGGCTGCTCCTCGGCGGCTGGTCGTCGGGCTCGAAATACAGCCTGCTCGGGGCGATGCGCGGCGCGGCACAGCTGATCTCCTACGAGGTCTCGATGGGGCTGGCGCTGCTCGGGGTGATCATGATGAGCGGCTCGCTCTCGCTGGTCGACATCGTCCGCGCCCAGAGCCAGATCTGGTTCGTCGTCCCCCAGATCGTCGGCTTCGCGATCTTCATGCTGGCCGGCTTCGCCGAGACCAACCGGACCCCCTTCGACATGCCGGAGGCCGACGCGGAACTGGTCCAGGGCTTCATGACCGAGTACGGCGGGATGCGCTTCGGCAGCTTCCTGCTGGTCGAGTACATGGAGATCCTCGTCGTCTCCGGGGTCGCCGCCGCGATGTTCCTCGGCGGATGGATGGGGCCCGGTCCGAACTGGTTGGGACCGATCTGGATGCTGGCCAAGATGATGACCCTGGTCATCTTCTTCATCTGGGTCAGGGCGACGCTGCCCCGGCTGCGCTACGACCAGCTGATGAGCCTCGGCTGGAAAGTGCTGCTGCCCCTGGCGACCCTCAATGTGCTGGTGACGGCGATCCTGGTGACGACCACATGACCGAGTTCCCCTACCTCAAGGACCAAGACGTGGTGGAGGTCCAGCGCGGGCCCGAGCCCGGCGGCATCGGCGGCGTCTACCGCACCTTCGGCGAGACCCTGCGCGGCCTCAAAACGACCCTCGCCCGGCTGATCGAGGGGCCGCTGACGATTCAGTACCCGGAGGAGAAGACACCGGTCTACCCGCGCTTCCGCGGCCGACACAAACTGCACCGGTTTGAGGACACCGGGCTGGAGAAATGCGTCGGCTGCTCGCTGTGTGCGGCCGCCTGCCCGGCGGACTGCATCCGCGTCGTCGCGGCGGAGAACATCCCCGGCGAGCGGGTCTCGGCCGGAGAGCGCTACGCCGCGGTCTATGAGATCAACCTCTCGCGCTGCATCTTCTGCGGCTACTGCGAGCTCGCCTGTCCCTTCGACGCGATCACCATGGGCCACGACTACGAGATGGCCGACTATGACCGCGACGATCTGATCTTCACCAAGGAGATGCTGCTCGCCGAGCCAATCGAGCGGACGCCGCTAAAAGCGGAGGGGGAGTGAGCGTGCCCACCGGAACCGGCCGGCCCACCGCCGCAGGCGGCAGTGGAGGGGATCGGGGGCGATGATCCCGGTGCTCTTCTTCCTCGGCGCGATCGGCGCGCTGGGCGGCGCGATCGGCGTCGTCGCCCTGCGCAACCCCTTCTACAGCGTGCTGGCGCTGATCGTCCACCTCTTCTCCCTCGCCGTCCTATTCCTCCTGCTCACCGCGGCCTTCGTCGCCGCCGCGCAGGTGGTCGTCTACGCCGGCGCGGTGATGGTCCTCTACGTCTTCGTCGCCGCCTACGTGGGTGGCGGGGGGGAGTCCGCCTGGGAGCCGATTCCGGGGCAGCGCCTCCTCGCTCCCCTGCTCGGCGCCGCCCTCTTCGTCGAGCTCTCGATCGCCGTCCTCTCCTCCTCGCTGCTCGCACTCGGTCACGACGGGCCCCACGTCGGCCCCGGCTTCGGTAACCCGGCGGCCATCGGCCGCCTGCTGCTGGAACGGTTCCTCGTCCCCTTCGAGGCATCCTCGATCCTGCTGCTGGTGGCGGCGGTCGGGGCAATCGTCCTCGCCGGCCACAGGCGGGGCGAGGCGACATGAGCATCGCCTGGTACGTGGTCCTCTCGGCGCTGCTGTTCGCGGTCGGCGCGGTCGGAATCCTGATCCGGCGCAGCCCGATGGTGATCCTCCTCTGCCTGGAGCTGATGCTGAACGCCGGCAACCTTGCACTGGTCGCCTTCAGCCGCATGGTCGGCAACCAGCAGGGGCAGATCTTCGCCCTGGTGGTGATGGTGGTCGCCGCCTGTGAGGTCGTCGTCGGGCTGGGGCTGATCGTCGCCATCTTCCGCCGCAAGCTCCCGCTCGACGTCGACGACCTGAGGGAGCTCAGAGGTTGAGCGCCAGGCGACCGAGCCTGCACCCGTGGTCCTTCGCCCCGGGACCCCAGCGCGGGGTGGCGGGTTGAGCATCACCGCCTGGGCCTGGCTGGTCCTGCTCTTCCCCCTGCTCGGCTCGATCGCCGTCGCGCTCGGTTTCCGCACGATCTCGACCCGCGCCGCCGGAGCAATCGGCACCGCCGCGATCGGGCTGGCCTTCGCCTGCGGCGTCGCAGCGCTGATCGGCCTGCTGGGCGAGGCCCCTGAGGCCCGCCACCACGCCTCGGCGCTGTGGGAATACGCCAGCGCCGCCGGGCTTCAGATCAAGCTGGGCATCTTCGTCGATCCGCTCTCGATCTTCATGGTCCTGATCGTCACCGGCGTCTCAGCCCTGATCCACCTCTACTCCTATGGCTACATGCAGTCCGATGAGGGCTACCACCGCTTCTTCAGCTACCTCAACTTCTTCGTCTTCTCCATGCTGCTGCTGGTCCTCGCCGGCAACATCGTGCTGCTGATCGTCGGTTGGGCATTCGTCGGCTTTGCCTCCTACGCCCTGATCAGCTTCTGGTATCGCCGGGAGACGGCGACGCGGGCCGGGATGAAGGCCTTCGTGATCAACGTAGTCGGCGACATCGGCCTGGTGCTCGCCGCCTTCCTCATCTTCCGCGAACTGGGGACCTTCGAATACAGCCAGGTCTTCGCCCGGGCGCCGAACGTCTTCCACACCAACGAGTGGAGCGTGACGGCGATCTGCCTGCTGCTGCTGGTCGGCGCATTCGCCAAGTCCGCCCAGCTCCCCCTCCACACCTGGCTGCCCGACGCGATGGAGGGGCCGACTCCGGTCTCCTCGCTGATCCACGCGGCGACGATGGTGACCGCCGGCGTCTACCTGATCGCCCGCACCCACATCCTCTTCGTCCTCGCCCCGACCGCCGCCGACATCGCCGCCTTCGTTGGCCTGGCAACGCTGCTGGTCGCCGGCACGATCGCCCTGGTGATGACCGACCTGAAGCGGGCGATTGCCTACTCGACCATGAGCCAGATCGGCTACATGATCATGGGCGTCTCGATCGGCGCCTACAGCGCCGGCCTCTTCCACCTGATGACCCACGCCTTCTTCAAGGCCCTGCTGTTCATGGCCGCCGGCTCGATCATCGCGGCGATGGGGAACGAGCAGAACATCGACAGGATGAGCGGTTTCGGTCGGGCGATGCGCTTCACCTCGGCCACGATGCTCTGCGGCGGGCTGGCGCTGGCCGCCTTCCCCGGGACCTCCGGCTTCTTCTCCAAGGACGAGATCCTGGCCTACGCGACCGCGCGCGGAGGCATGTACCTGATCTTCACCGTGCTCGGTTACCTCGGCGCGCTGCTAACCGCGATCTACACCTTCCGCCTGATCTTCCGCATCCTCCCCGGCAGGCCGTGCAAGGAGGCACAGGAACTGATCGATTCAGGCCACGTCGCCCATGCTCACCCCTTCAACCCGGCGAACGGGGAGGAGGAGGACGCCGGCGTCGGCTTCCCCGGGCCCGAACACCAGATCGCCGAGCACTCGCCGCCGATGAAGATCGCGATGGGGGTGCTCGCCTTCCTCGCCCTGTTCGCCGGCTTCGTCCAGTTGCCAGGCGTCGATGCGATGGTCACCGGGTTCCTCGAACCGGTCTTCGCCGACTCGCCGCTGGCGGCGATCCGTCCGTCCGTCGCGGCGTCCTGGGCGGGTCTGGGAATCGGCACGGCGGTCTCCCTCACCGGGATCGGGATCGCCTACTGGCTCTACGTGGCGCGGCCCGAGACCCCGGCGGCGCTGATCCGCCGCCTCAGGCCGATCCACACCTTCCTCCTCAACAAGTGGTACTTCGACGAGCTGATCGACGTGTTGGTGGTCCGCCCGGCTCTCGCCGTGGGCCGCTTCGCCGACCGCACCTTCGAGCGCCTCGTGGTCGACGGCCTGATCACCGGCACCGAGGAGGTGGTCGGTGGCACCGGACGGGTGGTGCGCACTGTGCAGAGCGGCTTCGTCCGCAGCTACGCGCTGGTGCTGATCGCCGGCTTCGCTGGCCTCGCCCTCTACTTCTTGCTCAGCTCCCGATGAGCGCGGGAATCGCCCCCACCGATCTCGGGCTCCTTCCCCCGCACTCTGCGCGCGAGGCGGCGTGATGGCCAACCTCCTGCTCTGGACACCGCTTGCCTTCGGCCTCCTCGGCCTCCTCGGGCCCAGGCGGGCGAGCGGCTGGTGGGCGACGACGGGGTGCGCGGCGACGCTGGGGCTGGCGATCGCCACGCTGGCCGGGTTTCACTCCAGCGCGAGCGGCCTCCAGGACACCGTGAACGTCAGCTGGATCCCCGGCCTCGGCGTTTCCTACAGCCTCGGCGTCGACGGGTTAAACGTCTTCCTGATCCTGCTCACCGCCGTGCTGTGGACCGGTGCCACGGCGTTCGCCGCCTTCCGCCAACAGCAGCGCCCGCAGCTCTTCTTCTTCCTCATGCTGCTGGGGGAGACCGCCACCATGGGCTCCTTCCTGGCCCAGGACCTGCTCCTCTTCGTCCTCTTCTTCGACCTGATGCTGGTCCCGTTCTACTTCCTCTTCGGCGTCTGGGGCACGGACCGCGAGGACGGTGTCACCGCCTCGGCGGCGACGCTGAAGATGATCATCTACACCCTGATCGGCTCCCTCCTGATGCTCGTCGGGGCGATCGCCACCGCGATCCTCTCCGCCCACGGCGGCCACATCACCTTCTCCATCGAAGCGCTGGCCAAACACCCGCTGAGCCACGCCAGCCAGCGCTGGATCTTCTGGTTCTTCGCCGCCGCCTTCCTGGTCAAGATGCCCGCCTTCCTCCTCCACGGCTGGATGCCCGACGCCTACCGCGCGGCGCCGCTGCCGGCGCTGATCGTCTTCTCCGGGGTGCTGGCAAAGGTCGGGGCCTACGGATTCCTGCGAATCGTGCTGCCGCTCTTCCCCGCCGCCACCGTGCAGTTCCAGGAGGTGGTCCTGGTGATCGCCCTGGCCTCGATCCTCTACGGCTCGGTGATGGCCTTCAGCCAGACCAACCTGCGGCTGATCGCCGGCTACTCCTCGGTGGCTCAACTCGGCTTCATCACCGCGGGGATCTTCGCCCTGCGCGCCGATGGAGCCGACGGGGCGATCCTGCAGATGGTCAACCACGGCCTGGTGATCGCGCCGATATTTGTCATCGTCGCGATCCTGGTCGAGC
Source organism: Solirubrobacterales bacterium (assembly GCA_035534175.1). Taxonomy (GTDB): domain Bacteria; phylum Actinomycetota; class Thermoleophilia; order Solirubrobacterales; family 70-9; genus DATLSM01. The sequence continues at coordinate 5,276 of DATLSM010000047.1, read as the reverse complement.
GAACCGGGACCGAGGACCTGCGAAAGATGGGAGGCATGGCGCTGCGCGCCCCGGTGCTGGCGGCCCTCTTCCTGATCGTCACCCTGGCCACCCTGGCGATGCCCGGGTCGGCCAACTTCATCGGTGAGTTCTACATCCTCAACGGCCTCTTCCAGTCAAAGATCGTCTTCGCCTTCGTCGCGATCAGCGGCGTCGCGCTATCGGCCTACTACGCACTTCGCCTCTACCAGCGCACGATGCACAACCGCAAGCCCGAGGGGATCGCCTCGCGCGAGATCTCCTGGCGCGACGGCCTCGTCCTCTGCCCACTGGTCCTCTGCATCCTCGGCCTCGCGCTCTACCCGCAGCTGATCCTGCACCGCTCCAACGCCGCGGCTGAACGGTCTCTCGCGGCGACACGGGAAGCCCCGACGGCCACCACCTCCGCCCAGCTCGCCGCGGGGGCGCCACCAACGCCCGTTGGCCGAAATGTCGCCTACGGATGGACAGATCGGCCCGGCCACAGGGAGTCTCGGTGAACTTCCACGCGCCGCACCTCGATTACGCCGGGCTCTCGCCGCTGATCGGGCTCGGCGTCGGGATCTGCGTGGTGCTGCTGTCGGCGGTCTTCAGGCCGCTTCGCCGCAGCGCTCCAGCGCTGACCCTGCTGGCGCTTGGGGCAACCGCCGGTCTGCTGATCTGGCAATGGAACGGATCGACCGAACTGGTAGCCGGCGCCCTGCGGCTCGACGACCTGGCGATCTCGATTTCACTGATCGCCGTACTCACCGCCGCGTTCGCCGTTTTATTCTCGCTCCGCGAGCCCGCCGCCGAACAGGCCGGGCAGGGGGAGTACCACGCTCTCCTGCTCGGCTCGGTCCTCGGCATGATCCTGCTGGCTCAGGCCCAGAACCTGGTCACCTTCTTCGTCGCCCTGGAGACCCTCTCCATCCCCCTCTACATCCTCTGCGCCACCAACTTGCGTCGCGAGCATTCGCTGGAGTCCGGGCTGAAGTACCTGATCGTCGGCTCGCTCGGCTCGGCGACGCTGCTCTACGGGATGGCATTCCTCTACGGAGGGACTGGCTCGACCTCCTTTGAGGGGATCGCCGCGGGCATCGCCCGGCACGGCCTGTCGGGCGACCCGCTGATCGGGATCGGCATCGCGATGGCCGCGGTCGGCCTGGCCTTCAAGACCTCTATCGCCCCCTTTCACCAGTGGACGCCGGATGTCTATGAGGGCGCCCCCACGCCGATCACGGCCTTCATGGCGGTGGCGACGAAGGCGGCGGCCTTCGCCGTCTTCGTCCGCTTCTTCGACGTCGCTCTGGCTTCGCAGGCAAGCGAGTGGCAACCGGCGCTGGCGGTCCTCGCTGCGATCTCGATCGTGGTCGGAAACGTCGGCGCTCTCGGTCAGTCCTCGCTCAAGCGGCTGCTCGGCTATTCCGGCGTCGCCCAGGCCGGCTACATGCTGGGCGGCGTCGTGGTCGCCTCGCGGGCCGGGATCGAGGCCCTCGTCTTCTACCTCGCCGTCTACGCTCTGATGAACCTCGCCGCCTTCGCGGTGATCGTCGCGCGTGAGCGCGAGACCTCCCAGGGCGACGATATCCGCGCCATGGAGGGGTTGGGTCGCGAGCGGCCCCTGCTCGCCTGGCCGCTGACCATCGCGATGCTCGGCCTTGCGGGGTTGCCAGCGACGGCGGGCTTCATCGGCAAGCTATACCTGATCGAGGCGCTGGTCGAAGGCGGCTACACCTGGCTGGCGGTCTTCATCGCCGTCGGCACGATGATCTCCCTCGCCTACTACCTGCGGGTGGTCGCGGCGATGTGGATGCGACCGGGCGGCGAAGGGAGTGTGGCGACCGCCGCGGTTCCGGCGATCGCCGGTGCCTCGCCGGAAGCCGACCCGATCGATCCGCAGGCCAGCCGCCGCCCCTACCTGCTCGTCCCCGCCCTGCTCGCGGCCGCGGCGGTGGTCTTCTTCGGGATCATTCCCCAGCCTCTGGTCGAGTTCGCCCAGCACGCCGGCGCGGCGCTCCTCTGAGCGGCCCTCGCTCCACAGCTCTCACCTACTCTCGCTTCCTTATCTGGATCTACCAGACAAGGCCATGCGGCCCAGGTCGCCGTCGACGCGTAGCGCGTGAGACGGAGTAGAGCTACCTTTTCTCCAGGCCAATGAACGCATTCAGCCCGTCCGAGCAAGACAGGCTCCGCCCGCGCTTTTCGCCGGGGGGCTGCTCGTCGCCCGCGGCTTAGTTTCTCCACAGGTTCAATCAGAAACAAATCGGGTAGGAGCCGGGCTCACCCCGGCCCCTCCCACACCACCGGACGTGCGGGTCCGCATCCAGCGGTTCGCGTCGCATCCCGGAAACGGCAATAAGGGTCGGTGAAACCGAGCAGTCCCTGATTGCGCCAATAGGCGTTCGGGAGGCCGCGGTTAAGGACCGCTGACCCCGCGATTCGCCAATACCCCCGGCGGCTGTTGGCCCACTCATAGGCCTGGCCGGCGGGAATGCCGGCGGCGATCAGGTTGCGCTGTTTGGCGTGGATTCTCTTCCACTCCTTCCAGCGCACATGCCGCAACCGGCGGCGCAACCACTCATCGAGATCCTCGAAGACCGAGGGTGTATCGGCCAACGCAAAGTAGGCCGTCCACCCGCGGCTGAAGCGGTTGATCGAAGTGATCCGCCGCTCCATCGAGATGCCCCAGCTGCGCGAGGTGAGGCGGCGCAGGCGATCCTTGGCCCGCTTGCGGGCCTCAGCGCATGGGCTTCGATTCGACTAAGGGCCTCATGCACACGGACAAGCGCTATCGGCCCTCGCTGGCCTCGGACTGATGGAGCCGGTGCGGCCCGTCGCGGATCGGATCGCCTTCGAGCTGCTTCGGGATCGTGAGTTCAGCCGCAGCGATGTTGTCGAGACTCGCCAGGGCGTCTGCAGGCTGGGGGCCGGACTGGCCCGAGAGCTGGGCCAGCATTCGGGGGCTTTGCGCGATGCGGTCGGCCCGCATGCGGAGCGGTTGGCTCGGGAGCTGCTGAAGGCGCCGGATCATCCGACGCCTTTGACGCGGCGGAGGCGGCGTCAGAGGGTTGGCGCGGTGGGCTCCGAGGAACGTTGAAACAATCTTGCAATGACTCCGAGAGACACGGGTGGTGGTCGACCTCGCAGGAATTGGAGGCTGCTGCGACATCCGACTGAGCGGGGCGAGGGCCGCGGGCGATTCGATGCCATTGCCGAGATTGCGTCCAACCTTGCGAGCAGCGGGGTCTTCTTCTCGATCTGCGTGCTGATCGTCCTGACCTGGATCGTTGGCCTGATCGTCGGCCTCGCGAGTGCAACGGAGAGTGCCCTGACCGGCACGATGTCGGCGATGACCCTGCTGTTGGTCGCGGTGCTTAAGAACTCCGAGCGCCGATCCGAGCGTGCGATGCAACTCAAGCTCGATGCGATCGCTTCGGCGCTTCTCGAGGACCGGGGCCACGGGCCTGGAGGGGAGACGAAAGCTGAGCTTGAAGATGTTGTGCGCCTGCACGAGGAGCTTTGAACAAGCGACTGAAAACCGCCCTGACCCGGGCCGGACTCCTGTTCGCATCGAATGCAAATATTCCGACCATTAGTGCCGTTCAGTAGATCCTGGCCAGCCAGCCCCGCAGGACTCCTATGAGGCGGCCGTTGAGCTGTCGGGCGTGACCGGTGAAGGTGCGAAAGCTGCGAGTCAGATCGAACGTGGGACTTCCGGTTGCCACCCTCCGCGAGTCGCACGGGGCGGAAGAGGTTGATGGTCTAGTTTCGCGCGGTCGGGCGGGTCGCCGATAGCACCAGACCGTACAGCAGGTGATCGGCGGCCAGCGCCAGTCGATCGACCACGCGCACACGCTTGGCCTGGCTAAGGCCCAGAACGGGTGCGATTCCCAGCTCGAACCCTAACCACACCACCAACCCGTAACCCGGACCTGCCCATGGGCTGCGGCGCATCGGGCGTGGGAGCGCGCCGAATGCCGCGCCGCCGCCAGCGCCGAAGGCCCAGTGGCCGGCCTCGACAACTCCCCTGCGCTGCTTGCGCGGGGCGCGCCGGAGCAGGGCGCGTATCCCGCGCGCCCGCTGGCGGCTGAGAGCCTGGGGAGGGGTCTGCTCCACGAGCCCGAGCTCAGTCGTGATCACCCGCATTCCCGTCATCGCCATCGCGCCGACAGCCCCCCACGCGGCACCGCTGAGCACATCACCAGCACGGCTGCCAATGTTCACTCCCTGCGGAGTCGTTGCCTGGCGCATCTCCGCGTCCACCCCGGCCATGCTACTCCGCTCCGCGGGCTCCACTCAGCTACAGCTCGCCGCGCCGGATTTAGTTGGAACGCGGCGTGCCGCGGGACACGACAGCGGGTCACCGGGTGGAACTCCGTGAAAAGCAATGACTCCTCGGCAGCGCATGCGCTGGATCACCGGGACGCCCAATGGCGGAACGGCTCGCTAGTAAGTCGTGCGGCGTGACCATCGCGGGGCGATACCGTAAGTCAAAGTATCGTCAACATCGTCATTCGACATGGTTCAATCCGACCTATCCCGCCCGTTTGAGGGCGTGGCTATAGGCCGTTTGGATGACCATCCATGATCACCCACCTGCCTGGAACGTCGACCGCCGGCTCGATTTGCCGCGGACCCAGGCGAAGGCGATCTGTTCTACAACTCCTCCTGGATGGGATACGTGAAAGCACCCATTGAAGCCTGGCCGTGGCGACCACTGGGATGCCTTGCCGCAACTCTGGTGTAGAGTCGTAGGTGTGGACCTAATCGTCATTCTTCTTATCATTCTCATCGTCTTGGCGTTGGTGGGAAGCGTCGCCGTGAGTCCGCTGCTGTGGGTGCTCGTCGTCATCCTCCTTCTCTTCGCTGTTCTGGGTCGAGGCCGCTACTACGGACGCTGAGGTTGAGGCCAGCCCGCGCTACTGCATCACTCGCGCCGCTCGATGGCGCTCCTTGGACCTCTTCACGGCCTGCTTGTGGATGGCTGAGTCTGGCCGGGCCGCATTGCAATGATCCGTACAAACGAGTAGGGTCGTTTCCGGACGGTCGCTGACCAAGCCGACCAGCCGTCGCCGCCGCTGAACTTTGCTGTCGTTGCGACTAGCCGATGTGATTGACCTCCGCCCGCGTGGACCCCCTTCGGGGATTCGCGACCCGCCGGGCCTTGCTCGGAAGGGATGACGAGCAATAGGAGGTTCCTCTCATGTTTAGACCGAGGCCTGCGGGCCCTGATTCCGCAGTCGATCGCGATGGTCGGCCGGTCAGGCTGTCCTACC
>DATLSM010000046.1:0-17548 GCA_035534175.1 Solirubrobacterales bacterium | reverse complement strand
GTTGATCAGAGTGGTGCCGTCCTGGATGTGAAGCGATGCGCCCCCGAGGTTCACCGGGCCCGTCGCGGTTATCTGCGAGTTGTCGAGCAGCGCGAGCTGGCTCGTAGGCCTGAAGCTGACCCCGCCGTTGACCGGCAGCGTGACCGAGGCGTTGTACTCGGGCTGGCCCAGCTCAAGCAGGCCGCCTTCAGCGAGCGTCAGCGCCCCGATGTCATAGGCGTTCTTGTCGACCGCTATGTTGGTGTTTTCGTCGAACAGGATCGCACCCGCGCCGATGCTGACCGGGTTACCATCGTTGCCGTTAAGGGCCCCAATCAGATAGGCCCCAAGCGAGGCGCCCAGGTAGACCGATCCCTGGCCGCTGATTGAGAGCGGGCCGCTCTCGAGATCGGCGCCGCGGACGGCTAGGTTGCCATTGTTCAGCTTTACCTGCAGGGCGCTGGCTTCGCCGCTGACGTTGTCGTGCAGATTGAGCCAGCCGACGTACTTTGAGCCGTTGATCGTCCAGGTCTGCGGGGCGCTCAACAGGAGCGGCGCCCCGATGTCTGTTTCCGTCCAGCCTTGGGCGTAAATGGAGGGGGTGACGGTGATTCCGCCTTCGCCGAGGGGGATCTGGTTCCCTTCGATCTTGTAGGCGGTAGTTTCGAGGCCGCCGGTGATATCCAGCGCGTTGACGCTGATCCCGACCAGGTCGTTTTCGGTGTAGTGACAGCCACTTTCTGGTCCACCACCTATATACGGAAAGGTGAGCGTTCCCACGGAGCCGCTCGGTGCGACTCCTCCAACCCAGTTGTATGGATTGGACCAAGTCTTACATACACTGAATAGACCGTTGTTCGGCGGTGGCGCTCCGCTCCAGGTGAAATCACTTCCGGACGCCGCGGCCGGCACCGCCCACAGAGGAAGGAGCCCGAAGGCGATCGCAAGTGCCCTGGCAAACCCCGCTGCTAGCCGCAAGGCTCCCTCACCGCCTGCTGGGCACTGCCAGCGCCGTCCCCGCCCTGCGTGATTTTGCTCCGGTTCTCTGATCGCTTGCCTCAGCCTTCGTTTGCGGCGCGACCTATTGCCTTCCCTTGCCTTGATTATTGCGCATTTGTTGATATCGGATCAGAGATTGTTGCTATCCAGCGCCGCTGATCACTTCACTGACATCTGCAAACGGGCTGGCTCGCACGCAGGGACCGGCCGTCTGGAAGTCAGCTGGCTTTTCATCGTCCCCAGCGGTGGTGCAGAGCCCGCCGCTCCGGGGCGCATTCTGGACGACGGACCAATTCGGGCACGAGGGCGCGAAGACGGCAAGCCCGAGCTGTTGGACAGTCGCGCAAACGGCCTCGCCGTCGGGGAGAATCGCAACCGAGCCGATCCTGCACAGCGGGACCATTCCCGACAGGCGCCCAGACTAAACGTCAGCGCCATGGTCAACGCCCGAGGGGTTCCGCGATTGACGGTGCGAAATCAACGATTGTTACACTGCTCGTCCGTGGCGGTGGCGGAGTCAAGATTGCACTCGCTTGAACGTGCTTTCCTCAATACCCATCCAGTCGACAAATTGCAGCCGCCGCGGTGAGCACGTCAAATGGGTTAGCGGCGCCGAAACATTGAAAGGAGGGCCGCGTGGTGGTGCGGCCCTCCTGTTGGCACCCCGCTAATTAATGAGCCGCGATGCTCATGGAATGCAGGGGGCGTGTATTTCGAGGCCTTCTTTGAAGGTGATCGTGTCAGGAGAATTTTGCAAGCCGATCCGTTCAAATTCTGAAAACGCAGTGTTCTGTTTCAGGTAGTCGCTGGTCGCTGTGCTTGCATTGCATTCAGACGTTAACGTTTCGTATATTTCAGGTTCCTGATTGGCGGTGAATTTATGTTGAGGTTCTTCTACAGGCTGTCGCTTTATTACCAAGTGGGCCGTGGTTATCCCTATTTCATTGACCTTTTCGTAAGCGCCAAGCAAGGAACCGTGCCATTCATGCGGACCCACAGTGCCACAACTGAACTTCTTTACGACCTTTTCTCCACTTTCGGGCGAGAAATCGACTACCGCAACGAGCGGCCCTTTGCCGTTGAGGCCATCATGGGCATAGTAGAGGTGACTCTTCAGGGGTTCAGTCACAATCGTGCCTGCTCCCTGTCCTTCCGAGGTGCAGGAAAGGACTTCGCCGAGTGGGTTTTTCCACTTACATTCCTTGAAAGTGAGCTTGAGCTTACCTTCGGTAGAGTTGACGAGTTCACCTTCGCCAATGCTCGATTTGCATTCCCATATTTCCTCACCTTCTGATTCTTTTCCTATTGGAAAAACGCGATCCCAATTCAGTTGACCTCCCGACCAGGTGTACGATATTTTGTGAGAGATTGGTAACCCGGCTTGCCTGTATTCGGGGGTCGCGGCAGACGCCGCGGCGGCAGCGACGGCGATCACCACAAGGATCAATGCGATGGTGCAAGTCAGCACCGTCAGGGATCGTCGAGATGATCGATGTTTGTCGGGTTTCATTCCGTTCCCTTCCTTCCTGTAGATTCATTGCCCCCAAGGCGCAGGAATTCCAGGGAAACTTGCAGCGAGCGTGGGGGATTCTGTGATCTCTGCGCACGCGCCAGTGTGCAGCGCATACTCACCCGCAAACCCCAATTGCTGTGTAGGTCCCTACTTATCAGAGGAATTTATGTAAAGCAACCACAGTTGGCCGTGTATACGAGACGGCAGCTGCAGCTCACGCGCGAGATGCCGGTGGGTGCTGCGAGGTGGGCCTGTCGATCTCCTCGGGCGACATGCGCCCGCCCCCCCGCACGCCCCGAGATCGCGTCGGCGGAGGTCTCCTCGAGGGCCACTCCGACGCGACCAGGAAGCGGTCGTCGGTCAGGGCCTCGTAGGAACCCTCAACATCGCCGCTGAGCTTGAGGTGGCGCTGCTCCATCATCAGATCATGGCCGAGGGCGAGGTCAAAGCAGCGACGCGATGCGACCGTTACGCAAGGGCCGCCCGAAGGCGCCCCCGCATCTCAGACACAGAAGCGAGCTGAGGGTTTGGAGCCAGGGCGGAGCTGGGCACCAGTGCCCAAAGCGGGCATCATGGACCGCAAACTGCGGCAATCCGACGGCTCAGAGGATCGGCGGCGGCAGGTGCGTCATTCCGCTTGGAAATGCCGGTTTGCGGGCACATTTTGGCTCGTCATCGGCGTGCTTCACACGCGAGAGGTCGCTGGTTCGAAACCAGCCGTGCCCATAGCCCGCAAAGCCGCATCAGAGCTTGCGATCCTCGGTTTCGCCCGATCCGGTCCACTCCTCCCCGAGCCGCCCGATTCGGCTCATGGGGAGATTCGCGAGGAGATTCAGCTCAGGACGGCAGCGGGTCGGGAGGCCCTGTCGGCCCTCCGGGGGGCTTTGGATAGGCAAAGTTCGCTCAGAGGCCCAGGCCCGCGAGCAAGTCCAGGGAATGGGCCGATCCGGCTCGAGCGTCGCGTCCCACGGAGGGTTCGGCGGCCCCCAATCAGGTTGGGCCAAGGGAGCCCACGAGCCCCGGAACGCCACACGCTGCTGCAAAATAGATTGTTATCGAGCTATTTTACAGCAGCAGAAGCTCCATGGCACTTTGTTATAGCTCAACTATAAGCTATATTGAAGTATGCCTCAGATGAGAACCGCCTCGAAGCTCGCCGAGCTGGCAGAGGACCAGTGGGGCCTGCTGACGCGGCGCCAGGCGGAGGCATCGGGAGTCTCGCCGGCGACCCTGCAGCGGCTCAGCGCCCCAGACGGGGTCCTCGAGCGGAGGGCGCAAGGGGTCTATCACCTTGCGGGGGCTCCGCTCCCGGACCACGCACCCCTCCGCGCCGCTTGGCTGGCGCTCGCGCCCGAGACGCTCGCCTGGGAGCGCCGTCCCGAGCAGGGAGTCGTCTCGCACCGCTCGGCGGCCTCCGTCTATGGCATCGGGCACCTGTCCGCCGACCGCCAGGAATTCACCCTGCCGGCGCGGCGACAGACGCGGCGCAAGGATGTGCGCCTACACCGGCGGGAGCTGGCGGACGCGGAATGGAAAGCGCTGCGTGGCCTGCCCGTCACCCGGCCCTCCCGGATCGCGGCGGACCTCCTGGGGGAACGTGAGGACCCCGAGGCGGTCGCCCAGGTCGTGGTCGACGCGATCCGCAACGTCTACGACTACCCCGGGACGTTTGCCGAGGCCCTCTCTCCCGCGGCGGCCCGACTCGGATTCCGGCCAGGAGACGGCCTGGCGGTCCTGCGCTGGCTACTCGAGCTGGCAGACGAGCCGGAGACCCAACGATGGCTCGGGGAGGCGCGGTCGACCGTGGAGCACGATGCCGCCTGAACGCGCCTACGGCACCCCGAAAGCCTTCAGGCAGGCGCTGACCGGCAGGCTGAAGGCCCTCGTCGCCCAAGGCCCGTGGGAGCTTCCCGAACTCCAGCGCCAGATCGCATACGACCGATTGCTGGCACGCCTCTACCTGGTCGATCGCGGCTGGATCGTCAAGGACGCGACGGCGCTCCTCGCGCGCGAGCTTGGTGTCCGCGCCACGATCGACATCGATCTCTACCGAGACACCGCCGTCGCGGCGGCGGAGCGCGAGCTGCGCGAGGCCGTCGCCGCCGACCTCGGCGACTGGTTCACCTTCGAGCTCGGCCCTTCCCGATCGATCCGCGACGGGATGGACGCAAGGAGGGTGCCGATCGAGGCCCTGATCGGACCGACCGTCTGGGTGTCCTTCCACGTCGATCTCGTCGGGGCCGGGGTGACGATGACCGGCGAGCCCGACGAGGTGCCCGCACTCGCCCGGGTCGGCATGCCCGACATCGAACAGAAGGGCTACCGCGCCTATCCGCTGGTCGACCACGTAGCCGACAAGATCGTCGCAATCTTCGGTCGCTACGGCAGCTCCGCCGGTCCGTCAACCCGCTACAAGGATCTCGTCGACCTGGTCGCGATAGCGACGGGCGCGTCGGTTGAGGCGACGGCGCAGATGGCGGCGCTCGCGTCAGAGGCCGAGGGCCGCGGCCTCCCTTCGCGGTTCGACGTCCCAGATCACGCCGCGTGGGAGCGAGGTTACGCGGCGGAGGCCGCCCGCTCTCTGCTCGACATCGCGCAGACGCTTGAGGAAGCGCTCTCGATCGTAAGGCCGTTCCTGAATCCTCTTCTCGACGGCAGCGCGGAGGGCAGCTGGGACCCCGAGACCGGCCGCTGGAGTTGAGAGTCCATCCGGCGCCGTCGCGACGAGCGCCTTTGGGGTGCGACCCAAGACAAAGGTAGACTCGCCGTGCTCCGAGGGTCCCGAGGAGAGCCCCATGGGGAGATTCACGGGAGAAACACCCCCTATCGGGGCCGAACGGAGCCGAACGGAAAGCTGGCGCATTCGGCTCTACACTGGGAAAATCCGGCCCTGGAGTTGGGGTGTCGGAAAGGCCACTTGATGCTTCACACGCGAGAGGTCGCTGGTTCGAAACCAGCCGCGCCCATCGGCTTTGTAGAGCCAAGATCTCGAGGTCTTCCGTTGAGCGTTCGCGCGATCCACAACCGGTCGAAGTGCTTGGTGCGAACCCTGAGCGAAGCTCGTTAGAGCCCGACCCCCCAAGCTGCTCGCCCACGACCCCGGGAAAGGCACCTGACCTGCCGAGCGGTTCAGCGGGCGGTTCCGACGAACACTCGTGGGAGAGGGTAGGTGAGAGGCCGTGACAAAGAGTCGGCAGAAACCGCCAGACGCCGCACTCAGCAGCGGCAGCGTCTCGGCGCATCCTTGCGAGATCATGCCGACGTGCTCCTCGCCGCCACAGTCCCCACCTGGATTCAGGTCGGAGGCTTCGCGTTCGCTGCCATTACTGCCATCGCAACGGTGGCGATCGTTTGGCGGTCGCGCAGGAATGCCAAGAAAGCACGCGAGCCTCACCTGGTGCCTGAACCCAACTTCATCGAAGCGGAGGGGGAGACCGAGGCGATGGGGATCGCGATCGTCAACGCGGGCGGCAGCGTTGCCGGGAGGGTGAGGTTCATCCTCGCGGTCGACGACACCTACGGCTTCGGCTGGCCTGCTGAAGGACTCCTGCGTCCGAATGAGACCTTGAGGTTCGGAAGCAAGATGCGAGCCACCGAAGACGCCCGCGCCGTCGTCTTCTGTAGCGGCCAAGACCAGCGGGAATACGCCTGGAACCTTGAGGGCAAGCGCAAGCGGCTCCGTCTCAGGAGGATTCGGTCTGGGAACAAGCGTTCCGATGAGGAGATCTTCAGAGCGTTCTACCGCGATACCGATTTCGGCCGACTGAGAAAGGTCGGCATGTACCGACGCTAGCGCAGGCGCCTACCAGAGCTTTGACGCCACCGAGTACGGGCTCGGTCACCCGAGTTGCGCCCCATCGTCCCAGCCGGGTAAATCCAGCCCCACCCAACGCTGCGCCGCCGGGCCCGACGAAGCCGTTCCAATTGCACGAATAGACTTTCCCGGTGGCCGGGGAGCGTGGTTTCAGAACAGGCGATGTGAAGGAACGGCTGGCGGGGGCGAGCATTCTGCTGACCGGCGGCTCCGGCTTTCTCGGCAAGGCGGTGCTGGCAACGCTGCTCGAGCACGGAGCGGACCTGAGGAGGCTTGCGGTGCTGTTGCGCGCCGCCGACACCGACGCGGCGCAGCGACGCCTGAGGGAGGAGGTCCTGGCAAACGATGCGTTCTCCGCCGTCTCGGAGACCTCCATGCGGGAAGCGCTCGACAGCGGACGGCTCTGCGCGGTGGCCGGCGACCTCGAGGCCGACAACCTCGCCGAGCGGGTGGGGGATGGCCTGCGCGGGGTGGACATCGTCATCCACTGTGCCGCCTCGGTGTCCTTCGAGGAGGCCCTGGACGACGCGGTGGGGATCAATGTCCTCGGCCCCGCCCGGCTCTTCGACGGCCTCACCGCGGCCGGTTCCACTCCGCACTTCGTTCACGTCTCGACCGCATACGCCGGTGACAGCCGCCGGGACACGGTTCTGGAGGACGACGCCCGGCACAGCGGCGCTGCGAGCCTCGACCCGGCGCGGATGCTGGCGGTGGCCAGCGAGTGGAGGGACCTGGCGGTGCAGGAGTCGAGCCAGGCGAAGCAGGAGAGGGAGTTTCGCCGAGTCGCGGAGCGCGAAGTGGCGCACGGCCGCGCGAAGGACGCCGTGGCGAGGGCCGAGGAGCTGCGACAGCGCTGGGTGCACGAGCGTCTGGCCAGAGAAGGAGGGCGCTATGCGATCGCCGCCGGCTGGCCGGACACCTACGCCCTGACCAAGGCGGCGGCGGAGCGGCTGCTGGCGGAGCGCTCACGACACACGACAATCATGCGGCCCTCGATCATCGAGTCGGCGTTGCGGACGCCACGGCCGGGATGGCTGGAGGGCCTCAAGGTCGCCGACCCGTTGATCTTGGCCTACGCGGCCGGGGGGCTGACGCACCTCCCCGGGCGGGCGGAGAACCGCATCGACATCGTGCCGGTCGACCACGTGGCGAACGCCTGCGTGGCGGCGGCCGCATACCCGCCGAGTGAACCCCTGCGCACCGTCGCGATCACGAGCACCGCCGAGAACCCGCTGACGCTGGGCGGCCTGGCGGAACACGTCAAGGCCCACTTCAGTCGTGAGCCGCTCCACGCGCGCGATGGCACGGCGATCAAGATCGGTGACCTCAAGTTCGTCGACCGGCGAAGCGCGCTGCGGCACACGATCCGCCGCGAGCGCCTGCTCGGCCTCGCCGCCGAGGCGGTGGCCTTTGCCCACCTGCCGGTGAGCGCCGAGAAGGCGCTGCGCCGCAACCGGGCGCTGGCCGCCCGGGTGACCAGGATGGTGAAGATCTACGGCGCGTATACGGAGCTGAACTGTGCCTTCGACAACCGCAACGCCCACGCGCTGGCGCGCGCCCTGACCCCTGCCGATCGCGCCGCGCTCCCATTCGAGGCGGCCGAAATCGACTGGACCGAGTACCTGCAGCGCATCCACCTGCCACAGGTCCATCGCATGGCCGAGCAGGGGTAGAGCCGGGGCCGGGGCCGGGGCCGACTGACCCCGCCGCCGGGCTCAGGCGGTCAGGACGCGGCGCCGTGTAGGTCGAGTTCAGGGAGCACGCGTGCCAGCGGCGCCGGCAGCCACCAGATCCGGTCGCCGATGATCAGCATCAGGGCGGGCAGCAGGACAATGCGTACGACGGTGGCGTCGAGCAGCACGGCGACCGCGAGGCCGACGCCGAGCTGGCTGACGGTCGCGATCGGCGCTCCGGCGAAGACGACGAAGACGGCCATCATGATCGCCGCCGCGCCGGTGATCACGCGGGCGGTCTTCTCCAGCCCGGCCGAGATCGCCTTCGCGTTGTCTCCATCTCGGTCATAGCTCTCGCGCATCCGCATCAAGAGGAATACGGCATAGTCGATCGAGAGCCCGAAAACGACCCCGAAGACGCAAACGGCCCCCACCGCGTCAACGTAGGTGTGCCCGCCCAGCGGGTAACCGGCCGGCACGTTGAAGAGCAGCGTCAGAACGCCAAAGGCGACCCCCACGGTGGCAAGGTTGAGGCCCACGGCGAGGGCGGCCAAGGGCAGGGCCCGGAGGACGAGCACCATCACCAAGAAGGTGACGATGGTGATCGCGAGCACGACCCACGGTATGCGTGATCGGGTGATGTTGTTGTAGTCGGTCAGCTGAGCGGCGCCGCCCGCGACGCCGGTTTCGGCGTGGGTGGCGCGACCCATGCCGGCGGCATCCTGCTGCAGGCGAGAATAGAGAGCGATCGCGCCGGGGGTGTTGAAGGTGTAGCGGGGAATGACCAGCAGCGCCGCTGCCTGGCCGCCGTGGCGGAGCGAGATCGTCGTTCCGGCCCGCTTGCGTTCTTTTGCCGGCGCCCCTTCGACCGCCGAAAGAAGGAAATAGCCCGTGTTGAACAGACCGGGGGACTGCCGTCGCAGACGGTAGACGTCGCGGCTCAGCTGCCCCGAGCCAGCTGAGACCTTGACCGTGGCCCGGTGCAGGCCGCTCTGGACCGGGTGGGAGCGCTTGTAGCCCGAACTGAGCTTTTGCTGAAGGCTTTCGGCGCCCCCGTGCAGGGCGGAGAGCCCGCCGGCGAGGTTGGTTGCGCCGTTTCTCAGTTCTTCGAGCCCGGCCGGCAGGCTGCCGGCCTTGGAGTCAAGCTGTTCGGTGCCATTGTGCAGCCGCTGGGTGCCTTCCAGGAGCTTTCCCTGACCGCGGTTCAGAGTTCCGGATTCGCCGTGCAGGGTGTCGGCTTCGTCCCTCGCGGTGGAGAGTTCGGCGGCCAGCTGTTCAGCTTCCGCAGCCGCGCCCTGCAGACTTGGGTCGCTGGCAGCGGCTTGCTTCAGACGGGCGCTGAGGTGAAGCGCCTGGGACTCCCTCGCGGCCAGTTCCTCGTGCAGCAGGCCGAGCTTTTCTTCCTGGCGTTCGGCTCCGGTCTTCGCTTCGGCCTGGCCTCCTTCCAGTTCCTTGGAGCCGTCGTTGAGCTTGCCGATCGCTTCCACCGCGTGCTCTCCTCCGGCGAGCGCGCTGGAGAGGCCGGTGGCGATCGCCAGAGCCCCGGTCTGGGCGTTGCCGGAACCTTCGCCCAGCAGCCCGGCGCCGGCCGCGGCGCGGAGAAAGCCACTGCGGATCTGTTTGACCCCGCCGTCGGCCTGAGCGAGCCCATGGCCGAGGCGACGGAAGCGGTTGACCGGCCCGTTGGGCTTATTGGAGATCAGCTGCTGGCCCTGATGGCGCAACGGCTCTACCTGATGGGCAACCTGGGCGGGGCCGATCACGTCCTGAACGCCGGGGTCGCGAGCGATTCTCCGCTCCCAGCGGCTGAGCGCGGCGAGGCGGCCCGGTTCGGTCATCGTCCCTTCCGGGGTAGCGGCAACGATGATGAAGGGGGCTTCCCAACCCGGACCAATTGCCCGCCCGATCAGTTCAGCTTCTTTGCGTGGGACGTTGTCTGTTGGAAGCTGCTGGGTGCTGGGGGGGCCGGTCTTTAGGCCGAGCGCCGGGGTAGCCAGGAGCAGGACCACGCCGCCGATCAGGATCGCGGCAGCAATGGGGCGGCGCAGGGCGGTGCCGACGTACTCCATCAGGCGCGAGCGGCCGGTCGGGCGGGGACCGATCCGCCAGCGATCGATGTTGTTGCCGATCAGCACCAGCAGGGCCGGCGCCACCAGGGTCGCGACGCTGACGCTCAGGATGACCACGATGATCACCGTGCCGGCGAGAGAGATGAGCAGGGTCCCAGGCAGGATGAACACCGAAACCAGCATCGAGACGAACAGGGTGCCGCCGGCGAACATCGTCGTGCGGCCGGCGGTTCGCCGGGTCATCCAGGCAGCCTCCATCGGGGTCTTGCCCGCGGCTAACTCCTCCCGGAAGCGAGAGACCATTAAGAGGGCGTAGTCCACCCCCAGCGCAAGCCCCATCATCGTGCTCACGGTCAGCGCGAAGCCGTCGATCGAGAGCGATGAGGAGACCAGGGTCAGCACCCCGCGGGAGGTGATCACGGTGAGCGCTCCGAAGCTGAGTGGTATCAAGGCGGCCACCGGCGAGCGGAAGACCAAGAGCAAGACCAGGATAAGGATCGGCAGAGCGATCAGCTCGCCGTCCTCGGAGGAGCTGATCGATTCGTCCTGAATCGCACGCGAAAGGGTGGCGAAACCGGTCTCGAAGGCCTGCACTGGCGGTCGCACCCGGGTCTTCAGCAGGTTGTTGAGAGACGGGACCGTGTCGCGGACGGCTTCGTTGATCCCCACGTGGAAATCGACCAGGATCAGCGCCTTGCGGGGGGTCGGATGCAGGCGCGCGACGCTGCCTTTGTCCCAGGGCGAGATCGTCGTCACCGCGAGATTGCGGTGAAGTGCGCGAACCAGTTGCGGGCCCTGGCGTTCGATTTCGCCGCGAGGGCCGCGCAGGAGGATCGCAAAGGGGGCGGAATTGCCGAAGTAGTGCTTCAGCATCGCGTCCGCGCGGGAGGACTCGGTGCCGGGAACGGTGAGCGAGGTCGGGTTGAGGTGGTCCTCGACGTGAGCCCCAAGAACTCCGAGAACGGCGCAGATCAGCAGCGCCACGGTGAGGACGATGCGGGGATGGCGCAGCGATATCGGCGGGCGCCCTTTCTGGCTACTCAAAGCCGCCCTCGACACGCTCATCAACCGCGGGTAAGAGCGCGTATGCCGGTTCAGCAGCCACTACCTGCCCTCACCGACTGTTGCCGCCGGGGCTGGCGGCGCGACGGCCTCCAGCAGCTCGGCAAACGAATCGACGAGGCCAGTTCGGAGGAGTTCAATGTCGTCGATCGCCGCCGGATCGGCGAGCAGGCCGAAGTTGATGCGCCCGTGGTAGGAAAAGATCGCGATCGCCAGGGCATGGTTCTCGGCGAGGAAGCCGACCGGCGAGATCTCCAGCAGCTCGTGGCCCATGACGTAGAAGGGGATCTGGGGCCCCGGGAAGTTGGTCAAGAGCAGATTGAAGATGCGGGTTGAGAAGTTGAGCTTCGAGGTGGGGGCGAGCAGCAGCGGCGGGCCGAAGTCGGCGTAGAAGTCGTTCAGGGCCCAGAGCGCCTCGGCGCCGTAGGGTTGCTTTGAGGCCTTGAGGCGACGCATCGCCGCGGCGATCACCTCGAGCCGCTCGCGCGGGTCGGCAACACCGACCGGCAGCGGCCCGCGCATCGCGGTCAGCCTGTTGCCGAGCTCGCTGTGCTCGTCCTCGGCCCGCACCGAGACTGGGACCAGGGCCTGCATCTCGAGGCCCTCCGTGGAGACGCCATGGGCCTCGAGCCAGCGCCTCAGCGCGCCCGCGCCGACCGCCAGGCTGACGTCGTTGATCGTCGCCCCGGAGAGGTTCTTGATCGCTTTGAACTCGCCGAGATCGAAGCTGGCCCAGGCGAAGAGGCGCCGCGGCCCGATCATCGTGTTGAAGGGGACCTTGGGGGCGGGCTTGGTCAGCGCCCAGGTCACATCCCACAGCCCGGCAATCCGATTGGTGGCGCGGCGCGCCATCCTCCCCGGGCTGCGCAGCGCGCCCTCGCACCAGCGGCTGAAGCGGCGCACCGTCCGGCCCACCCCCCAAATCGCCTGTGCCAACAGCGCGCCAGGGCTGGGGTGGGGATGTGGACGCCAGGGCTCCCCCGCGGGGTTGCCCGGGGCCGGCGTAGGCTCGGCGTCGAAGAGAAGGACGCCGATGTCCACAGCGGAGATGCCGTCGGCCATCGCATGGTGGGTCTTGTAGATCACTCCGAAGCGGTCACCCTCCAAGCCCTCGACCAGCCGTAGTTCCCAAAGCGGGCGGGAGCGGTCGAGCGGCGGTGCGAAGACCTCGGCGATCAACTCCCGGAACTGGGCCTCGGAGCCGGGGGCCGCAAGCATCTCGCGGCTCACGTGATCGGTGATCTCGAACTCGGGATCGTCGACCCAGAGCGGGCGACCAAGGCCCAACGGGGGGAAGGCCAGGCGCTGGCGGAGGCGGGGCGCGAGGTGGAGGCGGGAGCGGATGTGGGAGAGGAAGGGCTCCAGCTCGGGAGCCGCGCCCTCACAGATGAACACCGCGCCGATCGCCATGTGGGCGCCGCCGCGCTCGTTGGCGAGGAAGGATGTATCGAAGGAGCTGAGCCTGTCCAGGTGGCGCTGGGGCATCTGGGCGCTCCCTATCCTCGCCGCCCCGGGCGGCGCGCCGACGCAGCTGGAGAGCGCTCCTCGTTGATGTCGGTCCAGGCAATCATCTTGGTTTGCTCGGCTCCAGCTTCCCCCCCTCGGCGACAGTTACTCAGAACCCACTCGCCCGGATCGGCGTACCCGCGTGCCAGGCCCTTCCTGGCGATCAGGATCGTATCGTCCAGCAACTCTTGGGGAGCGGTGGCCGCCCAAGATCGTCCGCAATGCAACGACCCGACCGGCCTCTCAGCGGACCTTCTCGACCAGCGCCACCCTCTTTCGCTCGACTCTGACTTCGCCGCCGCTGGGAGTGAACGTGATCGCCAGCGATACTCGCGCCGCCCCCTGCGTCCTCAGCCGCCGCCGCGCCGCGCCGCGCGCGACTATCGGGAGCTTTACGGTGGCCGGCCGTTGGGGGCGCCTGACGGCTTTCCTCACCCCCTTGCCGGACAGGGCGAGCCTCCCGGCCCAAGGCACGGAAACCGCGAGGACAGCGGTGCCCCGTCTTCGGTTCCGCGAGAGCCGGCCGATCGCGAACTCGTTGGGGGGCCGGACCGAGATTGTGCCCCCTCCACTCACAGCGCTGCCCGCGGGGTCCTTCGCCGTGACCGTGACCTGGTAGGTGCCGGGCAAGATGTAGACGTGGGAGACGGAGGTCCCTTCGGCGATCGAGCCATCGCCGAAACTGAAGCTGGTCGAGGCGATTGGCCAGACGTCGAAGGGTGACGCCGAAAAGGTCACCGGCAGCCCAACCGTGCCCGAGTGAGGGACGGAGAGGCCGCGCAGGATCGGCGCGTCGGCGTCATAGCCCGCCGCCTGGATGACTTTCGATTCGCCTTCGGCGCGCCAGACCACGGCCGCATCGCCCTCGCCGTCCACAGCCACCATGGGAAAGAGGGAGTCCTGCCCGGTCGCGGAGAGGCTGGCTGGAGCGCTGAAGTTGCCCGGCGAGCCGACCACCGCCTGGACTATTTCGTTGCTGCCGTTCGATCGTTGCCAGACGATCGCGGCGCTGCCGCTTCGCGACTCCGAGACCTGCGGCCTGACCGCTTCCTCCCCCGGTTCGGAGAGCGCAAGGGGCGAGGTGAAGCTGCCACCCGTCCCGCCGGCCGCTTCGATGATGTAGTTGGCGCCGTCATAGCGGGTCCAGACGGCGATCTGTGCACCGCTCGGGCTTGTCGCCACCGCCGGTTCGAAGGCGTTCTGCCCAGGGGCAGAAAGCGGGAGCGGAGTCGAGAAGCCGGAGCCGGGTTGCGCGGAGGCGGCTTCGATCACGTGGTTGGTGCCGTTGGACGCAGCCCAGACCGCGGTTGCTTCTCCCGCCGGGCTCAGCGCGATTGAGGGGGAAGCCGCTTCCTGCCCGGACGCCGAAAGTTCAAGCGGCGCAGAGAAGCCTCCCGCGACCGTTCCCCTCGCCGCCTGAACCGCGTCGTTGGTGCCGTTGTAGTAGGTCCAGACGGCCATCGTTTCGCCGCCGGCGTCGATCGCTACGCGTGGATCGCTGGCCGGGTGTTCGGCGACGAGCGGCGTGGGAGAGACACTGACTGGCTGCGCGAAGCTGCCCCCGGCCGGGCGCAGCGAGGCTTTGACGATTGAAGCGTCTTTGAGTTCGGGTTCCTCCTGGGTCCAGACCACGGCGGTGTCGCCGCCGGCGTCGATTGCGACGTGGATGTCTTGGGGCAAATCGTTACTGGGGGTCACGGCGACGTTGACCGGCGCCGAGAAGCTCCCGCCCGCCGGACGATAGGAGGCCTGCACGGCGTAAAAGCCTTTGGGTTTTTCTTCTACTTCTTCCTGAAAGAAGTGGCGCCAGACTGCGACCGCTTCGCCGGACGGGGTGATCGCAACCGTCGGTTCGTCCGCTGCATTTGAGAGCTCCAATGGCGCAGAGAAGGCGGCGCCGGGGCTGCGTGTCGCCGCCTGGACGACCTGTCCGACTTCGCTTTCGCTCTGGCGCTCCCAGACAGCGACGGTTTCCCCGGATTCGTCCATTGCCAGAACCGGTTCGGTCGAGTCACGACCGGGTACGGAGAGATCGGCCGGCGCCAGCCACGCCGGTGAGGCAGCGGCGGGGGATGAGGTGAGCAGGCAGGCGAGGCTGGCGAACAGGGCGACCCCGAGCACTCGGGTTGCGCCGCTCTTCGCCCGGAGGCGCCAGATTGTCGTTGCCTTGATCACCCTTTTTCGCTCCTCCCGGTAATTTGCGAACCTTCCTCCCCTAGAACACGCGCGAGGGCGGCGGGAATCGCTCCCCCCCAGCGGGCCTGGTTCGAGCTCAGCCGGAAACTGGCCGTCCCGATGCGCTGAGCGCCTGCCAGGTGCCTCCGAAGGAGGCGACGCCGTTGCCCAGTGCCTCTCCCGACTTACGTTCGAGCACATAGGTATAGAGGAGATGCCCGGCGTAGTCGACCTGAAGCTTTCCGTCGGAGCGCTTGACCGCGCCTAGCTGGGTGCCGAGAGCCTGACCCGATGCGACGGGAGCGTTGCCGCTCAAGATCAGCGGCGGCCAGGTCGCTTCGCAGCGTCCCAGGCAGTGGGAGTGAAAGGTGTTCTCGGGGTCCTTGCTGAAGGCGTAGAGCACTAGCCCTTTTGAGTCGACGAGGATCTGCGTGCCACGGAGCTTGGGGTTCTGCGACGGGGCGGTCGAGACCACCGTCGGATTGGCGCTCTGGCTGGATGTGGAGCTCGACGAGGAGCCGCATCCGCTGATCAGGAGGAGCGCGGTGAGCACGAGTGCGGCCCTTGCTGCCGACGTCTTCTTCAATCCGTTCCTCCCTACCTCTTTGGCGCCAGCCTATGCTCGAGTCCCTGAGACAGCGCGTAGACGCAACCCTCATAGCCGTATTGGCCAATCGCAGGCGGCAGGGCCGCCTCGTAGACATCGGCGGCGAGCTGTCCCGAGGTGAAGCTGGCGTCGGTGGGGGCGTGATTTTCGAAGCTGCCGATGCGGTCGATCATCTTGGTCTGCTCGGGCTGGAGCTTGTGCTTGGCGGCTGCGTAGAACTCTTCCTTGACCTGAACTGGAGTCTTCCCCCGGCAGGCCTTTTCACCGGCCTTGATCGCCGCGGCAGAGTGCGTGGCTTCTGGATTTGGCTTGGGCGCGGGAAAGGTGGCGTAGATCGCGCGCAGGGTGGGCGAGGCGCCCTTGGGGGCCTTGGCTTCAGCTTCGTGGCGAACCTTGGCCGCTGCCGCCGCGGCCTTCACGACTTCGGCATTGGTGGATGTCGACGAGGAGGAACTTGAGCCGCAGGCCGCAAGCAGAACGGTCACCATCAGGCCAAGGGTTGCGGATCTGAACAGCGAGAGAGACATCTCACCCCGCCAACGGGTTGAGTGGCGTGCCCGGCTCCAGGGAGCTCGCCTTCCAGGCGCTCCCTTCGCGTCTCATGACGAAATAGCTGGGCCCGCCGTTTCTGGGCTTGAAGATGACGAAAGCGGTGGTGCCTTTGACCCTCACCGAGATCAGCCTACCCGCGGCGGCCTTGCGCGCTGCGGGGACGCCGCGGGTCGCGATCAGCGTCTTGAGGATGGCGGGGCAACTGCCGTTCTGCTTTTTGGCTTTGACGAATGCCTGCATCTGCTTGCGGTTTGAGGCCGGGAGGCTTTGGCACAGCTTGGCGTAGTCGGAGCTGGCCATCGCGCGGAAGAATGAGAAGGCGCCGGCGGAGATCGTCGCCGCCTCCCCGGTGGAGGCCGCCGAGCCGTAGGTCTTGATGCTCTTTTCTGGCGTCTGGGAGCTGGAGGTTCCGCCGGAGGGGCCGGAGGGAGTCGAGGTCGTGCCGGTCTGGGTCGCGCTCTGGGTCGAGGACGTACCCTGGGCCGGGGTATTCACCGAGGCCGTCGAACTGGTCGAAGAGGAGCTCGAGCCGCAACCCGCCGCCAGGAGCGAGATGGCGGCCGTAAGAAGAGAGGCTGAGAGGCTTCTGGGCATTGCGGGAATCATCTACTTCTTGCTTAAACGCTCGCTATACGCTCAGGCCCCGACCTCGCAGCTCGCATATAGCGAGCGAGCGATCCTGCGGCCGTCTTCCAGGTAGTAGGTCCCTTTGGCCGCCGTGAAGGAGACGCGGCCAAAGCCTCGGGGTGCTGGGCAACTGGCGCTGAGCAAACTCCGCTCCCTGCCCCGGTAGGAGTAAAGGCGGTGAAGGGTCAGGCGGAAACCGGTCGCATAGCCCCAGTCGGTGGCGACGCTGGGCATCCGCACGGACAGAGTGGTGCCGAACGCTCCTTTCCGCCGCCGCACGACGCTCAAGATCAAGATCCGGGAAGTCGGCACCGGTTCGGTGCCATACACCTGGGCCAGGATGACGGGGCGTCCATGCAGGGTGGCGTTGAAGGCGAGAACCTTGCCGCGCGCCGGGAAGGGGGCCTCGGAGGGAATCGCGATGTGCGCGGTGAAACGGCCGACGCCGACCAGCGCGGAGCGACAGGCGGCCAGAGCCAGCTTGGTTGTGGTCGCCTCGATCGAGCGGAGTCGGCAGAGGGGAAGTCCGACGGTGGAGAGCCTTCCTCCGCGGTTGATCGAGATCGTGAGCCGTTGGAGTTTTGGCGGTTCGCGGCCATCTATGGCCCGTAGCGCTCCGGCCATGTGAAGCGCTACAGGCGCGGTGTGAGTACGGGGCAGGGTGCGGGGGGTGAGCCAGCCATGGAAGGACGCCTGGACGTTTGGACCCGAGAAGACTTCCGCTCGCCCGGGCCTCGCGCCGAGGGCGAGGCAGACTGCCATCCCGATCGCACACAAGGCCAGCGAGATCCGGGCTGGAGGCACCTGGCCTAGCCGGCGCATGAGACTTCGCGCTCTCCACCCGCTCAGATGAATTTCGACAGTTCCGAGCGGCAGTACTTGAAGTGGAAGCTAAAGACGCTGGAGTTGGCCAGGTTGGAGTAGTGCAGGAGCTGGGATTCATCGTGGGAGGCCTTGGACTTCTTGCCCGCC
>DATLSM010000045.1:0-100862 GCA_035534175.1 Solirubrobacterales bacterium | reverse complement strand
GGGCTCAATAGCCGGCCTGCGTGCACCCCTGTCCAACGCTTCGCTGCGCCCTCGCGGGTCGCCAACGCATGGCTCGGGGCCATCATGATTCGCTAGATCTTTGATGTACGAACCTTTCATTCGCTTCTCCATGCCGGTTTTTATCCCGGCGCTTTCCCTACCTCCATCTTCTGTACAGCGCCGCTTCAAGGGCGCACCGTTCCTTTCCGGTGGTGCTTGGCTCGGTGCTTGTGTTTTCCCTTGTGGCGCTCATGGCGCACCTTCTTGACGCAGCGGCCGTGCTTTTTGGCGAAGCCCTTCCTACATTCCTTCGATTCCGGTTCGAATTGGTGGTGGGTTCCGGATTCGCTGCCGATCTGGAGCGGGGGGGGCGGCGGGCTGGAGGCGCCGTGACACTCGTCGGAGGCCTTGCAGTCGGCGCGCGGCAGGACGAAGGGAAGGCCGCCTTCAACGCGGGCGTCGTAGACCTTCATCGTAGGGCCGTTTTCGTCGGAGGGGACGAGCGAATCGCGGGTGAAGAAGAAGGCATCGGTGCCGTCGGTGGAGATGCCGAGCAGGCCGGAGGCGAAGGTGGAGGTGCCGGAGGAGATCAGCGCCGTGCAGGCGCCGGAGAGGCGGCTGTAGGTGGGGCTCGATTCTTCGCAGTTGCCGGTGCCCTTGGGCTCCCACTCATAGGCGTCCTGGCGTTCGTCGGTGTCGGCGGCGGCGAGCTGATCGGAGGTGTCGAAGAAGAGCGCGCCGTCACTTGCGAGGCTCTGGCCGTTCTGCGCGAGGCTCGCTCCGGAGGCGGAGGGGATACCGGTCGGGGTGCAGGAGGCGCAAGCGAGAGCTTCGGCTTCGGCGTCATAGCGGTAGACCTCGGTGAGGCCGGCGGTTTCTTCTTCGTGGCCGGCGAGGGCGACGGTCGAGGGGAAGGCAGCGAAGCGCCCGTCGGGCGTGGTCTGGAAGTCGGCGGTGTGGCGGGCTTCGGGTTCGGTGACCGAGTCGATGACGACGGGGTTGTCAGTGCGGGGGTCGGGCGCGAGAGAGGCCTTGAAGATCGCGACCTTCGTCCCGGCTTCGTCTGTGGCGTAGAGGTTTCCTTCGGGGTCGATGGCCACGCCGACCGAGCCGGAGAGGTGGCCCGGTTTGTCCAGGGTTTCGATCCGTTTGCCGGAGGAGTCATAGCGGGCGATCTCTTCGCCCTCGTCAACGTAGACGTCGCCGGTGACGGGTTCGACGGTGACGCTCTGGGAGGGCTCGGAGTCGAGCACCCCCTTGGATTCGCCGGAGGGGCCGTAGACATCGGTTCCGAATTCGCCGACGAGGGGAGCCAGGCGGGTTAGGTAAATCGTGCCGGCGGAGTCGACAGCGATGCCGCTGCGGAGAAGTCCGCTGGAAAACCCGGGCAGCGGGCTGCCGGAAGGGTCAAAGACGGAGACTGAGCCGAAGAGGCCCGATACGTAAAGGTGGCCGTTGGCGGGGTCAATCGCGACCCCCGTGGGGCTGCTGACTTCGACCTGACCGAGGTATACGCCGGAGGGACTGAACTTGTCGACGACATTATGTTCGATGTCGGGGACGTAGAGGTCACCGTTTGAAGGGTCGACGGCGAGCGAGGTGGGCGAGATGACGCCGAAGAACGACTCGGAGAAGGATTGGTGGGCGGAGAGCGCGACCCCCGTGGCGGAGGCTTCCGCGGGCTGGGAGATTTCGAGGGAGCCGGGGCTGACGGCCTGGATCGTCGTCCCGGACGGGATGCCGGTGCCCGATATTTCCTGGCCGGCGCTGAAGGCCCCTTCGGAGGTCGTCACCGATTTGATCTCGGTGGAGCCATTTTCGAGTTCGCCGGCGCCTTCGGCGCTGGAGCCAGTGAGCTTGCCGGCGGCGGCCCAGCTTTCAACCAGGTGGCCCGAGGAATCGAACTTTTCGACCCGGTTCGCGCCGGCGTCGAGGATGTAGAAGTCTCCCGAGGAGTGATCGACGGCGAGGGCGGTGGCGCGGGCGAAGGCGCCGAAGTCGTGGTCGAAGGCACGCCTGAGCTTCGGCGGGTGGGGCTTGGTGAGGGCCGACTCCAGGGTGGTCACAAAGTGCGGCAGGTAGCCGTCACCGGGGCGGACGACGTAGAGGTTGGGGGCGTTGCGGGTGCCGTCTTCGGGTTCTTCGGTGCCGGCGAGGAGCTCGGGGGAGAGGAAGTAGACGCTGCCGTCGGCGGAGGCGACGCCGCCGCCGCCGCCGATCGCGACGATGCCGCAGTTTTCTTCGGAGCCGACCGTGTTCCAGTGTTGGTGGGCGGAGTTTTCGACCGGCTCGCAGGAGCCAGTGTCGCCGGGGGCGCCGGGCACTTCGGTCGGGCCCTTGGAGATCAGGGTCAGTGAGTCGGTGGCTTGTGCCCACATGTACAGCGCGGCGCCGCTGTGTTCTTCGTCTTGACCGGTGAGGTGTTCTTCGGAGGAGAAGAAGACCTTGGAGCCGTCGGCGGTCATGCCGTCGAAGAGGACGCCTTCGCTGGCGCCGGGGGTTACTTCAGTCGTTTCGGAGGAGTCGCCGGCGTTCATGTAGAGGCGCCAGTACTTGGCTTTGCCGACTTCGGAGACGAGCTGGCCGATGAGGACCTGGGATCCGTCGGAGGAGACGTCGAGGGCGCCGATGCCGTCCGTCTGGCAGTTGATTACGCAGGCGAGGTTGCCGCCGCCGGTTGCCTTGGAGACGACATGGGTTTCTCCGGTGGCCAGGTTGCGGTCGTAGATCGAGATTTCCCCCGAGTTGGCGTCGGGCTCGAATTTCTCGGTGGAGCCAAAGATCAGGTGCCGGCCGTCGGCGGAGAGGTGCTTGGCGACGTAGCCGGCCGGTTCGGCGCCAAGGCCGGGGGTTTCGGAGCCGGCCATGCCCTGGACCAGTCCTCCGCCGGACAGGTGCAGGGGGATGCCGGTCGAGTGGTCGGCGAAGCAGGGCGAGCAGATGCCTTCGCCGCCGAAGGCGAAGGTGTCGAGGCCGGCGCTGGCTTCGAGCAAAGTCGATGAGAAGGGGATGTTCGAGGGAGTGCGGGCGTGACCGGCCGGGATGCCGACGTATTCCGTGGTCCAGCCTTCGGGCCCGCGGGTGGCGAGGTAGGGGTCGAGGCCACGGTTGGTCGGTTCGCCGATACCGGGGATGCCGCCGTTGTGGATGCCGTAGAGGACGCGGCCGGGGGCTTCGGGATAGGAGGCAAAGGGAGCCTGGCCCGGGACCAGGCTGGACTCAACGTCATAGCCGCCGGCGTGGGGGGAGGAGACGAGCTCGTAGGCGCGGCAGTCGAGGAGGAGGGCCGCTGAGGTCTGCTGGCGGACGTGGGCGTTGGGGCAGGGGTCGTTGACGTGTTGGAGGAAGGGCAGGGTGGTGAAAGTGTGGGCGGGGCCGGGGGTGCCGGCGGGCGGGCTGGAGGCGTTCTCGGCGAGGAGGCGGTAGTGGTAGGTGGTGTTGGGGGTGAGGCCGGTGAGCTGCGCTTCGACGGCCTGGAAGGTGCGGGCGGAGCCAGCGTCTGCGGAGGGACTCTCTTCGGCACCTTCGAATTCTTCTTCTTCGAAGTGCTGCTGCGTGACGTACTGGACGCGGTAGTGGGTGTGGTAGGTGGCCTCGCCGCCGCCGGGGTTGATGCGGGCGGCGATGCGGGCGAAGTCGCCGTGGACGGCGGTGGCACGCTCGGCTTCGATCTGCGGCGCTTCGGGGAGGGTGGTGAATTCCCGGTCATAGCTGGCGGCGCTACCGTCGGCGTCTTCGACCTGGAGGCGGTAATGGTAGGTGGTGCCGTAGAGGAGGCCGGTGAAGGCGCCTTCGAGGTGGGTGGGGGTCGAGAAGGGCGCGAAGCCCTGGCAGGGAGCGCTGCCTTCGCCGTAGCTACCCGGTTCTTTGCCGTATTCGAAGCTACAGGAGGTGACTTCGGGGGCGCCGGCCGGGTCGACCTCGCCTTCGAGGCCCTCTTCGGTGGGGGTTTTTGGTTCTGCGGAGGCGCTGACGTCGGGGAGGTAGGGGACGGCGTCGAAGACGGCGATGCGCTGATGGCCGGCATCGGCGACGTAGACGGTGCCGGTGGATGCGTTGAGGGCGAGACCGCGGGGTTCCGAGAGGTGGCCGGCACCGAAGGTGTCGATTGGGACACATGGGGAGTTCATGAAAGCGCAGGAGGGGGGAAAATGTTCAACTTCGACACCGACTGAGAACCGATCCAGGGTCAAGGGATCAATCGCGGAGCCGGACAGGGAGCCCACTACATAGAAACTCTCAGGGCTGCCGGGGGTGAGGCCGGGATCTTCTTGGGGCGAGGTGAAGTTGGTTAGGAAACTGCCGTTCGGGTCAAACTCGAAGTAGCGGCCGCCGGAGTAGACAAATAGGTTGCCGTTGGGATCGACTGCGACACCGGTCAGCCCGGGGCCGTAAATGTTGCCAGCGAAGTTATAGCCATTGGTGGAACTGGTGCCGTCGAGGAGGCCGCCATTGCCCCAGGAGGCGAGCAGGTTGCCGGAAGAATCGAACTTCTGGACGTCTCCCGAACCCTCGCCGGTGACGTGGTCGCCGACGTATACGTCGCCGGTGGAGGGACCGCCGGAATTATCGACGGCGAGGTAGGCGGGGTCGGTGAAGGACCCGGGCGAGATGCCCACAGAGCCGGGCTGGCATTCTTCTCCGGCGACGCAGAGGTTCTGTTCGGCTTCGGTGACGGGTTTGCCTGCTTCTGCTTCTTCGACCTTGCCCTTGTTGACTTCGCGGCCGAAGATGAGAAGGAACTGGCCAGAGGGAGAGAACTTCTCGACGTCGGCGATGCTATGGGCCGGTTGGACGGTGGTAATCTGGACGCTTGGGCTGCGACCTGTGAGATGGGAGCCGTCAGCGGTCATCAAGGGCTGGGCGGCACCGCCGCGAAGGCCGATAAATTCGATCGTAAAGTTCCCGAGGACCCTGAAGGCACCGGGGTTGCCGGGGGGTTCGATGAGGGGGGCGAGTGCCGAAAACAGCACGTTGGGGTTGCCTTCCGCATCGAATGGGATCGGATAGCTGGTCTTACCGTTGAAGCTGACGGTGAAGGTGCCGCCGGTAGCATTAACTTCGATGCGCTGTTGTTCGTTGACCGGAGTGTTGGAGACGTAGAGGTCGCCGGTGGAATTGTCGACAGCGACGGCGGTCGGAGTGGAGAGGGGGGCGGCGGCGGGGCCGGTGAAGGCTTCAGAGAAGGTGTGGCTGGCGCCGGCGGTGAAGGTCTGGTCGAGGCCGGTCTTGATTTCGGCCGGATTGGCGGCGATGAGGCGGTAGTGGTATCTGTGGCCCAGGGTGAGGCCGGAGATATTGGCGTTGACGGACTCGGCGGCGGTCCCCGTGCCGAGTTCTCCTGGATATGTGC
The DNA here is from genome assembly GCA_035534175.1 of Solirubrobacterales bacterium. Classification (GTDB taxonomy): domain Bacteria; phylum Actinomycetota; class Thermoleophilia; order Solirubrobacterales; family 70-9; genus DATLSM01. The sequence continues at coordinate 95,509 of DATLSM010000045.1, read as the reverse complement.
CCAACCCCTCGGCGCATTGGACTGTGTGTTCGTAGGGTGCTGCGGTTTCTCCCCATTCGAAGAAGCATTCGGTGAGGGAAACACCTTCAGGATTGACGATGCCGTTAAGGGTCGCGGAGGCGGCGGAGCGGGCTGCGCGGGTTGTGGTGGCGGTCAGCGCAAGCGCTGGAGAAGCGGAAAGGAACATCCCCAAGCCGACAGCCACGCATCCGACGAGGCCGCGCCTGTACCCGCGCCTTGGAGGCGCGGTTACAGTAGAGATGGGCGGGACTGTGTCCTCGGTCGGGCGAGGGATAGGCGACATGGCCTGGTCGGCGGCGCGTCCAGCCCGACCGAGACCGCCGGCAGGGCTGACCTTGGTCGGGGTCGACGGGGCGTTCAGCCCGACCGGAACCGCATCGAACTCGATGCGGTTCCTCGCGAGAAACAAGGCTGTGATCGCGTCGGGCTGAACACGGGTTTTGAATAAACCCGGCAAATGCTCCGCTTCGCGTCCGCTTTGCCGCGCACTCCGAGTTCTCGGCGGTGGCGTTGCGCAGGCGTTTTGGGCGTTGCGGACCCTGTTGGGCTTGGTATTTCCGGCGCAAGATGTGCCGATGCCGGTCGCGCCTCTCCCACACTCCAAGCGACGCCGAAGGTTGGCGAAGATGGCGGTCATCTTCAGCTTGGTGCGCATCAGAGACCGCCTCCCTGGTTGGCGCGCCTAGCTCGAGCTAGATGGGCGCGCTTATGGTGCTTGGGCCTGCAGGGCAGCTGGATCCTCTGGTTGGCGGCGATTGACTTGCCTCTGGGAGCAGCCTGGGTTCGATCCGTCGATCCAGAGTCCGCCTTCACGGCTGCAAACCGGCGCCTGGCGGTGTCCTCGGTCGGCCCCATAGCGCTGCTCACGACTATCCGGTTTACTCCGCGAGGCCGTCCTCGCGGCCCCGGGGGCGTCCCAGGGGTCGTTTCGCGAGCCTCCGCGTCTGTGGCGCTCCTGTGGACGTGCTGACGCCCCCGAGATGCGTAGGCAACCTCGGCCGGCGCCAGGACTATGGCGGACCAGACCGGATAGTCATGAGCGCTGCTATGAGCCCTCCCTGCGTCCTTGCCAGGCTTGGTTTTCGCTCGCGAGAGGCGGGCCTGGCTCAGTCGACCGAGCCCAGTCCCCCGCAAAACTGAGGAAATCATCGGGCGGCCCTCCGGTTCTGGTGGACTCTCGAGGCTCCGTGGCTCTTGCGCTTATGGGACTTGCAGTGCGTCTGGAGAACCGGGTCTTGGTTTATCGTCCTTCCGTTCTGGCCCGCTATTTCGACACTGGCACGCAAGGTGTGCGCACAAAGATTGGTGCCGTTTTCCAAAAGACCCTTATTCCCACCATCCAGGCTGAGAGTGAATTTAGAAACCGGAGCATCAGGCAACGTCGAGAAGGTGGTTCGGAGGCGTCCGGGGACACTTTCGACGTGGCCGACCAGGGTGATATCGATCTGGCCGTTGAGGGCGGCGACGATGTCGGGAAGCGTTCGTGCGACCCCGCCGGCGCGCAGATAGACGGGGCCTTCGAGGGGCTTTTCGAGGAGGGGAGTTTCGGCCTTGGCGAAACCGATCACCGAGCCGGGTGGGCATTGCCGTGCGGCATACTGGACGCCCGTGCACGGCGCCTGGAGGTGGGCGTTGTCGAGGAACTCGGAGTGGGGCAGGGTAACCTGCGCCTTGGCGATATTGGCTTCGCCGGGATTGGCAGTGAGGGTGGTGTGCAGAGCGGGATTGCCAGCATGCCTGGTCGAGCCGGAGAGCCTGAGTCTGAGTTGCGGAGCGAAGTGAAGAGACGCGCAATTGGCGACCTGGAAGTGCTGGTTGGGGGTCGAGGTGGCGCCTTCGTCGCCGGCGATCTCGGCGGTGACGGCAAGAGGGTTGCAGTCGGTGGGGTTGAGGGCGAAGTTGGGATTGAGGTTGACCGTGATCTGGCGCAGGCGCAACGGGATCCCTTCGAAGATCTGGGGCAGGGGATCTGAGACCGCTGTCACCTGGGCGGTTTCGGGGTTGACCTGCAGGGCGGCACGGATGACGACGTTGCCGAGGTCATAGCCGCCAGCGACCGCCGGGGTGATGAAGACCAAGCTCAGGGGAGCGCCCTTGTAGGGGCCGGCGAGGTAGACCCTGCCGGGGAGGTAGAGGGGGTGGGTGCCGGGGCCGGCGCCGGCGATCACTTCGCCGACTTCGCTGGAGGTGGGGCAGCTGGGGACAGCCTGCTCGGCGAGGCCGGTGTGGGACTGCAGGGCGGCGGCGGCGATCGCGGCCTCGGGGCAGTAGGTGAGGCCCTTGAGGGTGGCGGAGAAGCCGGGCGGGGTAGTGACGTTCAGGGCCTTTAGGTTCTGTTCGCCGTCTTCACGGGTCAGTTCGAGGGAGAAGGCGGTGTGGGCAGCGGCGGTGTTGGCGGTCGCGGCGGCCTGGAAGCCTGGGTGGAAGGGGCGGGGGCCGTTGGGGCAGGGAGTGCCGTTGGGGCCACGGTCGACGGTGAAGAACTGGGTGGAGACCTGTTCGGGAAGGGAGGCGTCCCAGGGGGTCCATTCGTTGCGCACTTCGTAGGTGCCGCACTGGGTCGGGGTGTCGAGCGGTCCGCGCTCGGACCCAAAGACGTGCATGTCGAAGGTTTCGAAGGGAGCCTGGGGGAGATTCTGGAAAGTGATGACGATCTGGCCGGTCGCCGGGTCGGGGGTGGCCGTGCCGGCGAGCTTGATGTGGACGCCGAAGCCGTCGAAGGCGAGGATGAGGCGGAAGCGGTTGCCGGGCTGCGGTTCGCCGAGGTAGACGGCACCGGGGAGGGGACCGGGGAGTACGGGGGTTTCGACGGTGAGGGTGCCGATCTTTGCGTCTTCGGGGCACTGCGCTTCTTCGGTGGTGCCGAAGCGCGCCTGGGCGTCGGAGCAGGTGAGCTTGCCGTTGGTGACGTTGGGGGCGAAGGAGAAGCCCTGGGGGAGGGTTACCCTGGCGGCCTTGAGCTCGGAGGGCGAGGGGACGGAGGGGCTCTCGAACTGGGGGACGGTGAGGCGGAATTCGGCACCGGAGGGGCTGTCGGCGGCGGTCGTGGTCGGTTCGATCCCCTGGGAGGGGTTGAAGGTGAGCTGGGCGCAGTCGGCGGTGGGGGGCCAGCTGGAGTCGGCGTGGCTGGCGCCGCCGTCGTAGGCGAGGACGTCGAGGGAGGTGGAGAGGGAGGATTCGCCGCAGGTGGTGGGGTTCTGGAGGAAGGGGACTTCGGGGCTCTGGGAGGGAACCGGGTAACCGGGCCCGTCGCCTTCTCCGTTTTCGGAAGTTGCGAGTTCACCGACGGCACCGAACACATAGTGTTCGGTGCCGGGGCCGCGGTTGGGGAAACAGATCTGGTAGACCGTGGAGGGGTCGACGGTGCTGGGGTTTTCGTTGGCATCGCAGAGGGGCGATTCGCTGCCGCCAAATAGTGATAGGAGGATGAGGGGCGACTGCTGGAAGCCGAAGCGGAGATAATTGTGGATGGGGGCGGCGGGGACGCCCCAGGTGACCTGGAAGACGTCGGTGACGGGAGCGAAGTGCTCGATCGAGGTGATGGTCACGTCGAGGCCGTAGTCGCTGTCGGTACGGGAGCTTAGGACCTCGTAGGTGGGAACGTCGAAGGCAGCAGCCTTCCAGCCGAGGAGGCCGGGGTCGGAGGGCGGAGGCACTAGGTTGAAGAGGGGGGAGACGAACCTGGTGCCCTGACCGGGGCCGTCGCCCTGAGCGTTGGAGACGACGGCTTCGACGATGCCGACCTGGGAATCGGAGGGGCATGTGTTAGCGGAAAAGCGGGCGACGTCACACTGGGGGGTGGCGTGGGGGTTGCCGATGACGCCGGTGGGAAGGTGGGCGACGATGTCCTTGGCGTCGTTGCAGTCGCAGGGATCGAGGACGTCGTTATGGGAGCTGAGCGAGAATTTGACGGCGAAATCGGGGTGGCCGCCGGCCTGGGTGTTGGAGGTTGCCGTGGCGAAGGAGAGGATCGGGGCGGAGCCGTTGGCCGCGACGGGGAGGGTCAGCCCGATTGCGACAAGCACGCATACGACGGCGCTGAGAGCGCGCCTAACGCGGCGCATCTCTGCGCCCCCACCCACTAGGCCCAGGGACGTCATCGTGCAGCCCTCCGTCGGGGGTTGGCGTGGCGCTTGTGGTGGCGCTTGTGGTGGCGTTTGTCTTTGGCTGTCTTACGGTGTCTTTTGTTGTGGTGCCTATGGAGGGTGACGTTGCCGCCGGTGAGGCCGGCGGCGGTGCCCCGGGTGCGGGGAGTGGGGGCTTCGGTGCCGGGGCCATGGCACTCTTCGGCGGCGGCGCAGGGCTGGACGGGTGGATGCTGCCCGAAGCCGCCGTTGGTGCGGGCGTCGTAGAACTTGAGGAAGTTGCCGTTGTGGTCTTCGGCGAGGAGGGTGTCGTAGGTGGAGAAGTAGACGTCGGTGCCGTCGGCGGAGACGCCGATCAGGCCGGGGATCTCGTAGTAAGAGGTCAAGGTAAGCGTGGGGCGGCTGACAATGCCGGTGCCGGGGGTGAGGAGGTGGGGGCGGCCGGCGACGAACTCATAGACGTCGGTGGCCTGGTTGGTGTCAGTGGGGACGAGGGATTCGGCGGTGGCGAAGAAGGTGCGGCCATCTTCGGTTTGGAAGAGGCCGTCCTGGGAGGCGAATACGTTGGCAGTGGCGGGCTGGCCGGAGGGGTTGCAGGAGTCGCAGACGAGAGCTTCGGTGGAGGGGGTGTAGGAGTACATCTCGAGGTGGTCGGCGTTGTCGTATGAGGTGAGGCGGGCGGCGGTGACGAAGGCCATGTGGGCGCCGTCGGGGGTGACCTGGAAGCGGGCGATCGGGCCTTCGGTGCAGATTTTCAGGCCACCGGGGCCGTGTTCGCAGTATTCACCGGGTTCGAAGGCAGCGACGAAGTGCAGACGGCCGCCGCGGTAGAGGTAGAGGTTCTGGAGGCCGGGGACGCCGCGGTCACCGTCGAGCTGCTCAGGAGAGTAGAAGTAGATTTCGCCGCTGCGGGAGGCGATGGCGGTGTCGGAGAGGCCGTTGCCGCCGAGGTTTCCGGCGGAGAATTCGGTGTAGGTACGGTCGGAGTAGGGGACGATGCCACACTGCTGGGTCCAGGAGGCGGTGCATTCGGCGGTGTCACCGGCGCCGGTGACACCGCCGGGGTTGGCCCTGGAGATGAGGGTGAGGGGCCGGCCTTCGGCTTCGCCATGTTCGGACCACATATAAAGGGAGGAGCCGCCGTGATCGGGGTCTTCGGCGGTGAGGTGCTGGGCAGCGGTGAAGAAGACCTCGGAGCCGTCGGAGGTCATGCCGAGGAAGTGGGCGGGGACGTTTTCGCCGGTAAGTTCGCTGATGGAGATCGCCTTGGTTACGCCGGCGAGGCGCATGTAGAGGTGGATCGGGGTGTCGGCGAAGCGGAGGCAGCCATCGGGGGGCGTGCCGGTGGACTTGCCGCAGGGAGAGGTGGCCACGGTGGCGGTGGAAATGAGGACGTGGGAGCCGTCGGCGGAAACGGCGGGGAAGCGGAGGAACTCTTCGTGGCCGCCGGGACAGTCGCCGCCGTGTGCACAGCCGTTATTGGGGGGCATGTTGGCGAAGGCGGGGTCCTGGGGGATGGGTTCGCCATTGGGAAGCCTGGAGATGAGTTCGATCGTGCCGGTGGTGAGGTTGTCGTCGTAGGCGGAGCCGGGGGCCCCGGTGATACCGCCTTCGGCGAAGGAGAAGTTGTTGGAGGAGAAGAAGAGGTGGGTGAGGTCGGGGGAGGCGGTGACTTCGCCGGCGCAGTGGGCAACAACGTCCTGGGCATCTTCGCGCGAGCAGGCGAGGGAGGCCTCGGCGCCGGGGAGGGAGGCGAGGCCGGTAGGCAAGTGAGCGAGGAGGGATCCGTCTGCGCCCCAGAGGAAGGGGGCGTTGGAGGGGAGGTCGGTGGTGTTGTTCGAGTCCCCGGTGCCGTTACCGCCGAAGATGCAAGAGATGCCGGTGCCGTCGTTGAAGTCGAGGAAGCGGCTCATCGAGGGGTCGGTGAGGACGCGGTTTTGGATTTCGTTGAGGGCGGCGCCATGGGAGGAGGGATCGGTGGGCGGCGAGCCAACGCAACCGGTCTGATCGCCGGGGAGGCCGATGTAGTGGGAGACCCAGCCGCTGTCGGTACGGGTGGAGACGTAGAGGTCGCCGGCGGCGCCGATCGTGCCGGCGGCTTCGGGAGGAGAGCCGTAGTTGCCGACGTAGGCAAAGCGGGAGGGGCTAGTGGCCCGGCCGGTGGCGGGGCCGCCGGAGAAGAGGAGGGTGCCGTTGGCGTTGCCAGGCGAGACGAGCTCGTAGGCGCGGCAGTCGGGAAGGTAGACGGAGGAGGTCTGCTGGCGGACGGCGCCGTTGGGACAGGCGGGGGGGAAGAATTCAAAGCTCTGGTCTTCGGAGGTCGTTTCGCCCCATTTGTTTTCGGCGAGCAGGCGGAAGTGGTAAGTGGCGCCGGAGGTGAGCCCTTGGACCCTGACGCGGACCGCCTGGGCGGCGGTCCCTTCGAGGGGCTGGGGACAGGGGGCGCTCTGGCCGTAGGAGACGGAGGTGCCGTACTGGAAGCGACATTCGGTCTTGAACCCGTGGGGGTCGACCTTGGTTTCGAGGGTGGCGGCGGTGGCGGAGACTTCGGAGGAGGAGAGGGACTGGATGGACGGGGGCTGGGCGGTGGTGAGGGTTTCGTCCTGGCCGACGGTGGTGCCGAGGGAGTTGCGTGCGATAAGGCGATAGTGGTAGGTGATGCCGGAGACAAGTCCGGCTAGGTGGGCTTCGAGGTGCTGGGAACCGGTGGCGGCGGCGGAGACTTCGGCTTCGGGAGTCGTATGGCCGTAGTGGCCGCTGGTGGTGCCGTACTGGAAGAAGTATTCGGTCTTCAGTTCATCGGCGGTGAAGGAGCCGTTGAGGGTGGCGGAGTGGTTTTCGACTTCGGTCGCCGCTTCGGTCTTGAGGTCGAGGACGGCGTGGGGAGCGAAGGAGAGGACTTCACCGTGGCCGGTCTCCTGAGAGTTCTCGGCGAGGAGGCGGTAGCGGTAGGTGGTCTCGGGCTGGAGGCCGGTGATCGTGGCAGTGACAGGTTCGGCGGAGGAGATCGGAGTCGATTGGTCGCAGGGCCCGGTGCCGCCGGAGGAGAGGTCGAAGAAGGCGGTTTTTTCGTAGGCGGCCTGGGTGACGTATTGGAAGCGGCAGGATTCGATGTCGCCGCGGCCGATCGGGTCGACTTTGCCGGTAAGGGTGGCGGAAGTATGGCCGGAGCTTTGGATGGGGCCGGTGGTGACGTCCGGCGCGAAGCCGGTGAAGAGGGCGACGTTGCCGGCGGCTTCATTGGCTACGAAGAGGTCTTGGTTGGTGGAGTCGATGGCAAGGCCGCGGGCGCCTTCGAGCTGGGGGGAGCCGAAAGAGTCCTCCGCCGAACACTGCTTTGTGACCTGAGCGCAGTTGAAGGGGGTGTAGTGGTAGATGAGGGAGCCGGTGTCGGTGTAGACCTCGCCGGCGGAGTCGACGGCCAAGCCGACGGGGAAGATGATTTCCCCTGTGTCGGGGTCCCTTGATTCGAACAGCTGTGGCGGACTAGATCCAGAGAGGCTGGTCCGTTGGACTTCGAAGCTGCGCCGGAAGTAGAGGTTGTCGGCGGGATCGATGGCGAAGCCGGTGGCGAAGAAACCGGGGGCTCCTTCGCTGAAGAGCGAGCGGCCGGACTGGTCGAACTCGAATAGGGCAAGGTGCCCACCTTCGCCGCCGATGGGGATCTGGGCTCCAACCCAGAGGTTGCCGGCGGGGTCGACGGCGATGCCGGCGAAGATGACGCCGTTGCCGTTGCCGAGTTCGAAGGGGCCGGCGTGGTTGAGGTCAGAGGAGCCGTTGAGCTGGCCGTTGGGGGGCCTGGCGGCGTCCCCCCAGGAGGCGATGCGATGGCCTTCGGAGTCGAACTTGGTGATGAGGGCGTCGCCACCGTCGGCGACGTAGAGGTCGCCGGCGGAGGGGCCTGAGGTATTGTCGACGGCGAGGAAGTCGGGGCGGACGAAGGCGCCGGGGGTGGAGGCGGAGGCGCCAGGCTGGCATTCTTCAGAGGCGGTGCAGAGGTCGGCGGCGGCACCGGACTTTTCCAGGTTGACGCCCTTGCCGATCATGAGGAGGAAAACGCCTGCGGGGGTGAACTTCTCGACACGGTGGTTGGCGGGGTCGGTGACCCAGACGTCGTGGGTGCGTTCGTCGATGGCGAGGGCGGTGGGATTGGAGAGGGCGTTGGCGCCGAAGCCGGCAAAGGTTGTAACGAAGCTGTGGTCGGGGGGGGTGGTGAAGGACTGGGTTTCACCGAAGCGGCGATGGCCGGTGGCGTTGGTGAGGACGAGGCGGTAGCGGTAACCGGCGCCGGCGGTTATGCCGGTGAGGTCGGCGTGGACGGAGGCAGGGGCGGAGAAGGAGGGGCCGCCGGCACACGGGATCGTGCCGCCGGAGGAGAGGTTGGAGAAGGCCGAGTTGAGGCCGTAGGGGTAGCTGGTGGTTTCTTCGGTGTTCTGATCGAAGGTGGCGGCGGGGACGTACTGGAAGGCGCAGGAAGTGACTTCAGGGCCGACACCGGGGTCAAGGTGGCCGTGGAGGGTGGCCTTCTGAAGGCCGACTTCGGTGGCTTCTTCGGTGATGGATTCGGGGGCGCTGATGGGGCCAGTGAAGACGTCGATGCGGGAGAGGCCGGCGTCGGCGACGTAGAGGGTGTGGGTTTTGGGGTCGACGGCGAGGCCGCTGCCGATGCGGGAGATCTGACCGACGCCGAAGGTGTCGGCGGGGGGGCATTCGCCACCGGGATCGCAGGAGGAAGGGTAATGGTTGAGGAATGCCCAGCTGCTGAGCCCATTGGTTTCGGGAGAGCCGACGGCCCAGGTGTAGAGCTCGTCGGTCGCGCTGTCGACGGTGAAGCCGTTGAGGAGGGTGCGTGGGAAGGCCTGGTCGACGGTGCCGACCTCGACGCCGGCAGGGGTGAACTGGACCACGTTCCCAAAGTAATGGGTTGGCGGGAGGTAGAGGTTGCCGGCAGAGTCGGTGGCGATACCGCCGAAGGACGGGTTTTCGAGATTGGTGGGCCAGGCGCGGAGGGACTCGGAGGAGGGGGCGAACTCGAACATCTCGCTGTAGGGATAAAAGGGCGGGGCGCCGTAGAGCCAGAGGTGGCCGGCGGGGTCAACGGCGATTCCAGCGATGCCATAGTTGGCGGAGAGGCCGAAGGTGGCGCGAGCGGAGACGGTTTGGGTGGCGGATTCGGTGGCAGGCTGGGAGATTTCCAGGGAGCGGGAGTTGACGGCGGTGACGGTGGTTTCGGAGGGGATGCCGGGGGCGGTGATCGGCTCGTCGACGAAGAAGGCGCCGACGGTGGAGGTGAGCGAGGCGATCGTGGTGGAGCCTTCGGTCATTGTGCCTGTGGCGGTGCCTGTGGAGGCGATGAGCTGGCCTTCTTCACCCCAGGATTTGATCAGTACGCCAGAGGACGTGAACTTGGAGACGATGTTTTCGTAGGAGTCGGCGACGTAAACGTCGCCTTCACCGCCGGGGGAGTTGTCGACGGCGATGAAGGAGGGTTTCGTGAAGTGGCCGGGGGCGATTCCGGGAGTGCCGGCCTGGCAGCTGGAAGTGCAGACGTTGACACCGGGACCGCCGACGTCGGCGCCGAAGGCGCGGATGAAGTTGCCGGTCTTAGAGAACTCGACGACGCGGTGGTTTTCGGAGTCGGCGACGTAAACGTCGCCGGTTTCGTCGTTGACGGCGATGCCGCTTTTGGATTGTTCGCCATTTGCGGGGGCGAGGGAGAGCTGGCCGTCACCGGAACCTTGTTCGCCGAAGCTGGTCGAGAAGTCGTGGGTTTCGAGGGCGGCGGCAGGGGACGCGGCTACAGCGAGGATGACGGCCGATGCGAAGAGGGCCGAGAAGAGAGCGCGAGCCTGACGGGTCATGCGGGGGCTCCGGATAGGGTGGCAGCGAGAGACGGGGTGTGCGTGTCTCCCCCACTCCCCCCTGCCCACCATCCGGGCAGGTAGGTGGGCAGGGGGGAGTGGGCTGCGAGGGACGAAGCGGTGGTGGTGGTCCTAATAAGGCGGCGGCGGCTCTGCTCTCGCGCAGGCGCGCTAATCACGACCGGCGATCTCGCCCCTGCGCTCCCGCGTCCGCCGCCGCCTAAGGCGGCGGCGAGGGATGAGGGGCTTACTGCAACGACAGCTCGTAGGTCAGCAGGGCGAGGTGCGCCGGTGGGAATCCGGAGGTCGGAGGAAGCGGGGCAAGCGCCTCGCCCTGCCGACCTAGCGAGATTGTGTGAAGCCGCGCTCACCGTCAACCCCCGCGGGGTCGCTTGTCCAACGGACTGCGCCCCTCGGCCTGCGGCCGCGGTGACTGCGGTTCGGCTTGGGGTGGCGCCGGGGAGGAAGCGCTCGACGGGTTCGGAGGCGGTGCTCGGCTGGGCGCCAAAAGAAGAGGGTGAGCAGTCGCGGGCGGCCCGCGCCCGGAAGCGGCAGGGAGTGCCCCCAAAGCGGGAAGAGCGGCCCGCGCTGCTCGGTACCGCGCCGTCAGCCAGGGAGGGAAGACGGACGCAGCTTGGAAGTCGTCTCGAGGCCGGCCCCACATCTGCTAGGAACAACGGGGCGCCCTGAATGCTTCGCGGTGAGCCGCCAGCTCGGAGAAGTGGCTGGCGACGGGCGTTGCCCGCGCCAAGTTGAGCGAGGATCGGATTGCAACGATCAAAACTACGCTGCGACTCCGAAAGGTCCAGCGAAATCCGGCAAAGAGTCGGCCCTCGAGTCGCTCTCATATCCCCCACTAGTGGGCCTCCCGGGAACGTATCGCGTGGTGTCTGGTGCCCGAGATCTGGCTCTGCAAAGCGGATTCGATGTTGGCTTTCGGGTCACACGTTTCAGGTAGGCCCACTAGCTGTTGCCCCAATCATTGTCGCTTCGGCGCCCTTTGGCGCTCCCCGTAGTGGATACGCAATGTGCTCCCACCGGAGAAACATGTTGCTGCAATCCCTAGGCGTTATAGAAACAGCTTGCTACGCATTTGTCAAGTCCGCCTCGCTACGCTACAACTGGGGTCTTCGCAGGTTCCAGCCCGCAAAGCGGCTCCAAATGGGGAGTTGGAATGGTCTGAAGGAGCTGTGAAACTACGCCTGACACCGTGCTGGCGAAACATCTGGATACTAAAGGCCCAAAGCTCGTGAAACAACCGATTACAGAGGGCCTGGTTCTTACCCGGAGGCCGGAGCGCCGTCAGGGTCGGCCCTATATCGTCGCCCCGAAGATGGTCGATACGCCCTGGGGGGACTCGAGCACGCTGCACGATCAGAAGCTGCCACCGGGGAGGGCAACGCCGGCCGAGGTCGTGCGCGACAACCAGCGAAGGCGCCTCTTCGCGGCGCTGGTGGCCGCGGTTGAGGCAAAAGGCTATGAACGGGTCAGGGTCGCTGACCTGCTGGCGCTCTCCGGGGTCTCGCGCAAGGCCTTCTACGAAATCTTCTCCAACAAGCAGGACTGCCTGCTGGAAGCGGTGGAAGCGCTGATCGAGATGACGATCGTCCCGGTACTCAGCGCGATCGATAAACCGCCTGGCATGGAAAGGGTGGCGGAGGCATTCAACGCGTTCATCGAGTCGGTCGCTGCCCAACCGGCGGCGGCGAGAATGTGCGTCGTCGAGATCTACGCGGCGGGGCCAAAGGCGGTTGCGGTCGCAGACCGTGCGATGGACGCCGCCGCGAAGCTGATGCAGCAGTCGCTTGACCAGATGCCGGGACGGGAGGGCATGCCGCCAGAGATCTCTCGGGCGATGGTGGGAGGGCTGCGAAAGATCATGCACAAGCGCCTCTACCGCCACGAGGAGGTGGAGTTAATGAAGCTGGTTCCCCAGATGTGGCAGTGGGGACTGACCTACCTCCCCCCTCCCGAGCCTCTGCGACGGCCGCGGGGGCGCCGCCCCCGAAAGCCATATCCGCTTGAGTCCTATGAGCCGTCCGAGCGCATTCTCCGCGCCCTAGCCGCTGCCGTAGCCGAGCACGGCTACCCGGGGACCAAGCTCTCGGAAATCGCCCGCCGGGCCTCGATCTCGCTCAGCACCTTCTATGAGCACTTCGACGGCAAGGAGGAGGCGATGCGGGCCGCCGTGGACTCCGGCTCGGCGCAGATGCTGGCCGCGATGCTGCCCGCCTTCAGGCGTGCCTCGGATTGGCCGGACTCGATTCGGCTGACTTATGAGGCGATGTTCGCCTGGGCGGCTTCAGAGCCCGACTACGCGCAGCTCGGCGCGGTGGAGGTCTACGCCGCCGGCAGGCGCATTCTGGAGCAGCGCGACCAGGTGATGGAGGGACTCGAGGCGCTGCTCAACCCCGGATATGAGCTGGCTCCGGATACAAGCCCGATAGCCGCCGAGGCGATCGGCGGAGCGATCTATGCCCTGATCTATGACCAGGTCAAGGTCGGCGGTCCGGAGAGCCTGCCGCAGATCGGGCCGCTCGCCACCTACATCACCCTCGCGCCGTTCCTCGGCGCAGAGGAGGCCTGCGCGGTGGCAAACCGAGACGGACGAGGGCGCGAAGCCAGGTGAGGCCCACCCGCCGCGCCAGTGCGGGCGTTGACAGGCGGCAAGAGGGGATTCCGGCAGCGCTTCGACATCCCCGCCTGGTCCTTGCCATAACCCTCGTCCTCGCGGTGTTCCTGGGGGGTCTAGGGATCGGAGTGGAGCAGCGGTTGAACCCGACGTCGCTGAGCATCCCCGGAACCGAGTCGGCCCGCGGTGGCGCACTGTTCACACGCTACTTCGGCAACTCGACCCCATTTGTGATCCTGCTGCAGGGTCCAGGGCCGGCGATCGATCGCCAGGGCCCAGGGCTGGTCAGGGCGCTGCGGTCGATGCCTGGGGTGGCGACGCTCTCCCCCTGGGATGAGGGCTCTGTGGCCAGGCTGCGGCCCTCGCCGCGCAAGGCGCTGATCCTCGTCGATTTCCACCTTGGGCTCGGGCAAGCGATGCGCGAAACGGTGCCGAGACTCGACGCTCTGCTGGCGCGGCGAATCTCATCCCCCGTGCGGGCGACCCAATCCAGCTTCGCCAGTGTCCTGAAGGCTCTTCAGAATGAAGCATTGAGCGCCACGGAGAGGGGCGAGCTGATCGCGGCGCCGCTGCTTCTGATCGTTCTATTGGTGGTCTTCGGGTCGCCGATCGCGGCGATCGTTCCGCTGCTCTTCGGCGCGATGACGGTGATGGTCGGTCGCGGGGTTCTCGACCTACTCGCCTCACTGACGACGATCGATGGGCTCTCGCTGATCGCCTGCACGATGTTCGGCCTCGCCCTTGGCGTCGACTACTCGCTGCTGATGGTCTCCCGCTTCCGCCAGGAGATGGCGGGCGGGGCGACGCCGATCGACGCAGCCCATCGGACGCGCCAGACCGCCGGCAAGACGACCGTATTCGCCGGCTCCACACTGCTGCTGGCGATCCTCGCCTCCGCCGCCCTGCAGGCGGGCTCATTGCTCGTCTCATTGGCGCTGGCGCTGGCGGTGGTGACGGCGATAAGCGTTGCAATCTCCTGGGCGGTGGTGCCAGCGGCACTCCTCATTTTGGGAGACAACGTCAATCGCTGGCGAATCGGCGGAAGGCAGGCCAAACGCTCGCGGGTGATGGTCGTGGTCGACACCGCGCTGCGCAGACCGGCAGTGGCGGTTGTGGTCGTCGTGCCGCTCCTTTTGCTGGCCGCACCGGCACTCGCCTTCAATACCGGGGCCCCCGGCGTAAATGAGCTGCCGGCCGCCAACCCGGCGCGCAAGAACGCAGAGCTGATCGATCGATCGATGGGACCCGGCTGGGATGCCACCTACACCGTGGTGGCGGCCAGCGAAAAGGGCACGATCGCCGACCCACACCGACTTGCCGCGATCGCGAATTGGCAGCAACGGGTCGCCGCCTGGCCCGGGGTGCAGGCGGTAATCGGCCCCGCTGCGATCACCCGGAAGGTGGCGCCGCTGCGCACCTTTGCCACGAACCTGCTCGGGCCGGCCGGCGCGAAGGGGAAGCTGGCATCGGTGCGCCGCCTCGGACCCAACCTGGGACGGGCAGATAGGGGAGTCTCCGCACTGCGCAGGGGGTTGGCGGCGGCGATCTCGGGGTCCGGGCTGCTCGGCGCCGGTTCCGGGCGAGCCGAGGCGGGAGCAAATGCGATTTCGAGCGGTCTCGCCGCCGTAGCCGGCGGCGGCAAGCGCGCGGTCGAAGCCACTGCCCGCCTGGCGGCGGGGTCTCAACGCATGAACGATGCTCAACGGCTCGCCCGCGTCGCGACGGTTGAGCTGGCGCTCGAACTGGATGGGCTACTCGAAATCGTCAACGAGAATGGCGTCAACTCCGCCCATCAGCTCAGCTCCGACCTCAATCGACAAGCGGGGAGCCAGCCTAAGCTCGGCAACGACGCCTCTCTTGCCCACGAACTGCTCGAGCACCTGATCGAGGCCCGGAACAATGCGCGAGCGCTGAGGACGACCGCGGCACAGCTTCACCACGGGCTCAGTCGACTCACGGTGGGCGGCTCGCGGCTGAGCCAAGGCGCGCGGCGCCTGGCGGGTGCTGCGGGAGCCCTTACCGGTGGACTCGGCCGCCTAAGCTTCGGATCCGCGCAACTCGGTGGTGGCCTTTCGCGGCTGACCGGGGGCATCGGAGCGCTTCGCGAAGGGCTCTCGGAAGGCTTTCATCGCTCTTATCCTCTGCAGGTCGGCCTGGCGGGAGCCCAGCGGCAGGTCTCCGGCGAGGCTCGGGTGCTCGGCCGAGCGGCCTCAAGTCTTCAGCGCTCCTCCCCACACTTCTTTGATTCCGGCTACTTCGTCCTCTCGGCGCTGGCGGGCGCGCCGCCCGCGCAGCGACGGCAGATCAACGAGGCGATCAATCTTCAGCGTGGCGGCCAGGCGGCCCGGATCCTCGTCGTGCCCACCTACCCCTTCAACAGCGCGGGCTCCGAAGCCCTCCAGCGACGGCTGATCGCAAGCGGCGAGCGTCTGGGACAGCAGACGGGCCTTGAGGTCGGCGTAACCGGAGGAGCCGCCACACTGAATGACTATGGCCAGGAAACGAGAGCGCGGCTGCCGCTGATCATCGGTGCGATCGTCCTCGCGGTCTTTCTGGCTCTGGTGTTCATCCTGCGGGCTCCGCTTCTCGCCGGTCTTGTGGTTGCCCTCAACCTGCTCTCGGTGGGCGCGGCGATCGGAGTCGTGACGCTGCTGCTGGGCGTGCCGGCAGGCTATCCACTCGGAGGACACAGCTACGTCGACACGGTCGGCGCGGCGGCGATCTTCGGTGTCACCTTCGGGCTATCGATCGATTACGCGGTATTCTTGCTGGCGAGGATGAGAGAGGGTTATGAGCGCGACGGCGATAACGCCGCCGCGGTCTTTTATGGCTTGGAGCGAACGGCTGGTGTGATCACCGGGGCGGCGGCGATCATGGCCGCGGTCTTCATCGTTTTCGCGACCGCCCAGATCGCGACAATCAGCCAGATGGGGATAGGGCTGACGGTGGCCGTGGTGCTCGACGCTACGGCGGTTCGGATCATCCTGCTGCCGGCACTGATGCTTTTGATCGGCGAGCGTGTTTGGTGGGTACCGGGATTCCTTGATCGAGCGCTGCCGCACTGGGGAGCAGAGGGAGAGAGAGCAGGATCGTGAAACAGCTGGGTTGGGCGGCAGGCGTGGCTTTGGTCTGCCTACTGATGGGAACAGGGATGGGAAAGGCCGACGTGCCGACGTCTGCGCCGGTCGAACGGGCAGCCTACGTCAAGCAACTGGAGACAATCTGCGCACCGGGGGCCGAAGCGACGCGCCGGGTTGTGAAAGGGGTGCGTGCGAATGTACAGAGGGGTCTGTTGAAGCGCGCGGGCGGACAATTCGCCCGCGCAGGCGAAATCTTCGGCGGTACGGTGAAACGAATTACCGTCGTACCACGGCCAAGCGCCGACAAGATTACTCTGGCGAAATGGTTCATTGACCTGAATCTGCAGGAGTCCTATCTGAAAAAGATCGCGGGCGCGCTGCGAAGCGGCGAAAAGATCAGAGCGCAGGGCTACGAGGCGCGCTTCGTCCACTACGGCAACGTCGGCAACAACGTGGTGCTCGCCTTCGAATTCCATTCCTGTCGGTTCGATCCGACCAGGTTTGGCTGATTTGAGACCTCGCCAAGGCCGGGGCTCGATCGGCGGTGTCGTCCTCGCGGTTGGGATGGCGGCGATCTTGTTCGGAGCCAGCGCCGTGTGGGGCGAGCGAACCCAGGTGGGCAGCCTGATTGTGTCGCTGAACGCGAGCATCTCGCCGCACAGCCTGCCGAGGACAAGGTATGTGCCCGCCACGCTTCGCCTCCACACCACCTTCAGGACCAAGGACGGAACCCTGACGTCGCGGCTGAAGGGGTTGACGATCGACCTCAGCAATCGCGGCAAGCTGTTCAACAAGGGTCTGCCGAGCTGCACGGTGCGCCGGCTGGAGCCATCCTCAGTGCGCCGCGCGATCAGCCTCTGCGGCAACGCACTGGTTGGACGGGGCCGGCTGCACGCGATCGTCGCGCTACCCGAACAAGCGCCCTTTCGATTCCGGGCGCAACTGCTTGCATTCAACGGCCCACCGGGAAGGGGGCAGAAGACCATACTCGTCCTCGCCTACGGGACGAGCCCACCGACCTCCTTCGTCCTGCCCTTCGTCATCCATCGCAGCGGCTATGACCTCGGGACGAGGCTAACGACGCAGGTGCCGGAAGACGCCGGGGCCTCGGCTCACGTCGGCGGCTTTACGATCGTGATCAATCGGACCTTCACCTACCGCGGGAAGCGGCGGGGGTTCATAAACGCAGATTGCCCGGTTCCGCGCGGCTTCACGGCAGGGATCATCCCGTTCGCACGAGCTATCTACCATTTCGCCGGCACTCAATCCGTGACAACGGTCATTACGCGAGGCTGCAGGGTCGCAGGCAGCTGAGTAACCGAGTGAATCTGTAGCTCTGAATTACCAGCTGGGAATGGCGCGGGGCGGTGAGGTGCATGTAGCTGGGAGTTTCTCCCTCGCTTGGCGAGTTTGCTCTGGGCGATCGTCGTATTGGCCGTCGCTGTGTCGGCTGAGCTACGGGGGCGGCGACCCGGCGAGGATATGGGTTCACCGGTTGATCGGTGACATATCCGCATAGCGGTCGCCGGCGGCGGCGCCCCGAGGCGCCACCTCAGCGATCCCGCGTAGCTCGTCCTCGCTCAGCTCAATCGCCGCCCCAGCGACGTTCTCCTCCAGGTAGCGAAGCCGCTTGGTGCCGGGGATCGGGACGATGTCCTCCCCCTGGGCCATCACCCAGGCCAGAGCGAGCTGGCCCGGCGTCACCTCCTTCTCCGCAGCGATCTCCTCGACCCGCGCCAGTAACTCCAAGTTGTGCTCGAAATTACCTCCCTGGAAACGAGGGCTGTGGCGGCGAAAATCGCCCTCGTGGAAATCGTCCAGCGAGTGGAAGCGGCCGGTGAGGAAACCGCGGCCCAGCGGGCTGTAGGCGACGAAGCCGATCCCCAAATCGCGCACGGTGGGCAGGATCTCGTCCTCGGGATCGCGACTCCAGAGTGAGTACTCGGTCTGCAGCGCCGTTATCGGGTGGGTCGCGTGGGCGCGGCGGATCGTCTCCGGGGCTGCCTCGGAGAGCCCGAGATGGGCCACCTTTCCCTGCGTGACCAGCTCGGCCATCGCGCCGACCGTCTCCTCAATCGGCACGTCGGGGTCGACGCGATGCTGGTAGTAGAGGTCAATGCGCTCGACCCCAAGGCGCCGAAGCGACGCCTCACAGCAGCTCTTCACGTACTCCGGGTCACCGCGCACGCCCAGGCGTTCGCCCTTCGGCCCTCGCACGTTGCCGAACTTGGTTGCCAGGACGACCTCCTCAAGGCGCCCGGCGATCGCCTCCCCCACCAGCGTCTCATTGGTGAATGGCCCGTACATGTCGGCCGTATCGAGGAAGTCCACTCCCGGGTTGAGCGCCCGCTGAATCACCGACTTCGCTTCGCCCTCGTCGGCGGAGCCGTAGAACTCCGACATTCCCATGCAGCCGAGGCCCTCGGCGGAAACCGCCAGCCCTCTGCCTCCCAGCTTCCGTCTCTCCATCATGGACTCCTTCACTGTCGCGATCGCAGTTTTGTGTCGCCGAGGCGAGCCGCCGAGTGCCGGCACCCGCTCAGGACTTGGCGCCTAGTTTGGCGCAACCGTCGGGTTCCAGCGGACCGTTGACCTTGAACACGTAGTCGGGCTCGGGCGTGGCATGAGGCTCGGCGATGATCAACTTCAGCGCCGGATCGGATTTGACCCAAGCGTAGATCGGATACCAGTAAGGAGAGGCCCTGGAGTCCTCGGTGTACCGGCTGAGGATCAGGTAGTCGTAGTGGCCGGCGTTGACGCGGCGGCGGAACTGGGGGCAGCTGGTGGCAAGGCGGTAGGACCCGTCGGGGCCCGGCACGCCGATGTACTGTACGTAGTTGGACAGGTCGGCGCCGTAGTAGCCGTACTGGCCAAAGAAGATCTCTCCCGAGCCGGCGATCCCGATCCGTTTGTCGTGCTGGCGGCGGGCAAAGGTGTAGGCCCGCTTCGGACCGCCACCGCCGAGGAAGAGGCTCGGGTCCGTGTAGTGGTGGTCTGCGTACTGGACCTCCTCGCCACGACCGAGGAGCACGGCAAGGAGCACCACGACCGCCACGGCCGCGGCGACGGCGGCGGCGCTAACCCGTCCCCGCCCGCGCAGCAGCCCGAGAGCCGCCGGCATCCAGACCAGCGCGAGGACGAGGAAGACCGTGCCGAGGAGGTAAGGCAGATGCACGTGCGGAGAAGCCACCACCGTGACCGCAAAGACGACCGTGAGAGCTATCAGGGTTTGCCAAGCGCGCCTGTCGGGGGCCCGCAGGGGCCGAGCCAGCGGCAGGAGGATCAAGGCCAGGACGAGCCCCGGAGTCAGGTATCGGGTGTTGGTGAAGAACCCGGTGGGCGAGCCCTCCTGGCCGGCGGCGGTGAGCGGGGTGAAGACATAGACGATCGCGGTCAGCAGCGCCGCAGCGGCAAGCACTCGCAAGATCGTGTTGCGGGAGCGAAACGCGACGTAGACCACGGCCACGAAGGCCCCGACCAGGATCAGCGGGAAGAGAGGGCCGAAGGCGTTGTCGAGTTGAGGGAAGAACCACTTGCGATAGACGGTCGCATTGAAGAGGTAATGGGAGACCGCGAAGCGTGGTCGCGGATCGAGCGGCATCTGTTCGGGACGCGGCAGGTGCAGCGGTCCCCAGCCGATCTGGGGGATCGGGTTGCCACCACTCATCAGCGCCGAGCGCACGTACCAGTAACCGCCGACCACGAACATCGGTAGCCCCATCACCCAGGTGGTCGTCAGCCGTCGTCCCCTGCCGCTGAAGAGGACGACGCCGACCGCGATCGCCGCGACGGGGATCAGGAAGGTGAACTTCACCGACCCCGCGAGTCCGGCGGCGATCCCGGCGAGAACCAGGGGGCCCTTGTCGAGCAGGGGCACGTCGTGCTCGGGCGTGTCCTGCACCGCGGTGCCGGCGGCGGGAGCGCGACGCTGGTGGCCATTGATCAGGAACGCTGCAAAGGCGATGAGGAAGGCGAGGCCCATGATGTCGTTGCGTCCCTCCCCCGCTTGGAGCGCGATCAGCACACCCGAATCGAGCACCAGGGCTGAGGCCACCAGCGTCGCCGGGCCAACCTTGTAGGGACGCCCGACGCACCAGGCGCCCAGCAGCGACACCGCCAGCCAGCCGAGGTTGATCAGGGTCGAGAGCCAGTCGCTGTGCATCAGGAGGATCCCGGCCGCGTTGATCAGTTCCGAGCTCTGGGGGTAGAACCAGGCGACCAAACGCAGCGGGTCGGTGTAGACCAGGTGGACCGTGGAGTGTTCCTGGGCCATCCGCGCCGCGAGGGGCATGTGGTACCAGGTCGTGTCCCCTCCGAACATCCCCTGTTCGAGGCTCAAAAGCGCCGGGATCGTCCACTCGGCGACCGTGACGGTGGCGACGCCGATAGCAATCCAAAGCGCCGCCCGCCGCAGTTTCGGCGCCTCTATCTCGGTCGCGTCGCGGGGCGCCATGCGCCTGCCGACCAGCGCGGCCAGCAGGCCCACCGCGATACAGACCAACACGATCCAACCCAACCGCAGTGCGCTCAGCGTGCCCAGCAGCTCCAGCGAGAGGATCAACAGGGCGACGGCGATCGTGATGTCGGCCAGGCGGGCAAGCGCGCCGGAGAACTCGGGCACGATCCAGCGGCGCAGCCAGTATCCGCCAAGACCGAGGGCGGAAAAGATGCCGATTATCGCGACGCAGCCGCCGATGTAGGAGCCGAGGGAGGGAGTCACCGGCGCGGGATGCTATTCGGCGCGCCGGGGTGCGAGCTAGGCGGCCGCAGCGGGAACGCGGCAGGACACACCCGTCCCGGCCAGGCCGCAGTAACCGCCAGGCACCTTGTGCAGATACTGCTGGTGGTAGTCCTCGGCGTAATAGAAGGGACCGGCGGCGGTGACCTCGGTGGTGACCGGCCCATGGCCGGCTGCTTTCAGCGCCTCGCCGTAGGCCCCGAGCGCCGCTTCGGCCATCGCCTTCTGCGCATCATTGACGAAGTAGATGCCGGAGCGGTACTGGGTGCCGATGTCGTTTCCCTGGCGCATCCCCTGGGTCGGATCGTGCTCTTCGAAGAAGACCTTGAGCAGGTCGGCATAGGAGATCTTTGCCGGATCGAAGGCCACCAGCACCGCCTCGGCATGGCCGGTGCGACCGGTGCAGACCTGCTCGTAGGTGGGGTTCGGCGTGGTCCCGTTCATGTAGCCGGCCGCCGTGGTGTACACGCCGTCCAGCTCCCAGAAGAGCCGCTCGGCCCCCCAAAAGCAGCCGAGGGCGAAGTAGGCCGTCTCGATCCCCTCGGGGAAGGGTGGCTCCATCGGCGTGTCCAGCACGGCGTGACGCACTCCCGACAGCCTAGCGCCGAGCTGACGGCGGTTGAGAGGCTAGCTCGTGAAGGCCATCCGAATATGGGCTTTGCCGATCACGATGAACGGACGCTCGGTCACCTTGCCCGTCTCCAGGGAGGTGATTTCCACGTTGGTCAGCGGGACGAAGGTGAGGTCCTCTCGATTGAGCGCGTCCGAGAAGCGGCTCTGGTAGCCCTCGGGCGGCAGGGTCACGTCGCCGACGATCAGATGCCGATCGGTTTCGAACACCGCGCGCTCAACCCGATGCGCGATTCGCTCACCTTCCATCTGGCGCTCTATTAGAGCGCATCCGGTCGGACGGAAGCTCTCTGACAAAGCGTCCACATCAGACCACGAGAGCCTGACAAACCGTCCAACCAATCGACCTGATTCGACCGTATTTGGACGGTGGTCAATCGGCGGGATCTTGAGCGCCATTCGCTCTCTGCAGACCTGAGCGGTCAGGACCAGACAGGGCCGCAGGTGCTAGGCCAATTCTGCCCGGATCTGCAGCATCGCGAGGCAGAGACTTCTCTAATCGGGGCGGCTGGATTTGAACCAGCGATCTCCTGCCCCCAAAGCAGGCGCGTTACCAGGCTTCGCTACGCCCCGAGAGAGCCCAGTTTAGAGCGGCACCATGGTGACGCTCGCCAATCGCTAGCTTTCGCGGCAATGGCAGACGTGCGGCCGCTCAACGCCCTCCACTATGACCTCGACGTCGTCGGCTCATTACAGGACGTCGCCTCCCCGCCCTATGACGTGATCAGCGCCGCCCAGCGGGCAGAGCTGCTCAGGCGCTCACCGTACAATGCGGTGGCGATCGACCTGCCCAGGCCCTACGGTGCGAGCGGCCCGCAGGAAACGGGGGGCGACCCCTACCGGGAAGCGGCCGAGACGATCAGGGACTGGCGCGAGAAGGGCGCCCTGGTCGAGGATCCCCAGCTGGCGATCTGGGCGCTCACACAGGACTACACCGCGCCCGATGGCTCCTCCCGCTCCCGCCACAGCATCCTCGTCCGGGTCAGAGTGGAGGACTACGGCGCGGGAAAGGTCCGCCCCCACGAGCGGACGCTGCCGGGCCCCAAGCTTGACCGGCTCGAACTGACCCGGGCCAGCGGTCTCAACCTCTCCCCCATCTTCTCGCTCAGCACCGAGGACGCCTGGCCGCTGGTCGAGCCTGCGGTCGGGGGCCAACCGTGGGGGGAGGTCACCGACGACGGCGGCACCATCAACCGCGTCTGGCGGGTGGGCGAGACGTCCATCCACGCCGCCGTGGCGAACCGCCTGGCCGGCGCCGAGCTGCTGATCGCCGACGGCCACCATCGCTACGAGACCGCCCGCGCCTACCGCGACGAGGTCGGCGGCGAGGGCCCGCACAACTACACGCTGATGGCCTTGACCGGCCTCGAGGACCCCGGCCTGACGGTCTACCCCACCCACCGCCTCCTCTCCGGTTTCGCCGCAGACCCCGAGCGCCAGCGGCGCTTCGGCGGTGGTCTGCGTGAGCTGTTCGAGGCGACCGAGGTGGACCTCGCCGACCTCGACCCCGCGGGCGAGGAGGGCATCGGGGTCTTCGGCCTCTATGACACCTTCCACCGGCGCGCCTTCCGTCTTCGGCTGAAGGACGCCGCCGAGCTGGACCGCCAGCTGGAGGGCAAGCCGGAGCCCTACCGTCGCCTCGACGCCGCGATCCTGGAGACCCTGGTGCTGAAGGGGCTGGCCGGGATGAGCGAGGAGGACATCGCCGCCAAGCGCGGCATCGGATACGCGAAGAGCGTGCCGGACTCCCTCGCCCTGCTGGAGGACGGTTCCTACGACATCGCCTTCTTCCTCCGGCCGATCCCCGTCGACCAGGTCCGCGCGGTCGCCGAGAGCGAGGAGAACATGCCGCCGAAGTCGACCTATTTCTTTCCCAAGGTGATGACGGGCCTGGTCTTCAACCCGGTGGGCACGGCGCGCCCGCGGGCCTAGGATCGGGCCCGTGGTCAAGATCTACACCAGAAAGGGGGACGACGGGACCACCTCGCTCTGGTACGGCGGGCGGGTGACCAAGCACGGCGGCCGCACCGAGGCCTACGGCTCACTCGATGAGGCCTGCTCGGAGCTGGGCCTGGCCCGCGCCCTCTGCGGCCCCAAGGAGGCCGCCCTGGCGGCGGACATCCTCCGCCTCCAGGACGACATCTTCGTCGCCGGAGCGGAGCTGGCGACGGCGCCAGCGGCGGCGAATCGGCTGGAAGACGGGATCAGCCGCACCACCAAGGAGATGGTCGCCGCCGTGGAGGAGCAGATCGACCACTACATGTCAAAGGTGGAACTGCCGCCCCAATTTGTGATCCCGGGGGGAAACCAACTCTCCGCTCAGCTCGACGTCGCCCGCGCCGCGATCCGCCGCGCCGAGCGGGCGATCTCCGCCCTGGCCGAGGCCGGCGAGCTGGCAAGCGAGACGGTGGTCCACTTCGCCAACCGCGCCTCCGACCTGGCCTACGCGATGGCCCGCTTCGCCGACGTCGACGATCCGGCGCTGTTTGAGGGCCGGCGCAAGGCCTAACCGCCGGCGCATGGATCTGGAACTGAGGGGACGCGTCTGCGCGGTCACCGGCGCCGGCCGCGGCATCGGCCGCGAGACGGCTCGGATGCTCTGCATGGAGGGGGCAGATGTGCTGCTCATCGCGCGCGATGAGGATCGTCTGACGGTGGCCACCGAGGAAGTGGGAGCCGCGGGAGCCGAGGCGGGCGGGCGGGCCAGCCAACTGGTCCTCGATGTCACCGAGGAGGACGCGGGCGAGCGCATGCTGGCCAGGGCAACCGAGCGCTTCGGCGCTCTCGACGTGCTGGTCAACAACGCCGGCGCCGCTCGCTGGCGCGACATCGACCAGGTCCCCGACGAGGACTGGCGCGCCCAGTACGAGCTGAGTGTGATGGCGCCGCTGCGGGCGATGAGGGCGGCGATACCACCGATGGTCGAGCGCGGCTGGGGCCGCGTGGTCAACGTCTGCTCGACCGCCGCCAAGCGCCCCTCGGCGGCGATGCCCGAGTACTCGGTGGCCAAGGCCGCCGAGCTCTCCCTCTCCCGACTCTTCGCCGACCGCCACGCCGGGCGGGGGGTCCTGGTCAACGCGATCTGCCCCGGCCCGGTCGCCTCGGAGATGTGGCTGGAGCCGGGAGGCCTGCTCGACCAGTCCCAGGCGATGTCGGGCGCCGCCAGCCGCGAGGAGGCCCTGGAGGAAGCGGGCTCAAAGCGCCCGATCGGCCGGCTGGCGGAGGTCGGCGAGGTGGCCGCGGCGATCGTCTTCCTCTGCTCTGAGCGCGCCTCCTACGTCAGCGGCTCCGCCTGGTCGGTCGACGGCGGCACCGTGGCGGTGATCATCTGAGGCCGACGGTCGACGCGGCGGTGCTGCTGCCGCTGTTCGGCTGGCCCGATGAGCCCGGGCTGATCTTCACCGAGCGCCGAGCCGATCTGCGACGACACGGAGGGGAGATCTCCTTCCCCGGTGGTCGTAGGGATGAAGGCGACCCCGACCTCGCCGCCACGGCGCTGCGCGAGGCCCAGGAGGAGATCGGCCTGGACCCCTCGTTGGTCGAGATCGTCGAGGCGCTGCCATCGACTGCGACCTTCGTCACCGGTTATCGCATCCACCCATTCCTCGGCCACATCCCGCACCCCAGCCTGCTTTCGCTGGAGCCCAACCCGGCCGAGGTCGAGACCGTCCTCAGCTTCTCGCTCAAGATCCTGAGCGAGAGCTATGCGATCCGCCGTCTGATCCGCCGCGGAGTTCCCCTGCATACCCCGACCTATGAGGTGGAGGGCCACCTCATCTGGGGCGCCACCGCCCGGATCCTGGGAGATTTCCTCGCTCGGCTCTGAGGCTGCCGGACCAGGACCTGGGAGACGCGTGGACCGTGGCCTGCTCCGCATTCCCGAGCAACCGAGGTTGACGCCAGACAGCGAGTCTCCCGGCCTCAGACGTCCTTCTCCACCGGCACACCAACCAGATTCCCCCACTCGGTCCAGGACCCGTCGTAATTCTTCACGTCGTCTTGGCCCAGCAGCTCATGCAGGACAAACCAGGTGTGGGCCGAGCGCTCGCCAATCCGGCAATAGGCGATGATCGGCGCGCCGTCCTCGATCACCCCTTTTGAGGTGTAGAGCTCGCGCAGCGCGTCGGCCGATTTGAAGGTGCCATCCTCGTTCACCGCCTGCGCCCACGGCACCGAGGCGGCGCCGGGGATGTGACCGCCCCGCTGGGCCCCCTCCTGCTCGTAGCCGGGCATCGCGATCAGCTCACCCGAGTACTCCTGTGGGCTGCGGACATCGACCAGGTTGGTCGGTGACCCCAAGGCAGAGGTGACCTCATCGCGGAAGGCGCGAATCGAGTCATCGCCTTGCTGCGCGGTGAAGGTCGCCGGGGGGTGATCGGGCACCTCGGTCGTCGTCTCGCGGCCCTCGCTGATCCACTTCTCCCGCGGCCCGTTGACCAGCTTCACCTTGTCGTGGCCGTAGTAGCGGAAATACCAGTAGGTGTATGCAGCGAACCAGTTGTTGCGATCGCCGTAAAGGACGACGGTGTGCTCGTTGGAGATGCCGCGACCGCCCATCAGGGCGGCGAAGTCCTGGGGGCCGAGGAAATCGCGTTTGACCTGATCTTGGAGGTCGGCCTTCCAGTCCAAGCCGATCGCGCCCGGGATGTGAGCCTCGGCGTAGAAGCCCGGGTTCTCGTCGACCTCGACGACGCGAATTGCATCGTCGTTCAGGTGCTCGGCGACCCAATCGGTCTCCACCAGGACATCCTTCGCGTAGCTCATCCGCAGCCTCCGAATTCCGTTGGGCTTTTAAATCTACCTAATTCCAATCCGAGTTTAGACATATTCATTCACCGGGCCGGCGGCGGGTAGACGCCGCGCCTGCGGGCCACCTCTCGACCCAGATCAGGACTCAGCTCGTCAGTCGTTGGCTGGCGGCGAGCATCGCCGCCAGCCAAACATCGGGATCGGTGGGGTCCGCGTCGACCACCTCGACCGGAACCCTCCAGGTCTCGGCCGCCGCCTCGACGATTTCCCTTCCCCCTTGCAGGTGGTGGCGCTGCACCCGACCAGCCGCCTCATAGACGAAACCCCGCACCGGGGTGTCGACCAGCCGCTCCAGCATCCGCTCCAACCGCGGGCCGTGAATCGCGGCGATCACCTCCGGCTCGGCCTGGGCGGATCCAAGCAGCCAGTGGACGATCGCCACGTCACCGACCAGATCGAGCAGAGTGGCGGGACGGTCGGGGTCGGCGATGGCCGACTCGATCCCGGCCGCCTCGATCGCCGCCAGGCCCTCCTCCCAACGGCTCGTGCCGCGCACCGCCCAGCCCCGGGCGAGCAGCCGCTCGCCCAGCAGTCGACCGCGACAGCCACAGCCGACAATCAGCGCCCGCGCCATCGCGCCGCCTAGGCGGCGCGCCGAGCCGCGGACGCCCGGCGCTGCGCATCGGTCGCGCCGGGGCCCGGCTGGCTGTGAACGTGGCGCGAGTCCAACTCGCCGCCGCACTCCGAGCAGGTGGGGACCATGTGGAAGACCTGGCCGCACGCGGCATGGACCGTCTCCAGCGGCGGCCCCTTGAGATCTGCTGTGTAGCGGTCTCCCCAGCGCAGGAGCGCAAGCAGCACCGGCTGCAGGTCGCGGCCCTTCTCGGTCAGCCGGTACTCGAACCGCTCGGGGTGCTCGCTGTAGCGCTGGCGCTCGACGATTCCCTCCTCGACCAGCGTCGCCAGGCGCTGAGAGAGCACGTTGCTCGCCACCCCCAGCGACTCCTGGATCTGGTCGAAGCGTCTGTGGCCGAGAAAGAGATCGCGCACCACCAGCAGCGACCAACGCTCGCCCAGGAAGGCCAGGGGGCGGGCGACCGAGCAGTTCAGATCGGCGAATGCCTGGATGGCCATACGGCTATTCTAGCCACTTACTTGCCTTTTGCAAGTTACTTCGCTAGGGTGCCTTTTGATTTACAAGCCACGTTGATTGGAGTCGCGATGGAGCAGCGTTGGAAGGTCCTCACCATCACCTCGGTGGGGCTGTTCATGGCCAGCCTCGACCTCTTCATCGTCAACATCGCCTTCCCCTCGATGGCCGTGAATTTCGGCGGGGCCTCGCTCTCAAGCCTCTCCTGGGTGCTGAACGCCTACGCGATCGTTTTCGCCGCCCTGCTCGTTCCGGCAGGTCGGATCGCCGACAGGGTCGGGCGCAAGCGGGTCTTCATCGCCGGCCTGCTGCTCTTCTCCTCCGCCTCCGCCCTCTGCGCCGTCGCGCCCTCGATCCCGTTCCTCGTCGGGGCCCGGGTCCTGCAGGCCTCGGGCGGGGCGATGATGCTGCCGACCACGCTGGGCCTGATCCTCCCCGCCTTCCCGGCGAGCGAGCGCGCGGTGGCGATCGGAATCTGGTCGGCGGTCGGCGGAGCCGCCGCCGCGCTCGGTCCTCCGATCGGCGGCCTCCTGGTGGGGCTCAGCTGGCGCTGGATCTTCGTCGTGAACATCCCGATCGGCCTGGTCACCGCGCTGATCGCCGCGCGCAGCCTGCGCGAGATCCGCGAACCCGACGACGCACCTCCCGATCTGATCGGCGCGGCCGAGCTGGCGATCGGCATCGCCCTGCTCACCGCCGGGATCGTCAAGGGACCCGACTGGGGATGGGCCGACGCGCGAATCATTGGCGCATTCGGCGCCGCGATCGGGCTGGTCGCAGCGTTCCTTGTGCGCTCGGGCCGACACCCGGCTCCGGTGATCGAGCTGCCCCTGCTGCGGGTCCGCTCCTTCGCCGTGGCGAACCTTGCAGCCGCCGTCTTCTTCGCCGGTTTCGGCGCGATGCTGCTCTCCGGGGTGCTGCTGCTGACCGAGGTCTGGGGGTACTCGGCTCTGCACGCGGGGCTCGCGCTCTCGCCCGGACCGCTGATGGCGGCCGTCTTCGCGGTACCGTCGGGACGACTCGGAGGAAGGGTCGGCCAGCGACCGGTGGCGGCCACCGGTGGGCTGGTCTTTGCCGCCGGCTTCGCCCTGATCCTCGCCTCGGTCGGCCCGAGCCCCGACTACGCCGGCGCCTTCCTCCCGGGCTTCATGCTGGGCGGGGCGGGGGTCGGCATGGTCCTCGGAACGCTGCCCGCCGCCGCCACGGCGTCCCTGCCTGCGGATCGATTCGCCACCGGCACTGCGGTCTTCGGCATGGCCCGCCAGATCGGCGCGGCGATCGGCGTGGCGATGCTGGTCGCCCTGCTCGACAACCCGGCCCCGGGCGAACTGCTTACCGGTATACGACGCGGCTGGGTCTTCTCGCTTGCCACCGGACTCGGCACGGCGGCCCTGGCGCTGGCGCTCGGCCCGCGCGCTGCCCGCGTCGAAGCGCCGCCCCCACCCCGGCCAGATCCACTGCGCGGCGTCGCGCCGGGCGCGGCGGAAATCTAGGTGGCCCCGAAGGGGCCCTGCCAGCGCAGGCGCTCGCGCTCCTCCTCGTCGACCCTCGCCCGCAGCTCCCCCTCGGTCACCTCGGGGGCGCCGCGCCGGCGGCGCAATTCGTTCTGGGCCTCCAGCATCTGGCGGACATCGTCGATCTCGTTCTGGACCTCGACTTCGGGTGATCGGGTCGGGCGCCAATCAATCACCTCGGCGCTGCTTCCCGGATAGAGGCGCCCGACCACAAGCAGCACGCCACCGAGGAAGAGGAGAATCGCCACCGTCCCCAGGAGGAATCCCACGGGCCTAAGGATACGCGCGAGCACCGGCTCCCTGTTTTAATTTAATCCCTCGCCGTGACCGAGGCCTACGTAGTTGACGCGATACGCACCCCTATGGGCTCCTACCGGGGCGCCCTCTCCAGCCTGCGCCCCGACGATCTCGCCGCCCACGTGATCGGGGGGCTGATCGAGCGCACCGGCGTCGACCCGGCGGCAATCGCCGACATCTACCTCGGCGCGGCGAACCAGGCGGGCGAGGACAACCGGGACGTGGCGCGAATGGCCGCGCTGCTCGCCGGACTTCCCCACAGCGTCCCGGGGGCCACCGTCAACCGCCTCTGCGCCTCGGGTCTGGAGGCGGTCAACGCTGCTGCCCGGGCGGTCAAGCTGGGCGAGGGCGACCTCTACCTGGCCGGTGGGGTCGAGTCGATGAGCCGCGCTCCGTGGGTCGTGGAGAAGCCCGAACGCGCCCTGCCGCGCGGCGCGCAGACGATGCACGACACAACCCTGGGCTGGCGAATGGTGAACCGGCGGATGGAGGAGCTCGGGGTCTCGACCGAGTCGATGGGCGAGACCGGAGAGAACGTCGCCGAGCGCTACGGGGTCAGCCGCGAGGACCAGGACGCCTTCGCTCTGCGCAGCCACCGGCGCGCGGTTGCCGCCGCCGAGGCGGGGCTGCTGGCTGAGGAGATCGTCGCGATCGAGGCGCCCCGGGGGCGCGAGACCATCGTCGTCGAGGCCGACGAGGGACCTCGTCCCGACGCCTCTGCGGAGAAGCTGGCCGCGCTGCGCCCGGTCTTCCGCGAGGGCGGCACGGTGACCGCCGGCAACGCCTCGACGCTGAACGACGGCGCCGCCTGCCTGCTGATCGCATCGGAGGCCGGGGTGAAGCAGCTGGGGGCTGAGCCGCTGGCCCGAGTCGTCTCCTTTGGCGTGGCCGGCGTCGACCCCGCCTACATGGGGATTGGCCCGGTCGAGGCGGTGCCGCGCGCCCTCGCCGCCGCCGGCATAACTCTCGAGCAGGTCGACCTGGTCGAGTTGAACGAGGCGTTCGCCTCACAAGCGCTGGCCTGCGCGCGGGAGCTGGGGATCGAGGAGGAGCGGCTCAACGTCAACGGCGGGGCGATCGCCCTCGGCCATCCGCTGGGCTGCTCGGGCGCCCGGCTCAGCACGACGCTGGTGCGAGAGCTGCGCCGCCGCGGCGGGCGCTACGGCATAGCCACCCTCTGCGTCGGCGTCGGACAGGGCCTGGCCACCGTGTTCGAAGCGCTGTGAGCGCGGAGGGCCGCAGGGTCGAGACCTGATCCGCTCCTGGTGAGCGATGCGCGAAAGGCGACGGAGAGATAGCCTCGCCGCGCCAATGACGACCACCTTGATTGAGCTCGCCAGCATCGATGGAGCGATCTGCCCCACCGCCGAGGCGAGGGTCCCGCTGAAGGACGACGGCCTCTACCGGGGCGACGGCGCCTTTGAGGTGATCCGCATCTACGCCGGCAGGCTCTTCGCTCTGGCCGACCACCTCGACCGGCTCGAGCGCTCGAGCGCGGCGATCGAGCTGGAGTTCGACCGCGCCGCGCTGGAGCGCGAGATTAACGCTCTCATCGAGCGCCTGGGCGAGGGCGAGGGGCAACTGCGGGTGATCGCCACCCGCGGGGGCCGTCGAATCGCCGCCATCGAGCCCCTGCCGCCCCACGCCGAGACGCTGCGAATTGCCGCCGTCACCTACTGCCCGAGCGTGATCCTCAACGGGGTCAAGTCGCTCTCCTACGCCGCCAACATGCAGGCGACGCGGCTGGCGAAGGCCCGGGGCGCCGATGAGGCGGTCCTGGTCGCGCCCGACGGCACGGTGCTGGAGCCGCCCACCTCCTCGATCTTCTGGGTCTCGCCGCAGGGCTCGCTGCGCACGCCGGCTCTCGATGCCGGGGTGCTGGAGTCGATCACCAGGGACCGCCTGATCAGATCGCTCGACGTCGAGGAGGGCATCTGGCCGGTGGCCGACCTTCGCGCGGCGGGGGAGGCCTTCCTCGCCTCCACGACGCGGGAGATCCAGGCGGTGTCCTCGATCGACGGGACCGAGCTGCCCGAGGCCCCCGGCCCCCGCACCCGCGAGGCGCAGGAGGCATTCGCGGCGATACGGGGCGAGGAGCTTCGATGACCAAGTCGAGAACCAGAAGGCAGGGGTGAGATGGACTTCCAGCTGAGCGACGAGCAGCGACTGATCTCCGAAACGGCTCGCGAGTTCGCCGACCGCGAGATCGCGCCACGGGTGCGCGATAACGACCGGGCGGGGCGCTTTGACCGCGAGCTGGCGAGCAAGCTGGGCGAGGTCGGCTACCTCGGCGCGCCGGTCGCCGAGGAATACGGAGGACGCGGTCTCGACTACCTCGGTTACGGCCTGATCGTGGAGCAGGTCGGGCGCGCCGATTCCTCCGCCCGAACCGTCGTCTCGGTGCAGACCTCGCTGGTCGCGGGCTCGATCGAGCGCTGGGGGACAGAGGAGCAGAAGCGAAAGTGGCTGCCGCGGCTGTGCTCCGGCGAGGCGCTCGGCTGTTTCGGGCTGACCGAGCCCGACACCGGCTCCGACGCCGCCAACCTGCGCACGCGAGCCACCAAGACCGCCTCCGGCTGGTCGATCAGCGGCCAGAAGATGTGGATCTCCCTCGGCAACTTCGCCGAGGTTGCCCTGATCTTCGCCCAGACCGACCCCGAGAAGAAGCACCGCGGCCTCGCCTGCTTCCTCGTCCCCACCGCCAGCGAGGGATTCTCCACGCAGGAGATCCACGGAAAGCTCGGCCTGCGCTCCTCCGACACCGCCTCACTCTCGCTCGACGAGGTCGAGGTCGGTGATGAGCACATGCTTGGCGATATCGGCGACGGCTTCAAGGTGGCGATGAGCGCCCTGGACAACGGCCGCTACAGCGTCGCCGCCGGTTGCGTCGGGATCTGCGACGGCTGCGTCGATGCCTCGGTGCAATACGCGAAGGAGCGCAAGCAGTTCGGCGTGCCCCTGGCCCGCTTCCAACTGGTCCAGGAGATGATCGCCGACATGATCCTCAAGCGCGACGCCTCGCGAATGCTGGTCTACCGCGCCGGCGCGCTGAAGGATGAAGGCAAGCCGAACACGATGGAGACCTCAGTGGCCAAGCTGTACGCGACGGAGTCGGCGGTCGAGTGCGCCAACCTGGCGATCCAGGTGCACGGCGGCGCTGGCTACGTCGACGACTACCCGGTGGAGCGCTACCTGCGCGACGCGCGGGTGACGACGCTCTACGAGGGCACCTCCCAGATCCAAAAGCTGATCATCGGCCGCGCCGCGACAGGGATCAACGCGATGCTTCCCTTCGAGACGAGCGAGGGAGCGTGAGG
The DNA here is from genome assembly GCA_035534175.1 of Solirubrobacterales bacterium. Classification (GTDB taxonomy): domain Bacteria; phylum Actinomycetota; class Thermoleophilia; order Solirubrobacterales; family 70-9; genus DATLSM01. The sequence continues at coordinate 63,435 of DATLSM010000045.1, read as the reverse complement.
GCCGGCTCTTCGCCAGCCGAGCGAGGCGATTGCCCAATTTGGCTGGCGGTCTGAACGGGTGACGGCGAGCGATCTGGTCAGCACCTCGCTCGAGGGCCACGTCGCCCTGCTGCGCATCGATCGGCCCGAGGCGCGCAACGCCCTCTCGCCAGAGGTCATGGAGCGCCTCGCCGCCGAGCTGGAGCGGATGGATCAGGACCCTGAGGTGCGCTGCGTCGTGATCGCCGGCTCCGACGCGGTCTTCGCCGCCGGCGCCGACATCAGGGCGATGAGCGAGCGCACCTTCGCAGAGGCCCTCTACCATCCCGCCGCCGAGTTCTGGCGGCGCCTGGCGCGAGTGAAGACGCCGCTGATCGCCGCGGTCTCCGGCTGGGCCCTGGGCGGCGGCTGCGAGCTGGCGCTGGCCTGCGACATGATCGTTGCCTCCGAGACGGCAACGTTCGGCCAGCCCGAGATCAATCTGGGGATCATCCCCGGCGGCGGCGGCACCCAGCGACTGGGGCGGCTGCTGGGAAAGCAGCGGGCGATGGAGCTGGTCCTCACCGGGCGCCGTTTCGACGCCGCCGCCGGGCTGGAGATGGGCCTCGTCAACCGGGTCGCGCCAGAGGGACGCTGGCTGGAGGAGGCGATGGAGCTCGCCCGGGCGGTCGCCAAACAGGCCCCGATCGCCGCCCGTCTGGCCAAGCAGGCGGTGCTCAGCGCCGAGGAGACGGTGCTCTCCGCCGGTCTGGACAGCGAGCGACGGCTCTACGAGCTGGCGATGGCGACCGAGGACCGGGCGGAGGGCATGGAGGCCTTCCTCTCCAAGCGTGAACCGGAGTTCAAGGGACGGTGAGGGTCGAGCGGATCGGCGTCATCGGCGCCGGCACCATGGGCAGTGGGATCGCACAGATCGCCTGCCTGGGCGGTTACCCGACGAGATTGCACGACCCGATCCCCGCGGCGCTTGACTCCGGCCTGGAGCGGGTTGGCGAGGACCTGGCGAAGGGGGTCGAGCGCGGCCGCTGGAGTAAGGCCGGCGCCGCGGCTGGGAGGGAGCGACTCTCGGGCGCCCCGAGCCTCGCCGAACTGGCTGGCTGCGACCTGGTGATCGAGGCGGCGCCCGAGGACCTGGAGCTGAAGCGCGAGCTGTTCGCCTCCCTGGCCGCCATCTTCGCTGGTCCGGAGACGATCCTCGCCACCAACACCTCTTCCCTGCCGGTGACCGCGATCGCCAGCCGTGTCCCCCACCCCGAGCGAGTCGTCGGCATGCACTTCTTTAACCCACCGGCATTGATGAAGCTGGTGGAGGTGGTCGCCACGGCCGACTCGGCCGAGGAGGCCCTGACGGCGACCGCCGAGGTGGGTGAGCGGATGGGCCGCACGCCGATACGCGCCAAGGACAGTCCCGGTTTCATCGCCAATCGCCTCGCCCGGCCCTTCACCCTGGAGTCGCTGCGGATCCTCGCCGACGGGATCACCGACGTGGCGACGATCGACCGCGTCTGCCGGATCGGCGGCGGCTTTCGCATGGGGCCCTTCGAGCTGATCGACCTGATCGGGCTCGACATCAACCTCAGCGTCGCGCGCTCCTTCTATGCCCAGGGGGGCGAACCCGAGCGTTGGCGCCCCAGCTCGATCCAGGAAGAGCTGGCGGAGAAAAGCCGGTTCGGGCGAAAGAGTGGGCGCGGCTTCTTTGAGTACAGCGAGGGATCCCGGCGCGACCCCGACCCCGACCTGGGAATCGGCGCGCCGACCCTGGACCCCGAGGCGCTGGCCAGCATCGACTCCACCGGACCGCTGATCCTGCCCCGCCTCCTGGCCCAGATCGCCAACGAGGCGGCTTTTGCCCTCGGGGAGGAGGTTGGCTCCCCCGCCGACATGGACACCGCGATGCGACTCGGCTTCAACTGGCCACTCGGTCCGCTGGAGATCGCCGACCTGATCGGCACCGCCTCGGCGCTCTCGCTATTAGAGGAGCTCCAGCGCTCCCACGGAGACGCCTACCTCCCCGCCCCCCTGCTGCGCGCCAGCGCCGAGCACCGAACGCCGTTGCGATCGGCGGAGAACCACCTGGCCTAGACGTATTTGCAACCTCGACGTGCGCCAACCGCTGGGCTCACAGGCCTTGGGCCTCGGGGCCTCGCCCGAGGCCCAAGGCGCCCCGGAGCGATCAGGGTCCAAGCTCGAACATCAGCTCATCGACGTAGCACCAGCTCCAATCCTCGCCCGGCTGGGCCGAGCGGATGATCGGGTGTCCGCTCGCCCGGTAGTGAGCTGTGGCGTGCTTCCCCTGTGAGTTGTCACAGCAGCCGATGTGTCCGCAGCTCTGACACATCCGCAGGTGCACCCACTGCATCCCCAGAGCTAGGCACTCCTCGCAGCCGAGTGTCCCAGGCGGGACGTCGAGGAACTCAACCGCGTCGAGGTGTGCGCAGGAGTCGGCCGTTTGATGACCTTAGCCGATCGGCGCTTGGGCGCCCAGGGACGGAGCGACCTCGGCGGGCTCGCCGCCCGGCATCCAGTGAGCCTCGGCCATCGGCGGGGTGTCGCGCAGGTACCACTCGGCATCGAGGGCCCCCATGCAGCCGGAGCCGGCCGCGGTGACCGCCTGGCGATAGGTGTGGTCGACGACGTCGCCGACGGCGAAGACGCCGGCCAGGTTGGTGCGGGTCGAGCCGGCGTCGGTGAGGATGTAGCCGTTCTCGTCGGTGTCGACCTGGCCCACAACGATCTCCGATTTGGGGATGTGGCCGATCGCAACGAAGGCGCCGTCGGTCTCCATCTCCTCCCTCTCCCCGGTGTCGGCGTTCCGCAGCCCGACGCGGTCGAGCCTTCCGTTCTCGCCAGCGACGAACTCCTCTGCAACGTAGGGGGTCTTGAAGCTGATGTTGGGCAGTTCCCGAACCCGCTCGAACATGATCTTCGAGGCGCGGAAATCGTCGCGCCTGTTCACCACCGTCAGCTCGCTGGCGTACTTGGAGATGAAGATCGAGTCCTCCATCGCCGAGTCGCCGCCGCCGATCACGATCACCCGCTGGCCTTTGAAGAAAGCGCCGTCACAGACCCCGCAGGTGGAAACACCGCGTCCCCCCAGCTCCATCTCGCCGGGGACGCCGAGCCGACGCGGCTCGGCCCCCATTGCCAGGATCACGGTCCTCGCCCGATGCTCCTCCTCACCGAGGAACACCTTCTGGACCCCTCCGTCGGTGAACTCAACCCGGTCGATGTCATCGGTCACGAACCGGGTGCCGAAGCGCTCCGCCTGGACGCGGAACCGGCCCATCATCTCCGGCCCCATGATCCCCTCCGGATAGCCGGGGTAGTTCTCCACCTCGGTCGTGTTCTGCAGCTGCCCGCCCCAGTGGAAGCCCTCGAAGGCAAGGGGCTCGAGGTTGGCGCGCGCCGTGTAGAGCGCCGCGGTGTCGCCGGCAGGGCCGCTACCGATGATGATCACGTTCTCGATCTTCTTCTCGTCCGTCATAGCTGCTCCAGAAGTTTATTCGCGGCGGTGGGGTGCGAAAGCTGGACCCGGCGGCACCCATGTTCCACCGGGGCGAGCCGCCGCTGGGAGGCCTTACTTCACTTTCTATAGTACCGCTTCGGTCAACCGCCGCTCAGCCGGTAGCCGGCTCCAGCTCGGGGTCCTGGCGCTGGCCGCGGTCGATCGGCAGCCCCTCCTCCTCCCAATTCCCGACCCTGTTGCGCAGCTGGAAGAAGGCGACGATGCCGAAGGGGATCGGCAGCCAAAATGCCACCAGGCGGTAGATCAGGATCGCCGGGAAGATCGTGTCCTGCGGCAGGCCGAAGAGGACGAAGGCGCCAATCATCCCCGCGTCGACGGCCCCCACCCCGGCGGGGGCGAGGGGAAAGAGGTTGGCGACCATGCCGAGGAAGAAGCCCTGGACGACGACGGCGAGGGGAACGTGGACGCCAAAGGCGTGGAAGGAGGCCCAGAGGATGCCGATGTTGGCAGCCCAGAACCCGGCGGCACCGGTCACCGCGAGTCCGCCGCGGGAGGGATGGGCGAAGAGGCCGATTGCAAACCTGAAGCCCTCGCCCAGGGTCGACGGCACCCGGGCCACGGTGCGAGCGATGTAACGCCCCCGCTGGCCGCGGACGAAGGGTGCCACGCGTCGCTCCAGGTCGGAGGGGATGAGGGCGACCAGCACGCCGAAGAGGAGCAGCAGGCCGGCGATCGACGCCGGGATCACGGTCAGCTCGACCGGGTGCTGGCCGTCAAGGACACCGGTCCGCAGCAGCACCCCGAAGACGATCAGGGCCAGCGGGTAGAAGGCGTAGTGGAGGGTGAGGAAGGCGATCATGCGCCGCCCCGCGTCGCGCCGGCCCATCCCCGCCTTGCGCAGTGCCCAGAAGGTGAGGGCGATTCCGCCCGCACCGCCCGCCGAGAAGAGCAGGGTCGCCGCCAGGCCGGACATGTTGATGTCGTAGGTCTCGATCCAGGTGAGGCGCAGGATCCGGCCGCCGACGACCGCCTTGAACAGCGCGGTGTATGTGGCGAAGGCGACGAGATTGAAACCGATCGCCACCCCGATCCAGACCGGCTGGGCTTCGTCGAGTTTGCTCAGCCCGTCGCCCAGGCCGACCAGCTTGGGGAAGAGGAAGTAGATCCCGACCAGCAGCGCGAGGACGACTATCGCCGTCTGCACCACCCGTCGCGCCGTGAACAGCGGCAGCTCAACGGTCGCCTCGCCGTTCGCCGAGTCCTCCTGAGACACCCCCGGGAAGCTACCCGCTCGCCAGGAGCTCCAGCCGGCGCAGGGAGCGATTGACCCCCTGTGCAAGCGGCGCGACGAGCCGCTCGCCGCGCCTCACCGCGACGACCAAGAGCGCCCCGGCGGCGAGGTCGGTGACGTAGTGCTCCCCCAGATAGACCAAAGCGAAGCCCAGGGCCAGCGCGTAGCCCCAACCCGCGGCGCCCTCGACCGGCCCGGCCTCGGCCAGGGCCAGCGCCATCGTCAGCGAGGTGGCGAAATGCAGCGAGGGCATTGCCGCCCAGGGGTTGCCGCCCAGCGCCGCGTACATCCCCGGCCAGGCGGAGCCCCAGGTCTCCTCCCCCACCTCGACCATGATCCGGCGCACCTTTTCTCCCGTCAGCCCCTGTTCGGAAGACCACCAGGGGGGAGCGGTCGGCGCGGCGAAGTAGACGATGCAGCCAATGTCAAAGACCGCCGCCAGCTGTCGCGCGGCGCGGGGGAAGCGCTCGTTGCGGCGGAGGAGGATGAAGGCCAGCGCGCAGTAGGGCTCAAAGAACCACAGCCAGTGCACCCAGGTGAAGACGCGGTCGATCTCTTTGACCCGACCGATGCGGGCCAGGGCGCGCTGCAATCGTGCGGTGGGCAGTCGGCCGCCGCCGAGGGCCCGGTCGATGGAGATCGGGTAGCCGACGTGGAGTCGGCGGCGCAGCGCCTCCCGATCGTCATAGGGAATCTCGTGGACCATGATGAAAGCCCACATCTGCAGGGCGAAGAGCGCGACGTCGCGTCGCTTCGAACGGGGGGTGAGGACGGCCAAGGCCAGCGGCCCGCCGGCGCAGGCGGCGACGGTGACCGAGGCGGGAATGCGCAGGCGGCGGCGGACCAGCGGAACCGCGAAGGCGGCCCCCAGGGCGAGGGTCGCGCCGGCCCGCGCCGCGGTGCGCAGCGCCGGAGATGGGCGAGACCGGGACCGCATAGGGTCGGCGAGTATAGGTCGGCGCCGGACACCGGGCGCGGCGGCGCGGCGCGCGGCGTGATTAGAATGGCCGCGCTTTGGCGCCCCACTCCCCTGGCACCGACCAGATCCACACCCTGCTTTGGATCGGCTACATCGCAGCGGCGATCGTCGTTATCGCGGTCAACGTAGCTCTGTTCTACGCCCTGCGCAGGTACCGCGCCGAGAGGGGTTCCCAGCCGCGCCAATCGCGGGGCGGACGGCGGATCCAATTCCGGGTCGGCGGGGTGCTGACGGTTTTCGCCGCGGCGATCCTGGTGCTGAGCATCGTCTTCACCGAAAAAGCGCGGGAGATCCCGACGACCGGGCCCGCGGGACTGGCCTCGGCCCGCTCCCAGCCCCTGACGATCCAGGCCACCGGCCGGCAATGGCTGTGGCGCTACAACTACCCCAACGGAGCCTTCTCCTATTACAAACTTGTGGTCCCGGTCGACACCGCGATCGCCCTGGACCTGTTCTCCACCGACGTGGTCCACACCTGGGACGTGCCCGAACTGGCCCCCCAGCGAGAGGCGGTCCCCGGCAAGCCCGATCAGGTCGTCTTCCGGGCCGATGAGGAAGGCACCTACACCGGGCAGGCCTCGACCATGTCCGGACAGGGGTATGCGGCGATGCGGACCGAGGTCGACGTCGTCTCGCCGCAGGCCTATCTGGCCTTTATCAAAGCCCAGAAGACCGAAGTGCAGGCGGCGCAGAACCGGGTGATCGGGATGGTCGCCGGCGGGAAGGTGCCGTGAGCGCGCGCCCCCGCCCCGAGCTGGTCGTCGAGGGCTTCCCCCGGCGCCGTCCGCGCTGGGTGGAGCTGGCCACCAGCGCCGATCACAAGGACGTCGGCCGAGTGATGATCGTCGGCGCCCTCGGCTTCCTCTTCCTCGCCGTGCTCGGGCTGCTGCTGATGCGCCTGCAGCTGGCAATCCCGGAAAATAGCTTCCTCACCCCGGTCACCTTCAATCGGCTGCTCTCCGTCTACGGGACGACCGCGATCTTCCTCTTCGCCATACCGCTGGCCTTCGGGCTCTTCTATTACCTGGTGCCGCTGCAGATCGGCGCCCGTGGCACGGCGCTTCCGCGGCTCGGGCAGATCGGCATGTACCTCTACGTCACCGCAGCCACGGTGCTCTACAGCGGCTTCCTCTTCACCCCAACCGAGGCGGGGATCAACCCGCTGGCGCCGCTCTCCGAACTCTCCTTCCTCTCCAACAACGGGGTCAACGCCTGGGCCACGGCGACCGGGATGGCGACCCTGGGCTTCGTCTTCCTGGCGATCAACCTGGTGGCGACGTTGCGCACCATGCGCGCCCCGGGGATGGCCTGGCGACGGCTGCCGGTCTTCGCCTGGGCGGCGGCGATCTGCTCCTGGCTGATGCTGGTCATCGGCCCGGTGCTGCTCGCGGCGATCGCCATGCTGATCATCGACCGCAACTTCGAAGGCACCTTCTTCAACGGCGGCACGAACGGCTCGCCGCTGCTCTGGCAGCACCTGAGTTGGATCTTCTTCACCGGCGCCTACATGCTGATCCTGATCACCGCCTTCGGGGCGATCGCCGAGATCATCCCCAGCTTCGCTCGCAAGCCGCTGTTTAACCGCGGCGCGGTGATCGGCTCGCTGCTGGCGATCGCCGTGATCGGCACCCTGGCCTGGATGCAGAACATGCTCACCGCCCCGATCGGGATCGGCTGGATGTACTTCGCGATGGTCATGTCGTTGGCCCTGATCGTGCCCTTTGGCCTGCTCACCTTCAACCTGATCGCGACAATGGTCGGAGGGACGCTGAGGTTGCGGGCGCCGCTGCTGTTCGCGGTGGGGGCGATCTCGGCGATCTCGATCGGCCTGGCGGCCGAGATCCAGCAGTCGATGGTCGCCGCCGCCTGGGGCATCAAGGACACGACGGCCGCCACCGCTGCGACCCACTTCGCCCTGATTGGCGGCAGTGTCTTCGGCGGCTTCGCCGCGCTGCACTACTGGTTTCCAAAGATGACCGGGCGGACGATGGGCGAGAACCTGGCGCGGATCTCCTTCTGCACGATGGCGGTCGGCATCGTGGCCACCTTCGTGCCGCTGTTCCTCGCCGGCGCCGCGCAGGGCGAGGTCGCCGATGCCTACAAGTACTTCGACCACACCGGCGTCAACACCTACAACCTGATCGCCTCCGTCGGCGCCCTCCTCCTCGCCATCGGGATCGTGATCACCCTGGTCAACGCGATCCTCAGCCGGGCCGGGGGCGCGGAGGCGGGTCATGACCCCTGGAGCGGTGACTCGTTGGAGTGGCTGGCGCTCTCGCCGCCCGACCCGCACAACTTCGATGTCCTCCCCGACGTGCGCAGCTCCCGCCCGATGCGCGACATCCGCATCGCCATAGCCCACCGGGCAGAGCGAGATGAGCTGCCGGCGCCCGAGTCCCAGCCGGTAGCCTGAACGCATGAGCGTGGAGCTCGCCAGCGTCCACCTTTGGTTCCCGGCGCTGCGGGCAACGCGCATGGCCGCCTGATGGCCCCCGGCGCCGGAGCCCAGGCGATCCCCAACCCGGCCGCGGCGGCAGGCCTCCAGCGCTGGCCCGCGCTTGTCCTCGTGCGCGACTACCTGACGCTGACCAAGCCGAAGGTGCAGTCGCTGCTGCTGTTCATCACCGTGACGACGATGTACGTCGCCGGCGATCCTTCGATCGGCCTGGTCTTCCTCACCTGCCTGGGCGGCGCCCTCTCGGCCGGGGGCGCGGGGGCGATCAACCACGCGATCGACCGCGACATCGATCGCAAGATGGCTCGCACCGCCGACCGGCCGGTGGCCAGCGGACGCGTTTCGCCCGCGGCCGCCACCACTTTCGGGGTGCTGCTCGGCTGCACCTCCTTCGCCCTGCTGGCCCTGGCGGTCAACCCCCTGGCAGCCGCGCTCTCGCTCTCGGGGTTGCTCGGATACGTCTGCGTCTACACCCTGTGGCTGAAGCGAGCCACGCCGCAGAACATCGTGATCGGCGGTGCCGCCGGGGCGGTGCCGCCACTGGTCGCCTGGGCGGCCGTGAGGGGAAGTCTCAGCGGAACCGCGCTCTTCCTCTTCGCCATCGTCTTCTTCTGGACGCCCCCCCACTTCTGGGCCCTCTCGCTGCTGATGAAGGACGACTACGCAAATGCCGGCGTGCCGATGCTGCCGGTGGTACGCGGCGAGACGGAGACCCGCCGACAGATCCTCCTCTACACGGTGCTGCTCTACGCGGTCACTCAGCTGCCCTTCTGCGCCGGTGGCTTCGGCCTCGCCTATCTGGCCGCCTCGATGACGTTGGGGGCGATCTTCATTTATTGCGCCATGCGCCTGCTGCGCAGCGCAGATCGCCGCTGGGCGCTGCGAACCTACCTCTACTCCCTCTCCTATCTGGCGCTGCTCTTCCTGGCGATGGCCGTCGACACCAGGCTCGCCTGATAGAAATCCGCCCGTGGATCGCGAGGACGCCAGGCGAAGGATGAAAGCCGGGATGATCGCCGGCGGATTCGCCGCGGCGGTCTTCGCCCTCACCTTCGTTGCCGCCCTCCTCTACATCGCGTCATAGGCGATGAGCGAGCACCGTGACATCCCCGAGCCCGGCGAGATGATCTACCTGCCGCGCTCCTCCTGGGCACCCGCCTTCTTCGCCGCGGGAATCGGAGCGATGCTCTGCGGGATCTACGCTAACGGGTTCATCTTCCCCGCCCCGGTCTACGCGGTCGTCGGCGTCGTCTTTTTCCTTGCCGCCCTCCGCAGCCTGATCAAGGGAGCCGTCCGCGACTACTACCGTCTGCCCCGCAGGCAGAAGGTGCGCGGCGCCGTGCTCCCCGTGGAAACGGTGAGTCCTCCCCCACAAAGCCAGTCGCAGAGCGAAATCTGAGCGCTCGCCGCGCTGACGCAGGTGCCAGGATTGGCAGTCCGGAAGCCGCTTGGAAGCGAATTGGAAGCGATCGCGCCGACAATCCGTCCAAACCTTTGCCGCGGAGTCAGGCGAAACGCTGAGCGTCGAGCGCTGACAGCTCGAGCCTGGACTAGCAAACGGCGATCAAATCGACTGGCTCGGCCGTGTAGTTTCCGCCCCCAGTTGGATTAGTCTCGAGCTGATCTGGAGTTTTCGGGCTGCGGAAGGTTTCAACCCTTCGTTCTTCTGCCCCAAAGAAAAAGCTCGTGCGGACGGCCGCGGTGGCAGTCACCGCGCAGTTGTAAATGTTGAACGGGAACGTCACCCTGCACCCCGTCCCACCAACGGTCGCGGACACGCCGGAGGGAAACGGCGCCGCGGCTTCGCAATTGCTAGTCAGTGCAACACCCGTGACATTGGAGGCGCGAACCGAGGTCAGGGTCGATTGGTTGACATCGGAGCCGGTCAGAGAGCCGGCTTGAACATTGGCACCTGAGACCGAGTTGGCCTGCAGCTGGGCGCTACCCACCGAGCCGTTGGCGAGCTTTTCACCCGTGACCGCGGCGTTCTTGATTTTGGCGGTCGTGACCGCTCCGTTCTTGAGCTGCTTGGTGCCGACGCTGTTCTTGCCGAGATGGGAGGCCGCATAGGCCGCACCCCCGCTCACCACCAAGAAGACGGCGAGCGTTGACATCACGTTCGCGTAAGTCAGATTGGCCCGCAATCGTCTGATCATCGCCGCCCTTTCGCTGGTTGCGTGGTTGAGGTTGACCCTACGTCCAAATGCCGATCTGCGGAGCGAGCCTCTCTGGCCGAGGTGCCGACGCTCCTTCGGCTTCACCGCCTGCGGCTCGGGCCGACTGCGGGTTTCCCCTCGCCGCCTCCCCCCGAGCCCCAATCCGGCTCGATCCTCAGCCCGGACTCATGCCTGACGTCGCCCCCTCAGAGGTCCAGACACGAACGATGTCGCGCATGGAGAGGACGCCGACCAGCTGCGCACCCTCGAAGACGACGAGGTGGCGGACGCCCCGGCGCGACATTTCCGCCGCGGCGCGCTCGAGACTCCAGTCAGGCGCGGCGGCGATCACGTTGGCGCTCATGTGATCGGCGACCAGCTCGACGTCGGGGTCCTGCCCGCCGCCGAGCGAAACGAGGATGTCGCGCTCGGTGACGATCCCTGGCGCCGGGGACTCCGGATCAGCGACCAGCGCGGCGCCCGTGCCCTTCTCCACCATCCTCGCCGCCGCCTCGCGCAGGGTGTGCGACGTGCCGACGGTCAGAACCACCTCTGACATCCCTTCCTGTACCTGCATCGGATCTCTCCTTACGGCCGTGGGAGATAGTGCGAATCGATGCGAGACTACCCCACTGGCGGTGCCTGACAAGCCGCTTGCGCCGGGGCCCTGACATATAGAATCCCGCCCGCCTCGCGCCCGATGCCCATGCCACGCAACCTCACCCGTCTGCTCCTCGTCCCCGCAGCCCTCGCCGCAGTTGCGGTGGGCTCTTCCGGCTGCGGGACGACCACCGCGGACCTGGCCCGAGGGCGGGTCCTCTTCATCCAGAAATGCGGCGTCTGCCATACCCTCGCCCAGGCCGGCACTACCGCGCAGGTGGGGCCCAACCTCGACGACGCCTTCGCCGCGGCGAGGTCGGCGGGTGAGGGCGGCGCCACCTTCGAAGGCCTGGTCAAAGCCCAGGTCCAGTTCCCCCGGCCGAGCAACGGCGACCCCAACATCTCGATGCCCCGTAACGTGGTCACCGGGCAGGATCTCGACGACGTCGCCGCCTACGTGGGCAGATACGCCGGAGTCCCGGGGGCGGCGCCGCCCAAGGTCCCGGGCGGCCCCGGGGCCCAGGTCTTCGCCAACAACGGCTGCGGCGGCTGTCACACCCTGGCGGCGGCCAAATCGGGAGGTACCACGGGGCCCGACTTCAACAAAGTCCTGCCCGGGAAAAGCGCGACATTCATCCGCGGCTACATCGAAAACCCGATCGCTCCGGTTGCCAAGGGATACCCGACCGGCGTGATGCCGAAAGACTTCGCCTCGATCATCAAACCAAATGAACTCGAAGAGCTGGTCGAATACCTGATCGCCTCGACCTCCAAGGGCGGATCGAGCGCCGGCTCAAAGAAGAGCAAGGGCGGCTGATCCCGGCGGCCGCCCGGCCGTTGGGATCATCTCCGAAGATGCGCGACCGACTCAGAGACCGCCTCGAGATCACTCCGCGGCGCTACGCGCAGGTGGCTCTGGTCGCCCTGATCGCGCTGGCCCTGATCGTCCTCACCGGGGCCGCGGTGCGGCTGACCGACTCCGGCCTCGGTTGTCCCAACTGGCCCAAGTGCTACGGACAGCCGCTGCCCCCACTCGAATCCCACGCGCTGATCGAGTTCGGCAACCGGGTGCTGACCGGGTTCGTGGGTATCGCGGTGATCGCCGCCAGCGCGCTCGCCTTCTACCGTAGGCCCTACCGCCAGCACCTGGCGCTGTTCGGGGCGCTGCTGCCGCTGGGGGTTATCGCCCAGGCGATCCTCGGAGCCCTGGTCGTCGAGTACCACCTGGCGCCGGGCCTGGTGATGCTCCACTTCATCCTCTCGATGATGCTGCTCGACGCGGCCTTCGCTCTGGCCTGGTGCTCGCGCTATGAGCCTTGGGAGCGGCGGCGCTCCGCCGACCGGCTCGGAGTGTGGGCAGTCAGAGGGCTGCTCCCGCTTGGCCAGCTGACGATCGCCGCGGGCACGGTGGCGACCGCCTCAGGCCCGCACGCCGGCGCCCACGCCGGCCAGATCGTCCACCGCTTCAGATTCGAGGGGGCGAAGACCTTGGAATGGGTCGTCCAGCGCCACGCCGCGATCGCCGCCGTGTTCGGCCTCGCCGCGGTCGCCGTCTGGTTCCTGCTGCGGCGCGAGGGCGGCGAGCGCCGCGCCCTGCGGCCGCTGAGCGTGGTGATCGGCCTGCTGGGGCTGCAGGGCGTCGTGGGGGGCGTCCAGTGGTACCTGAAGCTGCCGACGGAGCTCGTCTGGGTCCACGTCTCGCTTGCCACCTTCACCTGGCTGGCGATGCTCTGGACGGTGGCGAGCGCCGGGCGGCTGGAGCCGCGTGAGGCGAGGGCTACCTCCGCCGGGGAGCCGGCTGCGGGCCAGTTGAGCGTGCCGACCTAGCCACCCCGGTCCGGGCGGCCGGCCAACCGTAGACTCGCCGCCGGATCGCGTCGATGCTCCCCTTCGCTCTATCCATCAGCGTCCTCAGCCTTGTTCAGGCGGCGCTGGTCGCAACCCCCCGAGCGGAGCCATGGTCGGCGCTGCGCCGACTGCGCGGCCGCTGGTGGGCGCTCATACCACCGGCCTCGATCGTCGTCGCGATCGCCGCGGTGGCGCTTGACTCCGCCGCTGCGCACGCGCTGACCTATCTGGCGCTGTTCGCGGTCCCTCCTCTGGCGGCGCTCGCCCTGGCCGGCGTTATTCGCGGCGCTCGCCCGGCGCTCGCCCTGGCGGTGATCCCCCTTTTCGCCCTTGCCTGGGCCTTCCCGGGCTCGCTCTCGGGCCAGGGGGCGGGGCTGGCGCTCGACGCCCTGGCCTGCGTCAGCCTCGGCTGGCTGCTGGCCGCAATCGTCCCCCCCCGCTGGCTGGGGTTGGGGATCTACGCGATGGCGGCAATCGATACCTGGCTGGTCGCCTCAGACCTCCTGCAGGGCCCCAACGCGGTGCTGAACGCCGTCTCCCCCGGAGCTCTGCCGAGGCTCCAGTTCGTCTCCTTCGGCTCCGCTGCGATGGGCTTCGGCGACCTCTTCATCGCCGCCACGCTGGGAGCGATGCTGGCGCGTGAGCGCAGGCTCCAGCTGGCCGCCGCGGTCCTCGCCGCCGTTCTGGCGCTCGACTTCGATCTCCTCTTCTTCGCCGTCGACGAGCTGCCCGCGACCGTCCCCATCGCCCTTACCCTCGCAATCGTCGATAGGCGTATGCGATCCCGGCGCAGACCAGCACCAACCCCCACAGGGCGCCCACCAGCGGACTGGTCAGCAGGGTCAGGGCGATGATCGAAGCGGCGGCGATCCCGACGATCACCACCCAGCGGAAAACAGCCTCCTCGGAGATCCTCATAGCCGGCCGGATGGCCGCGCTAGAGGATGTAGACCGTCGTATAGACGATCAGCCACATGATGTCCACGAAGTGCCAGTAGATGCCCGGTATCTCGACCCCCATGTGATCTTTCTCCTGCGGGCCAAAATGACCCCTGAAGGCGCGGATCGTGGCGAAGCTGAGCAGCATCAGACCGACGAAGACGTGGGCGCCGTGCAGGCCGGTGAGGCAGTAGAAGATCGAGCCGAAGGAGAGGTCGCGGGCGCTGAAGCCAAGGTGGACGTACTCGTTGATCTGGATGAAGAGGAAGGTGGCGCCGAGCATCCAGGTGAGGACTAGGCCCAGCTTCATCCCGTTGCGGTTGCCCCGTCTGATCGAGGCCAGGGCGTAGTGGACGGTGAAGCTGGAGGAGACGAGGATCGCGGTGTTGACGCCGGCGATCGCCACCGGCAGTTCGTAGGGATGCGGAGGCCAGGCGGGCGGGTGAACGACGACTCGGAGGAAGAAGTAGGAGGCGAAGAAGGCGCCGAACAGCATCACCTCGGAGACGATGAAGAGCAGGATCCCCAACGTCTGGCGATCGATGCGAGAGCTTTTGTTGGCCTCCGGCGGTCCGTGGTGCTCGTCGGCGTGCCCGTGTCCCACGGCAACGGTCGCGCTCTCCATCAGGCGTTCTCCCCTTCGGCCACGGCGGCCGCGACAGCGGCCGCCGGACGGCCCACCTCGATGTGCTCGACCGGCTTCTCGGTGATCTCTCGCACCCTCCCGATCAGGCCCTCGTCGAGCCAGCGCGAACCCTCGCCGGCGAAGGTCGAGATCAGGATCTCGTCGATCCTGTAGTGCTCGATCGCGTTCTTCACGGCGAGGAAGGGATCGGGGCTCATCGGCTGGCCGGTGGCGTCGACGTCAACCCGATAGAGCGCGGCCATCGTCGAGGCCAGCTCACGAACCACCTGGGCCTCGGGGACGTCGGGCGAGCGGGGGCAGATGATCGTGTAGCGGTGCGGGCGCTCCGCCGCGCGCTCCTTCAGGCGGTTGACCAGGTCCGGGTTGGCCACCGTCTGGGTGGCGACGACCAGGGTGTGGGTCACGTCCCAGCGGATCGAGTCGTCCTCGATTCGCACCGGGATGTGGATCACCGCGGTCTCCGGCTCGAAGTGATCCTTGGCCCACGCCACGAGGTCCTTGCGGGTGAAGCCAAAGCGCGTCTCGGGCATGCAGGAGAGCAGGACCTCCCCCGGTTCATGGGCGCGCACGGCATCGTCGAGCGCCAACGCCGGCAGCGGGTCCATCACCTCTCCGACCGAGCCGATCCCGAACTCTGAAAACACCGCCATCGTCACCTGGACCCTGGCCCGGGCCGCGTCGCGCAGCGCGCCGGAATCGACCAGCTGGCCAACCGCCGGATGGTTCTGGGGTGCCGTGACGGCGACGTAGGGGACCTTCGGGGCCCGCTCGCGCACCGCGGCCAACAGCTTTCGCCCCCCCGCCACCTCGTTGAGGAAGACCAGCAGCGGCCGATCCTCGGCCCCCGCGGTCAGGATGAGACCTCGCGCTTCACGCGCTTCCCACCACACTGGGCTGGGGCGTGGGGACCTCGGCCCCATCGCCCATGATCGCGTGCCGGGCGCCCGGCACCCCGTACTCGTAGGGGCCGCCGACGACCCGCGGGATCTCGTCGAAGTTGAAGATCGGCGGCGGCGAGGAGACCTGCCACTCGATCGAGTTCGCCCGCCAGGGGTTGGCGACGGCGCGCGGGCCGAACCGCCAGCTGACGATCATGTTGTAGAGGAAGACCAGCTGGAAGAGGCCGAGCATGAAGGCGAAGCAGCTGATCAGCAGGTTCCAGTCCCCGAACTGGGCCGCGTAGGTGGCAACCCGGCGCGGCATCCCGTCCATTCCGATCCAGTGCATTGGCAGAAAGGTGCCCCAGGTGCAGACCAGGGTGCCCCAGAAGTGGACCCGACCGAGCTTCTCGTCATACATCCTCCCAGTCATCTTCGGGAACCAGTGGTAGATGCCGGCGAAGATGGTGAAAACCGAGCCGCCGAAGAGCACGAAGTGGATGTGGGCGACGATGAAGTAGGTCTGCGAGACGTGGATGTCGATTGGCACCATGCCCAGCATCACGCCGCTGATTCCGCCCACCGTGAAGGTGACGATGAAGCCCAGGGCAAACAACATCGCCGTGGAGTAGGTGTGGATCTTGCCGAAATAGAGGGTTCCCAGCCAGGAGAAGATCTTGATCCCCGTGGGCACCGCGATCAGCAGCGTGGTGAACATCATCGGCACCCGCAGCCAGCTGAACATCCCGGCGACGAACATGTGGTGCGCCCAAACCGAATAGCTGAGGACAACGATGCCCAGCAGCGCCAGGGCCATCAGCCGGTAGCCGAAGATCGGCTTTCGGGCATGGGTCGAGATGACCTCGCTGATGATCCCGAATCCGGGCAGCATCATGATGTAGACGGCGGGGTGCGAATAGAACCAGAAGATGTGCTGGTAGCTGATCACGTCGCCGCCGCCGGTGTACTGGAAGAAGTTGGTGTGGAGCAGGCGGTCGAAGAGGACCATGAACTGGGCGCCGGCGATGAACGGCGTCGCGGCGACGACCAGCAGCGAGGTGGAGAGGTTTGCCCAGACCAGCAGCGGCATGCGCCAGAAGTTCATCCCCGGCGCGCGCATGGTGATGATCGTGACCAGGAAGTTGAGCGCCGTGGCAATCGAGGAGGCGCCGGCGAACTGGACCCCGAGGTTGAAGAACGACTGCCCCAGGGGGGCGCCGGTGGAAAGCGGCGCGTACCCGGTCCAACCGGCGTCGAAGGCTCCACCGGGAGCCAGGAAGCTGCCGACGAAGAGCAGACCGGCGATCGGCAAAAGCCAGAAGCTGAGCGCGTTGAGACGAGGAAAGGCCATGTCCGGAGCGCCGATCATCAGCGGCAGGACGAAGTTGGCGATCCCGGCGAATACGGGGATCACGAAGACGAAGATCATCAGCACCGCGTGAGCCGAGAAGAGGCTGTTGTAGGTGCTGGGATCGACGATCTGGTTCCCCGGCTGCGCCAGCTGCGCCCGCATCAGCTCGGCGATCAGCCCACCGACGAAGAAGAAAAAGAAGCTGTTGCAGATGTACTGGATGCCGATCACCTTGTGATCGGTGTTGAAGCGGAAGTAGTCGCGCCAGCTCTTGGCCCCGTGCTGGGAGTGGTCGTCGGGGATCGTCGGCATTCCCGCGGCCCAGCGCAGCCAATAGTCAAAGCAACCGAAGCCGACGAGGAAGCCGAACGGCGTGGTGATCAGTGGCACGATCACCTGCGGATAGCCGTTCTGCGCGGTCTGGTAGATCGGCAGGCCGGAGATCGCCCGCAGCGAGATGACCAAGCCGAAGCCGAAGGCTCCGGCCGCCACGGCGCCGATCGCCCCCCGAACCCACCCCGGTCGCTTGATCGCAGCCACCATCAGATCGCCTCCATTATGCCCCGCCCGCCGTCAACGGCGGAGGGTTCGTTTCGGTGTCCCGGGTTATCGATTCCTGATACGTGGGCGGGACCTTCTCTTTCAGGCCCGAGACCCATTGCTGGAAACGCGCCGGCGACTCGACCACGACTTTGGCCCGCATCGTGGAGTGACCGAAGCCGCATAGCTGGGTGCAGATCGCCTGATAGGTCCCAACCTTGTCCGGCGTGATCACGGCGGTCGTCGTGATTCCCGGGACGTTGTCTTTCTTGATCCGCCACTCCGGCACCCAGAAGGAGTGGATCACGTCCTGGGAGTGCATCTCGAAGATGATCTGGCGGTTGACCGGAACACGCAGTTCACCCGGCGACCAGACGTCCCCCCTGCCCGGATAACCGAAGCTCCAGGCGTACTGCTGGGAGAAGACATCGACGGTCATCGGATCCTTGCCCCGCTGTTCGATTTCGTTCAGCACCTTCCAGCTGTAGGCCCCGCCGAAGAGGACGATGATCGTCGGGATCAGAGTCCAGGCGATCTCCAGCCGGGTGTTGCCGTGGATCGGCTCCCCGTCGGATTCATCGCCGGGTTTGGCTTTGAATTTCCACAGCGCGTAGAAGAGCATCACGATGACCATCGAGAAGACCAGCGAGGAGAGCACGATCATGATGTTCAGCAGGTCGTCGATCTTCGGAGCGGCGGTCGAGGCCGCCTCGCCGTTCCAGTTGATGGAGAGCATCACCGCCGAGATCGCCGCGGCCAGCGCAACGGTCGCGGCGAGCATCTTGGCTATCGGCAGGCGGCCGTACATGAGCGCGGCGGCATTCTATTGAAGCTTCGGCGGGAGGCTTGGAAGCCCAAATGACGCTCGGCACGAGCTACCCGGGTGGCGCCAGCTCGCCCAATCTGCCGCCCGCCGCGGCGAGGGCCCCGCGGGCCACTCCCTCCCAGCTCCACAGCCGGCGAACGGTCTCGACCAGCGCCCTGCGCGCCGCCGCCCGCTCTGGGGGCGGGAGGGCCAGCCAGCGATCGAGGCGCTGGGCGATCGCCTCGACCGCACCCGCCTCGAGCGGGAAGGAAGTGAGGCCAGCGACCTCGGGGGCCAGGGCGGGAGCCAGCTGCCGCGACACCTCCCCCATGCCGGAGTGGTCGCTTGAGACCGGCAGCGCCCCGCATGCGGCGGCCTCCACCGCGACCATCCCGAAGGCCTCGGGAAAGGTGCTCGGCATGACCAGCGCCTCCGCCTGGGGCAAGAGCTCGGCCACCTGGTCGTGCTCTTGCCGGCCGAGGAACTCGACCGAGCCGGCCGCTGCGAGCGCCGCCTCGGCGTAACCGGACGGCGGGTCGGCGAGGAACGCGGCGAGGATCGCCAGGGGTTTGGCCTCACCGCCGCCCTCCAGCCGGCGCCCGAGGCTGGCAACCTCGCGCGCCTCTGCCAGGTCGCCTCGATCCAGCGCGGCCTTTAACCGGCGCAGCCCGTCCTCATACTCCCCGAACCCGGCGATCTGCAACCTGGCCTTTGGCTGTGCAGCGTGAAGCAGCGGCCAGGCGGCCAGCAGCAGGTCCACCCCCTTGGAGACGATCAGCTTGCCGACGAAGACGATCAGCGGACCGCGCTCCCCCGCCGGCCTGAACTCCTCCGTGTCGACGCCGGGGGGGCCGAGGCGGGTCTTCCCTCGCAGGCCGGGGATGTCGGGGAGTGTGGCCCACAGCGATTCCGCCGTGTGGGCGGAGCCGACCAGCACCCCCGAGGCGGCCCGCAGGCCCTCGCGGGCGTAGGGAAGGAAGCGGGGGTTGGGCTTGACCGTGTACTCCAGGGCAGAGCCGTGGATCTTGGCGGCAAAGGGGGCGACGCCGGCCCGGGCGAGGATCGCCGGGCCCATGATCAGGTGGTTGGCCACGGCGGCGTCGATGCCTCCCGCTGCCTCGGCGACCCCCCTCACCGCCGCGACGTTGGCCTCCATGTAGTGCTCCAGCTCCGCCTCGCTCAACTGGGGAAAGGCCTTGACCTCGAAGCCCTCGTAGGGGTCCACCACATAGACGGGGAGCAGCCCGCCGATCTCAGGATTGTGGATCTGGACGCCCTCCAGCTTGACCTCGCGGTCCTGGCAGAGGAGGTGAACCTCATGCCCCAGCCGAGCGAGTGCGCGGGCGAGGTTGGCGTTGTAGATGTTGCTGCCGGTGCCGCGCAGCATGTAGCCGTGGAAGACGAGAATTTTCATATCGGCGCCGCCTCCTCTCCTCCCGCGGCGGGGGGTGGCCGGTGCTCTATTGTGGCGCCCGGATGAACCTCAGGCAGCTCTACCGGATGCGGGCGCCGGCTTCGGGCCGTGAGGCGCTGGCCCATGCCGAGCCCGGCTCCCTCTACATTGACCGGGAGACCGGGGAGGAGATGGAGCCGGTGGCGATGGTGGCGCCGCTCGCTCCCTCGGCCTCGGCGCTGGCGCGGGCGCCGGAAAACCTCCACGCCTGCCGCCGCTGCGACCAGCTGATCGGTCTTGACCTCAGCGACTGCCCCCATTGCGGCCTTCGCCAGTCGGCCGGCTGACGCCGTCTGACCAAGCGCAGGGAGCGCCGTGGGATCCGGGGGCGGGCGGCGAGGAGGCCGGTATGCGCCGCCGGCCGGACGCCGTCAGGGCTTCTTCACCAGGGTGGCCGTGTAGAGCAGGCGGGCGCTGGAGTAGAAGCAGCCGTAGGTCTTGGTCTTGCCGAGCACCTGCTGGGGGTGGCCGCCTTTGATGTCTTCTTTGGAGGAGCAGTGCTTGGGCAGGCGGCTGCCGCGCCAGGTGTTGTCAGCCGAGACGTTGAAGGCGAACATCGGCGCCCAGGTGGGCACGGTGAGAGCGACCGTCTGGCCCTGGAGGACGGTGAGCGGCCGTTCGAGGGCGAAGATCACGGTACTGCCGAAAAAGGGGTTCAGCACCTGAACCGGGCTCTCGCGCACCAGGGTGTACTGGGGCGGAGTGGTTCCTCTGAGGGCCCGCAGGACGCCGATCCTCGCCTCCGCCGGCTTGCCGAGGAATTCGTCGAAGAAGCCGACCTCGTTGGTGGTGGTGGCGGAGGTCGTGGTCGAGGGCCGGGATAGGGTGATCGACCAGGCGACGAGCTTGCCTTCGAAGGGCGCCACGTAGGGTTTCGCCACGCCGCCGGCGGCGGCTTGGAAACCGGTGACGTGGCCCTCCACCCGGCAGGGCACGATCGCGATGCCGTTGACGATCTTGCCCGGGCAGGAGGGGGCCGGGGTCGAGGAGGTCTGTCCGAGGACGACGACCCGCAGCGGGGCGGAGTCCGCCGCACCCGGCCAGGTCGCGCCGACCAGCGCGAGTAGCAGGCAGGCGGCGGCCGCGACTGTGGCCAGCGCGCGGAGACCGGTGGATCGGCTTTTCGCTGCTTCGGATGCCATCGACTACTTGGCAACACGGGGCTAGTTCCCCGGTTGCGGCCGGGATTCTGCCGCTCGCGCCGCTGGGATGCGAAGCAGGGGAGTCTCCTGCACGATCCCGGCCATCTCCCCTCTGTAGGGTTGGCCCCCGCCAGATGGAGGCCTCCAACCGAGCAGACGATTTCATTCCCGCCGGCCTCGCCTCCCTCGGAATAGAGGTGGACGAGGTGGACCTGGCGGTGATCGGCGCCGCCCACAAGCTCTTCTGGCAACCGATCCGCGAGCTGCTGGCGCTCGACACGAGTGGAGTCCAGGCGGAGCGCTGCCCGGACCTCTCCCAGCCCCCGGAGACCCCGTGAACGTGCTCGATCTGGGGCTGCGGGCGCAGGCCACGGCGATCGGGGCCGGAGACGCCGATCCCGCCGAACTGCTCGAGGCGGCGCTGGAGCGGATCGAGCAGCGAAATCCGGCGGTAAACGCCGTGATCGAGACCTTCCCCGAGCGCTCGCGCGAGATGCTCGCGGCGGCGCCGGGAGGGCCGCTGCGCGGCGTGCCGCTGGTGATCAAGGATGAGTGGCCGCTGCCCTGGCGCGCCCAGCGCTTCGGCGCCGCCGAAATGTTCGCCGCCACGGCGCCCGGGGAGTCCGGCCCCTACCGCGCCCTGCGCGACGCCGGGGCGGTGATCATCGGGGTCGCCAACATGCACGAGCTGGGTGCCAGCAGTACCGGCAACACCTCCGTCTATGGGCCCGCCCGCAACCCCTGGAACACCGAGCGCTGCCCGGGTGGCTCCTCCAGCGGGCCGGCCGCCGCGGTAGCGGCGCGGCTCGTCGCCGGTGCGGTCGGCGCCGACGGGATCGGCTCGATTCGCTTCCCCGCCGCCTACTGCGGGCTGACCGGGCTGAAGCCGACCTTCGGCCGCTCGGCGATGGCCGGCCACCACCTGGCCTCCATCTCCAGCACGATCGTCTCCGGCCCGCTGTGCGCCGACGCGGCGGACTGCCGCCTGCTCGGCTCGGCGCTGTTCAGCCAAAAGCTCCTCGCCGGAGGGGCCGCCGGCCTGCGGATCGGGGTGGTGCGCGACGCCGTCTCCGAAGACGTCGCGCCCGAGGTGAGGGTCGCCTGTGAGGAGGCGATCGAGGCGCTGCGGGCCGAAAGCGGGGGCGAGGTGCGCGAGCTGGAGCTCGCCGGCATTGAGTCCGGATCGCTGGCCACGGTGCTGATCGCCAACACCGAGAGCCTGGGGGAAGTCTCTCCCCAGCGGCTCAACCACCTGAACCCCGAACTCAGCCCCATCGCCCGCGGTTTCGCCAAGTACCGGATGCTGCTGCCGGCGGCGGCGAGCGTCAAGGCGCAGCGGGTCCGCACCCTGATGCGCCACCGGGTGGCCGCGGCCTTCGAGCAGGTGGACCTGATCGCCTGGCCCACGGTCCCCGCGGTCGCCCCGCCGCTGGAGGTGCCGCTGGTCGAGCTGCCCTCCGGCACGCTCAGCGCCGATCAGGCCAATGTGCGCGGCGCCGGCCTGGCCAACCTGACCGGGATCCCGTCGATCAGCGTCCCGGTTGGGCTCGCCGGCGGCTTGCCGATCGGCCTCCAGCTCCAGGCCGCCTGGGGACGCGACGAGCTGCTGCTCGACGCGGCGGAGGCGCTGGAGAGGGCCAACGGGCGGCGCTGGGTCCAGATGCTCTCGCCCGTCGCCCAGGGCGAGCGATCGGAGGTCTAGGGATGCCGGCGATCGTGGTCGAGGGGCTGGAACGGGCCTTCGGAGAGGTGCGCGCCGTACAGGGGATCGACCTGGAGGTCGCGGAGGGAGAAATCTATGGCTTCCTCGGTCCCAACGGGGCGGGAAAGACGACGACCGTGCGAGTGCTGACGACGCTGCTGCTGCCGACCGGCGGCAGGGCCACGGTGGCCGGGCACGACGTGGTCGCCGAAGCGCGGGCGGTGCGGGGATCGATCGGAGTCGCCCTGCAGGAAGCCGCCCTCGACCCGCTGATGACCGGGCGCGAGCTGATCCGCCTGCAGGCCACGCTCCAGGGCATCCCCAGCGAGGAGGGCAAGCGACGCGCCGATGACCTGCTGGAGCGAGTCGACCTCGCCGCCGCGGCCGACCGCCGGGTCGGCACATACTCGGGTGGAATGCAGCGGCGCCTCGATCTCGCCGCGGCGTTGGTCCACGAACCACGCGTCCTGTTCCTCGACGAGCCGACCACCGGCCTCGATCCGGTCAGCCGTAAAACGATCTGGGAGGAGGTGAGAGGCCTGAACGAGGAAGGAACCACCGTCTTCCTCACCACCCAGTACCTGGAGGAGGCAGACCAGCTGGCCGACAGGGTGGGGATCATCGACGATGGCAAGATCGTCGCCAAAGGGACCCCGGAATCGCTCAAGGCCGAGATCGGCCACCCCCACATCGAGCTCCACCTGGCCGAGGGTTCCGTGGCCCAAGCGGAGGAGATCTGCGCCCGGATCGGCAAGCTGCTGCCGCCCAAGGATGCCAAGGCGGTCCTGGTCGAGGTGGAGAACGGCGCGGCGGACATCCCGCGCGTGGTGCGGGCCCTGGACGAGGCCGGGATCGCGGTCGAGTCGCTGGAGCTGGTCCGTCCCACCCTGGACGACGTCTTCGTCGAGAAAACCGGCTACCACCTGGCGGAGGAGATCGAGGAAGAGGCGGAGAAGGAGCCGGTCGAGGTTTGAGCTCCATGGCGATCAACCTCCGGGTGATCAGGGCATTGGGGATGCGCTCGATCCGCCAGACCTTCCGCCGGCCGCAGCTGATCGCTCCAATCGTCGTCTTCCCCACCCTGCTGCTGGCGATCCAGACCGGGGGCGCCGGCGCCGCGGTCAACCTGCCCGGCTTCCCGCCGGTGCAGAGCTTTCTCCAGTTCATGCTCGCCGGGGCGATGATGCAGTCGCTGATGCTGGCCGGCAACAGCGGCGGCATCGCCCTGGCGGTCGACATCGAGATGGGGTTCACCGACCGGCTCTTCACGGCGCCGATATCGCGCTTCACGATCGTCCTCGGGCGACTCGCCGGGACCGCGGCGCTGGGGCTTTTCTCCTCCCTCTGGTTCCTGGCGATCGGGCTGATCTTCGGCGCCGAAATCCAGAGCGGCGTCCCCGGAGCCTTGATCGCGATCTTCCTCGTCACCTCGGCGGCGCTGGCGGTCGGCGGGATCGGCGCCGCGATCGCCCTGCGGACCGGCAGCGCCAGCGTCGTGCAGGGCCTCTTCCCCCTGGTCCTCGTCGTCCTCTTCCTCTCCTCCGCCTTCTTCCCCGAGAACCTGATGATCCAGCCGGCGCAGACGATCGCCGAATACAACCCTCTGAGCCTCATCGTCAACGGGATCCGCAGCCCGATGATCTCCGGGATCAGCGCTTCAGAAACCCTCTACGCGGTGCTCACGATCACCGGCATCATCGTCTTGGGGCTGGGGCTCAGCGCCCGCGCGCTGCGCCACCGTCTGCGGGCCGGCTGATGGACGCCTCGGCCGCCGTGGCGGCGCGGAACCCCACATGGAGGACGAACCTGGCGACGATCGGGGCGCTGATGGTGAGGGCCAAGAACGAGCTGCTGCGGGTGCCGGGGGCGGCGATTCCCGGCGTGCTGGCGCCGACCATCTTCTTCCTCGGACTGAACGGAGTCTTCGGCGCGCTGACCCAGCTCAAAGGCTTCTCCACCGGCAGCTATGAGAGCTTCATCGTGCCGGTCAGCATGCTCCAGGGGGCGGGGTTCACCGGTGCGGCAGCCGGCGTCAACCTGGCGCGCGACATCGAGCAGGGCTGGCTCGACCGGCTGCTCGTCTCCCCTGCGCCCCGTTGGGTGCTGCTGGCGGGCACCGTACTGGCGGCGAGCGCCCGCTCGCTGATCCCGGCGACCTTGGTCCTGATCGTCGCCCTGGCGCTTGGGGCCAGCTTTCCCGGCCTGGACGGGCTTCTGATCGCCTACTTCATGGTCGCCGCGATGGCGGCCGTCGCCGCCTGCTGGGCATCGACGCTGGCCCTGCACTTCAAGAGCCAGTCGGCGGCGCCGCTGATGCAGGCGGGGATGATGGCGCTGATCCTCACCACCACCGCCTACGCGCCGATCGCCCTGCTGCAGGGCTGGTTGAAGAGCGTGGCGCAGGTGAACCCGGTCACCCAGGTGATCGACGCGGCGCGGCAGGGCTTCGTCGGTGGCGTCACCTGGGCTGAAACCTGGCCGGGGTTGTTGGCCCTGATCGGGTTGCTCGCGCTCCTCGGCACCCTCGCCCTGCGCGAGATGCGGCGCACGGCGGTGTGAGCCGCGGATCACCCCACCGCCGAGGGGCCGACGGCGGTGGGTACGGGCCCGCCTCGGGTCCCTCTGCCGGGGAGATCGCCGAGAGCGTGCTGCGGGGGAACTGGCTGGAGGGCAGGCGCGACGGGGTGCGCTTCGCCTACACCCGCCCCAGCCCCGGCCGCTACCCATGGCAGTGGTATTGGGATTCCTGCTTCGCGGCGATCGCCTGGCGGCGCTTTGATCCCGCCCGCTCGCGACTGGAGCTGGAGAGCCTGCTCGCCGCGCAGCGGCCGGACGGCTTCCTCGGGCACACGATCTTCTGGGACCGGCCGGTCTCCCTGGGCCGGCTCCCCTTCTACAACGTCGCCTCGCGCGGCGCCCTGCAGACCGAGACGATCCAGCCGCCGCTGCTGGCCTGGGCCTGGCAGATCGCGGTCGGCGACCCGGCGGCTGAGCCGCGGATTGGGGCTCAGGCGAGGTGGCTCGCCGGCAGCCGCGATCTCGAGGGGGACGGGCTGCTGTGGATCGTCCAGCCCGATGAGTCCGGGCTCGATGCCTCACCCAAGTTCGACCCCGTCTGGGGCTGGCGGGCCAACGCCCGGATCGGCTTTCCCTGGCTGGTCCACACCAACCGGCGGCTCGGCTGGAATGCGCGGCGAATCCGCGACCGCGCCGGTCCGGTGCTCTGCGAGACCCTGGTCAACACGATGTGGTCGCTCTCGCTGCAGGCGCTGGGCGAGGCCTCGGTGACCGGGGCGCTGGTGGAGCGCCTTTGGGACGAGCGCCGGGGCCTCTTCCTCGACGAGGCCCAGCCCGGTGGCGAAAGGCCCGGGGCGATCACCTGGGCGGCCCTCGCGCCCCTCGCCCTGCCCGACCTGCCGGAGGAGATCGGGCGCCGCCTGGTCGAGGAGCACCTGCTGAACGGGCGTGAGTTCCTGACCGCGGTGGCGCCGCCCTCGGTCGCCGCCTGCGAGTCCAGCTATCAGCCCGGCGGCGGCCGTGGCCCGATCCGGCGCTACTGGCGCGGCCCGACCTGGGTCAACGCCGCCTGGTTGGTCTGGCTGGGGATGCGGCGGCTGGGCTACGTGGAGGAGGCGGGGCGTATGGCCCAGGGTCTGACCGCGGCGGTCGAGCGTGAAGGTCTGCGCGAGTACTACGACCCGCGTACGGGCAGCGGCCTGGGCGCCAGGGACTTCGCCTGGTCGGCCCTGGTTGCCGAGCTCACAGACTCAAAATAATCACCCGGCAAGGACGCGGCGAGCATGGCCTGGCGGGCGCGAGCGAGGGGGAGAGCGCCGGAGCGCTATTTGTAGCGGTAGGTGATTCGGCCGCGGTCGAGGTCATAGGGCGAGAGCTCGATCTTGACCCGATCTCCCGGCAGGATGCGGATGTAGTGGCGGCGCATCTTGCCGGAGATGTGGCCGAGGACGTCGTGGCCGTTGTCGAGTTTGACTCTGAACATCGTGTTGGGAAGGGCCTCGGTTATCTCGCCCTCCATTTCGATCTTTTCCTCTTTGGCCATGCGGCGGGGAGGGTACTCGAAACAAAAATCCAGCCCCGCGAGCGTCGGCGCTCGATTCAGCCTCCACGGCGCAGGAGCTCGAGCGCCTCGGAGCGGGTCCTCACCTCGCCCGCGTACTGCGCTGCCTCCAGCTCGGCCAACAGCTCACCCACCTCCGGCCCCTCAGCGATCCCCAGCTCGGCGGCCAGCTCGTCTCCGCGCAGCAGCGGGGCGGGCGGCCCGTCGCGGCGCCAGTCGAGCGCCGCGGCGAGCATCCCCCGGGCCAGGTCCAGGTGCGCCTCGATCGCCTCCGGCGTGGCCAACGGCCCGCTGCCGCGGGCCGAGAGGCGGTCGGCCACGGTGAGCAGGGTGACGTCCGCGGCAACCGGCTCGGTCGCCCGCAGGTACTCATGAATCCGGCGCGGGGGCAGGGGCGACTCGTGGACGAGGAAACCGAGGCGCAAATGGTGGAGGGTGAGAGAGCGAAGGTGGTTGGTCAGACGGCGGCTCGCCCGCAGCCTGGCGCAGAGACCGGCGACGATAAGCGCCCCGTCGCGGTCGTGGCCGATGAAGGTGACGTAGCCACCCTGCTCGCCGCGGGTGACCGGCTTGCCGACATCGTGGAGGAGTGCGCCGAAGCGAAGCGCCGTCCCCCTGGTCATCTCGTCCGCCAGGGGCTCGGCCAGCAGCTTCGCGGCCTCCCCGGCGCGCTCTCCGGCGAAGCGCTCCAGATCGGCCTCGACCTCCAGCGCGTGTCCGAGCACGGCGAGGGTGTGACCGTGGACGTCGAGGTGGTGGTTGGGTCCCTGCCCGACCCCGCGCAGCGCCTCCAGCTCCGGCAGGACGACCGCGGTCAGGCCGAGCTCGTCGAGCAGGGAGAGGCTGCGCAGCGGATCGGGGCCGCCGATCAGCTGGCGTAACTCCGCCAGCTGGCGCTCTCCCGCGGGCTCGGCGGCGCGTGGGGCGCCAGCCCGGGCCAGGGCGACGGTCTCAGGGTCGATCGCCAGGCCCAGCTCGGCCGCCAGGCGCGCGGCGCGGAGCAGGCGCAGCGGGTCCTCGGCAAAGCTGCGCGGGCCAACCGCGCGCAGGAAGCCGCCTTCCAGGTCGGCCAGGCCGCCGTAGGGATCGAGTCGCTCGCCGCCGCCCAGGGGGATCGCCATGGCGCCGACGGTGAAGTCCCGCGCGGCCAGGTCGCTCTCGATCGTCTCGCCGCGCAAGGTGGTGGCATCGATCTGCCAGGAGCGGTCAGGTGCCGCCGCGCGCCAGACCCCGAACTCCGCCGAGAGTTGGAAGGCGTGGCCGTCGCCCTCCCTGGCGATCGCCCTCGCCGCCAGCTCGGGGGCGCCCGCGACGGCGAGATCGAGGTCGCTCACCTCACGGCCCAGCGCGGCGTCGCGGATCGCGCCGCCGACGATCCACACGCCCTCCCCTCCATCCAGCGCCCGCCGCGCCAGCTCGACCGGCCTCGCCGATGCGAGGCGATCGGCGAGGCTCACGCCACTGCCCGCGGCACACGCGCCGAGATCCCGCAGGTGACCTCGTAGTTGATCGTGCCCAGCCGGGCCGCAACCTCCTCGGCGAGAATCGCCTCCTCCCCCTGGGCACCGATCAGCACCACCTCATCACCCGACTCGACCTCGGTCTCGGGGCCGAGATCGACGGTCACGTTGTCCATCGAGACGGTTCCGACCAGCGGATGACGACGGCCACGGACCAGCACCTCGGCGTTGTTGGAGAGGCCGCGGCGCACGCCGTCGCCGTAGCCCAGTGGCAGGACCCCGACCCAGGTGTCTACCGGGGCGCGCCAGGTCCGTCCGTAGCCGGCGCTGTGGGCCGCCGTGAAACGCTTCACGTCGGCGACGTAGGAGCGCAGCGACATCACCGGGGTGAGGCCACGCTGGGCAGGGTCGCCCTGGAAAGGGTCGAGCCCGTAGACGGCCACCCCGCAGCGGGCCATGTCGAAGTGCGAGCGGGGGTCGCGGAAGACCGCGGCGCTGTTGGCGGCGTGGACGGTGACTGCGGGAAACTCGGCCCGGACCGCGGCGGCGACCGCGGCGAAGCGGTCGAGCTGCTGATCGAAGAACTCCGAGCCGGGTTCATCGGCGGTGGCCAGGTGGGTCCAGACGCCGGCAAGCTGCAGATGGGGATCCTGGGCACAGGCGCGCGCCAGGGCCAGCACCTCGGCGGGGTCGGGGTTGCCGAGCCGGCCCATGCCGCTGTCGTGCTTCACGTGGACCCGGGCGGGCCGGCCCTGGGCCCGGGCGCGGTCGGCGAGCAGGCGACGAAATCCCTCCCGCCAGACGGTCACCTCCGAGCCGGAGGAGAGCGTGACGTCGACGTCCTCAGGGCTCAGCGCTCCCATCGTGAGCAACGGCACGTGCTGGAAGCGACGGCCGATCCCCGCCGCCTCGGCGGCGGTCGCCACAGCCAGCCTGGTCGCCCCTCCGGCCAGCGCGGCGGAGGCACAGGCGTCGGCACCGTGACCGTAGCCGTCCGCCTTGACCACCGCGCACAGCTCGGCGTCCTCGCTCAGCGCCAAGCGGAGCCTGGCGCAGTTGGCCTGCACCGCGCCGAGGTCGATCCGGGCAACCGCCCGCATCATCGCTCGGCCCCGGGGAGCATCCCCGCCGGGATCGAGGCGATCACGTCGCTGGCGATTACCGACTCGGCGGCCCCCACAAGGCGCGCCGCGCGGCGCCCGGCGCGGGCGTGAGCGACGACCGCCGCACAGGCCGCGGCGAAGGGCTCCAGGCCGCGGGCGAGCAGGGCGGCGGTGATCCCCGCGAGGACGTCGCCGGTCCCGGCGGTGGCCAGCGCCGGGGCGGAGAACGCGTTGACCCCAACCCGCTCCCCGTCGGTGACGATCGTATCCTCGCCCTTGAGGACCACGACGGCGCCGGCGGCGAGGGCAGCCTCGCGCGCGCAGGAGAGGCGATGAGCGGCGATTGCCTCCGAGGGCCGCCCGAGCAACCGGCCGAGCTCTCCCGCGTGCGGGGTGAGGACAGTGGGCGCCTGGCGAGCGGCGATCCGCTCGAGCAGGCCGGCGAAGGCATTGAGGCCGTCGGCGTCGATCACCAGCGCCGCCTCGATCGCCCCGGCCGCCTCGCGCGCCAGCTCGACCGAGTCGGAGCGGCGCCCCATGCCCGGCCCGAGTACTCCCGCGCCGGCGTGCTCGAAGGCTCCGAGCAGAGCCCTCAGCGAGGCCGGCGCCAGGCAGCCGTCGCCGCCGGGGCAGCCGACCGACATCACCTCAGGCTGGCCCTGCTCAAAGATCGCCTCCAGGTCCGCCGGGACGGCGACCGTCGCGTAGCCGGCGCCGGCGCGGATCGCGGCCTGCGAGGACAGCCGCACCGCCCCGGTCAGGCCTCGAGAGCCGCCTGCAATCACGACCTGCCCCGAGCTGAACTTGGTCGAGCGCGCGTCACGCCTCGGAGCCAGCTCCAGCACCGAGCGATCGATGACCCCGGCCGCGGGCTGGCTGGGGGCCCGATCGGGGATCCCGATCGGAGCGACCCGCACCTCCCCGGCGAGCCACTTACCTGGGGCGAGGAGGTGCCCGAGCTTCGCCGCGTGGAAAGTGATCGTGAGGTCGGCCCCTACCGCCGGGCCCTCGACCTCTCCGCTGGAGGCGTCGACCCCGGAGGCGATGTCACAGGCCACGACGGGCGCGCCGCTGCGGGCGATGGCCTCGATCGCCGCCGCGGCGGGCTGGCGCGCCACCCCGGCGAACCCGGTCCCGAAGATCGCGTCGATCACCGCGCCGGAGCCGGCCAGGCGCTCGCCCAGGCCCTCGCTCACGTACTCGGCGCCGAATCGCTCCAGGTTGGCCCCCGCGTCCCCGCTCAGCTCCTGGGCAGGCCAGAGCAGCAGCGCCTGCACCTCGTGTCCCATCCCGGCCAGGAGCCGGGCTGCCACCAGGCCGTCGCCGGCGTTGTTCCCCTTGCCGCAGACGACCCGCACGGGACCCTCGGGCGCGAGCCCGGCGACCGCCTCCGCCACCGCCCGCCCGGCGGCCTCCATCAGCTCCAGCGAGGGCACCCCCCGCTCCTCGATCGCCCAGCGATCGATCTCGCGCATCCCCTCCGCGTCATACAGCGGGCTCAGCCAGGTCTCCATCCAACGCAGCCTAGCCAGGCGACAACCCGTCCCGCCGCCCTACTCGACGGTGACGGTCTTTGCCAGGTTGCGCGGCTGATCGACGTTCAGGCCGCGGGCGCGGGCGATGTCGTAGGCCAGCAGCTGCAGCGGCAGGATCGCGACGATCGGCTGCAGGATCCAGTCGGTGCGGGCGACCTCGATTGTCTGCTCGGCGACCTCGGCGACCCGGTCGCAGCCTTCGGTGGCGATTGCGATCGTCTCGGCACCGCGGGCCCGCACCTCTTCCATGTTGGAGAGGACCTTGTCCAGCACCGGGCTATCGGTGGCGACGCAGACGACGGGGGTCGACTCGTCGAGCAGCGCGATCGGGCCATGCTTCATCTCCCCCGCGGCGTAGGCGTCGGTGGGGATGTAGGAGATCTCCTTCAGCTTCAGCGCCCCCTCGAGGCAGACGGGCAGTCCGATGTGGCGGCCGAGATAGAGGAAGAAGGGTTGGGTGTGATGGGTGGAGGCGACCTCGCGGACGTGATCCTCGACCGCGGCGATAGTCGTCTCGATCTTTGAGGGCAGCGCCTTCAGCTCGGCGACCAGCTCTGCAATCCGCGGCGGCGAAAGCGTCCCGCGCAGCTCCGCCAGCCGCAGGCCGATCAGGTACATCGCGGCGACCTGGGCGACGAAGGTCTTGGTGGCGGCGACGCCGATCTCCAGCCCCGCCCGCGTGTAGAGGACGGCGTCGGCGTCGCGGGTGGCCTGGCTGCCCATGACGTTGGTGATCGCCAGCACCGCGGCGCCGGCGCCACGGGCCAGCCGCATCGCCGCCAGCGTGTCGGCGGTCTCACCCGACTGGGTTATGCCGATCACCAGGTCCTCCGGCCCGATCACCGGGTTGCGGTACCGGAACTCGGAGGCGATGTCCATCTCCACCGCCACCCGCGCCCACTCCTCAATCGCGTAGCGGCCGACCAGCCCGGCGTGGTAGGAGCTGCCGCAGGCGACGATCACGATTCGCCGCAGGCCGCGAAGGAAGGAGTCGTCCAGGTCGACCTCGGAGAGGTCGACGCCGTCGTCGTTCGGCAGGCGGTCGGCGAGCGTCTCGGCAACGGCGTCGGGCTGCTCGTGGATCTCCTTCAGCATGAAGGTCTCATAGCCGCCTTTCTCCGCCGCGTCCTCGTCCCAGGCGATCTCCTCGGCGGCGCGCTCGACCGGCGCCCCCGCCGCGTCGAAGATCGAGACCCCGGAGGCGTCGATCGTGGCGACCTCGCCGTTCTCGATCTGCACTGCGTTGCGTGTCTCGGCGAGGAAGGCCGGAATCGCCGAGGCGAGAAAGGTCTCTCCGTCCCCGACCCCGGCGACCAGAGGGCACTCCTTGCGTGCCCCCGCCAGTCTCCCCGGCTCGTCGGCGTGCATCGCGACGAATGCGTAATGGCCGCGCAGCTCGGCGAAGGAGGCGCGGACGGCGGCGGTCAGGTCGCCGTCGTAGTTGCGCTCGATCAGGTGGGCGACGATCTCAGCGTCGGTCTCCGAGCTGAAGGTATGTCCCTCGGCCTCCAGCTCGCGCCGCAGCGTGGCGTGGTTCTCGACGATCCCGTTGAGGACGATGTGGATCCGGTCAGAGCAATCTCCGTGGGGGTGGGCGTTCTCCTCGGTGACCCGACCGTGGGTGGCCCAGCGGGTGTGAGCAACGCCGGTGGTGGCCGGGGGGGCGGCGACCGCGACCCCTCCCTCACCGTCGTGCTCGGCGACCGCGGCGCGCAGGTTGGCGAGGTTGCCGACCGCGCGGACGCTGTCGATCCTCCCCTCCTCGATCACCGACACCCCGGCCGAGTCATAGCCGCGGTACTCGAGTTTCTCCAGCCCGGCGACCAGCAGGTCGCGGCAGGGACGAGCGCCCACGTATCCGACGATGCCACACATCAGGGACCTAAGGGTAAAGACCCGCCACCGAGATCCTCTCGGCGGGGGCAAATCGGCTCTCTTTCCCCCGCCCTGGGCCCGCCGGGCTCAGGCCAGCTCCTTCCTCACCAGCGCGACCAGGCGCTCGCAGACCGCGCCGGCCTCCTCGGCGGTTGGCGCCTCGACCATCACCCGCACCAACGGCTCGGTGCCGGAGGGGCGCAGCAGAACGCGGCCCCGGCCCGCGAGGCCATCCCCCTCCCGCTCCACGGCCTCCCACAGCGCCGTGGCCCCGGCCACGGCCTCGCGGTCGGCGACCTCGACGTTCTCCAGAACCTGGGGAAGCTTGCGCATGGGGATCGCCTCGGCGAGGTCTCGGGAGCCCAGCTCCCTCATGGTCATCAGCGCAGCCGCTATCCCATCGCCGGTGTGCGCGTAGCTGGCGTAGATGAGGTGGCCGGACTGCTCACCGCCGAGCGCGCGACCGCTGCGGCGCATATCGTCGAGAACGTAGCGATCGCCGACCTGCGTCACGGCGACGTCGATCCCGGCCTCCTCCATCGCCCGGTGGAAGCCATAGTTGCTCATCACCGTGACGGCGACGCCGGCGCCTAGCTCGTCGCGAGCAGCCATCCCCAGCGCAGCCAACGCGATCAGCTCGTCGCCGTCGTGGGGATGTCCGGCGGCGTCGACCGCCAGCACCCGGTCTCCGTCGCCGTCGAAGGCGAACCCGATCTCGGCGTCCGAGGCGGCGACCCGATCGGCCAGATTCCCGATGTCGGTGGAACCGCAGCCGTGATTTATGTTGCGACCGTCCGGCTCGGCGCCGATCGCCTCGACCTCGGCCCCGAGTCGCTCGAAGATGGCCGGAGCTGCCCGATGGGTGGCACCGTTGGCGCAGTCGAGGATCACCCGGCGGCCGGAGAGGTCGAGGGGGAAGGCTGTCTGCAGGGCACGCAGATAGTCCTCGAGGCCGCCGTTCAGCTCGCGCACGCGGCCGGGCCCGGCGCTCTGGACCTCACCGCCCAGCAGCTCCTCGATCCGCGCCTCGGCCTCGTCGTCGAGCTTCGTCCCCCCGGCCGAGAAGAACTTGATGCCGTTGTCCCGGTAGGGATTGTGGGAGGCGGAGACGACCGCCGCCAGGTCGAGCCCGAGTCGCTTCACCAGGATCGCGGCTGCCGGCGTTGGCAGCACCCCGCCGAGCAGCGCGTCGCCCCCAGCGGCGGCGATCCCCGCAGCCAGCGCTGCCTCCAGCATCGGCCCCGACTCGCGTGTGTCGCGGACGATCAGGACCTGTGGGCGCTCAATCCCCAGCGAGGTGGTCGCCGCCCGCCCCAAGGCGGTAGCGAGCTCGACGGTGAGGAAGGCGCCAGCCTCTCCCCGGACCCCGTCGGTCCCGAAGAGCTTGCGCTCCGTCGTCATAAGGACCGCTCAGCGCTTGCTGAATTGCGGCCGCTTGCGGGCCTTCTTCAGCCCCGCCTTGCGGCGCTCCTTGACCCGCGCGTCGCGGGTGAGGAAGCCGCGGCGCTTGAGGTCGCCGCGCAGCTCGGCGTCGATCTCGGTCAGCGCCCTGGCGATCCCGTGGCGGACCGCGCCGGCCTGGCCGCTGACGCCTCCGCCGTGGACCAGGACACGGACGTCGACGCTGCCCTCATAGCCGGTGGTGACCAGTGGCTGGCGGGCCATGGTCTGGTGCAGGGGCCGGGGGAAGAACTCCTCGAGGGCGCGCCTGTTGACCTCGAACTTGCCCTCACCGGGGGTGAGGGTGACGCGGGCGATCGCGTTCTTGCGCTTGCCGGTCGCCAGGTAGCGCGCGCCGCTCTCCATCTTCGCCGGGGCCCGGCTCGCCGCATCGGGCTCCTCGGTCTCCCCCGCCAGCTCGGCTTCGCGCCGGGCGCGCTCCTCCTCTTCAGCTTCGAGTCGCGCCTGCTCCTCGGCGCTGAGCGGCGCCGCCTCGGGCTCGACCGCGATCGGCTCCAGGTCGGCACCGGGAATCACATCCGCTTTCTTCTCCCGGACCTCAGGCGCCTTCTCGGACGGCTCGGCGGCCGCGACCACCGTCTCCTCCTCCGGCTCATCCACCTCAGTGACCTCCGGCTCGTCCACCTCAGTGACCTCCGGTTCGTCTACCTCGGTGCTCTCCGGCTCTGCCTCCCCAGGCACCTCCTCCGCGGCTGGCGTGGATGCCTGGGCGCTCGCGGGCGGAACCTCCGCCGGCCCTGCCCCCGCATCATCGGCGACAGGATCCGCGACCTCTGCGATCGAGTCCTCGTCGGTCTCGGGCTCCTGCGAGTGCTCGGAGGCGTCGTCGTTCTCTGTCTCGTCGTGCTCTGAGATCTCGTCCTGATTGGGCTCGTCTGTCATCTCTCAATTTCCATCGGCTTGGGCATTTGAGCGGCGTGGGGATGGTCCGGCCCTGCGTACACCTTCAGCTTGGTCAGCTGCTGGCGGGCGAGGCGGTTGCGCGGAAGCATTCCCTTCACCGCCTTGCGGATCACTTCCTCTGGGCGACGGTCGAGCATCTCCGCCAGGGTGCGGGACTTGATCCCCCCCGGGTAGCCGCTGTGCCGCCAGTAAATCTTCTGCGCCATCTTGTCTCCGGTGACCCGGATCTTCTCCGCGTTGACGACGACGATGAAGTCGCCGGTGTCGATATGGGGCGTGTACACGGGCTTGCGCTTGCCGCGCAGAGCATCTGCTATCCGCGTCGCCAGCCGCCCCAGGGTCTGGCCCTCGGCGTCAACCAGGTACCAGTCTCGCTGGCGGTCGGTAGGTGTCGCGACATAGGTCTTCAAGAGCCCGCGGATGATAGGGAACCGAGCCTCTCGAGGTTGCCGCAGTGCTCGCAGAGACCGCGAAGCACCACGTCGTGCTCGGTGACCTCGAAGCGCATCCGCTCTGACACCCGGCCGATCGCCCGCTCCAGGCCGGAGTCCTCGAAGGGGACCATACGGCCGCAGTGGCGGCAGATCGCGTGATGGTGATGCTGGCCGCTGGGCTCAACCCGCTCATAGCCCGCCGTGCCGCGCGACACCTCGAGCCGCTGGACCAGGCCGAGCTGCTCAAGTTGCTCCAGGGCTCGGTAGACGCTGGCCCGGCCAACGCCGGGAGTGCGACGGCGCAGGTCATCGTCGATCTCCAGCGCCGTGACGGCGCAGTCCTGGCGCTCCAGGGCCTCGACCACCGCCAGCCGGGCACCCCCGCGGCGCAAGCCTGCAGCGGCGAGGACCGACAGCGCGTGCTCGGCCCAGCCCTTCTGGCTCTCGCTCCTCATCGCTTCGATCCTAGATGCCATCCCCGACCCCAGCGAGGGGGGCCGGATTTGACTCGCGCCGCCGCTGCCTAGATCCCGCCCAGGCGCGCAGCGCCGCCCCGACGAAGAAGCCCGAGGCGATGCCGATCGTGGCCGAGCTGGGGGGCAGGGCGGCGATCTGGTAGCTGAGGGCGAGCCCGGCCCAGATCGACGCCACCGCGATCGCCCCCGAGAGCGCCAGGCCCCACCAGAGCCGGTCGGTCAGCAGCCGCGCGGCACCCCCCGGCGCGGCGAGCAGACCGAGCAGGAGCAACGCCCCCACCGCCTCGGTCGCCTCCGCCGCGACGACGGCCAGCAGCACGAGAAAACCGATGCCCAGCGCGCGCACGGGTAGGCCGAGGCTGCGCGCCACCTCGGCGTCGATGGAGCTGAAGAGCAGCGGC
The DNA here is from genome assembly GCA_035534175.1 of Solirubrobacterales bacterium. Taxonomy (GTDB): domain Bacteria; phylum Actinomycetota; class Thermoleophilia; order Solirubrobacterales; family 70-9; genus DATLSM01. Next base: position 27,479 of record DATLSM010000045.1, on the reverse strand, counting down.
CTGGCGATCGCCAGCAGAGCCGCGAGGGCGGCGATCGCGATCGCCGCGGCCAGCCTGGCATCGCCCCCGCTGAGGCCGAGGATCGAGCCGAAGAGGACCCGCACACCCTGCGTGCCGTTGGCGCCGCTGGCGCCGGCGGCGAAGATCGAGAGGAAGAGAGCGCCGAGGCCCAGGATCCAGGCGAAAACGGAGCCGATCGCGACGTCGTCGGGTCGGGCACGATCGCCCAGCAGGCCCATTCCCGCCGCGACCGCGACCGTCGCGGCGAAGAGGCCGAGGCGGATGTCAACTCCCACCGCCGCGGCCGCCAGGGCGCCGGTGAAGGCGACGTGGCTGAGGGCGTCGCCGGCGAAGACCTGGCTGCGCAGCACGACGAAGTATCCGGCCACTCCGCAGGCCAGGGCGACGAAGGTGCCGGCGAGAAAGGCGTTGCGCATGAATTCGTGGGCGAACATCAGCTCAGGGCCTCCGCCGGCCGGGGGCGGGCGAGGTGAGCGCCACAGCGCACCGCGACATAGAGGCCGAAGGAGAGCGAGGTGACCCAGAAGCCAACCGGGTAGGGAGAGAAGTAGGCGATCCCGAGGCCCAGCCAGGTGACGGCGAGGGCGAGGGCGACCGAGAGCGCCAGGCCCGGGCCGGGCCGAGCGGTGATCCGCTGGGCGGTGGCCGCCGGGGTCACCAGCAGGGCGAAGACCAGCAGCGCGCCGGTGATCTCAGCCGTCGCCGCCACGGCCAACCCGAGGAGCAGCAGGAAGGCGGTCGCCAGAGCTCGGATCGGCAGGCCGCGTGCCCTGGCTACCGCGGCGTCGACGGAGGCAAACAGCAGCCGGCGGCCGATCAGCGCCAGGGCGGCGAGGGCGACCAGGGCGACCCAGAGCAGGGTCTGGACCTGGGTGGCGGTGATGCCGAGGAAGGTGCCGAAGAGGAGCGACTCGAGGTCGGTGAGCTGGCCGCTGTAGAGGCTGACGAAGAGGAAACCGAGGCCCAGGCCGAAGGCCTGGACGGTGCCGATCGCCGCCGACTCACCGCCGAGACCATCCCGGCCTGGCCGGGCGAGCAATGAGAGCGCCAGCGCGGCGAGCGCGCAGGCGCCGAAGTAACCGAAGGCCAGCGGCAGGCCCGCCAGGGTGGCCCCGGCTGCGCCGGGGAAGGCGATCACCGAAAGGGTGTGGCCGGCGAAGGTCTGGCGGCGCAGCACCATGAACCAGCCGATCGCTCCAGCCATCACGGCTACGATCGTCCCCGCCTCCAGCGCCTGGATCATGAAGGGGAAGGCCGTCAGCTGTTCGAGGTCGACGAGCGGATTCCAGGAGAGGGCGGCGAGCTCAGCGCTCATGGCCGTGGCGCGGGTGGTGGTGGGCGGGCGGCTCGGGCGTGCCGACGACGACCAGGCGCCCGTCTGAAGTCTCGAGCACCTCGATCGGCGCGCCGTAGAGGCGACTCAGGGTGGCGTCGTCGATCACCTCCCGCGGCGCCCCTTCCACCCCCCTTCCGCCGGCGAAGTAGACGACGCGATCGAGGTATCCGAGGATCGGGTTGACGTCGTGGGCAACCAGCAGGACCGTCACCCCCTCGCTGTCGCAGATTCGCTGGACGAGCCCCGCCACCGCGCCCTGGTTGCTGAGGTCGAGGCTGTCCAGCGGCTCGTCGAGGAGGAGCATCTCGGGGCGGCGGACCAGAGCCTGGGCGATCAGCAGCCGCTGCTGCTCGCCGCCTGAGAGCGCGCCGATCGGTCGCCCCGCGTAGGGGCCCGCGCCGACCAGCTCGACCACCTCATCCACCCGCCGCCGCGCCGCTCGCCCAGAAGCGCTGAGCGCGGCGGGGAGCGGGATTCCCCAGCGCGTCCCGTCGAGCCCGAGGCGCACGACGTCAAGCCCGCGGATCCGGGTCCCCGAGTCGAAGCTGCGGCGCTGGGGAAGGTAGCCGATGCGGGCGTTGGCGCCCCCCGCGCGCCGACCGAGCACCGTCGCCCGGCCCTGGCCAAGTGGAAGCAGGCCAAGCACCACGTCGAGCAGGGTCGACTTCCCGGATCCGTTCGGACCGAGGACCGCGACGAACTCCCCCCGGCCGATGGTCAGGTCGACACCACTCCAGACCGTGTGGGCGCCGCGGTGAGCGCTCGCCTCCTCCAGCCGTACCGCGACCTCCTCGCTCACCTACCGCTGGCCCTCCCCAGCGCCGCCCGCAGGCCCTCCAGCTCGCGCGTCATCCAGGCCTGGAAGCTGGCGCCTTCGGGGGTCAGCGTCTCGGTCACGGTGGCGATCGGGATACCAGCCGCCCGGGCCGCTTCGTTTAGGCGCTGCACGTCCGGCGTCGCGTTCTGGCTGTTGTAGACCCAGACCTTGACCTGATGGCTGGTGATCTGTTGATCGGTCATCGCTTTGTCGGCGGGGGTCGGTTCGGTCCCCTCGGCGACCGCCTGCATGAAGCCGCGGGGCGTGATCAGGTTCAGGCCCAGCGCCGGGGCCAGCGGTTCGAAGATGCTCTCCGAGGCGCCGACCGCAACCCCCCGGTAGCGAGATTTGATCTGGGAGATCAGGCTGTTGTATTTGGCCAGGCCCCTGGTCTCAAAGGCGCTGCGCTGCTGGTCGAAGTAGGAGCTCTGGCCGGGATCGGCCTTCTTGTAGTCGGACGTTATCTGGTCGATCACCTTGTGCACCGAGCTGGGCGAGTACCACTGGTGGGGGTTCTCTCCGGCCTTCAGCCCGAGCACTTCGCCGACGGTGAGGACCGTTCGTTCAGAGCTGGGATTGGCGGCCAGCAGCTTGGCGGCCCACGGGTCATAGCCAATCCCATCGACGATCGTCAGCCGGGAGGCGGCGATCGTGCGCGCGTTGGCGCTGGTCGGTTCGTACTCGTGCGGGTCGGCGGCGGGGTTGGTGATGATGCTGGTGACCTGGACCCGATCGCCGCCCAGCTGCTTGGCGATGCTGCCCCAGAAGTTCTCCGCCGCGACGACGTTCAGCTTGCCGGAGGAGCCCGCCGAGTCCGAGGCCGAGCTGCCGCATCCGGCTACGAGCACCGCGGCGATCGCCAGGGGGGCGAGTATTGGCGATGCTCCGCGCACGGGGCGCACCCTACACGATATTGAGACCTGTTATCAATTACTCGGGCAGCGCCCCTACTCCCACTCGATCGTCGCCGGCGGCTTGGAGGAGATGTCCAGCGCCACCCGGTTGACGTCGCGAATCTCGTTGATGATCCGTTGGGAGATTCGCTCCAGCAGGTCATAGGGAAGTCGAGCCCAATCGGCGGTCATCGCATCCTCGGAGGTGACCGCTCGGATCACGATCGGGTAGGCGTAGGTCCGGCCGTCCCCCTGAACGCCGACCGAGCGCACCACCGGCAGCACGCAGAATGACTGCCAGAGCTGGCGGTAGAGCTCGGCGGCCCGGATCTCCTCCTGCACGATCGCGTCCGCCGCCCGCAGGATGTCGAGCCGCTCCCTCGTCACCTCGCCGCCGACGATGCGGATCGCCAGGCCGGGGCCGGGGAAGGGCTGGCGCCAGACCATCCGCTCCGGCAGGCCCAGCTCGGCGCCGACCGCGCGCACCTCGTCCTTGAACAGCATCCGCAGCGGCTCGACCAACTCGAACTCCAGATCATCAGGAAGTCCGCCGACGTTGTGATGGGACTTGATCGTCTCGGCGCCGTCGCTGCCACCGGACTCGATCACGTCCGAGTAGAGCGTGCCCTGGACCAGATAGTGGATGTCCTGCAGCCTCGCCGCCTCCTCCTCGAAGACCCGGATGAACTCCTCGCCGATGATCTTTCGCTTGCGCTCGGGCTCCTCGACCCCGGCGAGGCGGGCGAGAAAGCGCTCCTCCGCGTCCACGTGGATGAGCGGGATCGCAAACTGGCCGAAGGCCTCGACCACCTGCTCGGCCTCGTTCTTTCGCATCATCCCATGGTCGACGAATATGCAGGTCAGCCGCTCACCCACCGCCCGGTGCACGAGCAGCGCGGCGACCGAGGAGTCAACGCCGCCGGAGAGGCCGCAGATCACCCGCCCGGGGCCGACCTGGGCCTTGACTCGCGCCACCTGCTCGGCGATCACCGAGTGCGGCGACCAGCGCTCCTCGCAGCCTGCGACGTCGCGCAGGAAGCGGGTGAGGATCTCCGTGCCGTAGGGCGTGTGGACTACCTCGGGGTGAAACTGGATGCCGTAGAGACCACGCTCGGGAAACTCGCAGGCGGCGACGGGCGAGCCGGGGCTGGAGGCCAGCGCGGTGAAGCCCTCGGGCGGCTCGAATACGGCGTCACGGTGGCTCATCCAGCACTGTTGCTCCTGCGGCAAGCCGGCGAGCAGCCTGCCGCCGCCATGACGCAAGGCGAGCTCGGTGCGGCCGAACTCCCCCGCTCTGGCCGCCTCGACCCTCCCCCCCAGCGCCTGAACCATGGCCTGCATCCCGTAACAGATCCCCAGCATCGGAATCCCCAGGTCAAGCAGCTCGGTGGGGAACGGGGGCGCCCCGGGCTCATAGACCGAGGCCGGCCCACCCGAGAGCACCAGCGCCTTGGGCCGGCGCTCCCGGATCTCGGCCACCGCGGTGCTCGAGGGGCGCAGCTCGGCGAACACCCCACACTCCCGGATCCGCCTGGCGATCAACTGCGAGTACTGCCCGCCGAAGTCGAGGACCCAAACCTCCTCCAAAGCGCTACCACCTCCCGCTGGCGCCGCCGGGGGCTCGGGTTCCCCCGCGGCGAGGTGAGCCGTCGGCCCGACCGCACTGGGACCCTCAGTCATCCGATACCGCAACCCCCGCGGACACCGCCGCCCTTCCGTTTGATCCCATCCCCACCGACTGCTCGTTCTGCAGCTTCTTACCCTCGCTCATCAGCGCCGGCGCGACCATCACCTCGGCCCTTTGGAAGGAGCGGATGTCCTCGTAGCCGCAGGTGGCCATCGAGGTTTTCAGCGCCCCCATCAGGTTGAAGGTGCCGTCGTTCTCCTGAGCGGGGCCGAGCAGGATCTCCTCCATCGTCCCATCCTGCTTGGTGGAAACCCGGGTTCCGCGCGGCAGCGAGGGATGGAACGTGGCCATCCCCCAGTGGTATCCGCGACCCGGCGCCTCCTTGGCGCGGGCCAGGGGCGAGCCGACCATCACCGCATCGGCGCCGCAGGCGATCGCCTTGGAGACGTCCCCCCCGGTCCGCATGCCGCCGTCGGCAATCACGTTCACATATTCACCGGTCTCCAGCATGTGCTGGGCCCGGGCGGCGGCGACGTCGGCGATCGCGGTCGCCTGCGGCACGCCGATCCCCAGCACGCCGCGCGTGGTGCAGGCGGCGCCGGGGCCGACCCCGACCAGGACGCCGACCGCGCCGGTCCGCATCAAATGCAATCCGGTCGAGTAGGAGGCGCAGCCGCCGACCACCGTCGGCACTGGCACCTCGGCGATGAACTCCTTCAGGTTCAGCGGCTCCACCGTGGTCGAGACGTGTTCGGCGGAGATCACCGTGCCCTGGATGACGAGGATGTCGAGACCAGCCTCCACCGCGACCTCATAGTGCTCACGCACCTTCTGCGGGGTGAGCGAGCCGCAGGCGACCGCGCCACGCTCCTTGATCTCGGCCACCCGCCGCCCGATCAGCTCGGGCTTGACCGGCTCCGCGTAGATCTCCTGCATGATCCGGGTCGACAGGTGCTTGGGAGCTGCGGCGATCTTCTCCAGCTGCTCCTCGGCGTCCTCGAAACGGGTCCAGATCCCCTCCAGGTTGAGTACCCCCAGCCCGCCCAGCTCATTGACCCCCACCGCGGTGTCGGGGCTGACCACGCCGTCCATCGCCGAGGCGACGAGGGGCAGGTCGAAGCGATAGGGGCCGAGGGTCCAGCTGATGTCAATGTCGTCGGGATCGCGGGTGCGGCGCGACGGAACGATCGCGATGTCATCGAATCCGTAGGCGCGCCGCCCCTTCTTGCCTCGACCAATGTCGATCTCCAATTGATCCTCCAGGGTGGCGTTGAACAGCCAGCCTACACTTCCGCGGGGACCTCCAGATCGTCCACCGCCACCTCGCCCAGCAGCCGCTCCACCTGGCGGCGGTCGACGACGCCGGCGCCGAAGTGCTGGGTCGACTCGGCCCCGCAGGCGACCCCGTAGGCAAGGCACTCCTCGGGCGGGCGGTCCTCGTAGCGGGCGGCCACGTAGCCGGCGAGGAAGGCGTCGCCCGAACCCACCGTGGAGACCGGGTCCAGGGGCTCGGTGCGAACCTCGAGGAAGCGGCGCTCGGGCCCCTCCCCCACCACCGCGACGCAGCCATCGGGCCGGGTGATCGCCGCCTCGCCGGCGCCCAGGCGAACCAGCTCGGAGAGACCCTGGGCCAGGTCACCGCGGTCGGCGAACTCCTGGCCGACCAGCTCCTCGGCCTCGCGCTCGTTTGGAGTCACGACAGAGGCCCCGGCTCGAAGCCCGGCCATCATCGCCTCCCCCTCCGCATCAAGGACCACCACGATGCCGCGGGCGCGCAGGTCCTTGACCAGGCGGGCGTAGAGGTCGTCGCCGGCGCCCGGCAGCAGGGTCCCCGCCAGCACGCAGATCTTGGCCCCCACGGCGAGGTATCCAATCCGCCCGAAGAAGGCCTCGACCTCCTCCGGGCTGACCGCCGGGCCGCGCTCGTTGATCTCGGTTTGCTCGCCGGAGGTGGGGTCGATCACCGCCAGGTTGATCCGCGTCTCGCCGGCGATCTGGGTGAAGTCAGTCAGCACCGCCTCTTCTCTCAGTTGCTCGATCACCCGGGCCCCCGTCGGGCCGCCGGCGAAGCCGGTGGCGATCACCGGTCGACCCAGAAGGCTCAGCGCCCGAGCGACGTTGATGCCCTTGCCTCCCGCCACCGTGCGGCTCTCCACCGCCCGGTGGCGGCGACCCAGGCGGAAGTTCGGCACCGCGACGGTGCGATCGATCGCAGCGTTCAGCGTCACCGTCAGGATCACCCGGCCAACCGCCTTCGCCGGCCCCGATCACCAGCGGCTCGCCTCTCCTCGCGACTCACCAGGACCCGCTCCTCTCCTTCGCCCCCGGGGCGCCGGCGGCGCCTCAGATATGTCGCTCCAATCAGTATCACGAACCCGATCCCCCACGGCGCGATCGGCATGGAGGTGATCAAGCTGCGCCTCCGTTTGGGGGCGCCCGCCGGCGGGATCGAGCGGCCGGCACGCAGCGGGACCCTGGCCACCAGGTATCCGTCGAGGAGCACCCTCGCCCGGCCGAGCACCGCGCCGGCGCGGATTGGCCCCTGCACCTCGCCCGGCGCATGGACCTTCACGCTCAGCGGCTGGCCGTGGCGAACCGCGACCTCAACGCTGCGCGAGGAGACCAGCGGCAGAGCGCCTCCCGCATAGCGGATCGGCGGATCGGCGAGCCTCTGACCGGCGCGAACCACCCTCTGGCGCCGGTAGAGGGAGAAGCCATAGTCGAGCAGGTGCAGGTTGTCGCTGAAGCTAGCTTCGTCGGTGGGGGCGCCGATCGCAGCCGAGATCAGCTCAAACCCCTTGCGCCGGCCCGAGCCGACGAGGACATACCCAGCGCCGGAGGTGTGGCCTGTCTTCACGCCGTTCGCCCAGGGCGCCATCCGCAACAGCCCGTTGATCGAACGATCCGCCGTGGTGGTCGCAGACTGCGCAGAGTCGCGCTGCGCGAGTCGGCGATCCTGGCGAAGGCCGGGAGGCGCAGAAGCCGCCGCGCCAGGGTGGTGAGGTCGCGAGCGCTCGAGTAGTTGCCGGGCTGATCGAGCCCGATTGGATTGGCATAGTGGGTGTCGGTCAGGCCGAGCGCAACCGCCTGTCTGTTCATCTGGCGCACGAAGTGCCTCTCCGAGCCCCCAGCCGCCAGGGCCAGGGCATAGGCGGCGTCGTTGCCGCTGACCAGAACCATCCCGTAGAGGAGGTCGCGGACGCTGATCCGCTGGCCCGGCGCCAGCCCCAACAGCGATTCGCCGTAGCTCGCGTGGTAGGGCGCGGCCCGCACGATCCTGTTCAGCCGCAGCTCGTGCAGCACCACCTAGGCGGTCATCAACTTGGTTGTGCTGGCGATCAGCAGATGCCTCGCCGCAGCGTGGGAGGTCAGGATTTCGCCTGTGCAGGCGTCAATCAGCGCCCAAGCGCGAGCCTCGACCCGAGGCGAGCGCGGTCGCCGGGCCAGCGCCGTGCCCGAGCCGAGTATCCCCAACCCCGCCAGGGTGAGCAAAAGGAGCGCGCCGATCCGCGCTCGGGACCGGCGCCGAGCGCCTATCGCAGCCTCAGCCTTTCGCCGGAGATCAGGATCTGCGGATCGACGTGCGGGTTCAGGGTCTGGATGCGCAGGACCGAGACACCGGTCTTGTGTGCGATCGAGGTCAGCGTGTCGCCGTACTTGACCACATAGACCGCGGGGGTGTGGCCGTTGTTGGTCTGGCGGGGGCCCCTCGCTGTGCTCACCGGCGGGTGCGAGCCGCCCGAACCCCCTCCCCCGAGCGAGGAGGAGATCGCCAGGATGAAAACCAGCAGGGCGCCCAGCAGGGCGATCGTGGCGAGGACCCTGGCCGGGGCTGAGGTGCGTTTCTCCATCTGAGAGGGCGGCGGATCGGATGAGCGCCGCTGATCGTATAGCCGCTGAGGTCCTCTTCAGGCGGTCGAAACGTCCCAAACCGCGGCGCGCAGGCGCTCGGCGGCCGCGGCGGGGTCGGGGTCGGCGGCGATCGCACGAGAGGCGGCAACCAGCGCCGCAGCCGGGCCCGGTGCGAAGGCGGGGCCCAGCGTCTCCGCCCGCCCGCCCTGGGCGCCGACTCCGGGGATGAGGAAGATCGAGCGGGGCATCAGCTCCCTCAGGCGGGCCAGATGCTCGGGCTCGGTCGCGCCGACCACGGCGCCCATCCCGCTCAGCCCCCTCTCCCCCAAGAGGCGCTCAGAGAGGCCGTCGACCAGAGCTGCGAGGTGCTCGTGCAGCGGCCGTTCGGGGGCCGCCAGGTCCTGGACGTCGGCGGCGCCAGGATTGCTGGTGCGGACCAAGACGAAGACGCCCGCCCCGGTGCAGGCGGCCGCCTCCACCAGCGGCTCGAGCGCGTCGCGTCCGAGTAGCGGACTGGCGGTGAAGGCGTCGACGCCCAGCCCTGCAACCGGCCCCCAAGGTGTGGGCGTATCGCCCACCAGGGCCTGGGCGTAGGCGGCGGCGGTGACCGGGACATCGCCCCGCTTGGCGTCGGCGAGCACCAGCAGGCCCGCTTCGCGGGCGGTGGCGCAGGTCTCAGCCAACGCCGTCCAACCGGGGGCGCCCAGCCGCTCAAAGCAGGCGAGCTGCGGCTTGGCCGCCACGCATGCCGGCCCAGCACGCTCGATCAGCGCTCTGCAGTGGGCAACGACGGCCCTCCCGGCCCGCTCCGCCGCCGCCCCCTGCGAACCGGCTGCCGCGGCCGCCCCCTCGGGCCCCAGATGCGCCGGGTCGGGGTCCAGTCCAAGGCAGATCTGGCTGCGGCGCTCCTCGACAAGCGCCGCCAGCCGATCCGCAAACGGCTGCTCCATCAGGGGGCTTCGCGCTCGCCCGCCGGCGAAAGAATCAGATCGCGACCGCCGACCGGCTGGGCTCAGAACGAAATCAGCCGCCCTTGACCTTGGCCTTCAGCGCCGAGCCGGCGGAGAAGCGGGGGACCTTGCCGCCGGGGATCGTGATCCGTTCGCCGGTGCGCGGGTTGACTCCCTGACGGGGACCTCGCTCGGCGACGTGAAACTTGCCGAATCCGGTGAAGCTGACCTCGCCGCCCCCGCTCAGCGTGTCGGTGATCGCGTCCAGCACGGCGTCCACGGCGTCGGCGGCAGCCTTCTTGCTGCCCACCCGCTCGTCGCCCGCCAGTTGATCGAGAAACTCAGCCTTGGTCACGTCGAGATTCCTCCTCGGGATTGAAGATGGCCGCAATCTAACAGCGGGCTCGGCGTAAGTGCCTGACGCGGGCGCAGATTGGGGGCGCCAGGTTTCATGAGCCGCCGATCGTCATCTCGCCGATCAGCAGCGACGGGGTGCGGACCGAGCCGCCGAACGGAACCCAGCGTGAGTCGGCGCCGGCGGCGCGTACGGCCCCGAGCATCGAGACGAGGTCGCCGGCGATCGTGAACTCGCGCAGCGGCTCGGCCCGCTCGCCGCCGCGGATCGCCCGCCCCGACGCGCCCACCGAAAAGGTGCCGGAGACCGGGTTAACGCCCGAGTGCAGGCCGGCCACGTCGGTCACGTAGACGCCCTCGCCCGCCTCGCCGAGCAGCTGCTCAAAGGAGAGTTGGCCCGAAGCAACGATCAGGTTGGAGGTCGAAACCGAGGGCAGTGAGCGGTAGCCGCTCCGCGCCGCGTTGCCGGTCGAGGAGGCGCCGGCGCGGCGAGCGGTGTAGGTGTCATACAGATAGGCCCGCAGCCGCCCCTCCTCGATCAGCGGGGTACGACGGCGAGGGACCCCCTCGCCGTCAAAGGGAGAGGAGGCGGGGCCATCAGAGGCCAGCCCGTCGTCGTGCAGGACCAGCGCCACCCCGGCGATCTCCTCCCCCAGCCGCTCGGCGAACGGAGATCGGCCCCGCTGCACCGCGTCGGCCCCCAGGGTCGAACCGATCATGCCGGCGAAGCTGGCGGCGACGGTCGGGTCGAGGACCACGGGGCAGGAGCGCGAGGCGGGCTTGCCGGCCCCGATCATCGAAGCCGCGCGCTCCGCTCCCTCGACTCCGATCGCGGCGGGGTCAAGACCGGCGGGTCCGCGCGCCAGGCCAAAGCCCAAGCCGCTCTCACGCCCTGCCTCGCCTTCGGCCAGGGCCTGGAGGAAGGCATAGGCGCTGGAGGACTCGAACTCGCCGCTGACGCCGACCGAGGAGGCGATCGCGACCCGCTCGCAGGAGTCGGCGTAGACCGCGGTCTCGACTCCCACGATCCGGGCGTCCGCCGCCAGCGCGGCCCGCTCCACCCCGATCGCCAGCTCGGCGACCCGGGCCGTCGGCCACTCGGTGACCGAGGGGTCGCGCAACCCCTCAAGCGGCCGCGCGAAGGCGCTCTGCGGCGGGCCGGCGAACTCGTCCTCATCAGCCGCCCGCGCCGCCTCCGCAGCGCCTGCGGCGATCGCCGCAACCCCCAGCTCGGAGGCATCGGTCCCATAGGCATAGCCGACCCGTCCCCCGCGCCAGGCGCGCACCCCGATCCCCTGCTGGGTCGCTGCCGTCAGGCTTTCCACCCGGCCCCCGTGCACCCGCACCTCTCGCCCGGCATCCTCGGCCGCGTAGGCCTCGGCCTCGCCCGCTCCTGCCGCCAGCGCCGCCTCGACGGCGCGCCCCGCCGCGTCTGCCAGCTCGCTCGCATTCATCCTCAGCTTCGCTCCCGCAAAACGGATCGGCCGCCCGAGACCGAAGCATTGCGCCTCATAGCTCCGTCCCCCCGACCGTCATCGCCCGAATCCGAACGTGGCCCTGGCCGGTGCCGACCGGCACTTTCTGGCCGCCCTTGCCGCAGAAACCCGTCTTCATCTCGAAGTCATCGCCCACCGCATCGATCCCCACCAGAGCCTCCAGGCAGTTGCCGATCAGGGTCGCCCCCCGGCACGGCGCGGTCACCCTGCCGGCCTCGATCAGATAGCCCTCGGAGACGCCGAAGACAAAGTCTCCGGTCGCGGGGTCGACCTGGCCACCGGCGAAGGAGACGGCGTAGAAGCCCTTCTCGACCTCGGCGAGGATCGCCTCCGGCGTGGCCTCGCCGGGGGCGATGTAGGTGTTCGTCATGCGCGGGATCGGCAGCTGGCGGAAGCTCTCGCGGCGGCCGTTGCCGGTCGAGGCGACGCCGTCGCGATCGGCGCGCAGGCGGTCGTAGAGGAAGGAGGTCAGCCGACCGTCCTCGATCACCAGGGTCTTCTGCGTGGGAGTGCCCTCGTCATCGATCCCGTCGGTCCCCCACTCCCCCGGCAGGCGACCGTCGTCGTAGGCGCTGAGCAACGGCTGGGCGACCATCTCGCCCAGCTTGCCGGCGTAGACGCTGGCCCCCTTCTGCACGTGGTCGGCCTCCAGGCCATGGCCGGTCATCTCGTGGAAGAGAACGCCGCCGAAGCCGCCGCCGACCACGACCGGCATCGAGCCGGCGGGGGCCGGATCGGCGTCCAGCAGGGTCAGCGCCTTGCGCGCGGCCTGCTCGGCTATCCGCGCCGGGTCGCCATCGAGCAGCTCGAAGCCGCGGTGAGCGCCGAGCGTCTCAAAGCCGGTCTCGACCGCCTCGCCGCGACGCGCCACCACCTGGGCGCCTAGCCGCACCCGGGTGCGGTCATCAGCGCTGATCAGGCCAGCGGAATTGGCGACCGCGACCTCTCGGCGCGCCTCGCCGTAGGAGGCCGTGAACTGGGCGACCTCGCCACCCGCCGCGCGGCCACGCTCGTCAAGCTCCCTCAGCAGCTCGGCCTTGCGCTCGGCCGGGACGCCCTGCGGTGCCACCTCGATCGACTGGCCGGCCACCGGGCGAGCCGTTTTCAGGCGCCGGGGCTCGGTCCGGTCCCCCCGCAACGCCGAGGAGGCCTCCGCCGCGGCGCGCTCGAGGTCGGCCGGGTCGAGCCCGTCAACGTGGGCGAAATAGGTGGTGCCCCCGGCGATCACCCGCACCCCGGCCCCCTCCTCCTCCCCCGCCTGGACGGACTCGATCCGCGACTCGTCGATCGACATCGAGAAGCCGCGGCGTCGTTCGGCGAAGACCTCGGCGAACTCGCCTCCCGCCGCCAGGGCTCGAGCCAGGACGCGTTCGGCGAGCGCCGGATCGAGCAACCCGCTCACCGCTTCGACCGCCCGCCGGCCACCTCGATCAGACGGCCCGCAGCGGCGAACAGCTCGCCCCCGGCGACGGAGTCCGTGGCGTGCTCGGCGCTGCGCCCGCCGGCGTAGTAGAGACGGGCGAAGGGGCGGCGGGAGACGCGGCGGCGGCGCATGTAGGCGGCGGCCTCCTCCGCGTAACCGGAAACGCGGCCGAGGAATACGCGGTGGGGCTTGGCCCTCATCGCCCCGCCCCCTCCCCGCCGGCGCTCAGGTCGCGCAGGATCGAACGCATGTCGAAGAGCATCAGCGAGGCGAGGGCGAAGCGCTCGGTCACCGCGACGGCGACCAGCCCCTCCCGGCGCACGGCGAAGACCTCCCCCTGCTCGGTGGCGATGTGGAGTTGCTCCACCGGCTCAGCGCCGGCACGGTCGGCGACCTCGATCAGCGCCCCGCCGTCCCCCCGCCAGATATCCGCGTCCCCGCTGGCGGCGAGCACCGCGCCGGAGGGGTCAAGGACCGCGGCGCCACGCAGGTCGGGTGACATCTCGGCAAGGTAGGCGAGCGCCTGCTGCGCGGCGTCGCCGGAGACGGTCTCTGTCGCGGCGTCGGGCATCTGGGCCAAAATAGCGGGCCGTGTCCCTGGCCCGAGCTTCCTGGATCACCGTTGTGGCGATCTGTGCGATCGCCGTGGTCCTCTTCGCCCTCGGTGGCTACACCGGCTACTCGATCACCGTCGGCGCCGTCGGCCTGGCCGCCGCCGTCAACCTCCTGCCCTCTCCCTAGAGAAAACCGCCACCTCCCCGCTCCGTGCCCTGGGGTGGCATCGAGGCCATCCCGGCGCCGCCAACCGCCGCGCTAGCCGGAGCGATAGGGGCCGCCTGCGGCCTGATCGGACTCGCGCAAGGAGGTCTCGGGCTCGGCATGGATCAGGACCTCGGCGCCGGCCACCTCGGCCTCGATCTCGCCGCGCATCGCGTGCGCCAGCTCATGGGCTCGCTCCAGGCTCGTCCCCGAGCGGTACTGAACGTGGAGGTCGATGTAGCGGCGGCTGCCGGCGCGGCGAGCCCGCAGCTTGTGATAGCCGGCCACCTCGGCCGTACGCGAGGTGGCGATCGCCGCCTCGATCCTGTCCATCTCGGAGTCGGGGAGAGCTTCGTCGACGAGCACGCCCGAGGAGCGCCTGATGATCCTCAACCCGGCGGCGACGATCGCCACCGCGACGGCCAGCGCGGTGATCGAGTCAAAGGCGGCATCGCCGGTGAGGCTGACCAGGGCGAGCCCCACCAGCACCCCGGCCGAGGTGAGGACATCGGTCCGCAGGTGGGCCGCGTCCCCCGCTAGAGCCGGCGATTCGTGCGCCTTGGCCTGGCGTGAGAGGACCGTGGAGACTCCCAGGTTGGCCAGCAGCGAGAACCCCATCACCGCCATGCCGACGCCGAGTGATTGCACCGTCGCCCCCACGACCAGCCGGTGGGTCGCCTCGTAGACGATGATCCCCGCCCCGACCAGGATCAGCATCCCCTCGATCGTCGCCGCCAGGCTCTCAACCTTCTCGTGCCCATAGGGATGATCGGCATCGGCTGGCTCGTCCGCTTTGCGCACCGAAATGAAAGCGATCACCGAGGCGACGAGATCGATCAGAGAGTGGACCGCCTCGGTGAGGATCGCGATCGAGCCGGTGATCGCCCCGGCCGCGAGCTTGATCGCGATCAGCAGCGCGTTGGAAGCGATCGACAGCGCCGCCGCGCCGCTTTTGGTTCGGATCACCGCGCTGCGCCCCGCTCCGCGCCGCCGAGGTAATCGGCCAGCCGCCGGGCCGCGCGGCCCCGGTGGCTGATCGCGTGCTTCTCAGCGGCGCTCAGCTCGGCCATCGTGCGCTGATCCTCGGGCCCGGTGTCGTTGGGGACAAAAGCCGGGTCATAGCCAAAGCCGCCGGCGCCGCGTGGCGCGGCTGCCAGCTGCCCCTCGCAGCGGCCCTCGAAGGTGCGCTCGCCCCTCGCATCGACCAAGGCGATGACGCAGACGTAGGCGGCAGCGCGGTCCTCACCGGCGGCGGCAACCTCCCCCAGCAGCTTCTCCAGGTTCTGCTCGTCGCTCGCCCCCTCACCGGCGAAGCGGGCCGAGCGGATCCCCGGCCTGCCGGCCAGGGCGCTGGCCTCGATTCCCGAGTCATCGGCGATCGCCGCCTCGCCGGTGGCGGCGCGAGCAGCGCGGGCCTTGATCAGCGCGTTGGCGGCGAAACTATCCCCGTCCTCGGGCGGCACCTGTACCTCGCGCGGGAGGGGATGCAACCTCACCCCCGGCAGGATCTCGGCCAGCTCGCGCAGCTTGTGCTCGTTGCGGGTGGCAAGGATGTAGACGGGATCAGCCATCGCTCCGCCCTCGCGGATCAGGTCGCGGCGCTCGTTCGGCGAGGACTCACTGGGCCCGCTCCTGCACCTCCCGCAGGCGGGCGATACCGCCCTCGGCGAGGGCCAGCAGCTCGTCCAGCGAGGCGCGTGAAAGCGGGGTGCGCTCCGCCGTGGCCTGGACCTCGACCAGTCCGCCGTCCCCGGTCATCACAACGTTGGCGTCGACCTCGGCGGCGGAGTCCTCGGGGTAGTCCAGGTCACAGAGGGCCCGCCCACCGACCATGCCAACGCTGACCGCGGCCACCGAACCGCTCAGCGGCATCGTCTCGATCGTACCTGCGTCGATCAGCTTTTGGAAAGCCTGGCGCAGCGCCACGTAGCCGCCGGTGATCGCCGCGCAGCGCGTGCCCCCGTCGGCCTGGATCACGTCGCAGTCGATGTAGACGCTCCGCTCCCCCATCGACTCGAAGTCGACGACGACCCTCAGCGAGCGGCCGATCAGACGCTGGATCTCGACCCCCCGCCCGTCCTGCTTGCCGCGGGAGATGTCGCGGGACTTGCGGCTCCCGGTCGAAGCCGGCAGCATCGCGTACTCGGCGGTCACCCAGCCTCGCCCGCGGCCCTGCATCCAGCGTGGCACCGACTCGCTGATCGACGCGGTGCAGATCACCCTGGTCTGGCCTGCGGAGATCAACGCCGACCCGTCGGCGGTGGCGATGAACCCCGGGTCGATGGTCACCGGCCGGATGTCGGCCGGTGCGCGATCGTAGCTGCGGGACGCGGGCATCGTCGCGAGTCTCCCGCATTTGAAGACAACCTTGTCGACGGCCTTCCTGATCTCCTCGGCGATCACTGTTCCTGCTCGCGCTTGAAGCCTGCCTCGCGGCAACCATCCCCAGCTTCAGCCGGCGGAGGAGCAGAACCAACCCCGGGCTCGACGGTTGCCTCATCACTCGCCGGCCATGGAGCCTGGCGCCCGCCCCCCCTCGCTCCAGACCGGCATGCGCCTCGCCGTCAGCCACCAGATCACGAAGCACTTTTCCTTACCGGCCACCGCCTGATCTCGGCCCGGCATCGATCCAGACCGGGTGAAACGACCCTCGAGGGCGAAAACCTGCTCGATATTGCGGCGTTTCTCCCTATTCTCTGAGGAGTGCCCGAGGAGCAGGCTCCTCAGCCCAGCCCGTCAGATCAGCGCCGCCCCGGTCGGCGTCGTCGCGCGCTGCTCGGACTGGCCGGCGCCGCGGTCCTCGTCGTCGGGCTGGCGCTCGCCGCCTTCGGCTTGGCCGGCGCCACGTTGAGCACCGACCCAGGCGCGCTCGCCCGCTACGAAGTGGGGGCCTTCGGCGGGACGGTGGAGAAGGCGCAGGCCTTCGGTCCCGGGGGCAGGCAGATTCCGGTCGTCGTTCGCTCCGGCCAGGTCGAACCGAAGACGCCGATCGCTCCCGGGGAGCGCGTCTCGGTCGACTTGGTCGTGCGCCGCCCGGGCTGGCTCGGCTGGCTCATCGGCAGCGAAGATCACCAGCAGCTGACCTTCCGGGCACCGGTAGCGAGGGTGCGCTCGCAATGGTTGACGGTCCACTCCACCACGCCCCGCGTCTCCTTCAATCAGCCAGTCAGCCAGGTCGCCTATGGCGTTGCGGGAGATCTGCGCCGCCAGAGCTTTCCCCAACCTCGCAGCTCGGTCAGCCTGGACACCAGCCAGGCGGCGGGGACGGTCCTGGTCGCCAGCGCCCCCCGCCCCTGGGAGCGACTGAGCTCCCCCCAGCCCGTCACCTGGTTCCCCGCGGGCAACTCGCCCAGCGTCGCCGCCAGCCCGCCGCCGGGGGCCACCGTCTCGCCGGCGACCCCGCTGCGCCTCACCTTCTCAAGACCCGTCGCCGATGTCCTCGGCTCCGCTCGCCCCACCCTCTCCTCCAACGCCTCGGGATCCTGGCGGCAGACCGACAGCCACACGCTCCTCTTCACCCCACATGGCTACGGCGCGGGCCTGGCGACCACGCTGCGCGCCGAACTCCCCCGCCAGCTGGAGATCATCCAGGCCGACGGCTCGCCCCAGACCGGTCGAGATATCGGCTGGACGATCCCCCCGGGCTCGACCCTGCGTCTGCAGCAGCTCCTGGCGCAGGCGGGATACCTGCCGCTGGAATGGAAGCCGGCCGGCGCCCCGGTGCCTCGCACTGCCTCGGCAGAGCTTCGCGCCGCGATCGAACCCCCGGCGGGAAGGTTCACCTGGCGCTACCCCAACTCACCCGCCGGATTGCGCGCGGTCTGGTCCGCGGGCAAGCCGAACACGATCACCCGCGGCGCGGTGATGGCCTTGGAGAACGAAGGCGAAATGGAAGCCGACGGGGAAGCCGGATCAGCGGTCTGGGGCGTGCTGCTGCGAGACGCGATCGCCGCCAAGCGCAAGCCCGAACCGGGCTACAGCTATGTGTATGTGAGCGAGTCCGTCCCCGAGACGGTGACCCTCTGGCACAACGGCAAAAAGGTCCTCACCACGGCCGCCAACACCGGCATCCCGGGGGCCGAAACAGCCCTCGGCACCTATCCGGTCTTCGAGCACCTCTCCGAAACGACGATGAGCGGCACCAACCCCGACGGCTCCCACTACAGCGACCCGGGGATCAAATGGGTCAGCTACTTCAACGGCGGCGACGCGCTCCACTCCTTCGACCGGGCCTCCTTCGGCACCCCGCAGAGCCTCGGCTGCGTCGAGATGCCGCTGGAAGAGGCGGCCAAGGTCTGGCCCTACACGCCGATCGGGACCCTGGTCACGGTCGCGCAATAGGCCGTGATCAGCGTCAGGCCCAGGTTCCGGCATGGCGCAGCTTTGCTCCGCGCCACCTCAGGCCTCGCTCTGGCCCTCGCCCTGACGGCACTCGGCCCGCCGCGGGCCGAGGCGATGCCGATCGCCCCGGCGGTCAATCCGAGCGCACTGCGGGGCCTGGGCGCGACCCAACAGGTGATCGAGATCTCGACCAACGAGATGGGCACCACCTACGCCACCGCTCGCACCTACAAGCGGGGGGAGGCTGGGTGGCAGCACGTCCGCGGGGGAATGCCGGCCCGGATCGGCTACAACGGGCTCTCCCTCCCCGCGCGGCGGCGGGAGGGCGACGGCACCACTCCGATCGGGGACTACGGCTTTGTCTATGACTTCGGCTCGCGCCCTGACCCCGGCGTGACCGGCTTTCAGTGGCGGCGCCTCGCGCCGGGGTCCTGCTGGGCGGGGACCCGGACCGATTACAACCGCTGGGTGGTGAGGCGTCCCTGCGCTCCCGCCGACGAGGACCTCTGGATCAACCAGGGACTCGCCTATCGCTACGCGGCGGTGATTGATTTCAACTATTACCACCCCATATTCGGGCGGGGATCGGGGATCTTCCTCCACGTGGGGACCGGAGGGCCCACCGCCGGCTGCGTCTCTCTGCCACAGCATGACCTGCTCTCGGTGCTGCGCTGGATGCGACCTGGCGCCCGCATCCTGATCGGCCCAAGCAGCTGGCTGCGGTCGCTGAAGCGCTGACTCAATTAGAGCGCTGGCGCCAACCATGCGCGGATACGCTCAACCGGTGCGCGCCCTGATCGTCACCAACTTCGTGCCCGACGCCTCCGCCCCCCAACGGGGGCGGTGGGTCCGCGACCAGATCGACGAGGTGCGGCGCCGAGGCGTCACGGTCGAGGTCTTCGCCTTCCCGCGGGGCAGAGGCGAGTACCTGCCGGCGACGCGGCGGCTGCGGAAGCTTCTGCGGCGTGAGCGCTTCGACCTCGTCCACGCCCACTACGGGCTGCCCGGTTGGTGTGCGCGGCTGGCCGGGGCGCGGCCGCTGCTGATCACCTTCCACGGCACCGATGTCCGCCACGCCCTGGTCGGGCCGCTGTCGAGACGGCTGGCATGGCGCGTCGACCTTGTCGCCGCGGTCTCGCGGGCGCTGTTTGCGCCCGAGGAAGGCAGGCCGGGGCTGCCACGGGTCCCGGGCGCGGCGGTGCTGCCCTGCGGGCCCGATCTTGGCCGCTTCGGGCCGGCGTCGCGCGCAGAGGCAAGGGAGGCACTCGGCCTCGATTCGGCTGGGCGCTACCTGCTCTTCCCCGCCGACCCGGCCCGCCACGAGAAGCGCCACGATCGCGCCGCGGCCCTGGCCCTGGCCTGCGAAGCGGAGCTGCTCACCGGCGGTGCGATCGACCCCGAGCAGATGCCCTTATGGATCAACGCCGCCAACGCGGTGCTCGTCACCTCCGAGTACGAGGGCTTCGGCCTCGCCTGCGTCGAGGCGCTGGCCTGCGATGTGCCGGTGCTTTCCACGCCGGTGGGCGTCGCCCCCTACGCGCTGGGCGGGATTCATGGCTGCCTCTGCGCCCCCTTCGAGACCACCGCCTGGTGCGCTGCGGCCGGCCCCCACCTGGACGCCGCCGACCCCCGCGTCGCCGGCGCCGTCCGCGCCGCCTCTCTTTCCGCCTCGCGGATGGCCGAGCGGGTGGTCGAGGCCTACCGCGACATCCTCGCGGGCCCGGTAATAGATTGAGCCGGCGACGATGGCGAGCGAGAGGATGAGCGGAGCGGGCGGCGAGAGCCTGGAGGTGCAGGTGGCCGAGGCCGAACGGCGGCTGCGGCAGGCGATGGAGGCCTCCGAGGCGGCCGAGCAGAGGGCGATCGCCGAGGTCCGCGCCCTGGAAGCCAACCTGGAGAAGGAGCGCCTCAGAGCCGCGGAGACCGAGGGGGAGCTGCGGCGCGAGAGGGAGGCAAAGGAGCAGACGATCGCCGCCGCCGAAGGCCGCCTGGGAGAGATCGAGGCTCAGGCCGAGGCGGCGGAGAAGAGCGTCGAGGCGGCGGAGCGCCGGGCCGAGGCGGCGGAGAAGGCGGTCACCGATGGCCAGGCGCGAGCCCGCGAGGCGGCCGCCGCCTGGCTGCGAGGCCAGGTGGAGTCGATTCGCCGAGAGGCGGGACGGCAATAGCCAAAGCGGCCGAGTTCGATCTCGCCGTGGTGGGGGGTGGCGCGGCCGGGCTATGGACCGCGCTGCGCGCCGCCGAGCGCGGTGGCTCGGTCTGTTTGATCTCCCGCACCCCGCTGTCTCAGAGCGCCAGCTTCTGGGCGCAGGGCGGGCTGGCCGCGGCCCTGGAGCCGGGCGACTCTCCCGCCCAACACGCCGCCGACACGATCGAGGCGGGCAGAGGGCTGTGCCGCCAATCCGCGGTGCGGGCGCTGGTCGAGGCGGCGCCGGGGGTAGTGCGGGAGCTGCGCGAGCGCGGCGTCCTCTTCGACCTCGATGTAGGTGGGAAGCTGGCCCTGGGACTGGAGGGAGGTCACACCCGGCGGCGCATCGTCCATTCCGGCGGCAGCCAAACCGGGCACGAGATCACCTCGAAGCTGGCGGCCATGGTCGCCGGCATGGCGCGGATCGAGGTGCGCGAGCGGACCACGGCGACAGCGCTGTGGAGCGACGGCGAGCGCTGCCACGGGGTGCTGAGCGAGGCGCAACCGATCGCCGCCGCGGCAACCGTGCTGGCAACCGGCGGAGCCGCGGCCCTGTGGCGCCGCACCACGAACCCCCGCGGAGCGATCGGCGCCGGAGCGGTGATCGGCCAAGCGGCGGGAGCCGATCTGGCCGACCTTGAGCTCTGCCAATTCCATCCGACCGCACTGGCCCTGCCGGGGACCCGCTTCAACGGGCTGCTGATAACCGAGGCGGTGCGGGGCGAGGGGGCGATCCTGCTCGACGCGGCGGGACGGCGCTTCACCGACGAGCTCGCTCCGCGAGACGCGGTGACCAAAGCGATCCTCGACCGCACCGAGGCCGACGGCACGGCTCAGGTCGACCTGGACCTGCGCGACGTCGACCCGGGCCGCTTCCCCAGCGTCTTTGCCTCCCTGGCCGAGGCGGGGCTGGAACCACACTCGGCGCCGGTGCCGGTCGCGCCCGCCGCCCACTACGTGATGGGCGGGATCGCGGTCGACCTCGACGGCCGCTCCTCCCTGCCGGGGCTCTATGCCGTCGGTGAGTGCTCCTGCACCGGCCTTCACGGCGCCAACCGGCTCGCCTCCAACTCGCTCAGCGAGTGCTTCGTATTCGGCGGGCGAGCGGCGCTGGCGGCGCTGGAGGAGCAGGTCGCGTCGCGGCGACCCTCGCCACCGGAGTGGCGCTTCACGCCGCCCTCCGAGGGAACGCGAGATGCGGTCTGGCACCTCGCCGGCCCGCTGCGGCGCCCGCGGGCCCTGAGCGAGCTGGGCGCCGATCCATATCCGCTGGCGCGGGGAATCGCCGCCAGCGCGCTGGAGCGCCGGGAGTCCCGCGGCGGGCACCTGCGCACCGACTTTCCCGGCATCGATCGCGAGCTGGACGGCGTCCACCTCGTCCTGCCTCCCGTCGGTGAGACCCGGCACGAGCGGTGGGTTTGACGCGGGCCGCGGGGGGAGAAGATGTTTATGAAGGTTTAATTTGGCGATTGGGCCCGGCTGGTCTAAGATGCCCCGCTCCGGACGGATGTCCGTCCTGACAGGGGCCGAGGCGCCTCTCCCAGTCACCGAATCACACAACCTCTTAGGTACAGCTTTCAAATGCCGATCGCTTTCAAGGAATGGGCCGTAACGGTGCGTGCACTCGCCGAGGGTGAGCAGCTGCTTACCCTGCGCAAGGGCGGAATCCGTGAGGAGAACAAGCACTTCGTGCTCGAGCACGAGCGCTTCTTCCTCTATCCCACCTTCGACCACCAGCAGAACGATCTGGTGCGTGAGTCCCACCATCCCGAGCTGCGACGGGCGCTGGAAGAGGGTGTCTGGCCCGACGAGGAGCCACCGCCGAGGGCTCTGATCCAAGACGGCGGCATCTCACAACCCGAACGCGTCCGCCTTCGCGCCTGGGCTGAGGTCACGGACCACTTCACGATCACCGACCGCCGCGCTCTTGACAGCCTCTCCCCCTTCTACGTCTGGACCCCCGACTACGCCGAGAAGCGGCTCAACTGGAAGCGTCGCCACCCGCTGCACGTCCTGCTACTGCGGGTCCACCGCATCCCGCGGCCGGTCACGGTGAGGGTCCGCGACGAGTACCACGGCTGCCGCTCCTGGGTGGAGATCGACCGCGACCTGCCCTTTGAGGGGACGCCGGTGATGGCGGATGAGGAGTTCGACCGCGCCCGCCAGGAGATCCAATCGGTTTGCGCGGGCGATACCGAGCCCGCTCTGGTCTAGGGCTCCGGCCTGAGCCCCATATCTGTCACCTCAGGCGCTGGCCGCATCCCTGATCCGCTGAGTCAAGCGAGCTTAGACGTCGGTTAGTACGCTCGGCGCGTGCCCTGGGTCGAGACCAAGTCCCTGAGTTTCACCGCCCGGCACGACAGCGGCGATGCCGCATTCGCGGAGCGCATTCTCGATCGGCTGGAGGACCTGCGGCTGCGGCTCGAGGACCGCTTCGAGGTGGTCCCCGGCGACGTCACCGTGGTCGTCCACACCAACCCCGCCTGGCTGGCCATGGCCCACCCGTTCCTGCCGGCGGCGCGCTGGTCGGCGGCGGCGGCTGGGCGGCGCTATCTCGCCGGCTGGGCGATGGCCACCGAGCTGCACGTCCTCAACGATCCCCACATGGAGCGCCGCGCCGCGGGGGAGGACTCGCGCGAGGCGCTGCGAGGTACCGCCGAGCGACTCTACGCGCAGCTCGTGATCGCCGCCAACAACCCAGACCTCCCCCCCTCCTGGACGCCGCGCCGCTTCGCCCGCTACCTGAGCTGGGCCTGGCTGG
Source organism: Solirubrobacterales bacterium (assembly GCA_035534175.1). Lineage (GTDB taxonomy): Bacteria > Actinomycetota > Thermoleophilia > Solirubrobacterales > 70-9 > DATLSM01. The sequence continues at coordinate 4,664 of DATLSM010000045.1, read as the reverse complement.
CAGAGGGCGGTGCCCAGTACTTCTCCCGCCAGGTCGGGCTCTATCGGGCCGCGGTGATCCGCCGGCTGCGGGAGGGCGCCCGCCCATCCTTTCCCCCCTCGCGCCGCGACGCGGTGATCCTCGGCGGCACGATCTTCGACCTGTTGGAGAACGAGCGTGGCCCGGATGCTTGCCGGGAACTCGCCCTGCGCCTGCTGCCCGGCGGCGCAAAGCCCACCCTCGAAGCGGCCTTCGAAGCCCGCTTCGGCGAGGTCGAGGATGCCTGGCGCGGCTACCTGCGCGCGATCGCCAGACCCAGCCTTGATTAGGGGCTGGAGGCCTCACCCGGGGTTCCCTTGAGCACTTCTCGTGCCCTGGCCGCCATCCCCTCGACGACGAACACCTGGCGTGGACCCACGGACATGAACTCCGGCACATCGAAGCCGGGCCCCCGCTTCAGCATGCTGGGAATGCCGTGCTCAGAAAGCAGGCCCTGGATCATTTCGGCCTCAATCAAGCTCGGGGCGAAAGCAACTTTGACCAGCTTGCCACCGCCGCCTCCGCCGCCTCCCCCACCCTCGTCGCGCCCATCGAAGCCACCGGCGCCACCGGCGTCCTGGGCAGGCGAACCGCGACTGTGACTAGGAGACAGTGATCTCGGCATCGGCGATCCTCAGATCCCTTAGAAGGTAACCCTTGACGTCCGGCGCGTCCTCCTCGGCCAAGGAGACGATCAGATAGATCTGATCAGGCCAGGCTGCGGCCAGGTTGACGTCGGTCTGGGAAGGATAGGCAGCGCTCCTGGTGTGGGAGTGATAGATCGCCAGCAGCTCGCCACCCTCCTCTTCAATCGCCCTCAGCGCGTCGTACTGCTCCTGCGGGTCCATTTCGTAGCGCAGCGGGCTGCACGCCGCGTTGGCGACCCGGATGACGACGCTCGCCTCGCCCTCGCGGCCTCCGACCAAGCCGCAGCACTCATTGGGGAGATCCTCCCGCGCATGGGCGACCATCTCCTCGACCAGCTGCCGAGAGATCTGCACCTAGCTCCCCCCGGGGGCGCTCGTGGCCAAGCGGATCGTGGACGCGGGGAGCGCCGCGTGCTCTGCGGGCAAGTCACTGGGGAGGCCGAGATGCGCCGGGCCGCCCATGTCCCCAGCTACCACCAGACGGTGGAGTCCAGGTTCTCGATCTCCTCGACCGGTTTGGTGTAGACCCCCGAGGAGAGGTACTTCCAACCGTCGTCGGGGATCAGGAAGACGACGTTGCCACCCTCCAACTCGCTGGCGATCCGCACCGCGATGGCGGCGATCGCGCCGGAGGAAACACCGGCGAACACCCCCTCCTCGTCGAGCAGTCGCCTGGTCCAAAGGACCGCGTCCCGGTTGGAGACCATGATCTTGCGGTCGAGGATGGAGAGGTCGATGATCGGCGGGATGAAGCCGTCCTCGAGCGATCGCAGGCCGTGCACCATCTCCCCCTGCATCGGCTCGGCGGCGACGATCAGGGTCGCGGGATTAGCCTCCTTGAGCCGGCGCCCGTTGCCCATCAGCGTGCCGCCGGTGCCGAGCCCGCCGACGAAGGCGGTGACCTCGTCGAGCTCTTCGAGGATCTCGACCGCCGTGCCCTCGTAATGAGCGCGGGGGTTGGCCTCGTTGCCGTACTGGTAGGGCATGTAGTAAGCGGGATCCTTGGCCATCTCGAGCGCCACCTCGACCGCGCCGTTGGAGCCCTTGGCCCCCTCCGAGTAGACGATCTCAGCCCCGTACATCCTCAGTAGCTGCGTGCGCTCCCTGGTCACGTTGTCCGGCATCACCACCTTCAGCGGGTAACCCCTGCGGCGGCAGATCATCGCCAGGGAGATGCCGGTGTTGCCAGAGGTCGGCTCCAGGACCGTCTGCCCCGGCTCGATCAGCCCACCTGCCTCGGCCGACTCGATCATGGCCTTGGCGACCCGGTCCTTGACTGAGCCGGTTGGGTTGCGACCCTCGAGCTTGGCGAAGATCCGCACCTCGGGTTTGGGGGAGAGCCGGGGCAGCTCGACCAGAGGCGTGTTGCCGATCGACTCGACGATGTCGCCGAAGCGCCCCCCGCAGGGTCGTTTCTGAAGGCCCTCCAGCGTCACTTCAAAAAGTATAGCTCCGCTTGCTGGGAGTGGTGTCTCAGTTTGAATTTGGGCGCCTCACGGACCCTGGACGGGACCCGGAAGCTCAGAAATCTCGACTGTTGGCGTTCCGGCGCGATTGAGAAAATGCAGATCGAAGGCAGCGAAGAAATCGGCCTGCCCTAGCAGTAGCGTTGTTGTATCGGCGAAAGAGAGATGCCCTAGGGAGAACATTGACCCCCATGGCTCAAAATCCGTCCGGTCTGCGTTGGGAGCCAAAATCTGGCCCGTGATGCCTGTCCCCCTCGCTGACCAAGTAGGGAACGTCCCCCCAACCGCGGCTTCGCCTCCCTCGGGGACTTCTTCGAGATCTCCCAGCGAGAGACCGAGCTCGCCCAGGATTGCTAGGGGGCAAAGACTCTTATGAGAGCCGCTGTCGATCTCCCCAACGACCCGTTTGCCGCCGAGGCTAGTTTGCAAGAGAATGGGGACTTGCGGGATCGTCCCGCGTCGATAGCTAAACTGGTAAGAAGCCACAATATATTTCCAAGACGGGAACCAAGGCTATGGCTATTGAATGGGTATTTGAAAAGAAGTTTGGGCAGTCCCCCGTCTCACAAGGGATTGCCAAGCGGCACTCTGGTAAATGGATAGCCTTACGCGGAGCGCGGGTAGCGGCCTCTGCCGTTACTTATGAGCAATTGCAGGGTAATCCACGAGTTAGAGCGACGGATATGGTCTATCACGTCCCTACCGCTCATAGGCAGCGCTTTCTAGCGACGCATTAGTCGAGCAGCGCCGCAATCTCTTTCATCGTCCAAACGTGGTCGGAAACGCCAGCGGCCATCGCGGGCGTCCGGGGATAGGGGTTGGCGAGGGTCTTATGCGGTCGAGCGAAGTTGTAATGCATGAAGTGGATCGCCACGGCTGCCGCGTGGTTCTCGACTTTCTTTGAAAAGGCATTCGTTAGCCGCGTGAAGCGCCGCATCCCCATTCGCATCGTCAAGTTCTGGCGCTCGACGTAGCTGGTCGAGATTCGGTCTGGGTCGGGGGCACCCTTCAGCGGGCGAGTCTTGATCCCCGTGCAGATCGGGGGGCTGTATTTGCGGTCGGCTTTGGGATCGACCTTGTAGATCTTCTGAATCTGCGCGTAGTCGATTTGCTGTTTGAAGGCAGGCCCGACGGTCGATGCATACATGGTGAATTCAAGTGGTCCTCGCAACACTCGATCGAGAGGAGTTGCGATGGGCAGGAAGGTTCGGGCTTGGGAGCGGGCGGGGCGGCCGGCGATGCGCTCGCCGGGACGGCCGCCGGTTGGTCGGCGAGAGCATCGGCAGCGGTTTTGGGAGGCGATCGCGCGCGGGCTCTCGAGCGAAGGCGCGGGCAAGGAGGCGGGCGTCTCGGAGGTGGTCGGCGTCCGCTGGTTTCGCGAGGGTGGCGGGATGTCACCTGTCAGTCTCGCCGCGCCGTCGGGGCGCTACCTGTCGTTCGCCGAGCGGGAGGAGATCGCGATCTTGCGCGCCGGCGGGTGCGGGATGCGGGAGATCGGGCGCCGGCTCGGCCGTTCGCCGTCGACGATCTCCAGGGAGCTGCGCCGCAACGCTGCGACCCGCGGCGGCGGCTTCGATTACCGCGCGACGACCGCGCAGTGGCATGCCGAGCGGCGTGCGCGGCGCCCCAAGCCCGCGAAGCTCGCGGTGAACGACGAGCTGCGCCGCTATGTGCAGGAGCGGCTGGCCGGGGCCGTGAAGCGTCCCGACGGACTTGCGGTCGATGGCCCGCAGGTGCGGTGGAAGGGCCGGCGTCATGGGCGGCGGGCCGACCGGCGCTGGGCGAGGGCGTGGAGCCCCGAACAGATCTCAAACCGGCTTCGCCTGGACTTCCCCGATGATGAGTCGATGCGCGTCTCCCACGAGGCGATCTACCAGTCGCTATATGTGCAGGGCCGGGGCGCACTGCGGCGCGAGCTGAGCGCGTGCCTTCGGACCGGGAGGGCGCTGCGCGTCCCCAGGGCCCGCGTCCGCGGCCGAGGCAAGAGCTTTGTGAGCGAGGAGGTGATGATCAGCCAGCGGCCCGCCGAGGCTTCAGACCGGGCGGTTCCGGGCCATTGGGAGGGAGACTTGATCATCGGCCTTGGGAGCTCGGCGATCGGCACGCTGGTCGAGCGCACCAGCCGCTTTGCGATGCTGCTGCACCTTCCGCCGATGGACGGCCGCGACGGGCCCCGGGTCAAGAACGGCCCGGCCCTGGCCGGTCACGGAGCCGAGGCGGTCCGCGACGCGATCGCCGGCTCGATCGTCACGCTGCCCGAGCAGCTGCGCCGGTCGCTGACCTGGGATCAGGGCGCCGAGATGGCCCAGCACGCACAGCTTCGGATCGACACCGGACTGCCCGTCTACTTCTGCGATCCGCATAGCCCGTGGCAGCGCGCCACCAACGAGAACACCAACGGGCTGCTGCGCCAGTACTTCCCCAAAGGCACCGACCTCGCCCGCCACGGCGCCGACGACCTCGCCGCGGTCGCTGCCACCCTGAACACCCGCCCCAGAAAAGCCCTCGGCTGGAGAACCCCGGCCGAGGTGCT
>DATLSM010000044.1:0-6122 GCA_035534175.1 Solirubrobacterales bacterium | reverse complement strand
CGAGGTGCGCAGCACGTAGATCCCGTCAAGCGCCGCCTCGGCCTCGATCTGGGCCTCTTTGCGGGAGAAGCTGAAGCTGGCCTCGGTGATCGCCACCGCGAAGTGCTTTTTCACCTTGTGGCTCTTCAGCGCCGGGCCGACTGCGAGGCCGATCTCGGCCGCTCCGCGCAGGCTGCCGGCTTTGACCCGCGCAGCGATCGCCTCCAGCTCTTCCTCGGTGGCGACGAGCAGCGCCTCCCGCTTGCGGGCTCGCTCCTCACCGAGCAACGGGTTGCGACAGACGACGAGCCGCTCACCGGGATAGGCCTCGGAGGAGATCTCGGCCAGGTTGGTCTGATCAAAGAGCGAGAGCTGCAGGTCGCCCTCTTTGACCAGCTTCTTCACCGCCGGTGCTTTCAGCGCCGTGATCCACTCCATCCCCTCGGCCTCACCGATCGCCTCCAGGTTGGCCTTGGTCGCCATGCCGCGGTCACAGACCACGATCACCGCCTTGAGCCCGAAGCGCTGCTTTAGCTTCTGCACCTGGGCGGGCAGGGTCTGGTGGTCGAGCAGGTTGCCCTCAAAGGCCTCGATTGCGACCGGGTGGCCCTCGAAGTCACAGAGCAGGCCGTAGGTGACCTGCAGGTAGCCGCGTTTGCCGTCGCGCGAGTAGCCACGCGCCGCCAGCGGACAGGTCCGGCCCTCAAAGTAGGAGGAGGAGACGTCATAGAGGATCAGGGTGGCGTCCTTGAGGTGGCGCTTGGCCAGGCGGCCCTCGATTCCCTCCTGGCGCGAAAGCAGCCAGTCCATCGCCGCGTAGAGGTCGTCCTGGTCGGCATCCTCGACCCCCAGCTCTACCCCGAGTGTGGACTGGTGAAGGGCCCGCACGGTGGCCAGCTTTGAGCCCGGGGAGAGAACCCGCTGGCAGATCATCGCCAGGGCCAGGTCACGTTGGCGTGAGGGGGAGCGATCGAGCAGGCGTGCCAGGCCGAGGCGCTTTGCGGCGCTGAGCAGCGCCTCGACCTGCCCGGCGGGGAGGGAGCGCTCGATCCGCAACGACTCGACCCCTCCGGTCACCGTCCCCCCCCGCAGCGCCGCACTCAGCGCCTCGATCGCCGCCGGCGGCAGCTTGGAGACGTTGGCGATCGTCTCGTGGCGGACCCGCTTGCCCTCGCGGACTGAGCGGCGGACCAGGTGGGAGACGTAGACGCGGTCGCCGTGGAGGCGTTTGATCTTGGCCACGTGCATTGCTCCTGGCTTCTGCTTCATGAGGGAAGTATCCCCCATTCACCGGACGGAAAAATGGCAGAACTCTTGGCTACATAAGTGCGCCTGCAAAAGCCCCCTACCCCACATCGGGAGCGGGATCGGGGGCGATCAGGGGGCCGCTATTCGGGGTAACTTCGGGTTAGGTCTGGCCCGGCCCTTGTCTGGACCCAAGCACAACGCTCGAGTCGAGAGCGGCCCTCGGTGAGACCGGTCGCTTCACCGCCGCCTGTGAGTGCGGCTGGATAGGCGCGACGCCTCGCGGCAGCTGCTGGCTTCGACCTACCGCACCAACGAATAAACGCTTTGGTAAGAGGATTCGCCGTTGGCGTCGAATTCTTACGGAGGCACGACTCCGTCGACGACGACCGTCTTTTCCAGGTTGCCCGAGCCCACCGTGCCGTAGAGGGCATCGGTGAACTGGTGCTGGACGGGGCCCACGTTGGTCCCGCGGCCAGCCACAAAGGGATCGAAGAACGCCTTCCTCAGGTCACACCTGGCTGCGGCGACGTTGAGACCCAGGCGGCGATGGGATGCCCGCGCTCGACACATCGATGCCGCGCCGAGCCGCCGCATCGCGCCGAGTCTCGTGACCGCCTGAATACACTCGACTAACGACTACTGGGAGAGGACCCAGGGTCTGCGCCCCATCCGCCAATCAGGCACTCTTGAAACTAGTGCCGGGAACGAGTCAGAGCGGCAGGCCCTCCTCAAGCGAGACGATCGCGTAGTCAGCGCCCGCCTCGCGAAGCTGCTCGGCGGTGAAGTGGTGACTGCCGACGCCGACGCACTCGATGCCGGCGGCGTGGGCGCCCTTGACGTCGAGCGGGGTGTCGCCGACAGCAATCGCCTGCTCCGGTTCGATCTCGGTGCCGAAGACGAGCTCGGCGCGCTTCAGCGCGATCCTCGTTACCTCGGAGCGCTCGGTTGAATCCGAGCCATAGCCGCCGAAGGAGAAGAAGCGGTTGAGCTTCGCCCGGTGGAGCTTGATGTGCGCCGCGGCTTCAGTGTTGCCGGTAACCAAGCCGACCAGGTAACCCCCGTCGATCAGTTCGGGGAGGAGCTTCTCGACCCCCGCCAACACGCGGTAGTCCTCTGATTTCTCGACCGTCTGGTGAAGAAAGTAGAGGCGACGCTCCATCAGCTTCGTGAACTCCCTGCGCTCGGGCTCGCGGTGCAGGACCGCTTCGAAGGTCTTCCGCCCCACCTCCGGGTCGGTCATACCGGCGTCGGTGAACTCGCCGATGTCAGCCGCGATCCCGTAGATCTCGTCGAACGCAAGGCGCCAAGAGGCGGCCCCAGCGCCGCCGGTGTCGATCAGCGTGCCGTCGATGTCGAAGAGGATTGCCAGGCGCTCGGCGGCCATCACCGCCAATCTAGCGCCGGACGGGCGGTGAGAAGTTAAGGGGCGACTACCGAGCAGCGGCCGACGCTCTCCCCGCAGCCGACCGCAACTGGCTGGAGCGCCTCATCACCCGCCGGGTGCCGCTGGAGAGCTTGCGGAAGCGCTGGAGACCCAACCCGATGACATCAAGGTCGTGTTCGAGCTCAGCGCTGGCGCAGCGGCTTGAAGGTGGCGGCGCGGGAGACATCAGGACAGCTTCACGCCCCAGCGGCTGGTCGTCGACTCGCCGGGCTCGAGCCGCAGCAGCCCCTCCCCGGTCTGCAGCCCGTTGGGCGGGCAGGTCATCGGCTCGGCAGCGAGGCCACGGCGTCGCCGTGGCTTGCTCAGCGTATCTCCGGTGTATAGCTCGAGGATCGGGTAGTGCTCGTCGACCCAGAGCTCGACGACGCTCGAGTCCGGTGACCGGAGCCAAACACGGGCCATGCCGTCCCCCTCGCGCGCCAGGTCGGTGAAGGCGAAGTCGATCCGCAGGTCCCCCAGCCGCCGCGCGGTCCGGAAGTCGAACGGGGTGCCGGCGACCGCCTGGGTACCGGTCGGGAGCTGGCGCTCGACGTCGGTGAGGATCCGGGTCTCGGCCCCGACCTGCAGCTCGCACTCGTCGATCAACCCCTCGCCGGGGGAGATATATGGATGCTGACCGGAGGCGAAGGGGCACGCGTTCTTGCCGACGTTTGTCGCAGATGTGGTTACGGTCAGCCCTCCCGCGCCGAGTTCGTAGGTAACCCGGACGTCGAGCGCGAACGGATAGCCCTCGAGCGGGTGGAGCATGGTCCGCATCACGACCCGCGCCGCCTCCCGTTTCTCGGCCTGCCAGCTCCGCCAGCGCAGAAAGCCATGGATCGCGTTCTGCTTCGTCGGCTCGTTCAGCGCGATCTGATAGTCGGCCGCGTCGAAGCTGTAGCGCCCGTCGGCCAAGCGGTTGGGCCAGGGAATCAGCGGCGCCCCATGCGCACCGTCGCAGACCGCGTCGAGCGGATATGGGTCGAGCACCGCCCGATCGCCGACGAAGTACTCCCGAACTCCGCCGCCGACCTCGACGATCGTCGCCGACTGCTCACCGTAGGCGATTTCGTGCTGCTGGCCTGAGGGAGGTAAGGGCACCACGCCGGCAGCAGGCTACCGCGACAATGCGCACGGCAGGATTGGCCACCCACGCGCTTCGGAGACCGTCGGTCGAGTGGGCTCCCCGGCTGTGGTGGACGAAGGCTTTACCAAGGTGTCGGACTGGGTGGTGCTGCAGCTTCGCACCGCTATGGTGCGGCCTCCGACAGTTTTTCGGAGAAGCGGCTCTCCGCGGTTGCTGACATTCCGAGAGCCAACCGAACGGAGGTCTGGCGTCGACCTACCCAGGCGCTCGGACGTGTCGCTCACAGCCAGAGGTCTTCGGGTCACCTTGATTTGTGCTCAGCTCCGTTGGGCTTGCCTCGCTGGGTTGACTCCGGGGGCAGCGGCGCTCTTTATCCCGATCTGCGTGTCGTTCGCTAGATACTAACTGCCGATTTCCCTTTACCCAGGCAGTAAACTTGCATAAAATAGCGACTTCCTGCAAGTTTGCGAGGACCTCTAAACTTGCAGAAATTGGCGAAATACTGAAAGTTTGAGCTAAGATGGAAAGGCAATGAACGTCACGGACAGAAAACGGACGTTGCGCAACATCGCGCGCTTGCGGCGGGCTGAACCCAACCCGGAGGTGGCATTGGTCCGCGAGGACCTGGAAGAGGCCCTTGAGGGGACGGTCTCCCGGAACCTCGCCGCGCAGTTTTTGGGGGTCAGCCACACAGCGCTCAACAATTGGATCGACTCCGGAGATCTCCCCGTCGTCCTTTCGAGGAGCGGGCGCAAAGAGGTGCCTATCCCCCCACTGCTCGATGTCTATGAGCAGGTGGAGGAAGGCCGGGCCTCCGGGCGGCGGCAGCTGCACACACTGGAGCCGGTAATGGTCGGTGCGCGGCAGCAAGCCCAGCGGATGCGCCCCGGTCGCTTGCTTCATGCAGAGCTCGCCTCGGCCGATCGACACCGGATCTCTGAGCTGCGAAGTCTGGCCTATCACCGAGCAATCGCGCCACGCCTGCGACGGCCAATGATCGAAGAGGCCGAGCGAAAGCTCGAGCGATGGGCGCGCCAGGGCAAGATCGACCCGCGCCACGCAGCGGCCTGGCGGGAGGTCTTCGCGCTGCCGATGGCCCAACTGCGAAAGGTGATCGGGACAGACGATCCTCGCGGACGCGACCTGCGCCAGAACTCTCCTTTAGCCGGAGCGCTCAGTGAGCCAGAGCGGCGAAAGATCCTCGCGAGGATTCGCTGAGCGGTGCAAAAACCCGACTTCGATCATCTAATCGCCGCGGCGGCTTCGATCTGCGAAGAATCAGAGATCGTCGTCATCGGAAGCCAGGCGATCCTCGGCAGCGTCGAGGATCCTCCTCAGACGATGCTTCTCTCGCTGGAGGCAGACGTATACCCGCGCAAGAATCCCGAGCGGGCCGAGGAAATTGACGCTGTCCTCGGTGACGGATCTCCATTCCAAAGCACCTATGGCTACTACGCCCATGGAGTCGGACCGGAGACCGCAAAGGCTCCGGCCGACTGGGAGGATCGACTCGTTCATGTCGAGGTACAAAGACGCCCTGGTGAAGTTGGCCGCGTGGTCGCGCTCTGCCTCGAGCGCCACGACCTGGTCCTTGCCAAGTGTGCCGCCGGTCGCGAGCGCGACTGGGAGTTCGCCCGCGATGCTCTTGCCGCCGGGCTGGTCGAGCTGGATGAGCTCCTGCGACGAAGCGAAGCCTTGCCGCTCACAGCGGAGGAAAAGCATGGGCTGCGCACAATGCTTAAGGCAATCGCTACATAGCCCAGCAACCCCTAGCAAGCCGCCTGACGCACAGCGCTGAGCGCGGCGAGGGTGTCCCGAGGCAGAGGAGCCCCCTCCTGTGGTGGGTTGATGGTGGCTCGCTTGGACCTGATGGTCAGTGCGTCTTTCAGTCGCACCAGCTTCCCGTGCCGACGCCCGATGCGCTGGTTGGTCGTACGAGCTCCGAATCGCTACCGCCTTGGACCCGCCCGCGCCAATCCCAGCCAATTCCTCGGCCAAGGCTAGTCAGAGCGATCGCGGGGTACTACCAAGTCGCCCCAGAGACGTCCTCTGGGGCGACTTGGCGCACGACGTTCAGTTGTTCGGTGTCAACAGAACAGCGTGGACGGGGTTGCTGACATAGCCTTCGGGCTGAGCGTACGCGATGATCTGGCCCTTGTCGTTGATCCCCTTCGCTTCCTGCAGCGTGTAGCCAGAGCCCGCAGGGATCAGGTTCTGCAGGTTCTGGCAGACCCTACCGTTAATGTGCGCGTGATCACGCAAAGCTCCCCACATCGGATCACAGGAATTCCCCAGGTATGAGACGCACCAGCACCGCCCCCACCGCGTAGCCGAGGCCGTAGGCCGAGGTGGAGCGGTGGGGGCGGGCGGCTCTTTCCGTCGGGG
>DATLSM010000043.1:0-20117 GCA_035534175.1 Solirubrobacterales bacterium | reverse complement strand
CGGGGGAGAGACTCGAGGTGTCGTCGTCGCCACGGCGATGCACACCGAGCTGGGGCGCATTGCCGCGCTCTCTGAGCGGGTCAAGGAGGAGCCGAGCCCGCTCGAGAGACAGGTGCGCCGGGTCGCGTGGCTGATCGCCGGCATCGCGGTGGGGATGGCCGTCGCCTTCGTTCCAATAGCAATCCTTGGGGCCGGCCTGTCTCTTAAGAACAGCGTTGTGTTCGCGGTCGGTCTGCTGGCCGGAAACGTGCCTGAGGGACTGTTGCCAGTGATCACCCTGGCATTGGCCGTCGCGGTGAGCGCGCTGGCTAAAAAAGGCGCTCTGGTCAAGCGGTTGAGCGCCGTGGAGACCCTGGGCTCCACCGACGTCATCTGCACCGACAAGACCGGGACGCTGACCGAGAACCGTATGAGTCCTGTCGTGGCTTGGACTGTGACGAGCGAGATCGCGCTGGACATCGCCGATCCAATCCAACCTTCCGTAGGCCAGACCGACGCCGCGCTCACGGCATTGGCCGAGGCGGCCGCTGCATGCAACAACGCGCAGCTTGAGTCCGATGGGCAGGCAGGCGGGGATCCGACTGAGGTGGCGCTGCTCATCGCCGCCAGGACACTCGGGCTTCAATTTGATGCTTCGAGTCGAGCGCTCCGGCGCTCTCACCAGTACAACTTCGACCCGCAGCGCAAGCTGATGTCGACCTTGGACAGCGGCGAGGGTCATGACTGGCTGAACACAAAGGGGGCACCGGAGTCGGTGCTCCCGCGGTGCACGAGTTTCCTCCTAGCTGATGGCGTGGAGCGCTCAATGGATTCGGCGCAGCGTGAGCATGTGACAGGGCAAATGGAGAGCTTTGCCAGTCAAGGTCTGCGTGTCCTGGCGCTGGCGCGCCGCTCTCTACCTGCGGGCGGTCAACCACCGGCCCGCGAGGATGCCGAGTGCAAGCTTTGCTTCCTAGGTCTGGTCACGATGCGCGATCCGCCCCGTGCCGAGGTGACTGAGGCCGTCGCGTGCTGTCACAGCGCCGGAATACGTGTGGTGCTGATCACTGGCGACCACCCTCTGACTGCGGCGGCAATCGCTCATCAAGTGGGCATCGGCGGTGAGGACCCTGTCGTGGTCAACGCCCAAACAGTCGACCATCGGCATGAGAAGGAGCTGCAGGATGTCCTTGCCGGTAGGCAGGAGGTGATCTTTGCTCGGGCTTCGCCCGAGGCCAAGCTCCAAATCGCCGAGGTCCTGCGCAGTCAGGGTCACGTGGTGGCGATGACCGGCGACGGTGTCAACGACGCGCCGGCACTGCGCAGCGCGGACATCGGCGTCGCAATGGGTCGCTCAGGGACAGATGTCGCACGCGAGGCCTCAACAATGGTGCTCACCGATGACAACTTCGCCACCATCGTCGTCGCGATCGAGGCGGGCCGACAGGTCTATGAGAATGTCCGCAAATTCATCCAGTACATCTTCGCGCACGCCACGCCGGAGGTCGTGCCATTCCTCTTGTTTGCGCTCTCCGGCGGGCTTATCCCTCTCCCGCTCACCGTGCTGCAACTGTTGGCCTTCGACGTTGGCACCGAGACGCTCCCTTCGCTCGCGCTAAGCCGCGACCCGATCGAGCCCGGCAGCATGGATCGGCCGCCGCGCCCGCGCTCAGAGGGCGTCATTCAACGGCCGATGCTGATCCGGTCATGGCTCTTCCTGGGTGTATTAGTCACCGCACTGTCGCTGGCAGGGTTCTTCTATGTCCTGACCCGTGCTGGGTGGCACTCCGGCGACCCGGTCGGCGTGGGTCATCCGCTTCATCACGCTTACCTTCAGGCCACCACGATGACCTTCCTGGGGATGGTCGCCGGGCAGATCGGCACCGCATTCGCCGTGCGAACGAGACGGGCCTCCCTGCGTTCGATCGGCGTCTTCAGCAACCGCTATTTGCTCGGCGCCATCGTGGCCGAGTTGCTGCTCGCCGCGATCTTCGTCTACGCGCCGCCGTTGCAGTCTCTACTGGGAACAGCAGCGCTACCCTTGCGTGATGTGGTTCTGCTGCTTCCCTATCCCCTGGTGGTCTGGGGATCTGACGAGCTACGCCGATTCGTCGTGCGACGCCACATAGACCAGGGCACTTTGCGGTAGTCCGCGGCCAGATCGACCGACTGGTTGGCCGCTCAGGAGGACTCAGGATCACCCGCGGGGTGCGAGCGGCGCCCTTCTCAGCATGAAATATCAGTATTGGGATGGAATTGGCCAGCGAGAACGTGCTGGTTGACGCGTCCAGAAAGAGGGAGGTGACCTCGCTACATTTGCTCAAGCGAGGAACGATGAGGTCATGATCCCCAGTTGATTTGATCCATCCCGGCTGCAATGAATCGAACATCGCTTGTGTCGAGGTCACCTCAGCGTTGCACCAGTCCCGAGAGCCAGCGCGCCGGGCGATAGGGCGGCATCAGCAAAACCAAGACGATGATCACCGCGGTTGCGGCGAAGTAGGAGTAGAGCTGAGCGACGCTTTCGAATTGCGAGGTCATGCTCTGTCCGAATGCGAGTACTGCGAAGATCAGCATCGAGAAGCCCAAGGCACCCAGCAGCCAGGGCTTGGCCCGCTGGGGGAGGATCTCGCGGCGGACCAGGCTGACGATTAGCGCGAGGACCACCAGCCCCTCCGCAACCCCCAGGATGCCCCATGCCAGGCTCGTGCCTGGGAAGGAGGCGATAAAGGAGCCTGCGAACTCTTTCTTGATCGGCGCCGGCGCTGCGGCGCCATCGTCGAAGATCTTCTCCTTGAAGGCGTAGTACCAGAGGAATCCAGTAAGGAGGTAGATGCCGGGGTAGATGAGCCAGTAGGCGACACTGTCCGCAAGAGTGGGACGCTCCTCGGTAACTGCTGATCTGTCCATCGAATGACCTCCCACGATTCTTGGAAATATGGCGTCCGGGCACGCGGTGCTTGAGCGGTTGCCCAGAGCGCAGTACAGGATTGGCCGATTCTCCAGCCAGCGCGACGAGTCGTCATCGGGGTCATACCGTTGGATCAGGTTCGGCTTTCCGCTGCCCTGCACATCTGCAGAATCGGGGGCGCCGTTGTGTCCCTAGGGTCGGCGACCCGCGGTGACTGTGGCCTTGACGGGTCCACACAAAAGACACGCCGGGTGCTTTGCTTCTAACCGCGGTAGCACAGTCACGCCCAGGTGCTGGGCCAGGGCCGTGTCGGCGCGGCCTCCTTCACCCTGATCCTGGCGTCGACCGCCAGCGCGCCCCCGGCACCGACCACCACGGGGTTGAGGTCTAGCTCGGCGATCTCGTGGTGGGAATCGACCATGGCGCTCAGGCAGAGCAGCAGCTCCTCGAGGGCGTCGAGGTCGGCCTTGGGCCCGCCCCGAAAGCCGGTCAGCAGGGGGAAGATGGCCAGCGAGCGGATCATCTCGCCGCCGTCGTCCGGTCCGAGCGGGCAGACCCGCACGGAGACGTCCTTGAGCACCTCCGCCTGCATCCCGCCGGCGCCGCAGGCCAGCACCGGGCCGAACACCGGGTCGGTGACTACGCCGACCAGCAGCTCCACCCCGCCCTCGGCCATGCTCTGCACGATGAAAACGTCGGGCTCGACGGCGGCGGCGGAGAGGGCTTCGCCCATCTCCGCCGCGGCTCGGGAGACTTCCAACCGGCCCTCGAGGCCCACTCGCACCGCCCCGATCTCCGTCTTGTGCAGGATCCCCGGGCCCTGCGCCTTCAGCGCCACCCGCCCCCCGAGCCGCTCGGCGGCCTCGCCGGCACCGGCCGAGTCGGGCGCCGCCAGCCATCCGGGCATTGCGATCCCGTAGCAGTCCAGGAGCCGCGCGCATTCGGCCATCCCGAGCCACTCGCGCCCGGCCGCGAGGGCGTTGGCGAGGACGGCGGCCGCCTCGTCGTCGCGGGCGCCGGCCAGGGGCTGCGGCTCCCGCGCGGGGCGCGAACGCCATCGCACGTGCCGCATCACCCTGCCCAGGGCCCGGGCGGCGTCCTCGGGGTAGAGGTGGGTCGGCGCCCCGCCGGCCCGCAACGCCGCCGCATGGTCGCGCGGAGACATGAATACCGTCTGGACCGGGATCGGCCGCTTCATCTCGGTGAGGGCAGCGCCGACCGCCTCGGCGACGTCCTCCGCCTGGGTGAGGAGGGGGCGGATGAAGATCGTGATCAGGGCGTCGATCCCGTCCCACTCAGCCAGCGTCGCGATCGCTCTGCGGTACTGCTCGGCGGTCGCGGTGGCGATCAGGTCCACTGGGTTGGCCAGAGAGGCCTCGGGGGCGAGGAACCCGCGCAGGGCCTCACGGACGGGCTCCGGCAGCTCCGGCACCTCGAGACCGGCCGCCTCGCAGGCGTCCGCGCACATGATCCCCGGCCCGCCGGCATTGGTCACGATCCCGACCCGGGGCCCCAGCGGGAGCGGCTGGCTGCCGAGCAGGGAGGCGACGTCGAGCAGCTCGGCGAGCGTCTCGGTGCGGATCACGCCCGCCTGCTCGAAGAGCGCGTCGACGGTGACGTCGGAAGCCGAGAGCAGCGCCCCGGTGTGGGAGCTGGTCGCCCGCTCACCGGATACGGAGCGGCCGCTCTTGACGACGGCGATCGGCTTCTCCCGCCCGATCCTCCGCGCCAGGCGAGCGAAGCGCCGCGGGTCGCTGAACGACTCGATGTAGAGCAGCGCTACGTCAGTGGCCTGGTCGCCCTCCCAGTACTCGAGGAAGTCGTTGGCGCTGATGTCGGCGCGGTTGCCGATCGAGGCGAACGAGGAGACGCCGAGGCCGCGGTCGGTGGCCAGCTCGATCAGCGCCAGGCCCAGCGCCCCGCTCTGGGTGACGAAGCCGACGTTGCCGGGCGGAGGTGCGGCAGGAGCGAAGGTCGCGTTGAGCCGCGAGCCATCGGCCATGTTGAGGACGCCCAGACAGTTGGGTCCGATCAGTCGCATCCCGGCGTTGCGGCAGACCTCGACCAGCTCACGCTGAAGCTCGGCGCCCTCCCCCCCGACCTCGGCGAAGCCGGCGGATATCACCGTCAAAGCGCGAACCCGCTTCGCCGCGCATTCGCGCGCCACGGTGAGCGCCGAGCGAGCCGGTACGGCAACCACCGCGAGGTCCACCTCGCCGGGAACCTCGGCGACGCTGCGGTAGGCGCGTACCGCCTGCACGACATCGGTCGCGGGGTTGACCGGGTGGACGATGCCGTCAAACCCCGACTCGAGCAGATTGTGGAAGATCTCCCCACCGACCGTGCCGCGACGGCGCGAGGCGCCGATCACGGCGACGGTCTGCGGCTCCAGGAAGTGGCGCACCGCAGCCGCGGCTGCGAGCCGGTCGCGCTCCTCAAAGTGTCGCACCGCCTCGGGCGAGAAAGAGGTCGGGAACTCCGCCCGGATCGCACCGGGGGCCGAGGAGGTCTCGACCGGGAAGCCGCTCTCCCTGAAGACCTCGATCATGCGGTGATTCTGTGGCAGCACCTCGGCAAAGAAGACAGCGACGCCGTTGGCGTGGGCGGCCTCGGCGAGGTGAGCGAGGAGTAGCGTGGCCAGCCCGAGCCCCTGCATCTCATCGGCGATCGCGAAGGCCACTTCGGCCCTTCCGCTAGAGGTCTTTATGTAGATTCCGTGCCCGACCAGGCGCCCGTCCTCACCGCGGCTCGCCACCAGACCGTAGCGGCCTTCGTAGTCGACGTCGGCCATCAAGCGCGCCGTGTATTTGAGGTCGGTGGCCGCCGAGAAGAAGCGGAACATCCGCGAATCCGGGCCGAGCCCCTCGAAGAGCTCCAGCAGGGCGCCCTCGTCAGTGGCACTCACTGGGCGAAGATGGACGGTCGAGCCATCGCGCAGGACGACGTCGACCTCCAGATGGGTGGGGTACACAGCGCCCACCCGGGCGATGGTAGTCCGCTTTCGCGGCGTACAGTCGAGGGATGTCAAACGATCCAGGGGGGGCAGCCGCAGCGAGACCGGCACTCCACTTCAGCCACCCCGCCTGCCTCGAGCACGACCCGCGGGCGCACATGCCCCAACATCCCGACACACCCGAGCGGCTGGTCGCGATCGAGCGGGCACTGGCCACGCGCGACTGGCTCGGGTGGGAGCTGCGCGAGGCGCCGGCGGCCGAGGACGCCCAGCTGGAGCTGCTTCACACCCGCCGCCATGTGGAGGCGATCCGGGACCTATGCTTGGCCGGCGGCGGCGCTATCGACGTCGACACCTTCGTCGGCGAGGCTTCCTACCGCGCTGCACTGCACGCCGCCGGTGGGGCCTGCGCGATGACCAGCGCGCTGCTGGCCGGCGAAGGCGGGGTCGGGTTCTGCGCGGTGCGACCCTCCGGCCACCATGCCGAGCCCGATCGGGCGATGGGCTTCTGCCTCTTTAACAATGTCGCCATCGCCGCAGAACTGGCGATCCGGGAGCTGGGTGTCGAGCGCGTGTTCATCTTCGATTGGGACGTGCACCACGGCAATGGCACTGCCGAGGCCTTCCGGCACCGCTCCGACGTGCTCTTCGCGAGCATCCACCAGTCGGGCATCTTTCCTGGCACCGGCGCCATTTCTGATGTCGGCTCGGGACCCGGAGAGGGCTTCACGATCAACCTGCCCGTGCCGGCCGGCTCCGAAGAGGAGCTGTGGCTCTCGCTGCTCGAGCACATTGTGGTTCCGGCGGCGATCGAGTTCCGACCGGACCTGGTCTTGATCTCCGCCGGCTTCGATGGCCATCTGGAGGACCCGCTCGCGGACTGCCGCCTGAAGACCGGGTCCTTTGCAGAGATAGCGCGCCACGTCCGTGACATGGCTGCGGGCCTGGGCGCGCCGGTGGGGGCGGTGCTGGAGGGCGGCTATGACACGGCCGCGCTGGCCGAGTGCGTTGCGGAGACGCTGGCCTCGCTTGGCGGCGAGGGGAATGCAACGTCCGCCGCGCCCGAGGCGCTGCTCACCTCCCGCGCCGCAGCGCACATCGGTCACTACTGGCAACTGTAGGGAAATGACTCCTCGAACCCGCGCTAACTATCAGGCGACAACATCCCATTATCCCCGTGAACGATCAGGACCGGGACGGAGCTGGCGTGGGAGAGGTGCTCACTGATGCTCCCCAGGGACAACGACTGCCGGCGAGGCGGCCGATGCGGATGCTGCCCCGGCTCATGGGTGTGTTCTCCAAGAAACGCAGCGATGCGCCGGCTGCGCTTCAGGCGGCAGCAATGTGGAATTCCCCCAACACCGACACGACGTCCTCGTCGGAGACCTGCGAGAAGTCCTGGTAGTACTTGCCAACTCCATGCAGCAGCGGCGGGACGAGCAGGCAGACGATCCCGTCCGCCTCTCCGCGCAACCGCCGGAACGTGTCCGCCGCGCAAACCGGAACCGCAAGGATCAGCCGCCGCGGTTCTCGATGTCGCAGCGCGCGAAGCGCAGCCGTATCTGTGACTCCGGTCGCGACGCCATCGTCGACGACAATAATTGTTCGATCCTTTAGCTCAAGAGGTCGGCAATCGTCGCGGTAAGCGTCCACGCGACGGCGAAGCTCGGCCGTCTCGCGGGCGATGATCGAGTCGAGGACGCCTCCGGTAATTCCCAGCACCGCGACCGCCTCGGCGTCGATTAGGCGGGTCCCGTCCTCGACGAGGGCACCGATTCCGTACTCGGGGTTGTGCGGGGCGCCGAGCTTGCGGACGGCGAGGATCTCCAGCGGTGCGCCAAGCGCCATCGCGACCTCCCTCGCAACCGGGACACCGCCACGGGGAAGCGCCACAACGACGGGGTGCTCGTCCGCTAGCGAGAGCAGATGGTCGGCTAGCTGGCGCCCGGCGTCTCGCCGATCGACGAAGTCACCTATGTGGCTGTCTGACTCGATAAAGGACATCGCTTTGAGGCCATTCTCTACGCCTTTGCGGGGCGAGTCATCGGGGTATTTCCCGGTACTGGGTTCGGCTTTTCCCCGATCGCCTGCGATCCGGGTCCTGGGGCGCGCCTGGCTGCGCGTTCTCTGGCGCTGCTGGCAGGACTGAGTTCCTTACGACCCTCGCCAAACACGACTCCCAGCGGCTGGTGGAAGTGGTAGGCGACGGTGTCCTTGTCGACCTCCGAGATCGGGCCCTCCTCGGCGCGGACAGCGCCGGCGAAATAGCGCAGGTGGTCGATCACCAAGAGGATGTCGGCGGCGAGGGTCTCGCGGACCGGCTTGACGTTGTACCAGCTCTCGGCAATCGCCAGCATCTGCAGGTTCTCCTCGATCGCATCGGCCATCGCGTTGAGGACCTCGGCTCGTTCCGCGGGGGAGGTCGCTCCCCAGGCGTCCTTGGCGGCATGGGCGGCGTCCAGCGCCAACTCGATGTCGGCTGAAGTCGAGTTGGCGACGTTGCTGAAGGGTTCCCCCGTCACGGGCGTCAGGTCGTCCCGATAGCGCCAGCGCTCGGGGTGACCCAGCCGCCGCCAATGAAGTTGTCGTAGCGCTCCTTTAGCTCGACCGGACTGCCTGGCCGACCAGGAGCCTCGAATGCCTGTGTCTTCTCGATCGTCGCCATCGCCTTCTCCTGACTCGTATCTTGTGAATGAATCGGAACCGGCGGGAGTTCACCACCAAGCCGCGCCGCATCCATCCGGGTAGACGCGCAGGATGGCTGCGGGTTTTCCCGCGGCGTCAGCGACGGCGGTCCCTGCGACGTCCCTGCGATGGTTGCCCAATGAGACGCCACGGGCAGACGCAGGGGACCCTCCCTGGGCGATCGGCGGGGCTATTCGCCGCCCTGCGCGTGGAGAACTTCCGCCTCTACTTCACCGGCCAGGCGATCAGCCTGATCGGGACCTGGATGCAATCGGTCGCGCTCGTCTGGCTGGTGCTGGAGATCACCGGGTCGGGCACCATGCTCGGCCTGGTGGTGGCGGCGCAGTTCCTACCGGTGTTGCTGCTAGGCGCCTACGCCGGCTTGATGGTCGACCGGCTCAACAAGCGACGCCTGCTCCTCGCCACGCAGACGGCCATGGCGCTGCTCGCTCTGCTGCTGGGGGTGCTGACCGTGACGCACACCGTCCAGCTCTGGATGATCTTCGCGATCGCCGCGCTGTTCGGCTGCGTCAACTCGCTCGATAACCCTGCCAGGCAGTCCTTCGTGATGGAGATGGTAGGTGAAGGCCGGGTCCAGAACGCGGTCAGCCTCAACAGTGCGATGGTCAACGCCTCGCGGGCCGTGGGGCCGGCGATGGCCGGTGGGTTGATCGCCACGGTGGGCGTCGGCATCTGCTTCCTGATCAACGCGGGGAGCTTCATCGCGGTGCTGACCGCCCTCTCCCTGATGCACGTCTCCGACCTGCGCCCGACCGAACCGGTGTCTCGCGAGCGGGGCCAGCTGCGCGAAGGGTTTCGCTACGTGCGAGCGACCGTTGGCCTCTTGGTGCCGCTCCTGATGATGGCCCTGATCGGCACCCTTGCCTACGAGTTCCAGGTCGTGCTGCCGCTGCTTGCCCGAGTCACCCTGCACGGGGGTGCGGAGACCTACGGCTTCATGACAGCCGCGATGGCAGTCGGGGCGATCGCGGGTGGGCTCTACGTGGCGACTCGCGAGAGGACCGGCCTGCTCCCCCTCACCGTCGCGGCGGCCGGCTTCGGAGTCGCAATCATTGCTGCGGCACTGGCGCCCTCGCTGGGGGTGGAGCTGGCCGTTCTGCCGATCGTCGGCTTTGCCAGCACGTCCTTCCTCGCCACCGGCAACAGCACCCTGCAGCTGAGCAGCGATCCCCGTCTCCGCGGCCGAGTGATGGCGCTGTGGTCGGTCACCTTCCTCGGCAGCACCCCCATCGGCGGCCCGATCCTCGGCGCCGTCAGCCAGTACATCGGCCCGCGCTTCGGGCTCGCGGTCGGGGGGCTCGCCTGCGTGCTCGCCGCGGTCCTCGGGGCTGCGGTGCTCAGTCGCGTCCCATTCTCAGAGCGCTACGCGCCGCAGCCCGAGGAAGCCGAGCCGGGGCGCGGCGGCGATCAGGCGACCACGCTAGCCGCGACATCGCTGCCTGAACTCTGAGCCGCCCTTGCGCCGCTGAGCACCACCTTGAGGGCGTCGGTGGACGCCGCGTCGGCGAATGTGTCGTAGGCCGCCATCGTGTCGGCGAGCTCGAAGCGGTGGGTCGCGAAGGCACTCGGGTCGAGACGGCCCTTGGCGATCAGCTGCATGAGCTGGGGGATCGTGCGGGTGTTGACGAGCCCGGTCGTCACCGTCACGTTTCGGATCCAGAGTGTCTCTAGATGGAGGGTGGCGGAATGCCCGTGCACGCCTACGTTGGCGACGTGACCGCCGGGGCGGATCAGCTCCGCCGCCAGCTCAAACGTGTCGGGGACGCCGACCGCCTCGATCGCGACATCGGCGCCGAGGCCGTCGGTCAACTCCATGACCTTCGCACGCGCGTCCTCGTCTCCGTTGTTGATCGTCGTGTCGGCGCCGAATTGGCGCGCCCGATTGAGTCTGGCATCCGCCAGGTCGATCGCGACGATCCGTCCCGGGGTATATAGCCGCGCCGTCAGGATCGCGGCGAGCCCGATCGGGCCGGCGCCGACAATCGCCACCGTGTCACCGGGTCGCACCATTCCGTTGAGCACACCGACCTCATAGGCGGTGGGCAAGATGTCGGCCAAGAAGAGGACCTGCTCGTCGCTGAGCTGGTCGGGAACGCGGTAGACGGAGTTATCGGCGAACGGCACCCGCGCATACTCGGCTTGCAGCCCGTCGATCAGGTGCCCGAAGATCCAGCCGCCGCCGCCGAGGCACTGGCCGTATTGGCCCTCCTTGCAGTAGCGACAGCGCCCGCAGGCGCTAACGCAGGACATCAGCACGCGGTCGCCCTCAGAGACGGTGGCCACGTTGCCGCCGACCTCAACCACGGTCCCGACCGCCTCGTGGCCGAGGACCGTGCCTGGCGTGGTCTCGGGGACGTCGCCCTTGAGGATGTGGAGGTCGGTGCCGCAGATCGTCGAGGTGTCGATGCGCACGACGATGTCCGTTGGATCGGCAATCCCGGGATCGTCGACGGTGTCCCAACCCCGCTGAGCGGGACCGTGATAGACGAGAGCTTTCATCTGAGCCTCCTGACAAAGTTCGGCGATTTCCGCCATCGGCTGCGGCGATGGCACTTCGCCAACGTTACGGACGGCCAAGCCGGATTTCGTCTGCAGGAAATACGGCTTACGTCAGTAGATGCCCGCAGTTCACGTGCGGTGCTCTGCGCGGATGCCGGCCCGCTCCCGTCGCCATAGAGTCGAGGGGATGGCCGATAGCGGATCCCTGCCGGCAACCGAGCCTCCCTTTCCCACAGCCGAAGCCGCGGCCGTAGCGAGCCCTGGCGCGGCGGCCGCCGATGCGGTCCGCGGCTTCGAGGGCCTGTCCCGGGCCGACGTTGCCTACGCCGGTGGCAAGGGGGCGAACCTCGGCGAGCTGAGCGCCGCCGGCTTCCCCGTCCCGCCCGGCTTCGTCATCGGCGCCCCCGCCTACGCGGCCTTCGTCGCCGCGGGCGGCCTGCGCGAGCGGATCGCGGCGCGTCTTGCCGGCGTCGACGTCGAGGACACTGCCGCGCTGGAGCGCTCGGCGACGGAGGTGCGGTCGATTGTCGAGCAGGAGCCGCTGCCCGAGTGGCTCTCTGCAGCGATCTGCACGGCCTACGGCCGGCTGGCCGAGAGCGACCCGCAGACCGCGGTCGCGGTGCGCTCCTCCGCCACTGCGGAGGACACCGAGTCGGCCTCCTTCGCAGGCATGAACGAGACGATCCTCAACGTGCGCGGCGCCGAGGCCGTGCTTGACGCCGTGCGTCGCTGCTGGTCTTCCCTGTTTGGCGCCCGCACGATCTATTACCGCTCAAAGCGCGGCTTCGGCCAGGCGGACATGGACATCGCGGTCGTCGTCCAACGCCAGGTCGAGGCGACCTGCGCCGGGGTGATGTTCACGATCGACCCCGCCTCCGGGGCAACGGACAGGCTGGTGATTGAGGGCGCATTCGGCCTCGGCGAGTCGGTCGTCTCCGGCTCGGTCTCGCCGGACCGCTACGTCATCGGCAAGAACCGGCTGGCGATCGAGCGCCGTGAAGTGCGTCACAAGGAGTTGGCGATCGAGGCGATCGCGGGCGGCGGCACCGCCACCCGCGAGCTGGGAGAGCGCGAGGCCGAGCAGCCGGTGCTCGACGACGAGGAGGTGAGACGAGTCGCCGAGCTGGGCGTCCGCATCGAGGCCCACTACGGCGCCCCCCAGGACACCGAGTGGGCGATCGACCGTTCGGGCACAGTCTGGATGCTCCAGTCGCGTCCGGTCACCGCCGCGGGCGGCCAGGCCCTCCCCGAGCCGCAGGCCGAGCGCGGTGCCGAGCTGGTCCGCGGGCTCGGCGCGGCGCCCGGCGCTGCCTCCGGGCCAGCGCGGATCGTCGCCTCGCTCGACGGCTCTGGGGCCCTGGCGGAGGGCGATGTCTTGGTCGCCCACATGACCGCTCCCGATTGGGTGCCGCTGATGCGCAAGGCAGCGGCGATCGTCACCGACGCGGGTGGCATGACCTGCCACGCGGCGATCGTCTCCCGCGAGCTGGGAATTCCCTGTGTGGTCGGCACCGCCGAGGCGACCAGGGTGCTGCGCGACGGCGAGCTCATCACCGTCGATGCTGGCCGCGGGGTGATCACCGAGGGCGCCACGGAGCCCGACCCCGCGGCGTCGGCGCGGCCGGGCCCGTCCGGCGGTGCCGCCGCGGCCGGCGTGGTTACCGGCACCAGGCTGCTCGTCAACCTCTCCGAGCCATCCCAGCTGCAGCGCGCCGCCGGCCTCGACGTCGACGGGGTCGGGCTGCTGCGCGCCGAGCTAATGGTCGTCGAGGCGCTCGACGGGGTCCACCCGCGGGCGCTGCTGGAGCGTGGAGAAGGCGAGAAGTTCGTCGAGCGGATGGCCGCCTCGCTGACCGAGTTCGCCGCCGCCTTCTCGCCGCGCCCGATCACCTACCGGACGATCGACTTCCGCACCAACGAGTTCCGCGGCCTTCAGGGCGGCGAGCGCTTCGAGCCGCAGGAGGCCAACCCGATGATCGGCTACCGCGGCGCCCTGCGCTACGTGAGCGAGCCCGACCTGCTGCGCTTGGAGCTGGAGGCGATCGCCCGCGTCTGGGACGTCGGGCACGACAACTTCCACGTGATGCTGCCGTTCGTGCGCACCCCGCGCGAGGTACTCGCCTGTCGCAAGGAGATGGAGGCCGCGGGGCTGCTCTCCCGGCCCGGCTTTGAGCTTTGGATCATGGCCGAGGTGCCGTCAGTGCTGTTCCACCTCGGCCGCTACGCCGAGCTCGGCATCTCCGGCATCTCGATCGGCTCCAACGACCTCACCCAGCTCGTGCTGGGCGTCGATCGCGACTCCGAGCTCCTCGCCGAGGTCTTCGACGAGCGCGACCCCGCCGTCACCGAATACATCGCCGAGCTGCTTCGCCGCGCCCGCAAGCTCGGCCTGCAGACCTCTATCTGCGGGCAGGCGCCCTCGGTCCACTCCGAGTACGCGGACCTCCTGGTCCGGGCCGGGATCGACGCGATCTCGGTCAATATCGACGCCGTGGACCGCGCCCGCCGCCTAGTCGCCGCGGCCGAGCAGCGCCTCCTCCTCAGCCAGGCGCGCTGAGTCAGGATCCGGCCGCCGGCCGCGTGCCGGGCGGCCCGGCCCCTTCCTCAGGTCTCGACGATGCCGCACTCGAGCGCGTAGCGGACCAGCTCAGCCCGGCTGGAGAGCCGCAGCTTCTGCAGGATGTGGGCACGGTGGCTCTCCACCGTGCGGATGCTGAGGAAGAGCTGCTCGGCGATCTCCGCGTTGGTGTGTCCCAGCGCGATCAGGCGCAGCACCTCGCGCTCGCGCTCGCTGAGGCCGTCGGCGCGGTCGGAGTCCGGCTCGGATGCCAGTCGCGCGCCAAGCGCCGGTTGCAGGTAGGTGTCGCCTGCGGCGGCGCTGCGCACCGCCTGCACCAGCTCCGTGTCGGCGGCATCCTTCAGCACGTAGCCGCGCACCCCGGCCTGCAGCGCCTTGCGGGCGAAGGCCGGCTCGTTTTGCATCGTCAGGACGACGATCTCGGTCGCAGGGGAGGCCTCCTGCATGTCCGGCAACGCCTCCAGGCTCGAGCGGCCCGGCATGTTGAGATCGAGGATCAGCACCGTCGGCTTGTGCCCGAGCACGTAGCGGACGGCGGTGTCGGCGTCGCCCGCCTCGGCGAGGACCTCGAAGTCGGGCTCAGCCTCGAGCAGCATCCGCAGAGCGCTGCGGACGACGGTGTGGTCGTCCGCGAGGACAATCGTCGTCGTGTCTGCGCCCGAGTCCTCGGAGGCGTGTGCGGTGGGCATTGCGATCAGGTTATCTTTGCCTTCAGCGTCATCGCGGTACAGGTTCATACACCCATCTAAGCGTGCAGTGCCGCTTGGAGCATCCGTGTTTTCCCGCTCCTCTCAGCGGGGCCATTACTGTCTCAGTCCAGTCGGGATTGCCCGGGCCAATCGGCAGCCGGCGCACTAGCATGCAGGGCAGGCGATGAGTCGAAGGTGGAGCTGAGGTGGCGAGGGACTCTCAACCAAGTGGCGCGCTCGATGAGCCCCGGCTCCGCAAGCTGATCGAGGTAGGCCGCAACCTGATGGCCGAGCTCGAGCCCGAGGCGGTATTCGGCCGCGTCTTGGAAGTTGCCCGTGAGCTGACCGGAGCGCGTTTTGCGGCGCTGGGGGTGCTCGACTCCGAGCGCGGCAAGCTTGAGCGCTTTATCACCCGGGGCATCGACGAGGAGGCCACGAGGGCAATCGGCAATCCGCCCCGCGGCCACGGAGTGCTCGGCCTGCTGATCGAGCACCCCGAGCCGCTGCGACTCCGAAACGTCGGCGATCACCCCCGCTCCTACGGGTTCCCTCCCGGCCACCCGCCAATGACCAGCTTCCTCGGCGTGCCGATCGTGATCCGCGGCGAGGCCTGGGGCAACCTCTACCTGGCCGAGAAGGCGGGCGGCGACTTCGACGAGGCCGACGAACAATCGGTGTCGATCCTCGCCAGCTGGGCGGCGATAGCAGTAGAAAACGCGCGGCTCTACCACCGCGTTGAGAGTCAACGCGATGAGATGGAGCGCGCCGTCCGCAGCCTCGAGGCCACCGCCGAGATAGCCCGCGCCGTCGGCGGCGAGACCAACCTCGACCGGATCCTGGAGATGATCGTCAAGCGCGGGCGGGCGCTGATCAAAGCGCGCTCGATGCTGATCCTCCTGCGTGAAGGCGAGTATATGGTCGTCGTCGCTGCTGCAGGGGAGCTCCCACGAGGTCTGCTCGGGGAGCGCGCCGAGCTTGAGCGCTCGATCAGCGGACACGTGATCTCGACTCGGAGGGCAGAACGGCTCACGAATGTCAGTGACCACTTGCACTTCGCATTCGGTGACCGAATCCACGCTCAGACGGGTCTATTCGTCCCGCTGGTCTACAGAGGCGCCGCGCTTGGAGTGCTCAATGCCTTCGATCACGAACGGGCCGAGGAATTCAGCCTCGAAGATCAACAGCTCCTGGAAAGCTTCGCTGCAAGCGCCGCCACCGCCGTCGCAACCGCGCAGTCGGTCGCCGAGGACAAGGTCCGAGGCAGCATCGAGGCGGCCGAGCGCGAGCGCGGTCGCTGGGCTCGCGAGCTCCACGACGAGTCACTTCAGAGCCTTGCCGGCCTGCGCGTCCTCCTCTCCACTGCTCGGCGCAAGGCGCTCGGCGCCGATAGCGATGGGCTGCTGGCCAAGGCGATAGAGCAGGTTGACGACACGATCGCCGAGATGCGGAGGTTGATCGCCGACCTGCGCCCGCCGACGCTCGACGAGCTGGGGCTGGCGGCGGCGCTGGGAGCACTGGTCGAGCGACTTAAGTGGGGCGAGGTGTTGGCCGTAGAGCTGCGGACCAATCTCGCCTTTGACTCCAGCCGCCAGACCCGTCTCCTCAGCCAGACCGAGGATACCGTCTACCGGCTGGTCCAAGAGGCGCTCAACAATGCGGCGAAACACGCCGAGACCGACCGCGCCACTGTCGAGGTGAGCGAGGACGGGGAGAGCATCAGGGTGCGTGTCGCCGATGAGGGGCGCGGGTTTGACCCCGACAGCGAGACCGACGGCTTCGGGTTGCGGGGGATGCGCGAGCGGGTGGCACTGGCGGGAGGTGCGCTGGAGGTCAGGAGCGCCCCGGGTGCTGGAAGCGTTATCGAAGCGACGCTGCCCGCGCGCTATCGCGACCAAAGTCGCGATAGCGCGGTACAACGCAGAGACAAAGAGGAAGGCGAGCGCTCCGCTGAGAGCGGCTGAGGTGGGTCGCCACGCCGATATGACTGAACCGATGATCGAGGTCGAGGCGCTGGCAAAGCGGTTCGGGTCAACGCAGGCGCTCGCCGGGGTCGACCTGGTTGCCGAGGAGGGCAGGGTGCTTGCCCTGCTGGGCCCCAACGGCGCCGGCAAGACGACCCTGGTGCGAATCCTGGCCACGCTGCTGAAGCCTGACAGCGGTCGGGCCACGGTGGCACGGGATAATGCGCCAGATGGAGGGTGATAGGAGGAGCAGCTCAGCCCTGGTCCACGGGCACGCGGTGAACTACGTCGAAGCTGGGCGGGGTCCGGTGCTGCTGCTGATCCACGGCATCGCCGGCGATTGGAAGAGCTGGCGGGCCGTGATCGAGCCGCTCGCCAAGAGACACACAGTGCTCGCCGTCGACCTGCCAGGCCACGGTGCTTCCGGGGCTGGTAGCGGAGATTACTCGCCGGGGGGGATGGCGGCGGTGCTGAGAGATCTCTTGACGATGCGCGGCCACGAACGCGCCACGGTTATCGGGCACTCGCTAGGAGGCGGGGTCGCGATGCAGTTCACCTACCAGTTTCCCGAGGTGGTTGAGCGGCTGGTCCTAGTCTCAAGCGGCGGGCTCGGCCGCGAGGTCAGCGCAAGGCTGAAGTCGGGAGCACTGCCTGGAGCAGGGCCCTATCTCGCCATGACGAACGCGCTGGGCCTGCGAGGCAAGAGGACCAAGAGCGGCGGCGCGGGGAAGCGAGCGGTGCATCAGGCCGAGATGGCACGGGCGTATTCCTCACTCGCCGATCGCCGCCGCCGCCGCGCCTTTCTTGCCTCGCTGCGCTTTGTGGTGGGACTAGGCGGACAGCGAGTGAGCGCGACAGAACGCCTCTACCTGGCCCAGGTCCTGCCGGTACTGATCGTCTGGGGACTCCACGACCCGATCATTCCGGTCAGCCACGCTGAGGTGGCCCATCGAGGCGTACTCGGCAGCCGCCTGGAGATCTTCGAGGAGGTGCGTCACTTCCCTCAACTGGAGGAGCCGGGCCGCTTCGTGGCCGTTCTCGAGGACTTTCTGGCGGAGACGCAGCCAACGGATTTCGATCGCGCGGATTGGACGGCTCGCATCAAGGCCCCCGAGCAGCAATAGACGACTGCGCCGTCGCGCGGCATCCCGTTATTCTCGCCGAGAACGGGACCTGCGATCGTTCGGTCAGGTCAGACAACGAAGTCCAAGTTACCTTCGCCATAACCGGCGAATCGTCACCCGCGGATGCGACCTCTCCAACCACGGCACCCGCTCTCTTTTCTGGGACCGAAGGACAGACCAAGTGGCGGTCGAGGCTAGGGCTCCGTGTACGCCCAGACAGCGTTGTAGATGACGGTTCCTGCGGTGACGCTCTCCACCTGAAGCTGGAAGCCGTAGGTGGCACCGCCGATCTTTTCGAACTACATCAAGAGGCGAACGAGACAAATCTGGTCGAAGATCTCCCTAACATGACTGCTACAGCGGCGATCTCGTCCGCCGCTTTGCCGGCACCGTCCTCGGTAGCGAGGCTTGCCTGCATCCTTCGGGCTGCCTCCCGATAGTCCGGTCGCTCAAGAACCTGCTCTATGGCTCGCGAGAGCTTCCGCGCGGTCAGGCCGCCCGGGCGCAGCCTGAGCGCAGCACCGGTGGCCACGGCGCGGAGCGCGATGTCACGCTGGTCGCGAGCGAACGGCACGCAGACAAGCGGCACGCCGTGGGCAAGTGCCGCCATCACGCTGCCGTGGCCGCTGTGCGTGATCATCAGCGCCGCACGATTGAGCAACGGGCCATGCGGGACGTAGGGGCGAACGACGACATTATCCGGCAGGGGAGCAAAGTCGGCGGGGTCATATCCCGCCCCTGTCGTCACCACAGCGTCGACGGGCGAGCTGTCAAGGGCGGCGATCAGTATCCGCAGGTAGCTCCCTTCGGCCTGGTAGGTCGTGCTGAGCGACGCCAGGACTGGCGGGGCCTGCGAGGGCTCGGGCAGGTCCAGTGGGGTATCGACTGGCGCTTCCAAAAAAAACTAGGAGACCACTTGACCGCCCGGCCGGGAACCGAGTGGCGCCCGGGAGCACCTCGAAGCAACTGGATTGCTGCCGACTCTCTGTGGCCCCTTCACAGACTCAGCACCAGGTCGCGAACGGCGGCCGGCTGCGATAGGAAGGGGTGGTGGCCGGCGTCGAGCTCCACGACGCTGCCTGCCCTACCGGCGAACTCGCGTTGCAAGTCGACAGGCGTGCCGCGGTCCTCGGCGCAGACCAGGTAGGTCGACGCCAGTTGCTGCCAGGCTGCTGCCTGCACCGACTACTCGAGGATCGCCAGGCTCTGCCGGACCGTCTTGTTCGAGGCCTGTCGCTGGATCCCCGGATCGCAGTCTTGGAGGAACGGCTCGATCAGGGCGTCTGGCCGGACGGTGAAGGTCCCGCCCTCAGGATCGATGTCGAGAAACGGGGCGGGCTCCTCGCCGCCGAATGAGGAGAGACTCTGCCCGACCTCGGGCAGATAGCTCGACACAAGCAGCAGATGGCGCACGGCGCCGATGCCCGCTGCTGCCTCCGCGGTGACGATGCCGCCGTAGCTGTGGGCGACCACGACGGTCAGCTCCTCGCCCGCCGTCAGCACCTCCCGGACCGCAGCAACGTCCTCGACCAGCCCCGGGCCTTGGGCATCGGGCGTCTTGCCGGTCTCGCCACAGCTTGGCAGGGCAGGCGCCTCGCTGGCGACATCCCTCTCGGCCAGCAACTCGGCGGTCCGGTGCCACCACCACGATCCGTCCCTGACACATGCCCCATGCACGAAAACAACTCTCATCGCAATCTCCTCGTCTTGCTCCGATCAGCGGTCGTTCAACAGTAGACGTACCAGTTATTACGTGAAAAAATGACGGAATGGGCAGGCAGCGCCAGCCGGAGATCAGGCAGCGGCTCCTCGACCCCTGCACCGACTACGCGCTCGAGAACGGGCTCCCCGACCGCCTCGGGCCGCTTGCGTCCGCCGCGGGTACCTCGAGTCGGATGCTGATCTACCACTTCGGAGCCCGCGACGGGCTACTCCGCGAGATCCTTGAACAGGCCCGACAGCGCCAAGTCAAGGTCTTCACCGACCTCCTGCGCGTCCGACCCGAGGAGCCCTACCCGGCGACCCTGAGCGACGCATGGTCCGCGATGACCGGGCCCCCCGGCCTTCCCTACCTGCGCATGTTCGGCAGGCTGCACGACACCGCAGGCGAGCCACTGTGGCCGGGATTCCGGCGCGCCGCGACCACCGACTGGCTCGCGCCCCTCGAGGAGGGCATGCGCAGCCTCGGGCGGCCCGAGCTGGCCACCGTGGTGCTTGCCGTCATCCGTGGACTGCTCATGGACCTCGACGCAACCGCCGATGCCGTGCGCACCCACAAGGCATTTCAGGACTTCTTGACCACGATCGAGAACACCTGAAACCGGAGGAAGTCGCCCCCGGCTCCGCAATAACGATCAAGTTCGGCCAAGCCGCGTCGAGGCACCTGCCTGCGCCCTGGGGTGAGTCCTTGCGCACGGCTGCGCACAGTGGTGGGTATATCTCCGAGGTCACAGAAGCGCTTCCGTGGATTCCTCTGGGTTTCCGAATATTCGAGTCGCTGGGCGGGGTCGAGATCGCCGAAAGCCTCCGTTGTTGCGGGTGTGCGGAAGTGCGCGCACAGGCGCATCCTTGTCACCTCTAGATGAGTAGTGCCACGGCGTTGGACGCAGCAGCGCCGTCGGGGAAGGGGACATAAGCAGGCAGATCGAAGTCAGCGGTACTCACCCACCACCGCCGACCCAAGGGGGCCACGATGGACGCCGACCTCGATCTGCTGC
>DATLSM010000042.1:0-3534 GCA_035534175.1 Solirubrobacterales bacterium | reverse complement strand
GAAGCAGCAGGGACGCCGCTTTCCGCCCTTCATCTTCGAGATGCTCACCTCGACGCGCCGTTTGCGCGTCTCAGCGTTTTGGGTTGCATTGACCCAGCGAACCCACTCCCAACGCGCCATCGGCGTGATAGCGCTCCATAGATCCTGGATCTCCGCTGGGGCCGCTGCCAGCGCGGTCTCAAGGTCCTGTGGCACCCTCGGCTCAGGCCAGTCCTTGCGGGGCTCGATCTCGATCATCACGGTGTCGCCCGCTCTCAGAGCAGCGGTTTGCTG
Organism: Solirubrobacterales bacterium; assembly: GCA_035534175.1. Taxonomy (GTDB): domain Bacteria; phylum Actinomycetota; class Thermoleophilia; order Solirubrobacterales; family 70-9; genus DATLSM01. Next base: position 3,261 of record DATLSM010000042.1, on the reverse strand, counting down.
CAGCCTCCCGTCGATCTTCATCCAGTGGCCGAATTGGCCGTCAGGTTCGAGGACCGTCTCGAAGCCATGACCGTTGATGGTTCCCAGCACCGCCACCTGCCCACGCGACGGCAGCCTTGCGCTCGCCTGCTCGGGCAGGCGCAGGATCATCGAGGTGCCGGTCTTGACCAGCCTCGCGTCAAACCGAATTGCTGGCGCCCCCGGGCGCGCCCTCAAAGCGGCCATCTGTGTCGCAATCCTAGGGCCCTTGACGGTGGGAGGCTCTTTTCTGGGCATGCTCACTCCCCGCCACCTTTCGCGCCCACTTTTGTCCGCGTCACCGCGGCCTGAATTCGACTCCCGACATTCCCGCTATCAAAACGTGGACTGGGGACCACCTCGACCCCACTAAGAGGGTGATGACAGCGGTCGAAATGCGTGAAGGATTGTCGCCATGTCCGTGAAGGTCGCCCCCAGCGATACCAGCCATCTGTCCGAGGACGAGCTGCTCGAGGTCTGCTTGCCCGCCGCTCTGCTGGCTGCCTGCACTGTGGCTTCCGAGGAGGATGCCCAGGACGCCGCCCAGAAAGCTTGCCTGGAGCTCCTCCTCGATCGCCGCCAGGGAAGGACGATTCGCCACCCCAAGGCCTACGTCGGAAAGATCGCCAAGCGGATGGCACTGGCGGCGAAGAAGACGGCGGTGCGTTTCCGCATCCTGGAAGAGGCCGTCGGTGAGGAGGTCGTCGACGCCGCCGAACCGGCTCTGCGCCTGCAGCACCTGGTGCGGGTGGCTCTCGACAAGCTGCCCAAGGGGCAGCGGGCGGCAGTCGTGCTCTTCGATGGCGATCGCCTGACCGGGGCCGAGGCGGGGGAGATCATGGGCGTCAGCGCGCGTGCGGTTCACGAGCGCGTCCGGGTCGGCCGCGATCGTCTGGCGCACAACTGCGTGGAACTGCTCTGCCGGCGGCCGGGCGCGCCTGCCGGCTGCGTGGAGCGGGGCTGGCGGATCTGGCAGCTTGTGATGGGCAAGCTCGAAGGAGGCGAACAACAAGAGCTCGAAGCTCACCTGGAAGACTGCGCCTACTGTCGTAAGAGCGAGTCGGAGCTTCGCTTCTTCAAGCAGACGGCGGCGGTGGCTCCGATCTTCCCTCTCGACCATATCCTGGCCCGCAAAGACGACATCCTGCGCTTGGTAGACGCTCATCTCCCGCCGAAAGCGACAGGATCCTCCACGAGCTCTCGCTGGCGCTTCCGGCTCACGGTTGCGACAGCGATCGCCGTCACTGCCCTGCTCTCGGTTGTTCCCGGGGTCATCAATGGAAAGGCGAAGCCGCCGGCACCGGCAGCCGCGGTGGCGGCGGTGGCGCCCGCTCCTGCTCCCACAACCAGCCCGCTGCCGCCTGTGCCCGATGGTGGCTTCGCCTACCTCAAGAGCGGCGACGTCTATTACCAATCCGACTTCGGCGCGGCGCCGGTCCAGCTGACCAACACCGGCGGGCTGGTCGACGACTGGTACTGGACCGGCAGCGGTACCTCGATCATCTATAAGCAGCGGGCCCCGCGCAGCCAGGCGGGTGACCTCTACCTGGTCGATCTGGTCAGCCACCAGGTGACCTGGAGCTACAAGGTGGGAGCCGCCGCGCTGGCCGTCTCACCCGATGGCGGCTCTTACGTCGCCGTGCTTGCAACGCAGATCGGCACCGGCTACAACGCCCGGTTCTCCTACCGGCTCTTGATCGGCTCCATCGGGTCGAACCCCGATCCGGCCCGGGAGGTTGACCTCAGCACCGTCACCTCGTCCCAGGTCGTCGGCTACCTGACCGAGTATCCGCCGGTCAACGTCCGCGCCAACTTCGCCGGCCCGGCGCTCTGGTGGACCCGCGCCGGCATCCACTTCGAGCCCGCCGTCTCAGATGCGGGCTTCGACATCGACCCGAACACCAAGGCGGTGGTGCAGCGCCAGCTCAGCAACGTGTTCGCTGCCGAGCGCGTCTACTCCGGGCCGGCCCTCAGCCAGATCACCGATGTGTACGGCAACCTGCAGGTGACTTCAGGCGGTGTGTCCAAGATCATCAACTTCGTCAGCACCCACGGGCCGGTGATGATCCTGAGCGTCAGCTCCGACGAGAGCCGGGGGCTGGCGACCGTGCTGCGAAGTGACGGCGGCCACGACGTCTACTTTGTCACCGCCCTCGGCGATGTGACACCGCTCTCGACCGACGGCTCAACTCTGTTGGCCGCCTGGCAGCCAGCCACGACTCAGTAGAGGAAAAAGGCCATGAACAAGAACTCCGTGGTCGAACACGCCCATTTGGACCCTCGACAAATTGACCGGGCGAACTCGTGGGAGCTCGTTCGAGAGGTCCGAGAGCGCTACGCGAAACATGCCCGGACTCGCCGAACGGTGCGGCTCGCGGCCACCGCGGCGGCCGCGGCGATCCTGCTGCAGGGCGCCTGGGTCTCTGTGGGGGTGGCCCCCACCTGGAGCCAAATGCGCCCTCAATGCTCGCTGCGCTACTCGGGAACAGCGGCCAGCGTGGACCTCCAGGGCTGGGGCTCAGGCGGAGAGTGCCAGCGGCTGCGGGCCAGCGATCGGGGCTTTGCCGAAGGCAGCGCAGGTGGACCCGCCGTCTGCCGGCTGAAGATCGATGGCCTGGGCGCGACTGTCCGCGACCGGAGCTCGATCCCGCTGGCGGGGGCAGCCATCTGCGCTTGGCTGCGCAGGGAGGCGACGCCGCTGAGCGAGATGGCGGTCAAGGGGGAGGGAACCGGTGTCTGAGTCCCCCGGCGCAGCCAGTCAGCAACGAACCTACGAGATCCAGCTGAGCCCGGCCGAAGGGACCGCGGTGGACACGCTCTGCGCCCTCTACGCGATCTCCCAGGGAGCGGCCCTGAGGCTGCTTTTGCACGAGGCGCTGGAGCGCCACGAGGACACGCCGCAGACGCTGACCAGAGCCGTCCGAAGGCGACTGGCCGGCGCCATCGAACTGGTTGCTCGAGAGCTCGCTGGAGGCACCGAGTGAGCCGGGCACAGACGCCCCACCCCAGCGCTCGCCACCTCCTCTGTGTCCGGCTCAGCGAGGCCGAGCTGGTCGGCGTCCGCTCGCTCGTCGAAGAGCTGGAGCTGCCGGTCTCAGGTGTTGTGCGGCTCCTGCTGCGAGAAGCGCTCGCCGCACGCAGCCGCCCGAGGGAAGCGCCCGAGCCGGCCGGAGCTGGAGCCGATGAGCTCAATCTCCATCTCCTGGTCGCCATCGAGCAGGTGATAGGGCTCATCGAGTCCTT
>DATLSM010000041.1:0-5053 GCA_035534175.1 Solirubrobacterales bacterium | reverse complement strand
CCCTGCGCAGCCGCGCGTGCAGGTCCCGGAGGTTGACCTCCAGATCCTGTCCGTATGACTGCCACGTCACCCCGTCCACCCCCGCGGCGGCCCTCGGGCTCAACGCCCGGTAGGCCGCCCGCAGGCGATCGAGGTCGACGTGGTGCAGGAGCGCGGTGAACCTCGCGTCCTTGTCCTTCTGTGCTGCTCGACGCACACGATCCAGCGCACTTGACACGCCTTGTCCGGCTCTGTGTCCGGGACGCGTTTTGCCGGCCGTGTTCCCCTCGGGCAGGCCCCTTTCCTCCACCGTCTCCGCCGCCGCTCGCGCGGCCTTGTTCGACGGCTTCGCAGGTACTACGGGCCTGTCTGACTTCCCGTGATCGTTCATCGAGGGCTTACCGCCTCAGCGTTCCCCTCGCGGCCCGTTCCCTGCCAACATGCCACCCCGCGAACCATCCAGGACGGGGCATCATCGACAAGGACGGGCAACCACGGGACCTCCCGGTTCTCGCACCCGGAGATTCCGCACATGCACAGGTTCTTCGACCGCGCGGGGTCCACAGACGGCTCGCGAATAGCGCCGCCAACGATGTTGCCTTCCGCCTCACTTAACGACGTCGGCACCCCGAAAACCCTGATTTCGCGGCTCAATATCCCGGCCTGCGCGTACCCCGAATCCAACGCTTCGCTGCGCCCTCGCGGGTCGCCAACGCATGGTCGGGGCCACCGTGACTCGCTACGTCTTCGATGTCGGACTCTTCCATGCCTTTCTCCGGGCCGGTTTATCCCGGCGCTTTCTAAGCGTTCAGTCCCCCTAATCCCGGCTGGTCGAGCGGCGAAGGGCCGGAGTGGGGTATCCATTTAACCGGAGCTAATCAGCGGCTCGCCACGGTCGACCGACGGGCGGCCGCTCCAGGCTCGGCGGGCGACCGCGGCTGCCCGGCGGCCGGCGCGGCAAGCCGCTCGGCCGGGTGTTGGCGATGAGGTCGCTGTAGCGCACCGGCTCATGCACGACGGCGAGCTCGAGCACGCGGTAGAAGACGAGCCCGCGGCTGCGCGACCGGCGTCGGTTGAAGCTGAACGCGAACTCGTTGAGATAGGCGGGCAGGTGAGCCGCGTCCACCGAGCCCTGGTGGGTGCCAAGCAACCAGCGCTTGGCGTGCGAGGAGACCTTGTGCACGCCGGGGAGCAGCTCGTGGGCCCGCGCTCGCTGGGCGCCGGGCAGGCGCTCGTGGACGTAGAGGCCCTCGGTCGCGGGGCGGTATGGCTGCCAGCCGTCGGTGATCACCCTCGCGCCGGGCTCGACGTTAGCGGTGAGGAACGCGCGCAGCGAGGAGGCCGAGACGTCGGGCAGCGGCGCCATGCGGCAGCGGCCGAAGCCCTTGGGCTCCGTCCGCTCGACCGCGACGCCGACCAGCATCTTCTTCTCGCCCCGCGCCCGCCCGCCGGCGAGCCCCGCCTCCTCGCCGCCGAAAGTGGTCTCGTCGACCTCGACCGTGCCGCCGAGGCGCTCGCGGCCCGGGCGGACGAGCACCGAGCGGATCCGGTGCAGCATCGCCCACGCCGTCTGGTAGGAGCCGATCTCGAGCTGGCGCTTCAGCGATAGCGCCGAGATCCCGTCCTTCTGGGAGGCGAACAGCCAGCAGGCGGTGAACCAGACTGTGAGCGGAGTGCGGGTGCGATCGGAGTGCGGGTGCGATCGAAGATCGTCCCCGGCCCAGTTTGGCCCCTCGCTCAAACAAAGGATCCTCGAGGCTCACTTCGCAGCAGGTTCCGTTTGAAGCTGGCTGGGGACGCGGAGGAACGGAAATGCGCCCTGGGTTCTGGAAAGATCCGTTCGGGACCGTCCACCTCCAGGGCCAGGCGGGCCGCAGCAGTGGCTCGGATGCGGTCAACTTCATGCTCCCACCCGGTTTCCGACCCACCGAAGAAGAGTTTTTCGTCGTCTATCACTCTGGCGGTTCCGGCAACACAACGATCGACGTGACAGAAAAAGGTGCAGTCGAACTGTTCAGCTCCGAACCGGCAACGAAATCTTCGTCGGTCTCGGAAACATCTCCTTTAGGGCTGCTGGTTCGTAGCGGCGGACAAAGGAGAACAGAAGTGGCGCGGCGGTCTTCGGGCCGCCGCGTTGCCGCTAGCCGCCTCACCCGAGGCCCGCTCAGCGCGGCACGCGGCCAGTCACAGTAGCGAGTCTGAGGACGGCGGCCAGCCGGAGATGCGCCGCAGGCCGGACAGCGGAGGTCCGTGCTGCCTTGCGTTAACTGTGGGAAGTGCATTGGCTCGGTCCAATTACGCAACTATTGAAAGGTTGGGGATGAAAGCATTTCGAAGCAGGTTGACGTTCGCCAACGTGATCTCATGTCTTGCGTTGTTCGTCGCCCTCGGAGGCGGCGCCTACGCCGCCACGCAGCTACCGAAGAACAGCGTTGGCTAGAAGCAGATCAAGAAGGAAGCGACAACCCCAACGAAACTGAGCAAGGCCGCGCAAGCGAAGCTGAACGGAGCGCAGGGCGAACGCGGGGCAGTTGGGCCGAGGGGAGAAATCGGCCCTAAAGGCGAAGCCGCCTTCGCGATCAAAGCGCTGCCATCCGGGCAGACCGAGCGGGGGATGTACACCTGGGCGGGCGCCAGGGCCACGGGAGGCACCTCATATACCCAGGCGACCAGCGCCTCGTATCCAATACCGCTGGGCTTCACCCCGAAAGTCGGCCAGATCGCCGAAAAAGGGGCGCCGACAACTGAATGCCCGGGCAGTAGTGAAAAACCGAAAGCCGCGCCGGGCTACCTCTGTGTCTATGAAACGCGGCGCGATAACGGCACGCTGGAGATCGAAGTCGATGAAGCTTCACAATCCCTGTTCGGCTTTGCGCTTTATGCCGTCGTCGGAGAAGGCGAAAACTTCGAGTACGGCGGGCGGTGGGCGGTGACCGCCCCGTAAGCGTACCTCTGGCTGAGCGCGGCGGCCTTCGGGCCGTCGCGCTGGGTCTCCCGGCTGGGCGAGGCTGGAAGTCCAGACGTACTCGCCCATTTCGCTGTTGTTCGGGGCGAGGAAGCGTTCGCGGATTAGGACTTGACCGTGTGTTTGTCGGTCACATGTTCGTCGGGCTCGGTGGTGACATCGTTTCGGCGCATCTTGAGGACAAGCCGGAAGTTGCCGACCGAGAAAAAGTAGTGGCCTCCTCGGGGTGAGGTGGGCGCCCCGAGTAGATTCCCGTCGAGTCTTGGCGGACTGTTGTGTCAAAGCGCCACTCCGCTTGCTTACCCCCTCGATCGTGGCCTTGACACCGAGCAGAGCGCGCTGGTGCTCGACGGGGCCAAGGCGGTGCGCGACGTGCTCGGGGTAAGGACGGCTAGTAGACCATGCGATCGCGCCCCTCGCCCTTGGCTCTGTAAAGGGCGGCGTCGGCGCGCCCGAGAAGATCCTCGATCGACTCTCCAAAGTCCCAGCAGGCAAGACCAGCCGAGCAAGTCTGTTCATTTGGGGTGGCCACGCGCAGCCGTTCGAGGATCATCGCTGCTTGCTCAGGGAGACAGTCAGGCAGGAGGACGACGAACTCCTCACCGCCAAAGCGGGCGATTCCATCCTCCCCCCTCAACTCGGAGTCCCATGCAATTGCGCACTTCTGAAGCAGCACGTCACCGGCGAGATGGCCGTGGGCATCGTTGTAGGCCTTGAAGTGGTCGATGTCGAGGATGGCGAGGCAAAGGGGCGAATCACCGCGACGAGCCCTGGCCATCTCGTGGGGCAGCTGTTCGTCGAGCGCGCGGCGGTTCGGCAGCCCGGTGAGGGAGTCGCTGCGGGCGAGCGCCTCGACCTCGACCAGGAGATCCTCCCGTTCGGACTCGACTCGCTTCAGCTCCGTCACGTCTGTCGCGCGAGCGTAGATCAGCGCCTCGCCGGACGCCAGCGTCGCGCTCCAGCGCAGCCAGCGCAAAGAGCCGTCCTTGGCGAGGTAGCGATTTTCAAAGCCGATCGTCCCGCTGCCCTCGAACAGTTCCGCCGTCTCGGCTTCGGTTCGCTCGCGGTCATCGGGGTGCACGAAGTCGATGAAGGGAGCCGAGCGCAGCTCATCGTCACTGTAGCCGAAGCTCTGCTCCCAGGCTGAGCTCAGCTCGACAAAGTAGCCGTCCATATTGGCCGTGCAAAGCATGTCGCGAGAGAGATCGAAGAAGTGCCGTGCCCGCAGGTCCGCCCTCGCACGACGAGCGACTACGGCGTTTGTCAGAACCGTCACAACCGAGAGCGAGACGGCGGTGAATACCCAGCGGGTCAGCGGCGAGTAACCGGCGGTCCTTTCGACCGCAACCAGGGTCACCGCGTAGACCCCGAGCAGCCAGAGGAGATGGGCGAGGGCGACTTTTCGTGGGAAGTAGTAGGCGCCGATCAGCATCGCCCAGACGAAGATCGATCCATACTGGCCGGCAGCGACGCCGCTCTCATAGATCAGCACTCCGGTGAGCGCCGCGGTGGTGGCGAGGATCAGGTGGGTGGTTGCCGTCGGGATCCTGGGGGCAAGGGCCCAACACAACAGGCCGACGATGCACATCGCCGCGGCGATTACGATCTGCGCGGCTGTATTGCCCCCGCTCGGGTGGGGCAGGACGAGGGAGAGAACGACCAGTCCGGCGGCGGCAAGCAGCAGCGCTCCGACCGAACGAGCCTGCGACCGCCCGGGGGCCCGCAGTTCCCCCTGCCTTTCCATCGATTTCCTCACTGCACCCGATATCGGGCGCCGGGAGCGGGGTCTTTAGAAGCGAAAGGGCACTCTCGACCGGCGGGGGCAGTCGTTTCAACGCGCAGCATTGGTCCGGTCGGGCGGGCGTCGAATCCTGGCGGGGCCTCGGCACACTCCATAGCGGGGCCACCGACGCCAGTCCCGCGCTTTAGGACCCAGCCGCCGCTCAGCCGTCCAGCTCGGTGAGCAGCCCGTGGAGGTCGAGGGGCCGGACGTACATCTCCACCTTCTGGTCGGGTTGGGGTTCGGGCCACTCCTCCCTCGGCCGGTCCCAGTAGAGCTCGATCCCGTTGCCGTCGGGATCGCTCAGGTAGAGGGCCTCGCTGACACCG
>DATLSM010000040.1:0-5126 GCA_035534175.1 Solirubrobacterales bacterium | reverse complement strand
TTGCCGCCCGCGGCGGTCTTCGCCTGCCTGCATTTCTCTTTCCTGACGCTTACGGGGTTAGCTGACGGGCTCGCGCTGAAAGAGCTGCGCTACGCGGCAGATGCCGGCGATTCGCCCCAACTTTTGGGTCCCCCGCTCTCTGCGATATGTGGGCAGAGATTCAGCGGAAGTTGGCGGCAGGTTAGCAAAGGCTAAGACAGAATTATGTGAACAGGGTCTGCATACGCTCGGCATGCCCTGGGCATCGGCGGCGATGGCCCCTGTTGGAAGTGCTGCACGAGGACGCCCGGGGCACCTAGGAGAGGCCCCCTTGCGGGGGCCTCTCCCTTAGCGGACCTGTAAGCCGGATCCTGTCGTGAGCGGCCATCTGTCTCCCTGGGGCGGCGCCCCAGGGGGTCGCCGAGGCGACCTGCGGCCTACCTGGACCTCGCCGAGCCGGGTCATCGGTCCTGCTTGGCCTTGCACCGGGCGGGGTTTGCCTGGCCGCCGCGTTACCGCGACGCCGGTGCGCTCTTACCGCACCATTTCACCTTTGCCTGTACGCGGCTCACGTGCGGCCGCGCCATCGGCCGTGTCTTTCTGTGGCACTTTCCCGCGGGTTTCCCCGGGTGGGCGTAACCCACCGCCCTGCTCTGTGGTGTCCGGACTTTCCTCGAGGGGTTTTCTCTCCCCCCGCGGCCACTCAGCCCGCTACCTGAATGGTAGTCCTCCAACGGCCCTTCGCAAGGCGCCAGACCGCGGGCGTCCTTAAGTCCCAGGGACCGATCTGGCCCCCCGAGCCCCCCCTAGACCTTGCGAAAGACGCCGACCACGCGGCCCAGGACGCGGGCCTCGGTCGTGCGGATCGGCTCCATCGCCTGGTTCTCGGGCTGCAGGCGGATGTGGTCGGATTCTTTGAAGATCCGCTTCACGGTCGCCTCCTCGCCGATCAGGGCGACGACGATCTCGCCGTCGGGGGCATCCTCGGCCGGCCTGACGACCACATAGTCTCCCTCCAGGATTCCCGCTTCCACCATGCTCTCCCCCCGCACCTGGAGGATGTAGTCGCCATCCTCTCCCCCGATCACGTCGGGGATTTCCAGATATTCCTCGATGTTCTCTTCCGCCAGGATCGGCTCTCCGGCGGCGACCTGACCGACCAGCGGCAGGCCCCCAGCGGGCCGAATCGTCTTCTTCGCCCGGTCCAGGAGCAACTCGATCGCCCGCGGTTTGGCCGGGTCGCGGCGCAGCAGCCCGATCTTCTCCAGGTTGGCCAGATGAGCGTGCACGGTGGAGGAGGAGTGCAGCCCGACCGCCTTGCCGATCTCGCGCACGGTCGGCGGGTAGCCGGTCTTGGCCGCGTAGCGACGGATGAAGTCGAAGATCTCCTTCTGGCGCTTGGTCAGATCAAGGTCCACGCTCTCTCCTTTTCACCGCGCCGCAGGCCGGGTATCAAAACGCTCGAACAGATGTTCGTAGGCTAGCGGCTGGGGCGGATGCATTCAAGGGCGAATAGAATCAACCGCCCCCGGGCGGCTGTGGCGGAACTGGTAGACGCGCAAGGTTGAGGGCCTTGTGCCCCTAACGGGGCGTGATGGTTCGAATCCATTCAGCCGCACTAGAAAATACCCGGAAATCGTATGTTTTATGTTTCAAAGGGAACAGAGGGCGCAAACTCATCGCGCGGTGGTTGTCCCAATATTGTCCCGTTTGTCAGTCGCGGAGCAAGCGGGCTGCCGCGCGCGATGCCTCAGCGCTCGATAGAGATGGACCGTTCGGCGCTTCGCGGCCGCTCCTGGCCGAGGCCCCGCTGGATGCGGGCCAGCTGTAGCTCGGCCGCCCTTCGCTCCGCGTCGCCGGTCTTTGGACCAAGCGGGTCGGCACCGCGCGAAGCCACCCCATGCCGGTGGCGGAAAGCGTAGATCAGATCGACGCCTTCATTCCAGAGCTCCGCTCTGATGGGGTCGGCGGGGCGAGCGCCGAGTGCCTCCTCGATCAGCTTGGACGGCTGAAGCCGCTCGGCGGCCACCTCGCGCCGACGCAGCTGCTCGAGGCGCTCGCCGATCAAAGCCAGTTCGGAGCGCTCATCGGCGGTGAGCCCGGCGGGACGGCGGGACTCGATCGCGACTTCTACTGCGAGCCCGTCGCGCTCGTCCTCGAGCCAGCCGAGCTGGCGGGCGGAGAGGCGCTGGGTGCTCTCGATCCGGGCCAGTTCGCCGCGATCGGGACGGCGCTCCGCTGAGAGCGCCTCGCGCTTCGCGGCCAGCTCGGCGAGGCGGGCGTTGCCCGCGGCGAGCCGCCGCTCCACGGCATCGAGTCGCTGCCTGAGTAGCGTCGGCTCATCCTGGTCGGCAAGGCGCCGCTCCAGCTCGGTGCGCCGCTTGATCAGCTCGAAGGCCGGCTGCGCCTCGAGGCGCTTGCGCTCGGCGACTTCGACCGCGGCGAACTCCCCAGCGGATCGCTCGGCGCCGGCTCGCAGCTCGTGGGCTGAGTCCTCGATCTCACGGGTGCCGGGGCCGAGCTCGGGATCGGTCAGCTCCGAGGCTGCGACGCCGTAGGCGGTCGTCGCGCCGCGGGCGCGGGAGACTGCGACGAGAAAGTCCTCGCGGCTGATTCCAGCGTCGAGCAAGGCGAAGGCGCTCTCGAAGGTCTTTGACTCGGTGGCGTAGGTGGTGAGCGCGTAGGCATGCTGGATCGCCGGCTCGCCAGAGGGGGTGCGGCGCTGCAGATAGTCGGGGTCGAGGATCACCCTGCGCTCGTCGCCGCCAACCCGGCGAAGGTCGACGCTATGTCGCCCATGATCGACCGCGATCACCTCCCAACGCTCGCGGTTGGACACCTCGGGGGTGTTGATCCGGGTGAGGACGCGATCGCCGGGAGCGAAGTCCCGCCCGGCGACGGTCACAGTCCCCTCCCCCACCCCCCGCTCGGCGGCAAGGACCTCGCGCGCCTTCGCGTTCAGCTCGGCCACGTCACGACTGCGGCGGGCGATCATCACCGCGTCTTCGCCGGCGGCGTAGCGCTCGTGCCAGTCGAGGACCAGCGCGTCAAGGGCCTCGGGCAGGGTGTCGGCTATCACCAGCCGCTCGCGCGAGCGCAGGAGGTCGAGGGCGTCGGAGCCGCGGCCTTCGTGGGCGAGCTCGACGATGCGGCGGTCGAGCGGGTCGCGCTGGCGGCGGATCTCGGTGAGGAGGGCCGGCTCGATCATCTTGGTCAGGTGCCCGTAGAGACCACCGGGGCCGACCGCCCCGATCTGGCGCGGGTCGCCGATCGCCACCAGCTTGCCCTCGCAGTGAACAGCCAGCTCGGCGAGGGCCGCGGCGTGCGGGGTCGAGGTCGTGCTCGACTCGTCCATCACGATCGCGGTGCCGGGGGCGAGCGGGCGGTGGCCGGCCTCTGTTGCCTCGGTGGTGCGAATCAGGAGCGCGGTGATCGAGGTGGCGGGAACGCCGGCGTCGTTCAACTCGCCCGAGGCGCTGCGCGCCGTGGCGACCCCGATCACCGGGTGCCCGGCAACCACCCATGCCTCACGCGCTGCGGCGAGGGCGGTGGTCTTGCCCGAGCCCGGCAGCGCAGCGACCGGCACGATGCGCTCGCCGCCGGTGGTGAGGCGACGAACCATCTCGGCCTGCTCGGCGCTCAGGTAGCTGTGGCGCGCGAGGACGGCGGCGAGGGTCGCCTCATCGACGACCGCGGCGCCCGCCTTCTTGCCCTCGCTCGCCGTCTTCACGAATCGCTGCTCCAGCTCCCAGAGGCGCGGGGTCGTGTAGTAGGTGGAGTCGATCACATCGGCTCCGCGGTGGATCTCGATCACTCGCTCGCTGACCAGGAGCGCATCGACCGAGCGATCGAGCGCAGCGGCGTCGGCGCCCTCGGGGAGCTGGTTGGCCAACGCGCAGATCAGGTCGCGGCGGTCGAAGTGGGAGTGGGTGGTCTCGAGCTCGGCGAGGGCGCCCTCGAGCTCGGCTGGGCCGATCGGGCGGGGCTCGCGGCGGATGGCCGAGCGCAGTAGCCCGTCGATCGAGTCCGGGGTGAGGTCGAACTCCGCCGCGCGGGCGATCCACTCCGAGCGCTGGGTGTCGGGGTCAACGCCGTAGTCCTTGGCGTCACGGGTTCTGTAGGCGGCGACTTCGGCTGCCGCGGCGGAGCTCACCCCCCGCTCGGCCATCGCCTCGACGATCTCTGCCCGGCGCTGGGAGAAGTGCTCGATCGCCGAACGCTCGATGCTGGCGAGGTCGGCGTATCCGTTGTGGACGGGCTGCCATTGCAGTCCAAGCTCGCGGGTGACGTTGGCCCGGAGTGCCGCCTGGTAGACGTAGCCCGCTGCCTTGGCCTGGCGCCAGAAGGGAGTGCGGCCCTTCGGCGCGGCGAGGCTGAGCCAATGCCCATCAGTTGCGGCCCGGGTCAAGTTGGCGGTGACCAGGTGGGTGTGGAGAGCGGGATCCCCGGCGCGCGAGGAGCGGTGGCGGAAGGCCATCGCGACCAGGCCTGACCCGGGCTCGATCGTCTTGCCCCCCGCGCCCCGCTGCACGAAGCAGGCGTGGCGCTCCAGGTAGGAGACCCCCTCGGCGACCGCTCCGTCGTGGGCGCGGAGGATCGCGGCGCGGACCTCGGGGGAGCCGACCGCGTAGAGCAGGGAGACCGACTTCGGCGCGGCGAAGCGCACGTCGTAGCCGAGGATCGGCTCGAGGTGGCGCTCGCGACCGGAGGCGTCTGTAAAGACACGCGGCTCGGGTCGGCGCACCAGCACTTCGCCCGTGAGCGGGTGCTTGCCGGCGAGGATCGCGGTGTAGGCGTCGCGGTAGACCTCGCCGTCGAGGCCGAGCTCGACGGCCAGCTCACCCATCCACTCCCCGGGCGCCTCGCCCGGTTTCGTGTAGTAGTCCTCGCCGCCTTCGGCCACCGCCTCGATCCAGTAGTTGGCGTTCCGCCGTCCGATCTTCGTCACTCCCACCATCGCCTTCGTTGTCCGCCGCGGGGGCTGTTTGCATCGGGCGAACTGCCCAGTTCCCAGTGTGTCGGGCTTCGGGGTTTGGGTTTTAGGGACGCTCCTTGGGAGGCCAGGACAGCTCTTGTTGGTCGGCCGGAGTGGATTTTCTGTCCTGGAGTCTTCGGAGTCCTTGCTCTGGCTTTGCTGGCTTTGGGAT
>DATLSM010000039.1:0-7593 GCA_035534175.1 Solirubrobacterales bacterium | reverse complement strand
CGCCGCGGCAACCCTCACGCCGCCTTCCAGACCCTGCTCGGCCTCAGCGCCCACCACGAGCCAACCAGCTACCAGGAGATCGTCCGGCACGCCGCCTGAGGAACGGCGAGGTTCCAACGGAACGAAATGCATATGCACTACGCAGCTATCTGGCGGCAGCTCCGCGCTGCGGAGGCGCTCGCCAGTCAAGCGCGGACCCTCTCCCGCCCCGAGCCGCTGTTACCAGCTCCTCCGGCTTCTCCTGGGCTAGCTTCGGCCAGATGCCGAATGGGCGACGAGGGCGGGCCGACGAATTCCCAGCAGCCTGAACGCCACCAGACTGGATCCCGGCGCAGGCTTTGACTTTCCCCTGGCCGGCAGGCCAACGGCTGTGCGGACCATCTACCGGCGCAGGGCCACAACCCTACGCCGGGGTTCTGGCACGCAGGGCGACGCCGTGGATTCCCGGCGCCACAACTACATCCACCGCTCGCCGCTCGCCCCGGCTGGCGGTGGCCCGCTTCACGCATGGCGCAGCGGTTCGGATACTCTCGCTTCGCCATGAAGGGCGGCGCCTACGTGCTCAACTTTTACTCCGCGGTCTTCATCGACCAGCTGAAGCGCGGTCGCAAGACTGCGACGATCCGCCTCGGCGACAAGAGCAACAAGTATGAGCGGGGGCAGGTGGTCTGGGTCACGGTCGGCTTTCGCCACAGTCCGCGTGAGAAAATCTTCACCGCGGTGATCGACGACGTCGAGGTGAAGCGGGTCGCCGACCTCTCCCCACGCGACATCGAGCACGACAACCCGGAGTTCCGCCGCCTGGAGGAGACCGCCAATTTCCTCGAGCAGATCTACGGCCGCCCGATCTCTCCCGACGACAAGGTCACGGTGATCCGCTTCTCCCAGATCGTCGAGTCGCCGGGGGCCCACCTGACCAACGGCGAGACCCCGCGTCACAACTGAGCTGAGGGACCGAGGGGACTCCGGCGGCACGGAGTCGCTATCTTTCGACTCCTTGGCACTCTCAGGATGAGAGTGCCAAATCCAGTTCGAACTTTCTGACCTATAACGGAGGTACACGGATGAAGCTGAAGCCCCTCGGGGACCGGCTAATCGTCAAGCCGATCGATGAGGAGGAGACGACCGCGAGCGGCATCGTCCTCCCCGACACGGCCAAGGAGAAGCCGCAGAAGGGCAAGGTTCTCGCCGTCGGTGACGGCGCGATCCAGGAGGACGGCAGCCGCCGCCCGCTCGATGTCGCCGATGGCGACGAGGTCCTCTACTCCAAATATGGCGGCACCGAGGTCACCGTCGAGGGGGACGATCTGCTCGTCTTGCGCGAGTCGGATGTCCTAGCCAAGCTCGGCTGACCCGTCAACAGGACTTAGAACAAGGAGGACTGAATCCAGATGGCTCACAAGGAGCTGAAGTACGCAGAGGAGGCCAGGGGGTCCCTACAGGCAGGCGTCGATGCAGTCGCCAACGCCGTCAAGGTCACCCTCGGCCCGAAAGGCCGCTACGTCGTACTCGACAAGAAGTTCGGCGCGCCGACGATCACCAACGATGGCGTCACCATCGCCCGCGAGGTTGAGGTCGAGGACGTCTTCGAGAACCAGGGCGCCCAGCTCGTCCGCGAGGTCGCCACGGCGACCAACGACGTGGCTGGTGACGGCACCACGACGGCGACCCTGCTGGCGCAGATCATCGTCCGCCAGGGCATTAAGAACGTGGCCGCCGGTGCCAACCCGCTGGCCCTGCGCCGCGGGATCGAGAAGGCCGTCGACGAGGTCGTCGACAACCTTCGCGAGAAGCAGTCCAAGGAGGTCGCGGGCAAGGACCAGATCGCCCGCGTCGCCGCCATCTCCGCCGCCGACGACGATATCGGCAACGTGATCGCCGACGCGATCGAGAAAGTCGGCAAAGACGGAGTCGTCAACGTCGAGGAGGGCCAGACCTTCGGTATGGAGCTGGAGTTCACCGAGGGAATGCAGTTCGACAAGGGCTACATCTCCCCCTACATGGTCACTGATCAGGACCGCATGGAGGCGGTGCTGGAGGACCCCTACGTTCTCATCGCCAACCAGAAGATCGGTTCGGTGCGGGACATCCTGCCGGTCCTGGAGCAGGTGATGCAGGGCGGCAAGCCGCTGCTGATTGTGGCCGAGGACGTCGAGGGTGAGTGCTTGGCGACGCTCGTCGTCAACAAGCTGCGCGGCACCTTCACCGGCGTCGCGGTCAAGGCCCCCGGCTTCGGCGACCGCCGCAAGCGGATGCTCGAGGACATCGCGATCCTCACCGGCGGTGAGGTGATCACCGAGGAGATGGGTCTCAAACTGGAGAACACCCAGGTCTCCCAGCTCGGCAAGGCCCGTCGCGTCGTCGTCTCCAAGGACACGACGACGATCATCGACGGGAGTGGCAACGGCGACGACATCAAGGGTCGGATCAAGCAGATCAAACAGGAGATCGAGAACACCGACTCCGATTTCGATCGTGAGAAGCTCCAGGAGCGTCTCGCCAAGCTGGCCGGCGGCGTCGCGGTGGTCAAGGTTGGCGCCGCGACCGAGACCGAGATGAAGGAGAAAAAGCACCGCGTCGAGGACGCCCTTCAGGCGACCCGGGCGGCCCTCGAGGAGGGTGTGGTGCCGGGCGGCGGTGTCGCCCTGCTCAACGCCCAATCAGCCCTGGACCCCGACAAGCTCGAGGACCCGGACGAGAAAACGGGGGCACGGATCATCCATCGAGCGTTGGAGGAGCCGGTCCGCCAGATCGCCGAGAACTCCGGTTTGGAGGGCTCGGTAGTCGTCAACAAGGTCCGCGACCTGAAGCCCGGTGAAGGCCTCAACGCGGCCACCGGCGACTACGGCGACCTGATCAAAGCGGGGGTAATCGACCCGACCATGGTCACGCGCTCGGCGCTGCAGAATGCAGCTTCGATCGCCAAGAACATCCTCGTCACCGAGGCTGTGATCGCCGAACCGCCGGAGGAGAACAGCGGCGGTGGCATGCCGGGCGGGATGCCTGACATGGGCGGGATGATGTAATTCGCCTCAACAGGCGAGTTGTCTTCGAGAGGGCCCGGCGCATGCCGGGCCCTCTTTAGCTCAGCACCTCGCTCATCCGCTTGGGCCTGACCCCCAGCACCTCGGCGTCAGCGGTGCCGCGCTCGCTGAGCATCGACACCTCCATCAGCTCGGCCTCCTCCCAGGTGGCGAAGACCCGCTCACCGAAGCCGTCGCGGAGGGCGAGCAGGCTAGCGCGGACGACGGGGAGGGGGATGTGGAGCAGGGGTCGAGGGCGGCCCGCTATGCGGCTCACGAGGTCTGACATCTCGTTGTAGGTCAAGGTCTCCGGCCCGGCCAGCTCGCAGCGGGGCGGCGCCTCGCGACTGAGCGCGTTGACCACGCAGTGGGCCGCGTCCCTGGCCCAGATCGGTTGAAACCGGGCCTTGCCTCCGCCGGACACGGGAAGGACCGGGAGGAAGGAGAAACGGCGAAGCAGGGTGACCCAGGGGTCGGTGGGGTCATAGACGATCGAGGGGGCGAAGACCGTCGTCTGCAGGGGAGAGGAGCGGACCGCCCGCTCCGCCAGCCACTTGGCGCGGAAGAAGCGGGTGCGCTGGGCGGCGGAGGCGTTCAGAGCGCTGAAGAAAACGAAGCGCTCCGCTCCGCTGCGCTCGGCGGCTCGCAGCAGCCGGACGGACGCCAGTCCGTTCAGCTCCTCGATCCGCCTCGGCGGCTGGTCGCGAATCGTCGCTGCCAGGTGGACCACGGTGTCGACCCCCCGCAGCGCCTGCCTCACCAGGTAGGGATCCGACATCTCGCCCAGGTCGCCGAGCGCGATCTGCACGTCGACCCGGCGCTCGCCCAGCCGCCGAGGCTCCCGCACCAGGCAGCGCACGTCCAGGCCCTGCTCCAGGAGCAGCGGTAGCAGCCGCGAGCCGACGCTTCCGGTCGCTCCGGTCAGCAGCAGCATCGCCGGATCTCACTGATGTTCGCGGCTCCTGGGCCCAATCGGCGAACCCTAGATGGTTGAACTGATCATCATTCATTCCTTGGAAGCAGCAGGCTCGGCGCGGCGGAATCAACCTCTGGCCAGGGCCGACAGCGCCGCCCCCCGCTCGCCATCCCTAAAATGTGCGCCCGCGCTTCGGCGGGGGCCTGAAGCCCTCGTTCCGCACCGAAAAGACGACTTAGGAGAAAGCCTCGAATGACATACGTCATCGCCGAGCCGTGCATAGGCCAGAAGGACAACTCGTGTGTCGAGGTCTGTCCGGTCGACTGCATCCATCCAACCCCCGACGAGCCCGACTACGACTCGGTCGAGATGCTCTACATCGACCCGGACGAGTGCATCGATTGCGACGCCTGCGTCGAGGCCTGCCCGGTCGACGCCTGCTTCGCCGAGGATCAGCTCCCGGCTGAGTGGGCCAAATACGCTGAGATCAACGCCGAGTACTACAAGAGCAAGGTCTAGGCACCCGGCCCTTGCAGCCGCACCCGTACGTCTGCTGCGGGCCGTGCGCGTAGACCCTTGTTGCGGATCATTGAATGACTGGAAGAGGGGGTGCCGCCAACCGCCGCCGTCAACCCACTCGCTTCGCTCGGGTCGCTATCGCGCCCTTGGCTTCTTACCAGGGGTAGCCGCCCTGCGCGAGGAAACACCGAACTCAGAGCCGGTTGTGCCCCTCGAGCGCGTAGGGGTTGAGGAACTGGCGGTTCCAGAAGCCGCTGCGATCGACCCTCGTCATCTTCGCTAGGTCGCAGACCTCGTCCCATTGGGATTCGATCACTTCAATCTGGCGATCGATGATCGCTCGCGCCTCCTCTTTGGAGAGCCTGTAGGTCTGCGCTCGTTCGACGCAGCCGGCAACCTGTCCCATCCTCCAGCCATCGGCACCGATCGCCATCGCCTGCGAGGTCTCGCCGCCCGCGCGCGGCTGCGGGCAGATGTCATAGGCGGGGGTCAGGGTCAGTTCGGTGCCGTCCCAGAATGCGGCGTGGTTGCGCGCGTGATCGTCGCTGTTGCCGGTGAGGATGTTGAAGGTGATTCGGGCAAAGAGCTCGCGCAGGGTCTCGGTCGGCTCAGTGAACATGGCGCGGATCAGGTCGGCGAGGTCGGCGTAGCTGGCGTAGCGGCCGCTCATCTCGTCGAGCCCGAGCATCGTCAGGGCGGAGACGACCGCGCGACGTCCCCCGTCCTTCGGCCTGTCGAAGCGCTCGATCAGCAGTGCGTCGCGGCCGAGCGCCTCGGTCAGTTCGACCTTGGCAGCGTCGATGCCGGCGCGGCGGGCGAGCTCCATCGAAGCGAACTCGCCTTTGACCACTGCGTATTTGTCGGTGCTCGAGCTGAACTTGGCGATCAGGCGGTGGGGCCCGTTGTGGAGCAGGGCCTTCGGTCGGGCTCCACCGACGGAGCTTCCGTGCAGAAGGGCTTGGTCGAGGGTCTCAGAGAGCGGCTCGCCTTCTTCGACCTTCTGCGCTGACTCTGCGAGTTGGCTCAGCTCTGCAAGCTGCGCCTCGCCCTTGCTGCGCGGCACGTAGTCCTCCGGGGAGGATTGGAAGTCGAGCGCACCGATCCGGTCTGAGCCGGAGTCGAGCAGGTAGGTGAGGTAGCTGAGGTCGGCGGTGTCTTCCGCCTCCTCGCCGACCCGGTGGTTGAGGATCACCCGCTGGCCCCAGGCATCGGGGCCGGCGTCGGCTATGCAGCCTGCGATCTCGCCGGCTCGCGGTGAGATCTCCCGTTCGACCAGCGGCAGCTCGGGCTCATAGAGGGAGATGCGCTCCTCGCGGGCGAGGTAGCTGCGCGCGTAGGTGAAGTTGACGATCGGACCGACCGGCTCCAGGCGCCCGGCGACCACGGGGTCCCTTGCCCCGGGTAGCCATACCCAGACGTAGGCCTCCTGGGGTTGAGGCTCAGAAGTCATTGTTGGGCAGGCGTGGCTCGCGGGTCCGGGCGGGGAGTAGGGCGAGACGGTCCTCGACCCGTCCCGCCTCCAGGGCGCGACGATTGGGGTCCTGGTCAAAGAGGGGAACGCCGACCAGCACTGCGGCCTCAAACGCGGCGCCGAGGCTGACGCTGAGGCTGCCTTGCTCGATCTTGCGCAGGGTGCCTTCGGTGATGCCGACGCGCTCGGCCAGTTGCCGCAGGGTCCAGCGCCGTTCATTGCGCCCCAGCCGTATCCGGGCGCCGAGCAGCCGTGCTGCTTCTTTTGTCAGTGGTGAATGGGTGATTGGACCCATATCGACAATATATCAACGTTTAAATGAGTTAAGCAGCAATATATTGCCTAAAAGCGATTCGCGGTCGCGGATATCCGTTCAAAGTCCGCCCCGGCTTCGATCCTGTCTAATCGCGATCGGAGGCGAGGGATTGCGATAGTCGGAGAACGCAGTCGCTGCCAGGTCTAAACCTCGGCGCTCACCGTAATCGGCCCAAACAATTGATGTAAGAGCAAAAGCGCGGCGTAGTCAGCCCAGTGGCATGAGCTTCGAACGGTGGTCTACTACGGGCCGTCGTTCTTCTTCGTAGGGGCTACTGGACGACCGGCAGCGGGACGCCGCTCACCGGGGGTCGTTCGGCCGCGCCGGGGATCGCCTGCAGGACCGGCAGCTCCTGGGGGGTGGCGGCCAGGATGCCGCGCGCGGCCTGGCGGATCGCCTGGGAAGCAGGGGCATCGGGGTCGGCGGTGACCAGCGGCGTGCCCGCGTCGGCGTGCACGCGCAGAGCCTCGGAGAGCGGCACCTTGCCCAGCAGCGGAATGTCGAGCTCGTCCGCGAGCAGCTGGCCACCGCCCTCGCCGAAGATCGTGAAACGCTGGCCGTCCGGCGTGGTGAAGCCGGACATGTTCTCGATCACTCCGAGCAGCTCGAGATCGAATTTGGCCGCCATCTCGGCGCCCCGTCGCGCCACCGACTGAGCCGCCGGCTGCGGCGTGGTGACGATCGCGAACTTGGCCTGGGGAAGGAGCTGCGCCAGCGTCATCGACACGTCGCCGGTCCCCGGGGGCAGGTCGAGCAGCAGGTACTCCAGCTCGCCCCAGGCGACGTCCTCAAGGAACTGCTGGATCGCCTTGTGGAGCATCGGGCCGCGCCAGACCACCGCGGCGTTCTCCTCGACGAAGAAGCCGATCGACATCGCCTTGACGCCGCTCGCGGTCTCCATCGGCAGGATCTTTCGCTCGGCGTTGACGTCAGGTTTGCCGGCGACGCCGAGCATGCGGGGGATCGAGTACCCGTACACGTCGCAGTCGAGGGCTCCGGCGGGGTGGCCTTCCGCGTTCAGCGCGGCGGCCAGGTTGGCCGTCATCGTGGACTTTCCGACGCCGCCCTTGCCGGAGGCGACGCAGATCACGTTCTTGACCTGAGCCAGCGCCCCCTGCGGCAGCTTGCCGCGCCCGAGCGTCTGCTGGAGATTACCCTTCTCCTCCTCTGAGAGGACGTCGAAGCTGACCGCGACCTCGGTCACCCCGTCCAGCTCGGAGACCTGTTTGGCGACTGCCTGTTCGAAGTGGGAGCGAATCGGGCAGCCGGCGGTGGTGAGGGAGACGACGATCTCAATCCGGCCGCCCTCACCCACCTCGATTGAGCGCACCATGCCCAGCTCGACGAT
>DATLSM010000038.1:0-19831 GCA_035534175.1 Solirubrobacterales bacterium | reverse complement strand
CTGCCTGCGCGAACACGGAATCAACGCCTCCACCCCGAGCGGGTCTCCGGGCGGCTTGATCAAAGTCACCGGCGCCGGGGGGCGGAAGTCCTTTGAAGCAGCCCAGAACGCCTGCAAGCGCTACCGGCCTGCTCCGCCGAACCTCTCGCCCGCCGAACAGATCGCTCACCTGGACGCGGCGCTTAAGTTCGCCCGCTGCGTGCGCAGCCACGGGGTTGATGTCCCTGACCCCAAAGCGGGCGGTGGCGGAATCCAAATAAAACTGAGGGGCGGCCCCGGAGGTTCCGGCGGCCCCAATCCCTCCAGCGCAACCTTCCGGGCGGCACAGAGCGCCTGCCAATCAGATCTCCCCGGCGGTGGCCCAAAGTTCCGCCCAGGCGGCCCACCCCCATTCGCGAAGGGTCGCGGCGGCGGCGCCTACAACGCGGAAATGCACCTCCGCGGCTGAGCGGGTGGGACTCTTCCCCGACCGACCAACGGGCGCCGTGATCTCCAGCTCCGAGGCCACTCGCGCCAGCGCGCCAGGCGAAAAGGAGCGACCAAGGCGGCCTCGGCGCAAACGGCTGCTGGCGGCGACCTCGTTCCTGGCGGCGGGGGTCGCGGTGGCCGCTGTCGTGGCGCTGGGGTCGGGCTCGAGCGGCCGGGCCACACCCCAGACGGCGATCTCTCCGGGGGACACCACGACCAAGGTCACCCGCCGCACGCTGGTCGAACACACCCAGGTGGAAGGCACGCTGGGTTACGGCGGCACCTCTGAACTGTATGACCGGCTGGCGGGGACCTTCACCTGGCTGCCCGGCGTCGGCAGGGTGATCAGCCGAGGTGGGACGCTGTTTCGGATCGACAACGAGCCGGTGGCGCTGATGTACGGGTCGATGCCTGCCTATCGCACCCTCAAACAGGGGATCAGCGACGGCCCCGATGTGGCCGAGCTGAACGAAAACCTGATCGACCTGGGATTCGACCCCTCCGGCGCGATCTCCGACCGCAGCGAATTCAGCGAAGCCACCGCCGCAGCCGTGCGTCGCTGGCAAGGCTCCGAGGGCCTACCGGAAACCGGAAGGGTCGAACTCGGCCGGGTGGTATTTGCCCCCGGAGCGCGGCGGGTCACGGCCCTGCACGTCTCCCTCGGCGAGGACCCCCCCGGCGATGCGGGGTCCAAGGAACCGAGCGGCAAGAAACCTGAAACCAAGGAACCAGGTTCCGACAAGACGGACGCCGACGCCGACTCGAAGGACAACGCAGAATCCAATGAACCGGCCGCCAAGAAGCCGAGCGGGAAAAATGCAGGCGGGGGTTCCGGCGAAGGCGCCGCGGCGCCGGTGGCGGTGCTGAGCACCACCTCCACCCGCCAGCTCGTACAGCTCAAGGTGAAGGCCAGCCAGCAGGAGCTCGCCCAGGTGGGCGAGGCGGCGCCGGTGACGCTGCCCAACGGCAGTGTCGTAAACGGACGGATCACCAACGTGGGCACGGTCGCCGAAGCGGCTGAAAGTGGAAAGGGTGGCGGGGGCGAAGAAGGCGGAGGTGGGGAAGGGGGCGAAGAACCGACCCTCACGGTGACGCTGGCCCTCGATCATCGGGTGGCGCGTCTGGACAAGGCGCCGGTCACCGTCGAACTGGTGAAGAGCATTCGCCGCGGCGTTCTCGCCGTGTCGGCCCCCGCGCTGGTGGCCACCGCCGGCGGTGGTTATGCGGTTGAGGCACTCAGAGGCACCCACCAGGTGGAGCTGGCGGTGAGCCCCGGCATCTTCGTCGACGGCTTCGTGCAGATCGAAGGCCGGGGTGTCCACCCCGGCCTGACCGTGACCGAACCGAGAGAATGAGCGCCGGGCCGGTCCTCGAGCTGCGTGGGGTGACCAAGCGCTATCCCGGGGGCGTTGAGGCGCTGTGCGGGGTGAGCCTCAGCGTTCAGGCGGGTGAGCTGTGCGCGATCGTCGGTCCTTCGGGGTCGGGCAAGTCGACGCTCCTGCACATCATCGGCACCCTGGAGCGTGCCACCGGGGGCCTGGTGAGGATCGCGGGCACCGACGTCGCCGATGCCGCCGATGGCCTGCTCGCCGCGCTTCGCGCGCGGCAGATCGGCTTCGTCTTCCAGCAGTTCCATCTACTCGAGGCCCAAAGCGCGCTGGAGAACGTGGCCGACGGCCTGCTCTACACGGGCACGCCCGCCGGCGAGCGCCGCCGCGCGGCCCGCGCGTCGCTGGAGCGAGTCGGACTTGCACACCGCGCGATGCACAGATCGGCGCTCCTCTCTGGCGGTGAGCGCCAACGCGTGGCGATCGCCCGGGCGCTGATCAGCTCGCCGGCAATCGTCCTCGCCGACGAGCCGACCGGCAACCTGGATACGGCGAGCGGGGCCGAGATCCTCGATCTGCTGGGCAGACTGAACAAGCAGGGGACCACGGTGATGGTGATCACCCACGACCGCGAGATCGCCGCGGCACTGCCGCGGCGGTTGGAGATGCGCGACGGGCACCTGATCCGCGACGAGTTCCAGGCGGTGCCGGCGTGAGCGCCGGCACCGGTGAAGCGCCCGCTCGCAGCCGGCTGCTGCCCCTGGACGCCATACGCGTAGCCAGCGCCGGACTGCGCACCCGTCGGCTGCGCGTCGCGCTCTCGGCCCTGGGCGTGGCGATCGGCATCGCCGCGATGGTCGCGGTGCTCGGGATCTCAGACTCCAGCCGGGCGGGCCTGGTCGCAGAGCTCGACCGGCTGGGGACGAACCTGCTCACGGTGGCCCCGGGTCAGACCTTCTTCGGCGAATCCGCCCAGCTCCCGGCGACGGCCGACCGGGCGGTCCGCAACCTGGCCAGCGTGCAGAACGCGGCGGCGGTCACAACCGTGTCCTCCGCGTCGGTTCGGCGCAGCCCCTACGTCGAAGCTGCCGAAACCGGGGGTATTGCTGTCGACGCCGCCGACCCGGCACTGCTGGCAACGCTCGGCGGCGAGCTGGCGCGGGGGCGCTTCCTCGATGCCGCCAACGAAAAATTTCCCCTCGTCGTGCTCGGCGCGGTCGCCGCTCAGCGCCTCGGGGTCGATCGGCTGCGGGTGAACGGCCTTGCCGTACAGGTCTATCTGGGGGAAACCTGGTTCACAGTGGGGGGCATCCTCGCCAAGCTGCCGCTGGCGCCCGAAATCGAACGGGCCGCGCTGGTCGGCTACCCGATCGCCTACCGACTGTTCGGCACGACCCGCAGCGCGAGCTCGCTCTACGTGCGCGCCGACCCCGAACGGGTGCCCGAAGCGGCGGCGCTTTTGCCCGCCACCGCGGATCCCCTGTATCCCGAACAGACCCAGGTCAGCCGGCCCTCGAGCGGGCTGCAGGCGCGCGCCGATGCCCAGGGCACGCTGACCGCCCTGTTCCTCGGGCTCGGCGCCGTGGCGCTCCTTGTGGGGGGGGTCGGGATCGCCAACGTGATGGTCATCTCGGTGCTCGAGCGCCGTCCCGAGATCGGCCTGCGCCGAGCGCTCGGCGCAACACGAGCCCACATCGGCGTGCAGTTCCTCGGCGAGTCCGTGCTGTTGTCCCTGCTCGGCGGCGCCACGGGGATCGCGCTAGGCGCAGCGGCAACGGCGGCCTATGCCTCGACCCAGGGCTGGGCCGTGGTCGTGCCAGCGCTCTCCGTGGCCGGTGGGGTCGCGATCGCCTTGGTGCTTGGCGCGCTCGCCGGCCTGTATCCGGCGGTGCGCGCTGCCCGGCTCGCGCCGGCGGCTGCCTTGCGGTCGGTGTGAGCTCCCTGCGTCTTGCTGGCGGCGCTACCAACTCGCGGGCCCTTTTGGCCCTCTCAAAACCTTGCGCTCCTTGTTGTTGAACAATTCTTGAGACCAGATGCGATGGAAGATCCGCAACGGCGCTTCATTGCAGATCGGGCGCATCGAATTGACACCCGGCAATAGAGGTCGGCTGGCTTCCGTGCGCCGGTTTTGCGCCAGCCGGCCTAATCGCCAGGCGCAGCCCGGCGGGTTCGAACGGGGCGATTTCGGCTTTCTCGAGCCATGTCGTGCCCGAGAATCAGTAGATGTAGTTGCGACGTCGGATCGGCGAGATTCGGCTTGCCATGCCAGAACGCTGGGGCTGGGACTGCCCCGTGCGCCAGTAGATGCGCCACATAGATGTCGACTTACCCGGCCGAGAGGGCGTCAAGCTCCTGGAAGGCTCCGGGCGGATGTGCTCACCTGCCCCGATTCCGAGGCCGAGGTGGCCGCCCGGTTGGGCGAGGAGTGGCTCGACCCGGCCGAGCCAGCTGCGGCGATTCTACTGGGCGAGCCCAGGATCCCCTCGCGGCCAAGCTCGACGCGGCGCCCTTCGACGATGAGGAGATGACGGAGGATGATCTGGTCGCCGTGCGAGACGCCCAAAGCGAGCCAGCCGTGGCGTGGTCTAAGGCCGAGACGGAGCTGAGCGCTGACTAATCCTAGCGAGTGGCGGATCGAGATCCGCCCCGCTGCGCTGAGGTAGCTGCGCCAGTTGGACCGGAGGGATCGAGAGCGGATTCGCACTGGGATCAGCGCGCTCCGGGGGGCGACGTCAAGCGCCTACGGGGTGGCGAGCGCCTTTGGCGGTTGCGCGTGGGTAAGTGGCGGGTGATCTTTGGACGTCGAGATGCGGACCTGGTGATCGATGTCCTCGCCGCCAGGCCGCGTGGCCGAGCCTATCGTCGCTAAGCGGCTGCACTGCCGGGATCGCGGTGACTGCCGACCGCGGGAGCTACTGGACCTGAAGCTGATTGGCCCGGCCCGTTCAATCGCGGACGAAAATGGGCTTGAGCGAGGGATCTGACAGCGCCTCGGCTGCGCTCTCCCAGTCAAGGACCTCGCTCGCGACGAGCTCGGGGCGGATGGCCCCGTCGGCGATCAGCTCAAGCAGTCGTGGGAGATGGGCTCCCGCGTTACCGCGGCCAGTGTGGAAGCGCACTCCGCGAATCGCCATCTGAAAGAGCGGCAATGCCACCGACTCCTTGAAGTAGATGCTCGGACACTCAAAGACACCCTCGGGCTCCAGGAGCACCAAGGCGGCGCGGAGCCACTCCTCGTCCATCGCGGCATCAAGCGCAATATCGAACACTCCCGTCTTGCGCTCGGGCGGTCGATCCGTCACCTCGGCGCCGAGTGAGCGCGCCAGCTCGCGCCGTCCCGGGTCGCGGTCGACGTAGAGCACCCGTGCGGCACCGAGCGCTGCCGCGAACTCGGCCGCGTAGAGGCCGATGCTGCCCGAGCCGAGGATCAACACCTTCGCCCCCGGGCGCTCTTCGAGATGGGCACCGAGGCACTCCAGGGCAAGCGCCAGATTGTCGCCCGCGCTCGCCACCGCGCCGGGTTCGAGGTCTTCAGGGAGCGGCACGAGCATCGACTCCGCGAACGGGATGCGCACAAGGTCAGAGAACAGCCCGCCCCACTCCCCGGCGACCGGGAGCCCGAACATCGCCCCATAGGGAACCGCCCCACAGTGCGCCGTCAACCCCGCGCGGCACTGCGCGCACTCCCCGCAGGCGATGTGCCAGGTGACGACGACGCGCTGCCCTAGCTCCAGTCCCGACACCGCGTCGCCGAACTCGACCACCTCCGCCACGCACTCGTGGCCGATCGAGAACGGCCCCTCGAAGGGCGCCTCACCGCGGATCACGAGCTGATCCAGGTCGCAGGTGGTGGCGGCAAGCGGTCGCACGAGAGCCTCTCGGTCGCTTTTCAGTATCGGATCGGCCGCCTCGCGCCACTCTAAGAAGCCGGGCCGAACAAACACAAGGGTTCGCATAGCTGAAACCTACTTCGCGGCGTGCGACCGGCAATGGAGCTGCGCAATACCGCGGGTTGTATGTCGTTTGTACTGACGTCAGTCCTTGCTGCCCACGGTTTACCTCTCCCTTCGTCGAGGGTCGTCACCCGGCTGCCCGAACGGATGGGTGGCGTATGCCTGAGCGCGCACGCAGAAAACGCCAGATGCCGGGCCTACCCGCGTTGACGATGGCTGCTGGGTCGACGATGACCGCGGCGCGCCCGACGGGAAGCGAGCCGATCGGTAGGGGAACGCCATCTCGCGTCGAGTAGAGGGGGCCGCCGGGTCCGGCCCGGAGGATCGTGTGGTTGTGCGGAAAGCGCCGCAGGTGGCTCCAACGCCCTCCCTGGCCGGCGTGGACGAGCGCGGTGGCGTCGATGCGCGTCGCCGACCGATGTCCCCCGATGCGTGCCCAGCTGCCGATCGCGATTGGTGCCCCCCCAGCAATCCGGTACGGGTGGCCGGCGGCGGTGACGAACGTCCCGTTCGCGGGTGAGCCACGGAGAAGGTTAAATTGCGAGCGGTCGACCAGAAGGACCGGATGGCGACCGCCAAAGTTCGACCAGCCGCTGACGTAGAGCGGGGCGCCGCCGACCAGCCGGTAGGCGCCACCCTCCCCCGGCGCCGTGAAGAAGTCTTCTTCTTCGAGCTGCGCCGGCATGTCTTTGAAGTGGATGTAGGCGTCTGCAGCGCTTGGCCGGATGCGGCGAATGTCGAACCTGCCGGTCCCTTCGTGGTTGTACTCGGCGATCTCCGCCGAGCCGACGTCGACGCTTACCACCCAGGCGACATGGCCGAAACCGTGGAACAGCTCCGAGCCCCACCAGGCGACCGCGCCGGGGGCGGGAGTGTGATCGACGCGGTAGCCACGCGTCCGCGCCGCGCCCGCCCAGCTCGATGCATTGCCCAGGCCCCGGTAGCCAGCGAAGCGGTCGGCTGTGCTGAGCTTCCAGGCGACGAAGTCGGTGCAGTTGCGATAGGCGTAACCGAATGGGGAGAACCCGTTGCCGTGGGCATCGGTCCATGTGTAGGTCGCCGGGTTGCTGCCGGGCCCGTCGTAGCTCCAGTACGGATAGCCACCGGTGGAGGCTCGCGCTTGGGTGGTGGTCGCAAGTAGCGCAACTGTGACGACTGCGACGCAGCCATTGCGAAGTCGATTGGTCATGCTCCTCGGGCACATTCTCCCTCAGGCGGTGGCCAGCGCTTTGGAACTCCAAGGAGCACTGGGCCTCAAAGCCGTGTTTGATTTATCACAGCCCTTCTGGCTCTTCCGTGCGCCAGTCGTGCGCCAGTGAGCCCCATCGCCAGGCGTGGCCCAGCGGGCTCCTGCGGGGCGTTTCCCGCTCTGTAGAGCCAGATCGTGCCTGAGACTCAATAGATGTAGTTGCCGAGCTTTGTTGGGTCGCGGACGGTGACGCGGCCGCGGCCTGAGCGGACGACGCCGGCGCGCTCCAGATCGGCGAGGAATCGGCTGACGCTCTCCCGGGAGGTGCCCGCAAGCTGCGCCAGGTCCGCCTGATTCATGCGGATCGTCACGCCCCCCTCCTCGCTGTTGCGCGGCGCCTCCTCGGCGACCAGCTGGGAGAGAACCCCAGCGACGCGGCTGGGGACAGTCTGAAAGGACTGGCGGGAGATCCGTTCGTTGGCCGCGCGCAGGCGGCGCACCAGGGCGCCGACCAACTTCACGGTGATCTCCGGGTGGCGAGCCAGCAACGCTCGCACGTCGCCGGCCGGCAGGGCCAGGAGCTCGCCGTCGGTGAGCGCCTCGACGCTGGCCGATCGCACCTCACCGTCGAGCATCGCCAGCTCACCGAAGATGTCGCCCGGAGCGAGAGTGGCGAGGGTGATGGCGCGCCCGTCGGGGTGCTCACGGGTGACGCGGAAGCTGCCGTCGCGCACTATGTAGCAGGCATCGGAGTGGTCGCCCTCGTGGAAGACACGACTGCCCGCAGGGAAGGAGCGCGGCACGGCCACCCGTGAGAAGTTCTCCAGCTCACCCGCCTCGAGATCGGCGAAGAGCGGCACACTGCGCAGCAGCTCGACCGCGGTCTCCTCGCCCTCCGCCATTCCTCAATTATCACAGCGGCCGGCCGGCGCCGCGTCAGGCCGAAGCGGTGAGCTTGCGCGGGCCGCGGCTGAAACCGGCGCCCAACAAGGTCTCCTCGTGGCCCGAGCCGATCACCGGCTCCCCGTCGAGTTTCTCGATGCCGAGCTTGGGCAACCGACCGGTGGAAACTGCGTCGGCCAGGGCCCCCATCGCCGCCGCCAGCGCGGGCTGATCCAGCTGGGCGAGGCGCAGGATGCCGCGGCCGCCGCGCTCGACGAAAACGACCGGCTCGCCGTCGCGGAGGAGGAGATGGGCACCGGGAGCGCGGGCCGGGCGCCGGCCTCCCTCCAGCTTCGGCCAGGGCAGAGAGGCGCCGTAGGGGTTGGCGGGGTCGGTGGCGGCGAGCAGCAGGTGCTCGCCCTGGGGCGTGGGCAGCGAGCGCAGGCGCTCGACTGCCCCGGGGAGGGCGAACTGGGCGCCGCCGAGGCCCTCGATGAAGTAGCCGCGGCGAGCGGTGCCAAGCAACTCTAGGTTGCCCAGCTCGGGGTAGAGCGTGGAGAACCCACCGGGGACCCCCTCGGCCAGGACCGTCTCGCGGGTGACGATCCCATAGCGCTCCAGCATCAGCTCGGCCTGGGCCCGCTGGCGGGGGCCGATCGCCGGGGCGTTGGCGAAGAGCGGCGCGGTCAGCGACCAGCGGCCCTGAACCGCAGGGCCGGCGGCGGAGCGCCGGCGGGCGAAGCGGCGGCCGCCCCGTTCCTGCGATGGGACCGCCCGCAACCGCGGCGCCCGCAGGGGAGAGAAGGCATCGTTGGTCACCTCTCCCGACCAGGCCAGATCCCAGAGGGCGGTGTGGAGTTCCTCGGCCGGGAAGTCGCCGAGCTGGGCGAGCAGGTCGAGCCAGAAGTCCGGCCCGGCGGTGAGACGATCGCGGATCGCGTCGTGGACCTCGCCCTCGGCGCGCTCCAGCTTGGCGTTGGCGGGCGGCGGACCGGCGAGGCGAACGTCCTCGCGGAAGTAGAGGGCGACGCGGCCGTCGCTGCGACCGAGGGCACCGGCGCCGATCCAGACCACCTCGCCGCTGGTGCAGAGCTCATCGAGCCAGACGGGTGAGTAGCCGCCGAGGCGTCGCGGCAGCACGTCGGTCTCCCAGACCTTTGGCGTCAGGGTGATGCCCTGCAGCGGGACGAGCGCCTCGCGCAATCGGTCCGGCCCGGCGCCGGCGGCGCGGTGCGCGTCGACGTTCTGCCAGCTCGGCAGGAAGCGAGCGAGCTCGGTGCGATCGGCCGCCTCGACCTCGCGCCGCA
This sequence comes from Solirubrobacterales bacterium, assembly GCA_035534175.1. Taxonomy (GTDB): domain Bacteria; phylum Actinomycetota; class Thermoleophilia; order Solirubrobacterales; family 70-9; genus DATLSM01. Next base: position 10,704 of record DATLSM010000038.1, on the reverse strand, counting down.
GGCGGGCGAGGCTGGCGCGGCGGACGCGGCGCAGGGAGTCGGCATCGCACCACTCGCGCTCGGTCCCTCCCGGCAGGAGCTCGCCGCGGATCAGCGCCCCTTCTCGCTCCAGCTCACGCAGGGCCGGCGCCGGGTCCACCCCGTAGCGGGCGACCAGGCGACCGGTGGGGAAAGGCCCGTGAGTGTGGGCGAAGCGGCGGACGAGGGCGCGCATCGCGTCGGGGTGATCGGCGAGAAAGGCCTCCGGCAGGCCGGCCGGAGGCGGAGCGCCGAGCGCGTCCCGGTAAAGGCCCGCGTCCTCGGCGGCGATGAAGCGCGACTCGCCGCCGATCCGCACCTCGGCGACGCGGCGCTCGGCCACCAGCTTCTCCAGCATCGAGGCGGCGGCGTAGCCGTCGGCGACCCGCTCGGAGCACTCCTCGGCGGTGAGGTCGCCGACGGTGCGCAGGATCTGCTGGAGCGCGTCGCGATCGAGGGCGCGGCCGCCTTCTGCCCGGCGCTGGAGCTGCGCCTCAACCTCCTCCAAGGCCTCGGGGTCGATCAGCTCGCGCAGCTCCTCCTGACCGAGCAGCTCGCGCAGGAGGTCGCGGTCCAGCGCCAGCGCGGCGGCGCGACGCTCGGCGTTCGGCGCGTCCCCCTCATACATATAGGTGGCGACGTAGTCGAAAAGCAGCGAGGAGGCGAAGGGCGAGGCGGTCGGGGTCTCGACCTCGACCAGGCTGATGCGGCGGGAGTGGAGGTCGCGGAGGATCTGGTCAAGCGAGGGCAGGTCAAGGACGTCGCGCAGGCACTCGCGGTAGGTCTCAAGGACGACCGGGAAGCGGGGAAAGTCCCGCGCCACCTCGAGCAGGCTCTGCGCCCTGAGGCGCTGCTGCCAGAGCGGCGTGCGCCTGCCGGGGTAGGCGCGGGGGATGAGCAGCGAGCGAGCGGCATTCTCGCGGAAGCGGGCGCCGAACAGGGCCGAGCCGGACAGCTCGCCGACGACCAGGTCCTCGAGCTCATCGGGCTCGATCATGACCAGGTCGGCGGGCGGCGGCTCGTCGGCATCGGGCAGGTGGACGACGATGCCGTCGTCAGACCAGATCGCGTCGGCCTCGAGGTTGCGCTCGGCGCGGATCTTGCCGGCGAGCGCCAGGCCCCAGGCGGCGTGCACCCGACCTCCGTAGGGGGAGAGGATGCAGAGGCGCCAATCGCCGATCTCGTCGCGAAAGCGCTCGACCACGATCGTCTCATCAGAGGGGACGACGCGGGTGGCGGCCTGCTGCTCTCTCAGATAGGCGACGAGGTTCTCGGCGGCGCGACGGTCGAGGTCATACTCGACCGCCAGCTCGGCGGGGTCACGGGAGACGGCCTCCCGGGCGAATGCTCCGATCGCCCGGCCCAGCTCGGCCGGGCGGCCGATCCCGTCCCCCTTCCAGAAGGGCACCGCGCCGGGGGCGCCGGGGACCGGCGTGACGATCACCCGATCGCGGGTGATCTCCTCGATCCGCCAGGTCGTCGCGCCGAGCAGGAAGGTCTGGCCGGGACGCGCCTCATAGACCATCTCCTCGTCCAGCTCGCCGACCCGGCGCCCGTCAGGCAGGTGGACGCCGTACAGACCGCGATCGGGAATCGTGCCCGCGTTGGTGACGACCAGCTGGCGGGCGCCTTTGCGCCCGTGGATGCGACCGGTGGTGCGGTCCCAGACGATGCGGGGGCGAAGCTCGGCGAAGCGGTCGGAGGGATAGCGACCGTCGAGCATGTCGAGGACGTTCTCCAACTGCTCGCGGGAGAGGTCGTGGAAAGGCTGGGCGGCGGTGACCAGCTGCTCGACCTCATCGAGGTCCCACTCATCGAGTGCCGCCATCGATACCAGGTGCTGGGCGAGCACGTCGAGGGGGTTCTGGGGAATGACCGTCTCCTCGATATTGCCCTCACGCATGCCGCGCGCGACCACCGCGCACTCCAGCAGATCGCCGCGGAACTTGGGGAAAATGCGCCCTTTGGAGACCTCGCCGAGACCGTGGCCAGCGCGGCCGATCCGTTGCAGGCCCCGGGTCACCGACTTCGGCGACTCGACCTGGATCACCAGGTCGACGGCGCCCATGTCGATCCCCAGCTCGAGCGAGGAGGTCGCCACCAGGCACGGCAGCTGCCCCGACTTGAGCAGCTCCTCGACCAGGGTGCGCTCCTCGTGGGAGAGCGATCCGTGGTGGGCGCGGGCGATCTCCTCCGGGGGACCGGGGCCGGAGGCCGCGGCCGAAGCGCTCTCGCCGAGGGCTTGAGCGGGAGTGGAACTGACCGTCTGCTCGGTAGCCGGGAGCTCCCGCTCGGGCTCGCCAGCGGCCAGCTCGTTCAGGCGCTTTGCCAGCCGCTCGGCGGCGCGGCGGTTGTTGACGAAGATGATCGTCGAAGTGTGCTCGCGCACGAGCTTGAGGAGTTCGGGGTAGATCGCGGGCCAGATGGAGCGAACGTGGGCGCTGGGCTCCCCCTCGACGGGAACGCCGTCGGCGGTCGGAAAGTTGGGCGCGCCCGGTTCGGCCATGTCGTCAACGGGGACGACGATCTTTAGGTCCAGCGCCTTCCTGTGGCCGACGTCGACGATCTGGCAATCGCGCCTCGATCCGACGAGGAACTGAGCTATCCGCTCCAGCGGGCGCTGGGTCGCGGAGAGGCCGATGCGTTGGAGCGCGTCGGCGCTGCTCAGGTGCTCCAGGCGCTCGAGACTGAGAGCCAGGTGGGACCCACGCTTGCTCTGGGCCACGGCGTGGATCTCGTCAACGATCACCGCCTCGACGGCGGTGAGGATCTCCCTGACGCCGGAGGAAAGCATCAGGTAGAGGGACTCAGGGGTGGTGATCAGGATGTCCGGGGGGTGTTTGTGCATCGCGCGCCGCTCGGATTGGGTGGTATCTCCGGTGCGAAGGCCAACCGAGATCTCGGCGCCGATTCCGCGCAGCGGGGCGCGGAGGTTGCGCTCGACGTCGTAGGAGAGGGCCTTGAGGGGGGAGACGTAGACCAGGCGCACTCCCGCCGCAACGCCCTCGCTGCGCGAGAGCCGGTCGATTCCCCAGAGGAAGGCCGCGAGGGTCTTGCCGGAGCCGGTCGGGGCGCAGATCAGCGCATTGGAGCCGCCGGAGATCGCCTCCCAGCCGCCCACCTGCGCCGGAGTCGGCCCCTCGAAGGAGTGGTTAAACCACCGTCTGACCGGCGGGCTGAACGGGGCCAGCGGGTCGGGTTTCACGGACGGATTCGGGTCGGCGCTCAACCCACCGATCTTACGCACCACCTCGCCAGCGGGCACGAGGACGTCCACCGCTCAGCGGTGAAGGGCGTGCCCAGAGCTCGAGGGTGTCGCGCTAGGCGGTGCCGTGGGCGAACCTGGCGTAGGCGCGCCAGGCCGGCTTCGGTGTGAAGCCGGGACCGAATAGGCCCGAGCCGCCGCAAAAGTTGCAACCGCCGGGCTGGTCGTCGACCGAGAACCAATCGACCTGCTGGATGTGCCACCTGCGCTGGTTTTTCCTCAGCAGGGTAAAGGCCCCCTTCAGCTCAGCCGCCTGACCGGCGGCCCCTTTTGCGAATGCATCACCGGTGCCGGGCGGTTCGGAGCTCCAACCCAGCTCGGTGATCCACATTGCCTTGCCCGGGTCGTGATTCGCCTCAAGCACACGGTGGACTTCTTCGATCTCGGGCGTCAGATGCTGCCAGGTGCTCGTATAGGGATGCAGGGCGACGCCGCTGAAGCTGGCGCTCACACCAGGCGTCGTCTTGTACATCTTGTTGAGGAAGTCACTCGCGAACCAGTTCAGGCTGGTGTGCTTGCCGGAGGGCGTCCGCGCGCCCTTCGGCTGCGCGAAGAGCCCGCCGAGAACGATCCTGGCGCCTGGATCCGCGGACCTAATAGCTGAGTAGGAGAGCACGACGAGCTTGCCGTATTCGGTCGGATTGGGCTTCGCGACGAAGAACTTGAAGTTCGGCTCGTTCCAGATCTGCCAGGTGCTGATCGGCCGCACCGGCAGGATGGGATGCGTCGCCCAGAATTCGCCGTTTGGGCCGTAGCGCTGGATCGCGAGGGTGAGAAGGCTCTTCCAGCCCGTGGCAGCTGCGCCCGTAATCGGCAGGTGCGCGGGCGCCGTCGACCATCCTCCGCCGGGCACGCGGGCACTCCTCACCGCCCAACTGGGCGCATCGGCGAAGGCAGGCAGCACTTCAATGCCGGCGAGCGCCGCCCGTTCGATGATTGCGTCCGGGCCGCTCCAATCGATCGGCGCCCCCCTCCGCGGTTGCAGCGCGGCCCAATCGAGGGTGACTCGGGTGCTTTGGACACCACCGCGGGCGAGGCGCTGAAACTGTTCGGCGCTGAGCGCAGATTGCGGGACAACGCCCCAGAAACTCGCCGGCAGCGCGTCGGCAGTTGCAGCGGTCGCGCCGAAGGTCGCCATGGCGATCGCCAACGTCGCGGTCAGGGCACGCGCGTCCCTGGTCGTGCGCAGCCGAGCTCTGATCATTGGGTCAGCTCGCCTTCGGCGAGACCGACGATCCTGGGGCGGCTTGAGCGTTGCGCTGGCGCCGCTGCCTGGCCACCACCACGCCGATCGAGATTGCGGCGAGAACGGCGATCGCGATCAGAATCGGGACCAGGGGCGAGGAGCCGCCACCGCCGGAAGTGGCGGTGGACGCCGTCGAACTGCCTTCCCCGGGCGTCTTGGGCGCCTGCTGGCCACCCTTGGAACCGTTGCCTGGGCTACCCTGGCCGGTGCCCCCTCCGTTGCCCCTGCCTGGAGATGAGCCCGAGCCAGAAGACGTCTTGCCAGGCCCACCCGAGCCGCCGTTCCCCGGCGGCGCCAGAGAGCTGTGGGCTACGGAGCCTCTCTTGCTCGGGATCGTCGTCGCTTCAGGTTCGTAGACGGTCCCGGCGCGAGCCAGAACCGGAAAGCACGTAGATGCCACCAGACCAAGCGCTAAAAAAAGTCCGAGGATGGTCCGGGTCGAGCGCGGGCGACGGTGGCAGCATCCTTCCATGGCCAAAAAGGTTAGAGGAAGCGCTCCCGGCAATAGCGCCGCTGCTCCTGATCGGGGGCCTGGCGCTTGCTGGCGGGGGCTTCGAGTTGAGCGACCGCCACATCGCAGGCCTGGCCGTATGGCTGATCCTCGCGGCGATGCTGGTATTCGGTGCCGCGAGTCGGGCGACGCTGGCCCGGCCGTTCTACTGGGCGAGCGGGTTGATTGGGGCGCTAGCGCTTTTATCCGCATTCTCATCCCTTTGGTCTGAGTCGATCGAGCTGAGCGTGATCGAGGCGGACCGGATTGTGGTCTACCTCGGTTTCTTCCTTGCCGCCTTCCTAATCGCCCAAACAGACCAAGCGCGCCAACGTTTCGGAGAAGGGATTGCGGTCGCCCTGATTTTCGTCGCTGCATTGGCGCTTACGTCGCGGCTGCTGCCCAACATTCTCTCCGTCACCGAAGGCCCCGGCGCTAGCGCAAGGCTCAGCTACCCGCTCGGCTATTGGAACGGCGACGGTGTCGTCTTCGGGATCGGTGCAGGGCTGGCGCTGTGGCTGGGCTGGCGCTCGCTCAACGCCGCCATCCGCTGGCTCGCAGCCATCTCGCTTCCGCCGCTGCTTCTCGTCCTCTACCTCACGTACTCGCGCGGCGGCCTGCTGGCGCTGGCGATCACCTGCGGCTGCCTGATCGTCCTCTCGCGCGACCGGCTCTGGCTACTGGCAACCCTCGCCATCGGGGCGCTCGGGGCGCTGCCGGCGGTACTGGCGGTGCAGGCCCACCCGAGCGTGGCCAAAAACCTGGACAACTCCCAAGTCGCCGGCCAGGGACTCGGCGTACTCGCGATCCTCGCCGCAGGGTGCTTGCTGGCGGTGGCGTTGACCGCTGGGCTGCGGCGGCTGGAGCGACGCGAGAGCGCGCTGACCGGTCGCGCCCTGGCCGCGTCGCGCAACCCGCGGGTGCTGAGGGGAATCGCGCTGGCGGCGGCGCTGATCGCAATTGGCGCCGCGGTCGCCGTCGGAGGCCGCGCCTGGCACCAGTTTTCCAGCAACGACGTGATGCCCCCCAGCAGCCCCCAGGAACACCTCACTCAGCTCTCCGGCAGCGGTCGCGACGAATTCTGGCGGGTCGCCATCGATGCCTTCGGCGAAAAGCCGCTGCTCGGCCACGGCGCCGGCACCTACCGCATCTCGTGGCACCTGCTGCGGCACGACTCGGTGGCCAACCTCGACGCCCATTCGCTCTACCTGCAGGCCTTCGCCGAGCTGGGAGTGGTCGGTGGCCTGCTCGTGCTGGCGATGGTGGGAACGCTGCTATGGACCGGCGTCGCGGCCTGGCGTGGGGCCAGTGGTGCGCGGCGCGACCTGTACGCGGCGTTGCTCGGGTCCTCGCTCGCATTCGCGATCGGCTCGGGCATCGATTGGTTCTGGCAGATCGCGGCGATGGGCGCGATCTTCTTCCTCGCCACGGGCGTCCTCGTCGCCGCCCGCTGCGCCCAGGTGGCGGAAGCGCGGGTCGCCGCCAACGGGCACCAGGCGCCGCACGCCAGGCTCGCGATCGGCGGGCTGGTGGTTGCCTGGATCGCGGCGGTGGCCTTGGTCGGGCCGCTGCTGGTCGAGCGGGAGATCGACGCCAGCAACGCGGCGGTGGCAGAAGGCAACGTTGCCAGCGCCATGGGCGACGCCGAAGCGGCCCACTCGATCGAGCCCTGGGCGACTTCGCCCTACAAGCAACTCGGTCTATTGGCGGAGCTTGAGGGCAACTACCCGTCGGCCATTGACTGGCTGAACAAGGGAATCGAACGGGAAAAGGAAAGCTGGCTGCTCTACTACCTGCGGGCCAGGGTCGAGCAAAAGGCAGGCGACGATGCGGCGGCACAGGCGGACCGGCGCGAAGCCCAGCGGCTAAACCCCGAAGAAAAGTGCCTCGATGAAGGGTTTGAAGGTTGCGAATGACCAAGATCTCCCCGATCAGGCGAGGACACCTCAGGACCATCACCCGCCCGACGGGTGGTGGCAAGGCGCGGGCGGCGGCGAGCGCGGGCGCATCGCCGGAGCCCAGCCCCGGCGCCCAAAGATCGCGCCGCCGCGGCGCCTTGCTCAGGCGCCTGCTCGCCTTCGCCGACTGGACGGCTCTGACCACGTCTTTATTCGTCGTCACGGCTTTGAGCGCCAGCACGACCGTCGGGACGCTTTTCTGGGCGATGCTTTGCAGCCCAATCTGGGTACTCGTCTTCAAGCTCCACGGCCTCTACGACAACGATCACCGGCGAATCCGCCACAGCACCGTCGATGAGCTTCCCTCGCTGGTCTCGGCCAGCCTGATGGGGGTGCTGATCCTCGACGGCCTGCTGGCCCTGAGCCCGGTCGGCCCGCTATCCCCTCTCAGCGCGATCGCCTTGGGGATCGGTTGCCTCGCCGGCGGCTTTGTCCTGCGCGGCTGCCTGCGCTTCCTCTGGCACAGGCTGACCCCGGTCGCGACCGGAATCGTGATCGGCCCGCCCGACGCGGTCGACGTGATCGCCCGGCGGGTCTCGACCCACCCCGAGACACAGCTGACGCTGGTCGGCTACCTCTCCTCGCAGACAAAGCAAATTGCCGCCCAGCTGCCGCGCCTCGGCTCGGTCGCCGACCTCTCCCGCCTGGCGCGTGAGCACACGATCGAGCGGGTCATCGTCACGGAAGAAGAGATGCACGAACCGGGAGCCGAGCGGCTGATCGAGGAGTGCAAGGCGGCGGGCTTAGCGCTGACCTTCCTCCCCAAGCACTATGGCCTTCTCGGTCGGGGGATCGAGTTGAACCGACTGGCCGAGCTGCCGGTTCTCGACTTCCGCTTCAGTGACCCGCCACGCTCGACGATCGCGATGAAGCGCGCCATGGACGTGATCGGCTCGGCGTTCCTGCTGCTGTTGCTGTCGCCAATCCTGGCGCTGGTTGCGGTGGCGATCCTGGTCGACTCCGGCCGACCGGTGCTCTTCCGTCAGCGGCGGATCGGCGAAGCCGGCAAATCCTTCGGCATGCTCAAGTTCCGCACGATGGTCACCGACGCCGAGCGGCGCCTGCCGGAGCTGATCGACCTCTCGACCCTGGAGGAGCCCGCTTTCAAGATCCTCGATGACCCGCGCATCACACGGATCGGGAAGCGACTGCGTCGCAGCAGCCTCGACGAGCTGCCACAGCTGATCAACGTCCTGCGCGGCGATATGTCGCTGGTGGGGCCCCGTCCCGAGGAGGAGGCGGTCGTCGCCCTATACGACGAGCGCCAGCGCGGCCGCCTCACTGTGAGGCCGGGGATGACCGGGCCGATGCAGGTATACGGGCGCAGTGACCTCACCTTCGAGGAGCGCCTGGCGATGGAGCGCGACTACCTGGACAACCTCTCGGTCCTGACCGACCTGGCGATCCTAATGCGCACGCCGAGAGCGATCGTTCGCGGCGACGGCGCCTACTGAGCGCACAATGCCCGGCCAGGATCCTCTGGTGGCGATCTGCATGGCCACCTTCGACCCGAATCCGCTGCTGCTGGAGCGCCAGGTCAGCTCGATCCAGAAGCAGACCCACGGCGCCTGGCTCTGCCTGATCAGCGACGACGGCTCCTCCGACGAGCGCTTCGAGCGGCTGCGGGGGCTGACGGCGAGCGACTCACGCTTTTCGCTCTCACGCTCGGAGGAGCGGCTTGGCTTCTACCTCAACTTCGAGCGAGCCCTGAGAATGGTCCCACCACAGGCCGATTTCGTCGCTTTGGCCGACCAGGACGACCGCTGGTACCCCGAGAAGCTGGCGCGGCTTCTGGCCCACCGCGGGGACGCGCAGCTCGTCTACAGCGACATGCGGATCGTCGAGGAGGCCGGCGGCGTCATCTCCGACACTTTCTGGCACGGGCGGCGCAACAACCACACCAACCTGGCCTCTCTGCTGCTGGCAAACACCGTGACCGGCGCGGCGTCGTTGTTCCGACGCGAGCTGCTCGACCTGGTGCTCCCCTTTCCGGCGCCGATCGGGGACGCGTTCCACGACCAGTGGATCGCCTCGGTCGCGCTGGCGACGGGAGAGATCGCCTATCTCGACACTGCTCTCTACGATTACATGCAACACGGCGGGGCCGCCAGCGGGCACGCTGCCGCGATGCGGGGGTGGGACCCTCGCCGCCTCCTGAGCTGGCGCGACCCGGGACAGGACCTGCGCCGGATCGCGGCGCACGGACGGCGCTCATACGAGGCCAACCTGTGCCGGATCGCCCTCGCCGCACAAACGATCGAAGCCAGAGCTGGTGCCTCGCTGAGGGGGAGCAAGGCGCGCGCCGTACGGCGGGTGGCGCACCTGGACCGAGCACCGGAGCCCGTCGCCTGGCTGGCATTTCGCTCGCTGCGGCGGTTCGCCGGCCACAACGAGACGATGGGCATCGAGCTCTCCTTGTTGACTGCGATCGTCTGGCGGCGGCTGACCAGGGCTCGCGCATGGCTGCGTCGGCGGGCCGGCCGCCGATAGCCTCGCCCTCGATGCCCGCCGTCCTGCATGTCCTCCCCCATCCCGGCGGGGGAGCGGAGACCTACATCGATCTGCTTGAAGGGCTCGAGGGATATCGTCATAAGCGCGTTCCGCTCAGCACCACCCGCTCGCGGCTGCGCGGCATCCCCTCGGTGCTCGGGCGCAGGCAGGGCATCATCAATCTCGGCCGCGGCGCGGATCTGGTCCACGTCCACGGCGACATGGCCGCCATGCTCACCGCCCCGGCCCTGCGGGAACGGCCCCTGGTGATCACCAGCCACGGGCTGCACCGCATGCGGCGCGCACGGGGAGCGAGCGCGTGGCTGGTCCATCACCGGCTGCGGGCCGCGATCGAGGCCTCGGTGCGCACGATCTGCATCGCCCAGGACGAGCGCGACGACCTCGCTTCCGCTCTTCCACCCTCGCTTCAGCCCCGGCTCGTGGTGGTGCAAAACGGGGTGCCGATGCCCGCCCTCGCAGGCTCCGCGCGGCGAGCCGAGGCCCGACGCTCGCTCGGGCTTGAGGACGAGGTGGCGGTGCTATTCGCGGGACAGCTCGAGAAGCGCAAGGATCCGCTCGGCGCCATCGCGGCGGTCGAGGCGGCCCGGGCTCGGGGCACCGGGGTCGTGCTGCTGATCGCAGGTGGAGGGCCGCTCGAAGGCGAGGTCTTCGCCAGGGCGGGTGCCGGAGTGCGACCGCTGGGCCACCGCAATGACCTCGAGGACCTCTACCTGGCCGCCGACCTGTTCCTGCTCCCGTCCCACCGGGAGGGCATGTCGTTCGCCCTGCTGGAGGCGATGGCGCACGGCCTGGCCCCGATCGTTGCGGACGGGACCGGCAACGTCGATACGGTCGGGAGCGCGGGCGTAGTCTTCCCCGCCGGCGACACCGCGGCGATGTCCGAGCTCCTGGTGGGGCTCGCCGCCGAGCCGGAGGCCCGCGCACGGCTCGGCGCCGCGGCTCGCGAGAGGATCCGGGCCGAACTCAACGTCGAGCGATTCCTGGCTGGGACGCGCGCCCAATACGAGGCCGCCCTGACCGAGGGCGCGCGCAGTGATAGTCAGGGCGCCTGACCGCGCCGCCTGCGGCGTGCTCGTTTGACCGGCGCCGGCAGCGCGTAGGACACCAGCGGACGCAGCAGACCGCCGGCCCCCTTCAGGGTCCGCCGGCGGCGCAGCGCCCGGACCCGGATCGCGATCCCCTCGGCGAGCTGGTCCCGCTCGGCCCGAGCCGCCAC
>DATLSM010000037.1:0-14649 GCA_035534175.1 Solirubrobacterales bacterium | reverse complement strand
GTTGCCTGCTTCGCGGCCTCGGCCTCAGCCGCGGCTTTGGCGGCCTCCTCAGCCTCCACTCTCGCTTTCTCTTCCTCCTCCCGCTTGCTCCGCTCCTCCTCCTCCTTGCGCCGCCGCTCCATCTCCTCCGCGATCCGCTTTTCCTCCTGGGTGCGCCAGGACGAGGAGCCCGTCTCGACCGCGGCGCCGATCGTGCCGATGATCAGCTGGCAGGAGCGAATCGCGTCGTCGTTGCCGGGGATCACGTAGTCAACCGGGTTGGGGTCGCAGTTGGTGTCGACCAGCCCGATGATCGGGATCCGCAGGCGGGCCGCCTCGTGCACCGCGATCTCCTCGGTTTTGAGGTCGGTGACGAAGACCGCGTCGGGAAGGCGCTCCATGTCGCGCACGCCGCCGAGGTTGAACTCAAGCTTGGCGAGTTCGGCCTCCAGGCCCATCCGCTCCTTGGTCGGCAGCAGCGCGAGTTTGCCCTCCTCCTTCCAGCCGTTCAGCTCGTGCAGGCGGGCGATCCGCGTCGACATCGTGTTGAAGTTCGTCAGCAGCCCGCCCAACCAGCGCTGGTTGACGTAGGGCATCTGACAGCGATCGGCCCATTCCTTGACCGTGTCGCGCGCCTGCTTCTTGGTGCCGACGAACAGCACCATGCCGCCACCGCTGGAGAGCTCGCCGGCAAAGCGGCGGGCATTCTCCAGCAGAGCCTCTGTCTGGAGCAGGTCGATGATGTGGATGCCGTCCAGCTCGCCGTGGATGAAGCGGCGCATGTTCGGGTTCCAGCGCCGGGTCTGGTGGCCGAAATGGACTCCGGCCTCCAGCAGCGCCTTGAGGTCTGCCTCTGACATTGAAGATCTCCTTGGTCGGTGAAGCTGCTCCCGTCGCGCTTGCCGGACCCGGCGTGTGGCCGGGCAGGACCCGGGGCGCTGCGAGCGGGGTTAGGGTTTCTGAACCCGTGGGATTGTAGAGAGAGCGCTGATCAGGCGGAGCGGGCCGCCTCCAGGGCGGCGGCGAGGTCAGGCGGCAGCGCCGACTCGAAGACCAGCGCCTCACCGCTCTGGGGATGGGTGAAGGCCAGGCGGTGAGCGTGGAGGAACTGGCGCTCGAGCCCGAATCGCTCGCCGCCCCCATAGGTCGTGTCGCCGGCCAGGGGATGGCCGATCGCGGCGAAGTGAGCGCGGATCTGGTGCGTCCTTCCGGTCTCCAGCTGGGCCTCCAGGTAGGAATCGGCAGCGAACAGCTCCAGCACCTCGAAGTGGGTGCGCGCCTGGCGCGAGGCGGCACCCGAGACCGCCATCCGGTGCCGCTGGCGCGAGGCGCGCCCGATCGGCGCGTCGATCGTCCCGGTGCGGGAGGCGAGGCGCCCCTCGGCCAGTGCCAGGTAGCGTCGATCGACCTCGCGCCGCTGCACCTGCGCCTGGAGGGCGGCGTGCGCCGCCTCGGTGCGGGCGACCACCAGAAGGCCGCTGGTGCCCTTGTCGAGGCGGTGAACGATGCCGGGGCGTTGTGGGTCGGACCCGCCGCCGAGGATCTCCCCCAGTTCGTCGACCAACGTCCGGCCGCGGTGTGAGGGGGCCGGGTGGACGACGAGGCCCGCAGGCTTTTCGACCACGGCGAGGACCTCGTCTAGGTGAACAACGCTCAGCTCCGCCGTCATCGTCCTTTCTCCGGCTCCCGCAGGAAGGCGATCGCGAGCAGCACGACGCCGACCGTGATCGCCGTGTCGGCCAGGTTGAAGGGGGGCCAGTGAGGCAGGTCGATGTAGTCGGTCACCGCCCCGGCGCGAACCCGGTCGGCGAGGTTTCCCAGCGCTCCCCCGGCCAGCAGCACGACGGCGACCCAGATCCCCGGTCGCGTCGGATTGCGCCAGAAGAGGAAGCCGACGAAGCCCAGAGCTAGCAGCGTCACTCCGACCAGACCCGTTCCGGCACCGCCGGCGAGACCGAAGGCAACGCCGGTGTTGTGGGTCAGGGTGAGGCGCAACGGCCCCAACACGCTGACGTGCTGGCCGGGGACCAGGTGCGCTTCGATCGCCGCCTTCGCCGCCTGGTCGGCGACGACGACGAGACCACAGAGCGCGCCGGCCAGGAGCCAGGCGCGAGCCGGGCCCCGACTCACCCGGAGATCAGGCCGACGACGACCTGTTGGGCCAGGATCAGCACGATGACCCCCAGCATCGGGCTGAGGTCGAGCGCGAACCCTCCGCCGCCGATCGGCGGCAGGAAGCGGCGAAAGATATTGATGTAGGGGTTGGTCGTCTCGGAGACGAAATCGAGCACGGCGCGCAGCGCGCGGTTGTAGGGAACGCGGGGCAGCCAGGAGATGAGGATGTTGATGAAGATGAGGACGATGTAGACGGTGAAGAGGGCGTCAACGTAGTTGGCCACGTCGCCCCTGCTCAGGGCCAGCGGGATCATCCGCGCATCCTCTCCAGCGAGGCCCGCACGGCGGCTTCGAACCCCTCGCGCACGCCCTCCCGATCCAATGCTTCCAACCCCGCCTCGGTGCTTCCCCCGGGCGAGGCGACGGCCCTGCGCACATCGGCCGGGTGCCTGAGGCGCAGCAGCGCTGCGGTGCCCGCGGTCGTCTCCACCACCAGCTCCCGCGCCAGCTCCTCGTCCAGCCCCTCCTTCGCCCCGGCGTCGGCGATCGCCTCGACCGCCAGCGCCAGGTATGCCGGCGCGCAGCCCATCACCGCGGTCGCTGCGTCGAACTGCTCCTCCGCTAGATCGACCAGGTGCCCAAGCTTTTCCAGCAGCCCGCGAACCTCATCGTCCCCCCCACCTGCAACGCAGAGGACTCCCAGCCCGACCTCTACTCCCAGGTTGGGCATCACCCGCACCACCTCGGTCCCTGGGAAGACGGCGGCGACATCCTCCAGACGAGTGGCACCCAGCAGCGATACGACCACCCGTGCCCCGGCGAGCTCCCTCGCGACCTGGGCCAGCTTCGCCGGCTTGACGGCGAGCACGACCACATCGGCCCGCTGCGCCAGCTCGGCGTTGGAAACCGCCTCTCCGCCCAACTCCTCCGCCAACTGGCGCGCGCGACCGGAGCCAGAATCCGAGAACAGCATCCGCTCCGCCTCCCCGACCCAGCCCCGTGCCATGGCGGCAGCCATATTCCCGGACCCGCAGATGCCGACGATCATGGCCGGGACCCTACCCGCCTAGCTGAACCAAGTAGGAGCCTCGATATCTGATCCTCTGCAAGCCGCGGCTATCTGGCGCAGCGGGAAGGAGCGGACACGATGCGGCGCGGAGAAGGCTCAGGACTGGTTGAAGAAACCCTTGTCGATGAGTCTCGCGCGTTCCTCGGCTGAGACCTCGACGTTGCGCGGGGTGAGCAGGAACATCTTCTCGGCGATCCGCTGCATCCCCCCGTCTAGCGCGTAGGTCAGGCCCGAGCAGAAGTCGATCATCCGCTTGGACAGCTCGTGATCGGTCGTCTGCAGGTTGAGGATCACGGGTATCGACCGTTTGAATTGGTCGGCGACCTGCTGGGCATCGTTGAAGTTGCGGGGGATAACCAGGTGGACCTGGACATCGGAGCCGTTTGCGACCGGGCGCAGGGTGCGGGTCCGGGCGGCCGAGATCGGCTCATCGTCGGCGAAGATGTCGTCGATCTCGTCGCGGCGGGAGCGGCGTGCGGTGGGCAGGCGCCGCACCGGCGCGTGCTCGCGTTCACGCCGGCCTTCGTAGACCTCCTCGGAGCCGGTCTCCGGCTCGTAATCGCCTTCGTCGTACTCCGGGCCATAGTCGTGATCCTCGGCGAGGCCGAAGTAGACGAGGGCTCTGTGCCATGTATCGCGTAGGGCCATCTCAACCGCCTGATTCGGCCCCAGCGGGCCGACTCCTTTACGGATTATCCTCAGGGTAGCGCCGTTTACGCGTACAGCGCCGTCCCCAGACGGACGATCGTCGCTCCCTCCTCGATCGCCACCCTCCAGTCCTGAGAGGTCCCCATCGAGAGCCGGGCCAGGCCCTGCTCGGCCGCCAGCTCGGCGAGGCGGGCGAAATGGGGACGCGATGCCTCTGGGTCCAAGCTGAAGGGAGGCATCGTCATCAGGCCGACCACCCGCACCGGGCAGCGGGCGAGAAAGGGAGCCAGAGCCTCGGGGGCAATCCCCCCCTTGCCTTCCTCACCCGCAACATTGACCTCGACCAGCACCTCGGTCGCCGGCCCGCCGTGGCGGCCGAGCTGCTCCAGCGCCGATTCGCTTGCCACCGAGTGGATCAGGCGGCACATCGACAGCAGCTGCTTCACCTTGCGGCTCTGCAGGGTGCCGATGAAGTCCCACTCAAAAGCCTGGCCCCAGCGCTCGTGCTTGGCGCTCAGCTCCTGCTGGCGGTTCTCGCCGACCAAAACGACGCCAGCCTCGGTCAGGGCGCCCATCTCCTCCGGCGCCAGGTACTTGGTCGCCGCGAGAATCTCGACCCCCTCGCCCGCCGCCTCGCGCACGCGCTCCAGGTTGGCGGCAACCCTTGCCGGGTCAAGGCCGTGGATCAATCCGGGCATTGCTCAGGCCGCGCTTTCCTTCACCCAGGCGATGCCTGCCTGGTGCCCTGTCCGCCCGGCGTCGCGCCGGTGGGAGAAAAACAGCTCTGGCTCGCAGCAGGTGCAGTGGCCAGCGGACTCGATCGACCCGACCCCGGCCGCGCTCAGCGCTCGTCGAGCGACCTCGGGCAGGTCCAGCATCCGCCCCCGGGCAACCCCATCGCCCAGTCCGGCGAAGGCGTCCAGCACCTCCTCGCCGACCTCATAACAGCAGGGGCCGATCCCCGGGCCGATGGCCGCGTGGGTGGCGGCAACGGCCTGCGCCCCACGGGCGATGATCCCAGCGGCGAGTCCACGCCAGCCGCAGTGCAGCATCGCCACCCCGCCGGGCCCCGCCAGGGCGATCGGCAGGCAGTCGGCGACGAGGACCAGAGCGGCCAGCCCGGGCTCGGCGATCACCTGGCCATCGACCTCGGCCAGCTCCACGCTTCGGGGCTCGGCGAACCGGCTCGGTCCCGGCCGCCCGGAGTGCACGAGCAGCTCGGTACCGTGGACCTGGCGCCCGGCGAGGATCCGCCCGGGCTCCAAGCCGAGGGCCGCGGCCAGCCGGCGCCGGTTCTCGGCGACCGAGCCGATCTCCTCATCGGCGCGCAGACCGAGGTTGAGGCTTTCGAAGGGCGGCTCGCTGACGCCGCCGAGGCGGCTGGAGAAGGCCGCCCGCGCGCCCGGCAGGTCGGCCTCCAACCAGCGCACGCCCGCGCTCTGGCGCCATTGCATCCGGGTAACAAAGCAGAAAGCCGCCCCGGTGCGGAGGGCTACTCGTTATCGGCGGCCGCCAGCGCCGCCGCCAGCTCCTGCTCGCGCCCGGCCACCTCCCCGTCGAGCTTGCGGCGCAGCGCCTCCCGCAATCCCCGTCCCAGCGAAGGTCCCTGGGGAACCCCGGCGGCGATCAGGTCGGCCCCGTCGATCTCCAAACCGACCCGGCTCCACTCGGAGAGGTAGCAGTCAAGCCAGGTGGCCCCCAGGGCGCGGGCGAGCATCAGCTCGAGCGGTGTGCGCCCCCGTGCGAGCTCGACCGCCTGGGAGGGCGCCGGTGGGTCGGCCTGCGCCAACTCCAGCTCGCCGCCCGGGGGGCCGAGCGCCGCGGCGAGCAGGACCTCGGGGCCCTCAGCGACCTCGCTCCATGGTGGGGAGGAGATCAGCTCGGTGACAGCGGCAGCGAGCTGGATCCCTCCCGCGCGCGGCTCGATCAGCCCCCACTGCGCGGCGAGCGCGAGCCCGCGCACCGCCTCGGTCTCGGCGGCCAGACGCAGCAGCTCCCTCCGGCGCCGGTCGGCCGAGACCGAGCCCAGGTCGACCTCCGCCAGGAGCTCGGCTGTCCCAGGCTCCAGGACAAAGCCGAAGCGGGCGGCGTAGCGGGCGGCGCGCAGCGCCCGGGTCGGGTCATCGGCGAAGGAGCGCGGGTGGATTACGCGCAATATCCCAGCGGCCAGATCCTCCCGCCCACCATGGGGATCGATCAGCCCGGCCTCCCCATCAAGGGAGATCGCCATCGCGTTGATGGTGAAGTCGCGACGCGCGAGGTCCTCGACGATGGTCGAGGGCCCGACCTCGGGCAGCGCGCCGGGGCGGGGATAGGTCTCAGCCCGGGCGGCGGCGATGTCGATCTCGTGCCCGTCGAGATTGCATCTCGCGGTGCCGAACCGCTGGTGCTCGGCGACTTCCGCACCGAGCCGAGCCGCCAAGCTCGCGGCGTCGCCCTCGACGACCAGGTCGACGTCGGCCCTGCTGCGGCCGAGCAGCAGATCGCGGACCGCGCCACCGACCAGGTAGACCCGCTCCCCAGCGGATCGCTTGCGCACGAGCGCCAGCTCCGGGTGAGTCCGCTCCAGCTGACCCCACAGGTCCCCGCTCAGATCTGCGGCCACCGAGGTCCTCGCCTCCTACAACCTGACCGGGATGCCGGCGGCGGCGAGGTGCTCCTTCGCCTCGCGCACGCGGTAGGCCCCGTAGTGGAAGATCGAGGCGCAGAGCACGGCGTCGGCGCCGCCCTCGGCGATCGCCGCGCTCAGGTGCTCGAGCGTTCCGGCGCCACCGGAAGCGATCACCGGGACCCCGACGGCGCCTGCCACCGCCCGCGTCAGCTCGATGTCATAGCCGTCGCTGGTGCCATCGCGGTCCATGCTGGTCAAAAGCACCTCCCCCGCCCCACACTCGACCGCCTCGCGCGCCCAGGAGACCGCGTCGCGCCCCTCGACCTTCCTGCGCCCCCCATTGACGTAGACATCCCAGGACAAATTTCCCCCCACCTCCTCTGTTCCCAATCGAGCGTGGGCTGCGGCGATGGTCCCGGTCGAGTTCGGGCCTGCGGGCCGGGGCGCTTCGGCGCTCCTCTTGGCGTCTATCGCGATCACCACGCACTGGGCACCGAAGTGCTCGGCCAGTTCGGACAGCAGCTCCGGCCGGGCGAGCGCGGCTGAGTTGAGCGAGACCTTGTCGGCTCCAGCGTCGAGCACCGCCTGGGCGTCTCGCACCGAGCGGATGCCGCCGCCGATGGTGAACGGGATGAAGACGTTATCGGCGGTGCGGCGCGCCAGCTGGACAATCGTCTCGCGCTTTTCGTGCGAGGCGGTGATGTCGAGGAAGACCAGCTCATCGGCGCCCTCGGCGTCGTAGCGCTCGGCCAGCTCGACCGGGTCGCCCGCGTCGCGCAGGCCAACGAAGTTGGTGCCCTTGACGACCCGTCCAGCGTCGACGTCCAGACAGGGGATCACGCGTTTCAGGACCATCGGACAAGCCTAGAGGCAGAGCGGCCCAGGCCCTGCCGGAGGCCGTCGCGCAGAGATCGCCGACTCCGGCTCGGCTCCCACCGGGGGGGAGCTCCGACGGCGGGCACCCACTCCTAACGGCTGAGCGCTGCGATGGCCTCGGCGACGGTGAATTTCTGCTCGTAGAGGGCCCGGCCGACGATCACGCCCTCGACGTTGGCCGGCGCCCCGGCAGCGAGGGTTTCGAGGTGGGAGAGCTCGCCGACGCCGCCGGAGGCGATGATCGCGCCGCCCGTTGCGGCGGCGATCTCGCCCAGTTGATCGATCGCCGGGCCCTCCATCGTGCCGTCGACCTCGATTGCGGTACAGAGGACCCTGACCACGCCCATCTCGCCCAGCGCTGCGACGGCCTCAACCACCCCCTCCTGGCCTGCCACGGTCCAGCCCTCCAGCGCAACCTGGCCGTCGCGGGCGTCGACCGAGACCACCACCCGATCGCCGTAGCGCTGCAGCATCTCGGCGAGGAAGGCTCGGTCGCGCAGCGCCGCGGTGCCGATAACCACCCGCTCCGCGCCAGCATCGATGGCCGCCGCGACCGAATCGGCGTCGCGCAGGCCGCCACCGACCTGGATCGGGCAGCCGACTGCGCTAGCAATTCGCCGCACCACATCTAGGTTCTGGGGCCTCCCCGCCCTGGCGCCGTCGAGGTCCACAACGTGGAGGAACTCGGCGCCCTGTCCCTCCCAGCGCGCCGCCGCCTCCACCGGGTCCGCGTCGTAGGCGGTCTCGCGCGCGTAGTCACCCCGCAGCAACCGCACCGCGCCGGCGCCGCGAATGTCTATCGCCGGATAGAGGATCACCGGTCTCAGAGGGCCGGGGCCGGCACTGACGCACAGATCCCGGCGAAGTTGGAGAGCAGCCGCAGGCCGGCGGCGCTTGACTTCTCGGGGTGAAACTGGACGCCGAAGACGTTTTCGCGCTCCGCCGCGCAGGCAAAGCGGGGGCCGTAGGTGGCGGTGCCCAACAGCTCCTCGGCGCCGGGCCGGGGGGCGAAGGAGTGGACGAAGTAGAAGGGCGTCTCGGACGCGATCCCGGCACTGAGGCGCGACTTGCGCTCCCAACGCACCGGCGACCAGCCGATGTGCGGAACCTTCAGCGAGCCGGCGTCGAGCTCGGCGACCTCGCCCGACAGCACGCCGAGGCCGGCCGCGCCGCCCAGCTCTGTTGTCGAATCGAAGAGGAGCTGGAGCCCGAGGCAGATGCCGAGGATCGGAACCTGGGCCTCTCGTCGCTCGGACACCAACTCCTCCAGGCCCAGCTCGCGGATACTCATCATCGCCCGGGGAAAGGCACCGACACCGGGAAGGATGAGGCCGTCGCAGGCGCGCACCTCGCCGGCGTCGGCGGTGATCGTCGCCGCGGCGCCGACGTGCTCCAGCGCCTTCTCCACCGAGCGCAGATTTCCCATGCCGTAATCCAGGATCGCGATCCGGGCGGAGTCGCCTCCGCCCCAGGCCGCAGGAGGCGGAGGTTTACTCATTCAGGGTCCCCTTGGTCGATGGCACGCCGCTCTCGCCGGGATCGATGGAGACAGCGACGCGCAGCGCCCGGGCGAAGGCCTTGAAAGCGGCCTCGATCATGTGGTGGGCGTTTGACCCGTAGCGAACCGAGACGTGCAGGGTCAGCTTGGCGCTGTTGGCGACCGCGCGGAAGAACTCCTCGGCGAGCTCGGTGTCGAAGCCGGCGATCGAGGTCGCCGGCAGCTCGGCGTCGAATACGCACAACGGCCGGCCGGAGATGTCGATCGCGCACTCGGCGAGCGACTCGTCCATCGGCACAAGGGCCGAACCGTATCGGCGGATACCAACGCGACCCCCGAGCGCCTCATCCAGCGCCTGGCCGAGGACGATGCCGACGTCCTCCACGGTGTGGTGGGCGCCGGTCTCGAGGTCGCCGCTGGCCTCCACCCGGAGGCCGAGGCGCCCATGGCGGGCGAGCAGGTCGAGCATGTGGTCGAGGAAGCCGACGCCCGTCGCAGCGCTGGATTCTCCCCCGTCGAGGTCCAGCCAGAGACGGACCTGGGTCTCGGCGGTCTTGCGCTCTCTGTCGGCTGTACGACTCATGGCTCGGCTCTAATCATCGCCGACTCGCAGTGCACGGGGAATCCCTCGGCGCGGGCGAGGACGTCGACGTGTGGGGCGAGCGCTGCCGCGGCCTGCGCCGTGATCTCCACGGTGGCCGTCCTGCGGCGGAAGATGTCGGGGCCGAGCGGGCCGGAGAAGCGGCCGGCTCCACCCGTGGGCAGGACGTGGTTGGAGCCGGCGACGTAATCGCCGAAGGCGGTCGCTCCGTGGCGACCGGTGAACACGCACCCGGCGCTCGTCACCCTCCCGGCGAGAGGCGCGAGATCCTCGGCCAACAGCTCGAGGTGCTCTGGGGCAAAGGCGTTGGCCAGCTCGATCGCCTCGTTTAGATCGGGGACCTGGACCAGCGCCAGCACTGAATCCTCGACGCTGGGGCGCTCGGAGGCCACCCTCACGCAGGCCGCGGCGATCGCCTCCAGCACCCCCGCCTCGACGGCTACTGCGACCAGCGGGGCATCAGGGCCGTGCTCAGCCTGTGCACAGAGGTCAAGAGCCGCCCACTCTGGATCCGTGTCGGGTCCCGCAACCAGCATCAGCTCCGAGGGCCCGGCGTAGGAGTCGAGGCCAACAGTGCCAAAGACCGCCCGCTTTGCCTCCTGCACCCAGGC
Source organism: Solirubrobacterales bacterium (assembly GCA_035534175.1). Taxonomy (GTDB): domain Bacteria; phylum Actinomycetota; class Thermoleophilia; order Solirubrobacterales; family 70-9; genus DATLSM01. The sequence continues at coordinate 4,641 of DATLSM010000037.1, read as the reverse complement.
GTTGCCCGGTCCGGCGATCACGTTGACCGCCTCAACGGTCTGCGTCCCATAGGCCAGGGCGAAGATCGCCTGGGCGCCCCCCATGGCATAGATGTCGTCCACACCGCAAAGCGCAGCGGCGGCGAGGACGAGTGGATCCAGGCTGCCGTCGCGGCCCGGCGGCGAGGCCAGAGCGAGGCGCCCGACGCCAGCGACTCGGGCGGGGATCGCACACATCACCACGCTGGATGGATAGGGCGCCCTGCCACCCGGTGCATAGATCCCAGCGGCGGCCACGGGAATGTCTCGAATCGTGACCACCTGCCCCTGGGGAAGCTCCACCTTCTGCGATTCCAGGCCGGGTTGCGCTTCGGCCACAGCCCGAACGTTGGCGGCCGCCAGCTCAAGGGACAGACGCAGGTCGGGATCAAGATTGGCCAGCGCCGCCGCTGCCGCCGCCGGGTCAACCCGGAGGGAGGACGGCGGGCTCTTGGTTGCGTCAAAACGCGCGGTCAACCTCAGCACGGCCGCGTCGCCCCCATCGAGCACCTCTTTCCCGATCGTGCTGACCTCACGGGCGGGGACCGAGGCCGTGAGCGAGGTGCGGATCAGCCGGGCGGTCTCAGCTGCCCCGGCCCATTCGAAGCTCTTCAACCTCATGCCGCGGTCGCCTCCCGCAGCCTCGCCGTCAGCGCGTCCACCTCGCCTGCCCGAAGCTTGTGGGCGACGCGGTTGGCGACGAAGCGCGCCGTGCAGAGGAGGATCTCCTCGCGCACCTCGAGGTCGTTCTCCTTCAGCGTACGCCCGGTGGCGACGAGGTCAACTATCCCGTCGGCGAGGCCAATCAGCGGTGCCAGCTCAACCGAGCCCTTGACCTCGATCACCTCAACCTGGCGACCGGTTCGCTCGAAGTGGCGCTCCGCCACGCGCGGGTACTTGGTCGCGATCCGCATCATCCCCAGGCGCCGCTCGGACTCCCCCAGTCGCTCATCGCCCACCCGGCCAGCCAGCACCATGCGACAGCGGCCGAAGCCGAGATCCAACAGCTCATAGACCACGCGATCGGACTGCTCGAGCAGCACGTCCTTGCCGGTGATGCCGACATCGGCGGCGCCCGCCTCGACGTATGTGGGCACGTCGGAGGGCCGCATGGTCACCAGGGTGATGTCCGGGGACTCAAAGATCAGCGAACGGGAGTCGCCGCGCAGCTCCGCCGTCTCGATGCCGGCCGCGTCGAGCGCGTCGAGGGCCTCGCCGAAGAGCGCCCCGCGGGGCACCGCGAGCTTCAGCGGGCCATCGGCCTTGGCCCGGCCCATGCCGGCGACCTCGATGCTCATCGCGTGGTCCCCCCTGCCTCTCTGGACTCCTCCTCCATCTGGGCGACGTGGACGCGCTCCAGATAGAGGGCGAACCCTGCCGCCGGCAGATCGAGACCGAAGCGCCTGAGCAAGCCGTCGTAGCGGCCGCCACCGCCGAGCACGTGCCCCAGCGCCGGGTCATAGACCTCGAGGATGGCGCCGCTGTAGTAGCCGAGGTCGCGCAGCAGACCGAGGTCGATACGCACCCGATCCGCCACACCTCGCTCCTTCAGCGCGTCGTAGGTTTCCTGGATCCGCGCCGTCGCGCGCTCCACCGCGGCGCCGCCGAGGCTGCGGGCCTGCTCCAGCACCTCGCTGCCGCCACGCAGCTGGGAGAGGGCGACACAGGTCGCGCACTGTTCCTCGCTGATCCCCTCCAGGGCCGAGAGCTCCGCCTCCAGACCGACCAGATCGTGCATCGCCAACCGCTCCAGGACCGAGTCGCGCGCCTCCCCTTCCACGCCAAACTCGGCCAGGAGCTGGCGGTAGAGGTCGGCGTCGCCGAGGCCGACCACGGCGCGAGTCAGCCCGGCCGCATCGAGCGCCGCCTCCAGGACCTCGACCACCTCGGCGGTCCCCTGCGGAGCCGGCGAACCGACCAGCTCCACCCCGGCCTGCGCGAACTCGCGCATCTGGCCGCGCTGGGGGCGGATCGCTCGGTAGGCATTGGCCAGGTAGCAGAGCCGCAGCGGCGCCTTGGCCTCCGCGTAGCGGCTGGCGACCAGGCGAGCAATCGGCACGGTCATGTCGGAGCGCAGCGCCAGGAGGTCGCCGCGCTCGTCGAAGAAGCGGTAGGCGCCGCCGGCGGTCCGCCCGTCGCCGCGCGCCAGCACCTCGTTGTACTCGATCGCGGGCGTCGACACCTGGCCGTAGCCACGGCTCTCGAACACCTCGATCAGGGCGAGGTGTAGACGGCGAAGCTCGCGCATCTCGTCGGGGAGCACGTCGCGCGTGCCGGGAGGGATTGGGTGGATCATCCGCCGGACCTTACGAGAGAGAGCCGGAAAGCCCTGCTACGCGGGGACCTCAGCAGAGACCCGTTCAATCTGGGCGCCGAGCCCACGCAGCCGCTCGTCGATCTGCTCGTAGCCGCGATCGATCTGGCGGATGTTGCCGATCTCCGAGGTGCCGTCGGCTGCCAGCGCGGCGATGAGCATCGCCATCCCGGCGCGGATGTCGGGACTCTCGACCCGTTCGCCGTGAAGCCGGCTCGGACCGCTGACGATCGCCCGGTGGGGATCGCACAGCGTGATCCGAGCGCCCATCGCGACCAGCTTGTCGACGAAGAAGAGACGGTTCTCAAACATCTTCTCGAAGATCAGCACCTCGCCCTCCGCCTGAGTGGCGAGGGCCAGGGCGATCGAGGTGAGATCGGCGGGGAAGGCGGGCCAGGGGCCGTCCTCGATCTTTGGAATCGCATCGCCGATGTCGGTCTGGACGCGCAGAACCTGCCCCGGCGGCACCACGATGTCCTCCCCCTCAACCGTCGAGCGCAGGCCAAGGCGGCGGAACTGGCGGCGGACCATGACCAGGTCGGCCGGACCCGCATCGCGGACCCGCAGCTCGCCGCCGGTGGCGGCCGCCAGGGCCATGAAGCTGCCAACCTCGATGTGGTCGGGGGAGATCGTATGCTCGGCGCCGCCCAGCCGGTCGCGGCCCTGAACGGTCATCACGTTGGAGCCGATCCCTTCGACCGTGGCCCCCATCGCGCTCAGCAGTCGGGCGAGATCCTGGACGTGGGGCTCGCTGGCGGCGTTGGCGATCGTGGTCGGCCCCGGAGTCAGGGCAGCCGCCATCAGGGCGTTCTCGGTGCCCATCACCGAGGGCTCGTCCATGAAGATTTCGCAGGCCCGCAGTCCCCCTGGCGGTGCGGCCAGCTCGATCCAGCGGTCGCCGTCGACGCGGGCGCCGAGGTCCTTGAAGGCGTCGAGGTGGGCGTCGAGGCGGCGGCGGCCGATGAAGTCCCCCCCGGGTGGCGGCATTCGCGCCTCGCCAAAGCGAGCCAGCAGCGGCCCGGCGAGGAGGAAGGAGGCCCGGATTCTGCTCGAGAGGTCCTGGTCGACTTCGATCTCGCTGACGCCCGCGGCGCAGAGCCTGAGACTGTTGTCGGCGACCCAGGCGACCTCGACCCCAAGCCGCTCCAGCAAAGCGATCTGAGCCTCGGTGTCGCGGATGCGCGGCACCCGGTGCAGCAGCAACTCCTCCTCGGTCAGCAGGGAGGCGGCGAGGATCGGCAGCGCGGCGTTCTTGTTGCCGGCGACCGTCAACTCGCCGGAGAGCGGGACGCCGCCTTGGATGACGAACTTCTCCATGGGTCTGGGCAAGGGTAACGGCCGCGCGGGCCGGCATCGCGCCAACCCCCGCAGATCAACGCCCCAGGATCTGCAAGCCGCTCGCCCCAGGACACGGACCGCGCTCGCCAGCAGGCGCCGGCCGGGACTGGGTTCGCGGACCAAAGCGATGGCAATCGCGCCTCCCGCAGGCTCGATCGGGCGCTCGCTCCCCCAACCGCGCCCCTGGAGCTCGCGGCGCTCGGTGGAGCGCCAGCCACCGCCCGCTCGGGTGCCAGGAATAGGACAGAGCGAGAGCTCGACCGCCCCGGCGCTCGAACGAGGAAAAACCCCACCACTGCCGGCGAAAGTGGCTCGCGCAGGCGCCAAATGCAAACCGCGTTGCAGATTCAGAGTGCCGTCCGGGAGTCGCCGTAGCTTACGAACTCATGTTCGATCCAACAGCGAAAACCACATTGACCGGACGGCTGACCGACGCCGTCGACCTGCTGATCGACTTCGCCACGCTCGGCGAGTATGGGCTGGAGCCCGTTGGGAGAACGGCGCCGAGCTGCGAGGGCCGGAGACGACAAAGGGCCGCCCCGACGGGGCGGCCCAGAGTCACAGAAGAACCGGCAGCGACCTACTCTCCCAGGGGGTTGCCCCCCAAGTACCATCGGCGCAGAGTGGCTTAACTGCTCTGTTCGGAATGGGAAGAGGTGTCTCCCACTCGCTATGCGCCACCGGAATTTTGCGAGACGACGCCCCGGTGGAGCTTGAAAACCGCACAAGACCTCAGGGTAAGTAAATAAAACATCCGTCAAGCCCTCGACCCATTAGTACCGGTCGGCTGAGCGCATTACTGCGCTTACACCGCCGGCCTATCAACCTGGTGGTCTACCAGGGGTCTTACTCCCTCAAGGGGATGGGAGAGCTCATCTCGAGGACGGCTTCCCGCTTAGATGCTTTCAGCGGTTATCCGTTCCGTGCGTAGCTAACCTGCGATGCCCTTGGCAGGACAACAGATACACCAG
>DATLSM010000036.1:0-14335 GCA_035534175.1 Solirubrobacterales bacterium | reverse complement strand
CGGCTGCCCATCTCTTTCATCGCCAGCTTTGCCTCGCCGCTGGTCCGGTTGGTCCAGTTGGTGGGGACGACCTTGTAGGTGTGGCCGCGGACGATTGCCTTCAGAGGCATCTCGACGGTGAGATTGAAGTGCTTCGAGAGCAGCGGCTGGATCGTCTCTATGACCTCGCGCCGGTAGGCCTTGAAGGCATTGGTGGTGTCGTTGTAGCGGTGACGGAAGAGGATGCGGATGAACCAGTTGGCGAGGCGGTTGCACACGTACTTGAGACGGGGGTAGTCGTAGACCTCGGCGCCGGGCATGAAACGGGAGCCAAAGGCGCAGTCCCAACCCTCCTCAAGCACACGGTGGTACATGACCAGGTCCTCTGGGTTGTCGGAGGCGTCGGCCATCACGATCGCGACCGCGTCGCCCTCGAAGACGTCGAGACCGGCCCGGAGGGCGTTGCCGAAGCCCCGCTCGAGGTGAGAGCGGTGAACACGCACACGCGGGTTCTCGGCGCCGATCGCGGCGACGACAGCTTCGGTCGTGTCGCGGCTGTCGTCGTTGACGACGATCACTTCGTAGTCGATTCCCTCCCGCTCAAGCACGGCGGCGACGCCCTCGACCGTGCCGCCGACCGAGCCCTCCTCGTTTTGGGCGGGGATCACCACCGAGAGCTTCATGCGGGGTCGGCGGTCCAACGCTCGATGTTCTGCTCGTACATCTCCTGGAGAATGTCCTCGACGCCGTAGCGCAGGTCCCATCCGGCGTAATCGGCCTTGAACGGCGCGAGGTCAGAGATCCACCAGCGGTGATCGCCGATCCGCGGCTCCTGCCCCATCTCCCAGCTCAGCTCCCGGTCGGCGATCTGCTCGCAGACCTCGATCGCCTCCAGCATCGAGCAATTGCTGAAGCGCCCACCGCCGATGTTGTAGACGGCAGCGGGCCGCGGCGAGTTGTGGAACGCGGCGAAGGCGGCGATCAGGTCGGCACTGTGGATGTTGTCGCGCACCTGCTTGCCGGCGTAGCCGAACACGGTGTAGGGGGTGCCGGTGGCGGTGCACTTCATCAGGTAGGCGAGGAAACCGTGGAGCTTTGCCCCGGCGTGTTGGGGACCCGTCAGGCAGCCACCGCGAAAGCAGACGGTTGGCATTTCGAAGTAGTGGCCGTACTCCTGCACCAGGAGGTCGGCAGCGGCCTTGGAGACGCCAAAAAGGGAGTGTGTGGAGGCATCGATCGACATCAATGTGTCGATTCCCCTGTAGTAGTGATGGTTCTCGGGTAGCTCCAGCCGCATATCCAGCTCTCGCAGCGGAAGCCGATTGGGAGTGTCGCCGTAAACCTTGTTGGTCGAGCAGAAGATGAAGGTGGCATCCGGCGCGTGAGCGCGAGCCGACTCGAGAAGGTTGAGCGTTCCGTTGGCGTTGACCGAAAAGTCGGTCTGAGGCTCGCTCGCCGCCCAATCGTGTGACGGCTGGGCGGCGGTGTGGATCACCAGCTCGATCCCATCGGCATGCTCGCGGAAGATCCGATCGATTGCGTCGGCATCGCGTATATCGGTGTATTCCCAGCGGAACTCGGGGTGCTCTGCAACCAGTCGTTCGGTCACACGCGAGGTGGAGGACTCGGGACCAAAGAAACGAGCTCGCATATCGTTCTCGACACCCACAATGTCAAATCCCTCGGCGATGAAGTGCTCGACCGCCTCCGAGCCGATCAGCCCCCCAGCACCCGTGATGATCGCGACCGGCATTCGTGCCTACTCCCTTCCCCCCATCGGGGCGTCGATGTTCAAGGCCTGGGCGATGCGCGCCTCGTCCGCCGCGATCCAGCTGTGGATATCGGTCAGAATCTGCTCGGCGCCTCGCCTCGGGCGCCACTCATCCAGGCCGAAGAGTCTTGAGCAGTCAGAAAGATATATGGGCACATCCCCCGCACGCGTCTGCTCGACCGGCTCAATCGGGACCTCCTCGCCGGTTAGCCGGCGGCAGATCTCAGTCGCCTCCAGGAGCGAGAGGCTGCACTCGCGCCCCCCGCCCACGTTGAGCGTGCGGCCGTTCCAGGTCTCGCGGTCGACCAACTGACGCTCGACGAGGTCGACGAGGTCCTCGACGTGCAACAGATCGCGGACCTGCTTGCCCCTTCCGCCGAAGCCGATGTAGCTGAGCGGCTGGCGGAAGTGGTGGGCAAGCATCCAGTGCGTAAAGACCCCCTGGTCGACCTTGCCCATCTGCCAGGGCCCAGCGATCACGCCGCAACGGTCGATCACCGCGGGGACGCCCAGGCCGGCGCGATACTCCTCGATCAGCAACTCGGCGGCGAGCTTGGTGGCACCGTAGAGGGTGCGGGGGCCGTCCATCGGGAACTCCTCCGAGATCCCCTCCGGCGAGATCCCAGCGACATCCTGCTCAGGGGCAATCTCGAAACGCGTCGGAGCCTCCTCCAGCTTCAGCGCCATCTGCGGCGCGACCGGGTAGACACGGCTGGTTGAAAGGAAGACGAAAAAGGCACCATCGCGCCGCGCCAGCTCCAGGCAGTTGTAGGCACCGTAGAGGTTGGTGTGTACGAGGTAGGCGGTATCGCCGTCAATTCCACTCATTACCGATGGCTCTGCCGAGCACTCAATCAACGCCGAAATCCTCGGCAGAGCTTGCAGGTCATCGGGGTTGCGGACGTCACCCTCGACGAACTCGACGCCCGCATCGGCCAAGCGCGGCAGGTTGAGCGCCGAGCCTCGCCGGTAGAGATTGTCAAGTGCTAGCACCTCCCATTCGGGATGCCTGCCGGCCAGCGAGACCGCCAAGTTTGAGCCGACAAACCCGGCTCCCCCGGTTACCAAAAGGCGGTTCAAGAAACACTCACCTTGTCAGGGGGAAGCCTCTCCTCGCCTATCAGCTCCCCGATATGTCCAGGCGAGGCTGCGCGGGTCTGAGAGAAGAGGACCAACAAGACGACGAAATTACCGAAGTGGTAAGCCACACGATCGCCGCTGCCAGCGCGACGAAGCTGGCCCAACCTGGATTGCGCTCTGGAGACGCGCCACAGCGCCCTGGAATGTAAAGCAGCATTGTGGAGCCACCGGATACGTCATTGCGCCAAAGAAAGCCGAGCGGCAGGCGGGTTGACCACGTCGCGTACCTTGGCTGGTGCCCGCTCGAGGTGGCGGGCACCAGCGTCACCGCGAAGGCGAGAATGAAGCTGGCTGTGAGCTGGTCTCATGCAGCCATGAACGGTGGCGAGCTGCGGGAGCGAAAGTGACGCTCGCGGGACAATGCCGACGATGGAAGTGAACTGGCCGCCCGGGCCCCATCGTCCCAGCGCCCCGTCAGAAGAGGTGCACGTCTGGCGCGCCGAGCTGGACCGGAAGGGATGGCCCTCCCTGCAGTCCCTCCCCCCGACAGAGCGCAAGCGCGCCGAAGGGAAGCTCCGCCCTCTCTGCCGTGAGCGCTGGGTCGCCTCGCGCTGGGCGCTGCGTCAGGTGCTCGCCCGCTACCTGGATGCCGATCCCGTAGCGTTCGAGCTGCGGCTGGGCAAGCGGGGCAAGCCGGCGCTCGCCGACCCCACAGCCGCCCTTCGCTTCAATCTCAGCCACTCCGGCGGCCTGGTCCTGATCGCGGTTGCGGAGGGGCGGGAGGTCGGCATCGACATCGAGCAGGTCGACCCAAGGCGGGACGTCGTCGCGCTGGCTAATCGTGGGCTGGACCCCGCGGTGAGAGCCGCCATCTGCGAGGCGTGCCCGGAGTCACGGACGAGGGCCTTCCACGACGCATGGGCCCATCGGGAGGCGCTCGTCAAGTGCCTGGGGAGCGGCCTCCGGGCGCCGTCTCCGCCCTTGGCCACGACCCTTTCGGCGCTTGATGCCGGCCCCAGCTTTGCCGCTGCGCTTGCTGTCGCCGGCCCCCACTCGATTCCCCACCGACGCTTCTCGCTCGCCCCGGTCTGACTCAGACAGTCCCCTCTGCGACTCCTTCGCTCTCCTCGCCCCCGTGGCGCCCACCCTCGGCGATCGCGAGCGCCGAGCCGGCCGCTCCCACCGCGAGTGCCGCCAGCGCCCAGCCCGGGCCGGTCTCCTCGTTCCCCAGCATGGCGTCCAGCGAGGGGCGGCCAGGGCCTCCGTCGACCAGGGCGAGAAGGCCGGCGATCAGCGCCAGGTTGAACTCGTAGCCGCCCTTGGACGCCCAGAGGCCGTTTTTCAGGTGCACGGTGCGGATCGCGGTGATCATCGTCGCGATCAGCACCGCGGCGGCGGCGGGGGTCAGAGCACCGGCCGCGATCATCGCGCCGCCGATCGTCTCCGAGGCGCTGGCCGCGATCGCGTTGCGTCGGCCGGGACGCATGCCGAGGGCCTCCATCGAGCCGCTGGTGGCGTCCAGGCCGGGCCCGTCGAACCAACCGAACCACTTCTGCGTGCCGTGACCGACAAACAGGCCGCCGATCACGATCCTCCCGATGAGACGTCCGAGCTTCATCTTCGATCCTTCCGTCGGGGTTCCAGGGTTTCAGGACGAGACCCGCAACGACCAGTAAACCTGCCGGCGCCTCCGGGTCGGTAGAAACCCTCGCAGTGCAGGCAACCACCACCTACCCCAAAACGGCCCGGAACGATCGCCGCCGCTGGATCGCGCTGGTGATCCTCTGCCTGGGTCAGCTGATGATCGTGCTGGACGCGACGATCGTCAACGTCGCCCTCCCGTCGATCCAGGGCGACCTGCACTTCACCCAGGCCAACCTGACCTGGGTGATCAACGCCTACCTGATCGCCTTCGGCAGCTTCCTGCTGCTGGCGGGACGGCTGGGGGACCTGGTCGGCCGCAAGAAGGTCTTCATCGGCGGCCTGGCGCTGTTCACCGCCGCCTCGACGATCTGCGGCATCGCCAACAGCGAGGCGCTGCTGATCTGCGCCCGCTTCGTCCAGGGCATCGGCGGCGCGGTCGCCTCCTCGGTGATCATCGCGATCATCGTCACCGAGTTCCCGGAGCCGCGCGAGCAGGCCAAAGCGCTCGGCGTGTTCGCCTTCGTCGCCTCCGCCGGCGGGTCGATAGGGCTGCTCGCCGGTGGCGTCCTCACCCACGCGATCAACTGGCACTGGATCTTCTTCATCAACGTCCCGATCGGAATCCTGGCCATCGCCCTGGGCCTGGTGCTGGTCGAGGAGAACGAGGGAGCGGGTCTGCGCCAGGGCGTCGATGTGGTGGGCTCCGTCCTGATCACCGCCGCGATGATGCTCGGCGTCTACACGATCGTGGAGACCGACAGCTACGGCTGGGGGTCGCTGCACACCCTGGGCCTCGGGGCCGTCGCGCTGGTGATGATCGGCGCCTTTCTCGCCTACGAGGGGAGGATCCGCAACCCGATCATGCCTCTGCGGGTGCTGCGCTCGCGCAGCCTCACCGGGGCCAACCTGGTCCGCGGCTTCCTGGTGATCGGGATGTTCTCCTCCTTCTTCCTCGGCGCCCTCTACCTCGAGCACGTGCTCGGCTACAACGCGGTCGACACCGGGCTGGCCTTCCTGCCGATGACCCTCAGCATCGGGGTGCTATCGGTGGGGGTGACGCCGCGGCTGCTCCACCGCTTCGGCCCCAAGCGGACGCTGATCCCCGGCCTAGCGATGTCCTTCGCCGGCCTTCTCGTCTTCGCCCGCGTCCCAATCGGAGCCGACTACTGGACCGAACTCTTCCCCGCCTTCCTGCTGATCGGCCTCGGCGCTGGCACCTCCTTCATGCCACTGATCGCGCTGGCGATGTCCGAGGTGCCAAAGCCCGACGCCGGCCTCGCCTCGGGCCTGGTCAACGTCTCCCAGCAGATGGCCGCCGCCGTCGGCATCGCGGTGCTCGGCACGCTCGCCGCCTCCCGCACCACCGAAGGCCTCGCCGCGGGGCACTCGCCCGCCACCGCCCTCACCGACGGCTACCGCTTCGCCTTCCTGATCGCCGCGGGCTGCGTCGCGGTTGGCATCGCGATCGCGGTCAGCGTCCTGCACTCCCCGGCTCCGAGCAGATCCGCGCAGGCGGGGCAGCCCTCCACCGAGGAGCTCCAAATCCGCGAGGGCCTGCTCGCGGACGAGATGCTCTGAGGCGCGAGCGCCCCGCTACGGTCGCACCCGGCCGCCGGTGATCCGCACGAAGGCCCGCCAGGCGGGCTTGGGGTGAAAGGCCGGGCCTTCCGGGAAGAAGCCGACCGAGCTGCAGAAGTTGCAGGCCCCCCGGACGTCCCTCCAGGAGAACCAGTCCACCTGCTGGAGGTCGAGGCGGCGCTGATTGGCGATCAGGTAGCGGTAGGCGCCGCGCAGCTCGCGCACCTGGCCCTCGATGCCCTGCTCGAAAGCATCGTGGCTGAAGTCGTTCCTTGACCCCCAACCGATCTCGGTTATGTAGAGGGGGACCCGATCGTGGTTGCGCACGATCACTTCGTGAAATTCTTCGACCAGTTCTTCGAGCTCTGTGGTGTCCACCGCGTAGGGGTGGAGGTCGACGCCAGCGAAGTCGGATTTCAGCCCCGGCACCCGATATAGGTCGCTTAAGAACCGGGTGGCCGACATCCCCCGCGCCCCCCTCGCATTCGGCCGGCCGAAGAGGCCGGCAAGGATCGTCTTCCCCTGCGGATCGACTTCTTTGATCGCTTCGCTGGAGATCTCCACCAGCTTCGCGTAGCGACCCGGGGATACGGGGTAGGTCGAATAGAAGAAGTTGGGCTCATTCCAGATTTGCCAGGCACCGATCGGAATCGAGATTGGAATCGCCGGTTGGTAGTCGACCCCCTGGGACTGTTCAGCCCAGAATTCACCGCCCGGTCCGTAACGCCTCACAGCCGCCTGCAGGAACGCGGTCCAGGCAGTCTCCTGGCGCGCGTCATTCACCGGCACGGTTGTGCTTTTTCGGGCCAGCCAGCGTGGGGTCGAGGTTATGACTGGGAGCACAGGCAGCCCGAATCGGGCCGCCACGGCGACGACCTGATCCATGCTGCTCCAGTCATAACCACCGTGCGCCGTGGGCTGAATTTCCGACCAGACCATCGGCCAGCGCACGATTTCGACCCCCCCGTCCTTCATGTAACGGACTTCCTCAGGGGTGAGCGTCGTCTGCGGCGAGATGCCGAAGAAGCCCGACGGCAGAGTGACCGGCGCGGGTGGGGTGCTCGCCGCAGTCGCGTCCGTCGCCGCCAGCAGGAAGGGGAGCAGGAGGACGGCTGTCAATAGTCGTTTCACGGGCAGAGAAAAGGTGGTGGGACGTCAACCCGAACATCGTCGCGCGCCCGGTGTCGGGAGGGCGGCGGCGCGCTCAGTAGATCCCGCCCAGCTTACGGTGGTCCCAGGTCGCCGTGCGCCGGGGCCTGAAGTGGATCGCGACCCGTTTCGGCGCCTGCGCCGCCAGCCCTGCTTTGGCCTCTCCCTCCACCGCGGAGATCCCCTCCGCGTAGCGCACCGTCAGCTCTTCGGCGAAGCCGATCACCGTCTCGAGGTCTCGGTGAATCTCCGCCTCGGCCTCGATCATCGCCCCCCGCAGCTCGCCGTACTCGCGACCGGTCTCGACCAGCACCGTGACCCGTGGGTCGCGCTCCAGATTGCGGACCTTCTGCGACTTGGCGTAGGTCCAGATCCACACCTCGCCATCCCGGGGCACGAACCACATCGGCATCGAGTGCGGCCAGCCGCGCGGCCCGAGGCTGGAGATGACTGCAATCCGCTCCCCCTCGAGCAGCTCCCACAGCTCCCCCTCGCTCAAAGCGATCTGATCCCGACGGCTCATCTGCGCGACCTGTGGCGCCCCTCCGGCTGAGCGCCATCGGGACTCCGATCGATCCGGTGACAAAGATCGATATGAGGCGCAGCGAGCAGGCTCTTGCGCATCCCCCAATGATGACGACACCGTGGTGGCGCCGCGGCGGGTGGCTCAGCAGATGCTCGCCGTCGAGAGCCCGCCTCAGGGCGGGCAGAGGGGCGGGCGAAAGGAGCGACGGTAGGCGGTCGGGGTGGTGGAGGTCGTTCGGCGGAAGTGCTCGCGCAGGGACGCCGCGGTGCCGAAGCCGACCCGCCAGGCGACCTCATCGATCGCCAGATCGGTCTCCTCCAGCAGGTGGCGAGCCTCTAGAACGCGCTGGGAGAGCAGCCACTGCAGCGGGGTCGTGCCGGTCTCCTGGCGGAAGCGCCGGGCGAAGGTGCGCGGGCTGACCCCGGCGTGCGATGCCATGGCCGGGACATCGAGTGGCTGGTCGAGGCGCTCGGCGGCCCAGCGCCGGGTTTCCTCCAGCGAGCCCATGACGCCCAACCGCGGCCGTTCGATAAACTGCGCCTGACCGCCCTCGCGATGGGGCGCCGCCACCATGTGGCGCGCCACCCGCTCGCCGGTGGCGACGCCGAAGTCCTTGCGGATCACGTGGAGGCTGAGGTCGACCCCGGCGCTGAGGCCGGCCGAGGTCATCACCGCCCCTTCGTCGATGTAGAGGGCCGCGGGATCGACGTCGATCGCCGGAAAGCGGCTCGCCATCTCGCTCGCCCAGGCCCAATGCGTGGTCGCCCGCTTTCCATCGAGCAGCCCGGCGTGAGCCAGGGCGAAGGCTCCGGTGCAGACCGAGATGAGCCGAGCGCCAAGCCCCGCTGCCCGCCTCAGCGCGGCCAGCGCCTTCTCCGGAGGAGGCTCCAGAATGGCGAAGTAGCCGGGGAGGACGACGGTGTCGGCTCGCGCCAGAGCGCCGAGGCCGGCCCGCGGCGTGACCGTGAAGCCGGTCGTGGTGCGCACCTCTGCCCCCTCGGGCGAGCAGGTGGAGAACTCGTAGCGGGGCGTGCCGTCCCGCCGCGAGGCGAGCGTGAATGCCTGGGCCGGCGCGGCGAGGTCAAAGGCGACGAGACCATCGAGACAGAGCGCGACGACGCGATGCATTGGCAGAAACCTATCGAACATTGTCAATCCTGCCTCTGGCAATGAGAGCGCCACCGCGTCAAGATCGGCTGATGCAGATAGCGATCCTGATCTTCGACAAGCTCACCGCCCTCGACGCGGTCGGCCCCTATGAGGTGCTGCGCTCGGTGCCAGGATGGGAGGTTCGATTCGTCGGCGTGGTCGCGGGAGAGGTGCGGACCGACAGCGGCGCGCTCGGCCTCAGCGCCGACTACGCGCTGGAGGAGGTGACCGGGCCCGACGTGGTCCTGGTCCCCGGCGGCAAAGGCAGTCGGGCTCTGATGTCTGACGACGTGGTCCTCTCCTGGCTGCGGGCGGTCAATGAGCGGACCAGGTGGACGACCTCCGTTTGCACCGGCTCGCTGGTGCTCGGCGCAGCCGGGCTGTTGGAGGGCAGAAGGGCCACCTGTCACTGGGCCCGCCTCGAGCAGCTGCGCCAGCTGGGCGCCGACCCGGTTGGCGGGCGCTATGTCGAGGACGGCAAGTTCCTCACCGCGGCCGGAGTCTCGGCCGGGATCGATATGGCCCTCCACCTGGTCGGCCGGGAGGTGGGGCCGCAGGTCGCCCAGGCCGTCCAGCTGGGGATGGAGTACGACCCCGATCCGCCCTTTGACGCGGGCTCTCCAGCCAAGGCCCCCGCCCCGATCCTCGCCGCGGTCACCGCCCTCCTCGCCGACCCGGGCGAGGAGGCGGCTAACGCCTGAGTTCGACCCTGCGCTGGGCGCGAGCGCCGGGGATCGCCACCACCAGCTGGGCGTCGAGCCGGCCCTCGGTTCGCAGCAGCGGGCGGCCGCGGGAGTTGAGGACCACCCGGTAGGTGTGGGAGCGCCCTCCCCCCAGGCGGAAGGCGCGGCGGGCGACGGCGATCCGCACGATCCTCGCTCCCCGGCTCGCGCGCCGGGGCACTCTGACCTGGGAGCGCATCACGATCTGCCCCGGGCAGGTTTCGTAGGCGGGCCAGCCGCAGCGCACGCCGACGCTCACCGCACTGCCCGCGGTCGAGACGCCGGAGAGCGTGAGCGGCCCGACGTGCGGCGGCCCGGCCACCGCGGCGCCGACCGAAGCGCCGTCGACGTAGTCGTTGTCGATGTTGATCGTCACCCCGCCATAGGTCTCGTTGTGGGCGCCGCGGTACTGGTGCAACCGCTGGTGCTTGGGCCAGTCTCCGCCTGACAGGTAGGGGTCCAGCGCGTTGGCCTGGCCGTTCCAGTTTGCGGTCCAGATGTCTTCGGGCTCCTGATAGCCGTTGCCGATTTCGCTCGCCAGGTCGGCGATGCCCGAGGCACTGCTGCTGTAGACGCCGGAGACGTAGCCCAGGGCGTGCAGCCGCACGGTCCAGGCGGCGAGGAAGGTGAGGGTCGCTCGGCTGGCGCCCGAGGTCCGTGCGTAGCCCTCCATGTCGAAGTAGATCGGGTTCCCCGGCCCGATCCCGACCTTGCCGGCCTCTTCGGCGGCGTTGGAGGCGGCTTCGGTGCCCTGCCTGGTCGCCTGACTGAGGCTGAGCTCGGCGCAGCCGGAGCAGCCGCTGGTTGGCGCCTGGAGACCGACGTAGAGCGGGATCGGGTGCCATCCGGCCGCCACCTCGGTCGCCGTCCAGCTCGGCGTCAGGTTGGGCTGGGCACAGGCCCGGTTGACGCCGCCGATGTAGACCCCCAGCGCCCTGTAGGGAGAGGAGGACCAGGCGGACATCGTCCGCCCCGACGGTGTGGCGCAGGCGTCGAAGCCGAGGCCGGTGAAGGGGGCGCTGGAGGGGGCCGAGCCGCCGGGCGCGGTCGAGGCCCGGGCGGCCGCGACCGGATCGATCAGGATCGCCCGCCGCCGGCCGATCGCGTTGGCCGCGCAGCGCTGATTCACGGATGGCGTCCCGAGGTAGACGGCGCGTCGGTCGAGTCGCACGCACATCCCCGGATGCTGGGCCAACCTATACACCGGCCAGGAGGCCGGCGCCCTCACCTCGAGGCCACCGAAGTGGATCACCTCGACCGCGCCCTGGGCGACGGCGGGCGAGGCGGCAAGCGAGAGCAGCAATGCAGCGGCGAAGGCGCGCATCCCCTAACAGGGAAGCAGATTCAGTTCCTTCCAAGGTCCCTCGCCGGCCATCGGCTGAGTTCTCCCAGCCAGCCAGCCGGACTGTAGGTCGTCGTAGTGGGGGCTGGCCGGGTGGCCCGACTGGCCGGTGAACAGCTGCCAGCGGGAGCGCTCTGGCGCGCTCGGATCGGCGACCATCCTCCAGCTCGGCGCCCACACGGCACGGTAGGGGTCGTTGGGGTCATAGGCGATCTGGCAAACCGTCTCCTGCGCCCCACCGGCCTCCAGGCGGCGGTTGAGCAGGCGGCGCAGCAAAGGGTTGGCCTCACCCAGCGGGTGGGGAAACTCCATCTCGTGGACGTGGCCCCACCGCCACCCCGCCTGGTCCTCGCCGAAGCGCTCGGAGAGATCGTCGAGGGCGCCGCCGAGCGCCTCCAGGACCAGGCCCTCCCAGGGTCGCCCGATCAGCCCCTCGTCCCCCTCCTCCCAGAGCTTCATCAGGTGGGAGTGCCAGCGCCAGGGAGATGTGACGTGGCTGGTGAAGCCGTTGTCGGCCCGGTCGAGCCAGCGCTCGCACAGGTCGCGATCACCGATCGCCGCCCGCGCCACCTCCCGCGCCAGCCGCAGCAGGAAGGCCTGGTAGATCGAGCCGGCGACCGAGTCGACACCGAGGCGGCCGTCCCAGCTGCGCAGCCGCTCGATCGCGCTCGACTCGCGCTGCGTGCGGGGTTCCAGCCGGCTGAGCCGCCGCGCCGCCTCCAGCCCGAGGAGCGAGAGGTTGTCGACCTGCATCGCCTCGAAGCTCTCGATGTCGTGCTCCTCGGTGGCCCGCAGCAGGTCCTCGATCCGCCTCGCCCGCACCCCGTCGTACCACTCGCTGGTGATGTGGTGGGGGTAATCGTCGCCGACGATCCGGTTGTTGGCGGTGACCAGCAGCCCGCTCTCGGGGTCGATCGTCTCGGGCAGCTCCGCGTAGGGGATCGTCCCGATCCACTCGAACTCGCCGGTCCAGCCGGGCTTTGGCAGGTCGGGGCAACCGCCCTTTCGCAGCGGCAGGCGGCCGATCAGCTTGTAGCCGATCGAACCGTGGCGATCGGCCCAGATCAGGTTGGAGGCGGGCGCGGTGTGACCCTCCAGCCTGGCGACCAGCTCCGGGCCGGATTCGATGCTGTGCAATTCCAGCATCCCGCGGAAGCAGGTCGGCTCATCGAGGGTCAGCCAGCGCAGGGCCAGCGGCTCCCCCTGATCGGCCCCCAGCGCCTCGTTCACGATCGGCCCGTGGTGGGTGATCCGCACCTCGAGCGGCTCGGGCTCCGCCCGTCCCTTGACCCCGATCTCCTCCCGCCGGATCTCCAGCGGGTGCCACCGATCCTCGAACAGGTAGCGCTCCCCCTCGATCCTCTCGACGAAGAGGTCCTGCACGTCGGGCAGCACGTTTGTGAAGGTCCAGCAGACGTCGTTGTTCTGGCCCATGTAGATCCCCGGCATTCCCGGCAGCGAGGCGCCGCGGACGACACGCTCGCCGAGGGTCAGGCCGACCTGGTACCAGATGCCGGGCATGCTCGGCGGCAGATGCGGGTCCGCGGCTATCAGCGGCGAGCCGGTCGCGCTGCGAGCCCCGCTGATCGCCCAGTTGTTGGAGCCCCCCGCCTCGGCCGCCAGGCCCATCGCCCGGCGCACCGCGTCGATCTGCTCGGCGATCGCCAGGCCGTCCCCTGACCAGGCCTGCTGGAGGACGATCGGGCTGTCGGCCGGATAGGTGGGGTCGAGCTTGGCGCTCAGCTCGGGACCGAGCGCCCGCACCATGTCGGCGCGCAGCAGCTCCCGCTCCCAGTTGGTGGCGAGGCCGAAGGCCAACAGCTTGCCGAGGCTGAGGATGTCGACCGGGCGCCAGGGCTCAAAGCCCAGTCGCAACAGCTGCATCTCGAAGGGAAGCGCCCGGGCGCTCGCAGCCGCCGAGTTGACGCCCTGGCAGAAGCGCTCCAGATCGGCGAGCAGGTCCGGATCGAGGGTCGTGGCCTCGCGCTCGGCGGTGCGGCGAATTCCCAGGGTGCGCATCAGCCGGTCGATCGCCAGCCCCTCCGCGCCGGCCATCTCCGCCAGTCGCCCGCTGACCACCCGGCGGTAGAAGTCCATCTGCCAGAGCCGGTCCTGGCCGTGGCAGAACCCCTGCGCAAACCAGACGTCGGCCGGGCTCCCGGCCTCGGCGTGGGGGACGCCCCAGCGGTCGCGGCGTATCCGCGCCGGGCCCTCCAGTCCGGGGATCTCGAGCGTCCCCTCCTGCTGGGGGAGCGGCCGCCGCGCCAGCCAGTGCCAGGCGCTGGCCGTACCCGCCGCCGCCAGGCCACTCCCGGCCGCGCCCGCCAGCACCCCAGCCCGCACTGCCCGCTTCCACCTCACCCAGCCCAGGTTACTGGCCGGCTGGCCAGGCTAGGGGCGCAGGCCGGCCGGGAGGCGGCCCTCGGACTCCAGCTTCTGCAGGTGGGCCTCCATCACCAGCGCGGCCGCCGGGCGGACCTCGGTGGGGACGTCGTCCCAGACCTCCTCCAGCAGCGCCCGACGCGAGCGCTCGCCGCGCTCCAGTGCCCCCAGCAGTCGCCGCTCGCGCATCTCGCGGTGCTCGACATACTCGGCGAGCTTGGCCGCCGGGTTGCTCACCCACGGCCCGTGGCCGGGGCAGATCAGCTCGATCGGCTCCGCCCCGAGCAGGCGCAGGGAATCCATGTAGGCGCCGAGGGAGCCACCATCGGGGGGGACGAAGCTCGAGCCCTCGCCCAGCACCAAGTCGCCGCTAAAGCACACCCCGTCGGGGCTGAGGAAGCAGACGTGATCGGCGGCATGGCCGGGGGTGGCGAGGGCGCGCAGGCCCCCTCGCTCCTCGCCGTCCACCGGCGCGAGGACCTCCGCCCCCAAGCGACCCGCCCCCGCCGCGTGGTCGCCGTGGGAGTGGGTGAGGAGGACGACGCCGATCCCCCCCCGCTCAGCGGCTGCGACCCGGACCGCCTCCAGGTGGCCGGCGTCATCTGGCCCGGGGTCGATGACTGCGCAGGGCCCCGTGCCGTAGAGATAGGTGTTGGTCCCGGTCAGGGTCATCGGCCCGGGGTTGGGAGCGATGAGGCGAAGGACCTCCGGATGTCCCGGGGCAGACGTCGGGCTCGGCCCCTGTGCGCCGTCGCCGCGGGCCTCCGAGGAATCGATCATCGAGATGACCTCGCTCCCGCGTCCGCCAGCGGCGGGCGCTGCCAACCTCGCCTAGGAGCGTGGGTCGGTAACGGGGATCTGCGCAGGACGACTGAGGACACCTCCGCAGTCAAAACGGCTGCGATGGCGATGAAGTCACCACCGGGGGTGAAAAAAGCGGGTCTGGTGCTGGCTGGTGAGGCTCCCCACGGGTCAGGTTGCCCCGAGGAGGGCAAGACCGCCGGCCCGGTGGA
>DATLSM010000035.1:0-12880 GCA_035534175.1 Solirubrobacterales bacterium | reverse complement strand
AGATCTACAACGACGTCACCTCGCCCACCACGGCCGTGGTGAACCGCGCCTGGGGCGCCGCACTGACGCTCGTGGCGATGATCCTCGTGCTCAACCTGCTGGCGCGGCTCGTGGCGCGCCGCAGCCGGCTGAAGACCCTAGGATGACCCCTTACAAGCCGCCTATGCAGATGCTCGACCCCAGCCATAGCGGATCCCCCGTCTCGACGAGCACCGAGCCGACCACCGCGCCGTCCCCATCCCGCTCGTCGCAGGCACAGGGCGTGCGGCTCGTCGGGCTGCGCGCCTTCTATGGCGCCGTGGAGCAGGTCAGGGGGATCGACCTCGATTTCCACGCGGGCGAGGTGACCGCGATCATCGGTCCCTCGGGCTGCGGCAAGTCGACGATGGTGCGCTGCATCAACCGCATGCACGAGGAGATCCCGGCGGCGCGGGTGGAGGGAGAGGTGCTGCTCGACGGCATCGATCTCTACGACCCGCGGATCGACATCGTCGCCGTGCGGCGCTCGGTCGGGATGGTCTTCCAGAAGCCGAACCCGTTCCCGACCATGTCGGTCTTCGACAACGTTACCTCGGGCCTGCGCCTGACCGGCGCATCGCGTGGCGAGCTGGAGGACCGCGGCCGCGAAGCTCTTCTCGGCGCCGGTCTTTGGGACGAGGTCAAGGACCGGCTCAAGGCGCCCGGGGTAGGACTCTCGGGTGGCCAGCAGCAGCGCCTGTGCATCGCCCGGGCGCTGGCGGTCGATCCCGAGGTGCTGCTGATGGACGAGCCCTGCTCGGCGCTGGACCCGATGGCGACGCTGAGGATCGAGGAGCTGATCGGGGGGCTGAAGGAGCGGGTGACGATCGTCATCGTCACCCACAACATGCAGCAGGCGGCGAGGGTCGCCGACGCAACCGCCTTCATGCTGAACGGCGAACTGGTCGAGGTGGGTCCCACCGACAAGCTCTTCACCAACCCCGACGACGACCGCACCGAGCAGTACGTGACCGGGAAGTTCGGCTGATGGCGGAGACCAGGAGTCATTATCAGGAGGAGCTGGAGCGGCTGGAGGCCAGCGCCCTGGAGGGCCTGGACATGGTCAACTCGGCGCTGGAGCGCACGCTGGAGGCGATCGAGCACCAAGACGTCGAGCTGGCCCAGATCGTCGTCGCCGACGACGACCGAATCGATGGTCGCTACCTCGAGGTCCACCAGAGCCTGATCACCCTGCTCGCCACGCAGTCGCCGGTGGCGACCGACCTGCGGCTGATCTCCGCCCTGCTGCACGTCCTGAAGAACGTCGAGCGGATGGGCGATCAGTGCGTGAACATCTGCAAGGTGATCCCGCTGACCGGCAACGAGCCGCCGGCCGACGAGGAGATGGTGGGCCTGATCCTGACCATGGGCAGGCACGTGCGCTCGATCGACAACCAGGCGAAGCGCTCCTTCCAGGATCGCGACATCGAATTGGCGCGGGATTTGGTCCGCCAGGACGACGTGGTCGACAACCTCAACCGCGAATGCTTCCGCCTGGCGCTGGAGATCGGCGATGACGCCGACAAGCGGGAGTGGGCGATGACGATGCTGCTGGCGGCGCGGGCGATCGAGCGGATCGGCGACAACGCCGTCGACATAGGCGAGCAGGTCGCGTTCGTCGTCACTGGCCTGTTCCGCGAGTTCGAGGACGCCTCACACCCCAATGCCTTCTCGCGCTGACGATCCGAACCGTTTGCGATGATCGGAGATGGAGACTGTGCTCTGCGCCGCAATAGATATCGGCTCCAACACGACGCGCGTGCTCGTCGCCGAACCGGTGGACGGGCAGCTGAAGATGGTGATGGAGCAGCGCGCCTACACGCGGATCAACAAAGCGCTCGACCCTAGCGGGGCGATCTTCCCCGAGAAGGTCGCCGAGGTATCCGAGGTCGTCGCCACCCAGGTTCGGCTGGCCCGGGAGCTCGGCGCCGAGGTGATCCGCTCGGTCGCCACCGCGGCGGTGCGCGAGGCCCCCAACGGGGAGATGGCGGCCAGGGCGATCGCCGGGGCCTCCGGAGTCCCGGTCGACATCCTCAGCGAGGAGCAGGAGGGGCGGCTCTCTTTCATCGGCGCCACCAAGACTCTCGGCCACCCGGTGGAGGGCCGGATCGGCGTCGTCGACGTCGGCGGCGGCTCGACCGAGGTGATCCTCGGCACCGTGTCGGGGGGGGTCGAGAGGGTCCGTTCCTGGCGGGTCGGCTCCGGCGTTCTCGCCGACGAGCTGATCGCCTCAGACCCCCCCTCGGCGGCGGAGATCCGCAAGGTTCGCGACCGCATCGAGGACATCTTCCAGGGGGTGGAGATCGAACATCCGGCGCAGGCGGTCGCGGTCGGTGGCAGCGCCACCTCGATGCGGCGCCTGGTCGGAGCGGTGCTGGAGTACGAGACGTTGGAGCGGGGAATACGGGTCCTCTCCGGCGCCCCCGCGGTGGAGGTGGGGCGTCGCTTCGAGCTCGACCCCCAGCGGGTGCGGATCCTGGCCACCGGCGTGCTGGTGCTGGAGAAGCTCTCCGAGCTCCTCGGGCAGCCTCTGCAGATCGGCAAGGGTGGCCTGCGCGAGGGCGTCATCCTCGATCTGCTGAACGGCAGCCTAAGCGGCTCCTCACCGGCAGTCGTCGCTGCCTGATTGAGCCCACGCCGGCCTCGATTACGCTCTTTTGCCATGGCCCGGGCGCGTCAGGTCGAGCTCACTTGCGAGGAGTCCTTCGCCGCCGCCGCGGCGCGGGTCGTCGAGGTGCGCGCGGCTGAGGTCTTCGAACAGGCCCGCGGCGTACTCGACCTTCAAGCGCCCGAGCGAGTCCACGACATGCGGGTGGCGACCCGCCGTCTGCGCGCGGCGATGGAGATCTTTAACCCCTGCTTCCCGCGTAAGCGTCTACGCCGGGCGTTGAAGGAGGTCAAGGCGCTCGCCGACGCGCTCGGCGAGCGGCGTGATCGCGACGTGGAGATCGAGTTCCTCGAGCGGTTCGCGGCGCAGGCCGAATCCGGCGCGCGCGGGGGCGTCGTGGCCCTGATCGCTGGGTTGCGCGAGGAGCGGCTGGGAGCGAATGAGAACCTGGCTCCGTTCGTTGCACCCGAGCGGCTGGAGGAGCTGCGCCGCCGGCTGGCGCGGCTGGTCGAGGAGGCCGCCGGGTGAAGGCCCGCAAGGTGAAAAAGCTCGACCCGGCGAAACCCCTGCGGGCCAACGCGGCGCGGATCCTGGAGACCCGTCTGGCCGAGATGCGCTCCTTCGCCGAGGAGGCCCTCAGCCCTTCGGCGGCAGTGCCTCAGCACAATCTGCGGATCGCCGCCAAGCGGCTGCGCTACGTGCTGGATATCGTCGAGGGCTGCTTCGGCGCCGAGGCTCCCGCCGCCCGTCGCGCGACGAAGGAGCTTCAGGGTGTTCTCGGCGAGATCCACGATTGCGACGTGATGCTGCCCCGCGCCGAGGGCCTGGAGCCTCTGCAGGCGTTGCTGCGGACCCGACGCGAGCTGCTCCACCGTCGCTTTCGCGAGCTGTGGAAGGGCGAGGAGGCCAAGGGCACCTGGGCCGCGCTGGAGCGGGCCCTGCGGCGCCAGTAGGGCCATATTTGCGGTCCTAGCGGACACCCCCACTGGTCGCGAAGATCTCGATTGTCCCCGCCTTGGCGAGCCGAAGCGGCTGATGCAACGGCTGCATGCGCAGGCTGTCAAGCTCGCCCAGCCAGAGGTCGAATGCCGTCGTGCGGCGGCCGCGCGGATGCTCAGGCTCTTTGCTGATGTGGCGCCGACACGGCGGGAACTGTCTCGGGTAGCGACTACCCTTTCGGTCCGGTGACTGATGATGCCCTGATCGCGGAGGCGAAACGTCGCCTCACCGCGGCCGCCCCTGGAGCCAGGGTGATTCTTTTCGGCTCTCGTGCCAGGGGAGAGGCCCGCTCCGACTCGGACCTCGATTTGCACGTAATCGAGCCGGGGGAGGTGCCGAAGCGCCGCGAAGAGTCAGCGCGCCTGCGCCGGGAATTGAGGGGACTCGACGTTGCTTGAGGGGACTCGACGTTGCACTTGACCTGATCGTCATCAGTGCCCGGCACGCGGAGGAATGGGGGCACACCTCAAGGGCACGATGTTGAACGAGGCTCTGCGAGAGGGCCGGGTTCTTGTCGAGGCCTGACGGCCGGGATCTGGCGAGGGTTCTTGCGCCTACGGCTCCCTGCTCAACTCGCTGGACCTCCTCCTGAGCTCCTTCTTCCATTCCGGCCTCCGTGACTCTCGACATCCTGACCTCCTCGGTCTAATCGAGTCTCCGGTCGGAACCGGGTGCGAGGGAACCGAACACCGCAAAACTGATCAGTGCGCTTCGCTCTGGCGTGCCACATTTGCTTACTGAGCCATCTCCCGCGACTCATGGTGTTGCGCGCGAGAAATGCGTCCGCAGCGCCGATGCCAGTCACCGGATGTTCACCCGCGCTTCTCCGCTCTTTCACAAGTTTTCCCTGCTATTCGCGAATCTAGATGAGGATAAAAGCGAATAGAGAGGGAGACACCGATGACTTCCCGAGTTGACATGCATTGCCATTCCACCGCCTCGGCGCTCTCACGACTTGGAGTCCAGCGCTCACTGGGCCTGCCGGAGTGCGCCACCCCGCCCCAGGAGGTCTACGAGCTGGCGAAGCGGCGGGGGATGGATTTCGTCACGATCACCGACCACGACACAATCGACGGCTGCCTGGAGCTGGCAGAGCGTCCCGACTGCTTCGTCTCCGAGGAGCTGACCGCCCGCTTCGCCGGCGAGCCCCAGGCGGTTCACGTCCTCTGTTACGGGATCACTCCCGGAGACCACCAGTGGCTGCAGGCCAATTCCGCCGACGTCGAGGCCTGCGCCGCCTACCTTCGCCAGAACGGGATCGCCTGCGCTTTGGCCCATCCCTTCTACAATGTCGGCGCTCCCCTCACACAGCGCCACCGCCGTCGCCTGGCGGAGCTGTTCTCGGTCTGGGAGGTCCGCAATGGGTCGCGGGCCGCGGAGCTAAACATGCCCGCCGTCGTCTACATCGAGACGCACGGCGGAACCGGCATCGGCGGCTCCGACGACCATGCCGGCGTGGACATCGGCCGCACCTTCACCGAGGCGCCCGCGGCCGCCACGCCGGAAGAGTTTCTGCGCCACCTGTGTCGCGGCGAGGCCCTCGCCGGCGGCGAGCAGGGCGGCGCCGCCAAGTGGGCGCACGCGGCGATGGCCCTCGCCACCCGCGCCCTCCTCCTCTCCGGCCAGGCGGGTGAGGGCAAGGAGCCCGACCCCTCGGCGGTGCTGAAGATCGCCCAACGGGCGATCCGCGAGGGCGCCGCGCGCGAGGGCAGGGTGGCCGCCGACATCGGCCCCGAGGACGCCCGCGGCCTGCTGGAAGCCTGGTTGCGCGGGATGGGCATCTCGATGCGGGGCCGCGAGCTGCTCACCTACCTGCAGTCGGAGGGTTTCTCCCACGCCGACCTCTACCGCCGCGCCCGCCGGATCCACGAGCGGCGGCTGCGGGACGCGGTCAGCACCGGCGCCGCGGCGGTCGCCAGCGGCGACGTGCCGGCGGCGCTGACCGGACTCTTCGAGGCGATCGTGCCGGCCGTCCCCTACGCGCCGGCCACGGTCTTTCTCGCCGCCGAGAAGGCCAAGCTCGCGGCTCGCGCCGGCGAGCCGCGCCGGGTCGCGGTGATCGCCGACGGGATCGACGCGATGCACGGCGTCACCCGGACGATCGAAGAGATCCGCGAGCGCGGCGTCCCGGGCTTTGAGGTCGAGGTGGTCGGCACTGACGCCGGCGTCGATCGCCGGCTGCCCGCCGCTGCCGAGCTGAAGGTCCCCTTCTATGAGGGGCTGGGGCTGGGCGTCCCGGGCCTGCCCGACCTGGTCGAGACGCTGGCGGGGGGCCGCTACGACCTCCTGCATGTGACCGCACCCGGGCCGGCGGGGGTGGCCGCGACCCTGCTCAGCCGAATCTCGGGCCTGCCTCTGCTCGGCAGCTACCACACCGAGCTGGCGGCCTACGCTGGCCTGCGCAGCGGCGATGGAGGCCTGGAGGCGCTGGCCACTGCGGCGCTGGGGATCTTCTACGCCGCCCCCTCGGTCGTGCTCTCGCCCAGCCCGGCTGCGGATCGCTCGCTGCTTGACCTGGGGATCGACTCCGCTCGACTCGGTCGCTGGGAGCGCGGCGTCGACACCCGCCGCTTTGACCCCGAGAAGGCCGACCGCGACGCCTATCCGGGGGAGCTGAAGGTCCTCTACGCCGGCCGCCTGACGCGGGAGAAGGGGGTCGACCTGCTGGCCGAGAGCTTCCTCCGGGCACGCGCCTGCGACCCGCGCCTGCACCTGCTGCTCGCCGGCGGCGGGCCGGAGGAGCATGAGTTGCGCGCGCGGCTCGGCGAGCAGGCAACCTTTCTCGGCTGGCTGGAGGGTGAGGAGCTGGCCCGCGCCTACGCGAGCGCCGACGTCTTCCTCTTCTGCAGCACCACGGACACCTACGGGCAGGCCATCGTCGAGGCCGGGGCGAGCGGCCTGCCGGTGGTCGCCGTCCGCGAGGGCGGTCCGGTGACGCTGGTCGAGAATCGCCACACCGGCCTGCTCTGCCGCCCCGATCCCGATCACCTCGCCGGTGCCCTGCTCCAGCTGGCATCCTCGCCGCCTCTTCGCCGCCAGCTCGGCGCCGCCGGCGCCCGCGCCGCCCGCTCGCGCTCCTGGCAGCAGGCCCTGGGCCAGCTCGCGGCCGGTTACCGGCGGGCTCTCGCGGCCCCCGCGCTCGCCGATCGGCAGGGCTACGCCCAGGTGGCCTGAGGCCTGGGGACCTCAATCGTGTCTCAGTACGATGGCCGGATCGACGATCCCGCCCTCTACTTCAATCGCGAGCTCTCCTGGCTCGACTTCAACCAGCGGGTCCTGGAGCTCGCCGAGGAGGAGGGCGTGCCGCTGTTGGAGCGCCTGCGCTTCTGCGCGATCTATGCCTCCAATTTGGACGAGTTCTTCATGGTCAGGGTCGCCGGCCTCTTCGACCAGCTCGACGCGGGGATCGACGCCCGCGGCCCGGACGGCCTTGGCCCCGGCGCGCAGATCGACGCGATCCAGGCTCGCGTTCTGGAGCTGGATCGTCGCCTGCACGCCTGCTTCAACGGGACTCTGCGACCGGCCCTGGAGCAGGAGGAGCTCCGGATCGTCTCCCTGCAGAGCGCCAGCGAGCAGGAGCGCCGCGAAATCGACGTTCGCTTCCACGAGCAGGTCTTCCCGGCGCTGACCCCGCTGGTGGTCGGCCTCGGCCGCCCCTTCCCCTACATCTCAAACCTCTCGCTCAGCCTCGGGGTGCTGCTGCGAGACCCCGAAAGCGGGGTCGAGATCATCGCCCGGGTCAAGGTGCCGAAGGAGCTGCTGGGCCGCTTCCTGCCGATCGGGCAGGGCAACGGCACCCTGGTCCCGCTCGAGGAGGCGATCGCCGCCAACCTCGACGCGCTCTTCCCCGGGACCGAGGTGGTCGACCACGGCTACTTCCGGGTCACCCGCGATGCCGACTTCACCGTCAGCGATGAGGCCGATGACCTGCTGCAGGCGGTCCAGGACGAGATTCGCCGCCGCCGTTTCGGCGAGGTGGTGCGATTGGAGATCGCCGCCGGGATGAACGCCAAGCTGCGCGAGCAGCTGATCGTCGCCCTGCGGCTGGAAGACCGCGAGGTCTACGACGTCGACGGGCTGATCGACCTCGCCGATGTGACCGAGGTCGCCGACACCGCGGGCCACGCGGAGCTGCGCTTCGCGCCCTGGTCCCCGGTGACCCAGCCGCGCCTGCAGGGAGAGGACGGGGAGCCGGTCGACATGTTCGCCGCGATCCGCCAGCGCGACCTGTTGGTCCACCATCCCTACGATTCCTTCGCCACCTCGGTCGAGCGCTTCGTTGAGCAGGCGGTGGCCGACCCCGACGTGCTGGCGATCAAGCAGACGGTGTACCGGACCAGCGACGACTCGCCCCTGGTGCCATCCCTGATCCGGGCCTCAGAACGCGGCAAGCAGGCGGTTTGCATGGTGGAGTTGAAAGCGCGCTTCGACGAGGAGGCCAACATCCACTGGGCCAAGTCGCTGGAGGAGGCGGGGGTGCACGTCGTCTACGGCATTCCGGGACTGAAGACGCACGTGAAGGCGATCGTCGTCGCCCGCCGCGAGGGCGACCGGGTGCGTGAGTACGTGCACATCGGAACCGGCAACTACCACCCCAAGACGGCGCGCCTATACACCGACTTCGGTCTGTTCACCGCCGATCCGGAGATCGGCGCCGACGTGGCCGAGATGTTCAACTTCCTCACCGGCTACGGACGCCCGGCCGAGTACCGCAAGGTGCTGGTCTCGCCAACGACCATGCGCGGTCGGATCATCGGCGAGATCGAGGCCACGGTGCAGTCCCACCACGCCGGCGAGGAGGCGCGGATAGCGCTGAAGATGAACTCTCTGGTCGACGCCGGCTGCATCCGCGCGCTTTACGAGGCCTCACGGGCGGGGGTGCGGATCGATCTCAACGTGCGGGGGATCTGCTGCCTGAGGCCGGGGGTGCCGGGGATCTCGGAGAACATCCGCGTCCTCTCCATCGTCGGCCGCTTCCTCGAGCACTCGCGCGTCTACGCCTTCCAGCGCGGAGCGGAGACGAGGGTGCTGATGGGCTCTGCCGACCTGATGCCCCGCAACCTCGACAGCCGGGTCGAGCTGGTGACTCCGGTCGAAGACCCTGAGCTGCGGGCCGAGATGCTCGATGTCCTCGAGCGTTGCCTCGCCGACGACACAAACGCCTGGGAGTTGGGCACCGACGGGGTGTGGACCCGGTTGAGCGCGCCGGCGGAAGGGCGGCGCAGCGTGCAGGAGGAGCTGCGCGAGCGCCACGCGGCACGCGCCGCGGAGCAGCTCGCCGCGGCCGCGAGCTGAGGCCACGGCGACCACTAGGATTGATCGGTGTTGCGCCTTGAAGACTGGTCCAGGCTAGCCGGTGAGAGTCCGGTCCGGGTAAGCGCCGGAGCGCCCGGTAGTAGGCCCCGGTTCGTCGTCGAGAGGCGGCGGGCTGAGCGGGGCGTCAAGAGCCTCTTTGGAGGGAGCAAGCGCGCGGGCTGCGACTGCAGCCTCGTCAAATCCACAATGGGGGAGCCGAGCCGCTCATCTCACGGCGAAGGCCATGTCCGCCAGTCCTGGTTCCGGATCGGGTACGGCGGGTCCCCTCGGGGTACGGGGAGTTGCACGCGCGTAAAGTTTGGGCCGGGACAAGGGAGACCCGTCTGCGTAGCCTTGTCAGCAAAGACCGTTCGTATAAGCCGAGTGCGAAATCGAGCGGAGCGCAGCGGGAGTCCGAGGGGGTCACAGTAGTGAGGATCGGCGCGCAGAACAACGCGCCAGTAGCGAAGGACCCCTGCTTTGATCGCGTTTGCGGAGGAGGTAAGCGTTAGGGCATGGTCGAGACGCTTCGACCCAATTCCCCCGGCGGGTGTGAGCCCGTCGCCCCGTCCAGCGAAATGGCGCTGTTGGCCACTGGTGGGGACGTGCGAGACCTCCAACGCAAGCTATGGGCATCAGCCAAGCGGTCCCCGGAACGCCGTTTCCACGCCCTGTATGACCGGATCTATAGGAGTGACGTCTTATGGGAGGCGTGGAGGCGGGTGCGCAAGAACCGGGGTGCGGCCGGCGTCGATTCTCAGACGCTGGCGATGGTCGAGGAGTACGGCGTCGAGCGGTTGCTCGGCGAGTTGCAATGTGCTCTTCGGGAGGGCTCCTATCGCCCTGCGCCCCTGCGGCGTGTGGCGATCGGCAAGCCCGATGGCGGTGTGAGACCGCTGGGTATCCCCACGGTCTCAGACAGGGTCGTCCAGCAGGCGGCCAGGCTCGTGTTGGAACCCCTCTTTGAGGCCGACTTTCTGGAGGTCTCCTATGGGTTCCGTCCGCGCCGGTCGGCTACGGACGCTCTGGAGTGCATCCGTGTCGCGTTTCCACGCGGCGCGGTGTGGGTCGCAGAGGCAGACATCCAGGACTACTTTTCCCAGATCGATCACGAGCGCTTGCTCGGGATGGTCGAAGAAAGGGTCTGTGACAGACGGGTGCTCAAGCTGCTGCGAGGGTGGCTGAAGGCGGGTGTGATGGATGAGGGAAAGTCCCGGGAGACGGTCACCGGGACCCCGCAGGGCGGTGTGATCTCGCCGCTACTGTCGAACATCTACCTGCACGCCTTCGATCGCGCGATGACCGAACGGGGCCTCGGCACGCTCGTCCGCTACGCGGACGATTGGGTCGTGCTCTGCCGCTCTGAGCGTGAGGCGAAGGCGGCTCTAGGGGTGGCCGGGGAGGTCCTGGCCGGCCTGGGGTTGAGGCTGCATCCACAAAAGACGAGGGTCGTTGACCTCAGGGAGGGTCGGGAAGGCTTCGACTTCCTCGGCTGCCACCTCAGAGCCCGCGTGTCGGGTCGGCTGCTGGAACGCGGCGTTCGCCGCTACTACCTGCATCGCTGGCCCTCTCAACGAGCGATGAAGCGCATCCGGGGCAAAGTCAAAGCCAAGACCGGCAGAAACCGCACGGGAGTGGGGGACATCCGCGAGGTGATTGCGGAACTGAACCCGATCCTGCGCGGCTGGGGCAACTACTTTCGCACCGGCAACGCCGCCGACAAGTTCATCGAGATCGACCGTTACGCCACGTGGCGGCTCAAGCGCCTGATGGTCAAGCGCAAGGGCCGCAACCTCAAAGCGGGGCAGGCCGAGCGATGGACTCGTACCTGGTTTCATGAGCTTGGACTGCACCAGCTCATGGGCACCATCCGCTACCCAGGGACCGCGTAGAGATGCAAGGAAGATCATCGGTAAGCCGTGTGCGGGAAAACCGCACGCACGGATTGAAAGGGGAATGGGGAGACGGGCTTTCACCGGCACCGCGCCCCTGACTACCAATGGCACGCCTCTCGTTCCTGCCTCGCGATCACAGCTTCTTCGATCTCTTCGTCGAGGCTGGGCAGAACACCGTCACGGCCTCCCGGCTGCTCGACCAGATGATGAATTCCTGGCCCGATGACAGCGGTCTGGGGCAGGAGATCCTCAAGGCTGAGCAGGAGGGTGACCGGATCACCCACGACATCGTCCAGCGGCTCAACTCCACCTTCGTCACGCCGATCGAGCGCGAGGACATCTACGGGCTGGCGACCCGAATGGACGACATCGTCGACTACACCGAGGAGGCGGCCGACTTCCTCGGCCTCTACAAGATAGAGGCGCCGATGTCCCAGGCCCAGGCCCTGACCGCGGTACTGGTGGCCGCCTGCGAGCAGCTCGCCGAGGGGCTCGAGCACCTGCGCGAGTTCAAGGGCCTCGATCGCTACTGGATCGAGATCCACCGGCTGGAGAACGAGGGCGACAGGATCTCCCGCGACGCCGTCGCCTCACTCTTCTCCAACGGGATTGACCCGATGGTCGTGATCCGCTGGAAGGACATGTTCGCGGTGCTGGAGAGCGCGATCGACGCCACCGAGACCGCGGCGCAGATAATCGAGGGCATCGTGATCAAGAACTCGTGAGACAAAGCCCGCCGCCGTCCCCACGCATCTGCCGCAGGATCAGGGATGGATTGATTCACATTCCCGCGCTGGGGGGGCGGCGGGGATTGGAAATCTCGTGAGATCTGAAGTCGTGATGGTCTTAGTCGTGGTCGTCGCGCTTGGCTTTGGTTTCAGCAACGGCTTCCACGACACCTTCGACGTGATCTCAACCGCGGTCTCCACCGGGGCGGCGACCCCGCAGGTGGCGATCGCGGTGGCGGCGCTGCTCAACTTCGCCGGCGCCCTGGTCTCCGTCGCCGTCGCGGCGACCGTCGCCCACGAGGTGGTCAAGGCCGTCGCGATCACCCCCGCGGTGGTCTTCGCCGGCCTGGTCGGGGCAATCGCCTGGAACCTGGCGACCTGGCGCTTCAGCCTGCCGTCCAGCTCCTCCCACGCCCTGATCGGGGGAGTGGTCGGGGCAACGCTGGTGGCGGCCGGGACCGGCGCGGTGCACGGGAGCGGGCTGGTGGACAAGGTGCTGCTTCCGGCCCTGGTTGCCCCCCTCGCCGCGTTCGGGCTCGCTGGAGTGCTCATCGTCGGCCTCTACCGCCTCTTCGGGCGGCGGCGCCCTGGCCCTGTGACCCGCGGCTTCCGCCGGGCCCAGATCGCCTCCGGCGGTCTGCTGGCTCTTGCTCACGGGGCCAACGACGGGCAGAAGACGATGGGGGTGATCATGCTGGCGCTGATCGCCAACGGCACTCTGGGCGCGGGCGCCGGGCCTCCCCTGTGGGCGATCATCGCGGCGGCGGCGGCGATCGCGCTCGGCACCTACAGCGGCGGCTGGCGGGTGCTGCGCTCGACCGGCGCGCGGATCATCAAGATGGACGCGGCGCAGGGCTTCGCGGCGCAGAGCGCCGGGGCCGCGGCGATCCTCGTTTCGACCTTTCTCGGCTTCCCGATCTCCACCACCCACGCGATCAGCGGGGGGGTGGTCGGCGCGGGCGCGGTGAAGCGGGTATCGGCCGTGCGCTGGGGGGTTGCCGGGAACATCATGGCCGCCTGGCTGCTGACCCTGCCCGCGGCGGCGGCGATCGGGGCTGCCGCCTACGGGATCGCCAGGATCTTCGGCACGGGCGCTCTGGGGCCGCTGCTCGTGGCGCTGATCGCACTGGCCCTGATCGGCCTGGCTTTTCCTCGCCGATCACAGCGCGAGCCACAGGTCGCCCATGCCTTGGATGGCTAGGCCCATTTTCCGCACCTGAGCAGACCTACCCCACCCGCTCCGGCCAGGGGATCTCGACTTCGAGCAGCTCGAGGATGCGGCGCTGCGTGGCGGTGAGCCGGTCGAGGACGATGCCCTGCGCGGTATAGGTCAGACC
>DATLSM010000034.1:0-13921 GCA_035534175.1 Solirubrobacterales bacterium | reverse complement strand
GACGCGCTGGTAGCTGAGGCCGGATTTCTCGAGCTCGAGCGCCTCGGTCGCCAAACGGAACTCCAGGTCCGGCGGGCCATCGAACCTGGACCCAACGTCCTCCAGGTCCACCTTGAGGTTCCTCAGAGTGAACGGCACGGCGCAAATCCTATGGCACCCCTGGGCTGGGGTCGCTGATCTGATCGTCTAGCGCCGCGGTGCCAAGGTTGCTTCCCGGCGGCGCTCCGCGGTCAGAGAGCAAGTACTGCTTCCCATGCATTGCAGGAGCCCTGGTCCCCGGGCATCGCGCCTTCCCTTTGCGCGTTTTGCGAACGACTCGGCAGCCGGCGGGAGATGCTCGCCAAGCACGATCAGCGACGGTGAGCGTCAGACCAGAGCTGGGTCGAGCCAAACCTATAGGTCCAAAACGACTGTGCCCGCGTAGGTTGAGATCGCTAACCGGCGTGCTTCGACAGGGACCGCGGGCACGAATTGATTGTCTGACAGCACTCTCGATCCCTCGCGAACAGGTCGCTCGGCTACGGTTCTGACATCGACGATCAGGTGCAGATCAAGACGGCGACGCTCCACGGTCGCTCCGTCAGCTACGCCGAGGCCGGCTCCGGTCCGGTCCTGCTGTTGATCCATGGAATGGCGGGCACTTTTGACAACTGGGTCGCCGTTATAGAGCCACTGGCGCGCGCCCACACCGTGATCGCTCCCGACCTACCTGGTCATGGTGGCTCGGCGCCTGGCGGCGGCGACTACTCCCTTGGAACACTCGCCGCCGGTCTGCGCGATCTCCTGCTCGCGCTCGGACAGGAGCGCGCCACGCTTGTCGGGCACTCACTGGGCGGCGGCGTTGCAATGCAATTCACCTATCAGTTCCCCGAGATGGTTGAGCGCCTAGTGCTTGTCTCCAGCGGTGGTCTCGGGCCAGACGTCAGCCCGATTCTTCGCGCCGCGGCACTTCCCGGCGCCGATCTGTTCATAGCCGCGACCGCCGACGTTGGGCGCTGGACGGGCTCTGCGCTTAGGGCTGCTCTGAACGTAGTCGGTGTGCGTCCCAGTGTCGACGTCGCAGAGGTCGCGCGTGGCTATGCCTCGCTGGCCGACCCCGCTCGCCGGGCCGCCTTTCTAGCCACGCTGCGATCGGTTGTGGGCACAGGTGGCCAGCGTGTTGACGCCAGCGACCGCCTTTATCTGGCCGACGAAATGCCCCTGCTCATCATCTGGGGCGAGAACGATCCGATCATCCCGTCCCGCCATGGTGTGCGCGCCCACCAAAACCTCCCCGGAAGCCGCCTTGAGATCTTCGACGGAGTCGGGCACTTGCCGCAGCTGGAGGCACCCGGACGCTTCATCGCCGTGCTTGAACGCTTTCTGGCAGAAACCGATTCGGCCCGGTTTGACGGCGACGAGTGGCGAGCCAAGTTCAAAACCACCGCACCAAGCTGACCTAAACCTGACCTAAACCAGAGTTCGCGGTCCGCCGATTCACCACAAACCGTGGTTTAGCAGGAGGCCTTGATGGGGCGGATTGGTTACGGAAGCCCGGCAACCCGCATCAGCAAGCGAATTCATCGCGCGGCCCGCCTCCGTTCTGCCTCCTATCCGACGACCGGACAGACTGACTGCCTCCGAAAATCTTCGGCGCAAAGCCAGCCGCCTTCGCCACAAGGTTTGGAGAATCCTCCCATGGCCAGGTTATCCTTCTCCCTATTCAGATGCGCCTTAGATCCGCCCGCCTCATCGTGATAGCCGTTAGCGCTGCCGTGGCATCCGGTGCAGTGCTGCCCGAGGCGACGCTCGGGGCTCAAGAACCCATCCCCGCAGGGCAGACCTACAAGATGCGTCGGCCCACGATGTCGGTGATGTTCGTGGTGAGAGGACGCCGAATCGTTTACTACAGCCTGAAACCCTTGATGAGGTGCAACCACGGGAGGCGTTCCTATTTCGGCGGCGACAGCGCCAGCGGACCGAGGATTCATGGGTTCCATCAAAACAACGGCCACTTCATCGAAAAGAACGGGGACGGTGTCGTTGAAGAAAATGATTTGATGGGAACAGTTCGCAGGGATACGATCGTCGGCACATTCCGTCGCTGGTATGAAATACAAGGTAGGAACGCCTACCGTTGCGGCACGGGCGAAGTTCACGGGCAAACGATGCATTTCGTCGCTCGCCGCGCTGGGAGCTGATGTCGGCCGTTGCGCCCGCACTCCGTGTTCGACGGCTGATCCACGTTGCCGGTGACCGTCCTGTCATGGGGCGGATTGGTTACGAAGGGGCGGCAATCCGCACCAGCAATCGAAATCATGACTCGGCTTGCCTCCGTTCTGCCGCCGATATCATCGCGACTGAGAGCGTTCTGCCTCCGATAGGACATTCGTGCTCCCGTGCCCTCATGATCGCGGGTTCCTCCCATGCCAACAAAGACCCTTTCGCATCTAACCCTGATTTCTGGCGAAAATAGCCAGATGCTCCGGATCCCCCTCAAGAAGGTCGCGCTGCTCCTGACCGCCATAGCCCTGCTCGCAGCATCTGTCGCGCATGCAGAGAAAGCTGCCTCGGGCCGGGTTGTCGTGAACGTCGAAGGGGAATTGAATTCCCCTTCGGCCCCCACCGACCGCTTGATTCCGGTCGGGTTGCTGCTAGGGGGCTCGATAACAACCACCGACCTGTCGGTCCCCCCTGAACTCAATCGGGTCATCGTCGATTTCAACGAAGACATTTCCTTACAGACAGCGGGCCTTCCCAACTGTCCCTTGGCGCGGCTTGAATCGGTCTCCGCTGAAACCGCCAAACGCGAATGTGCCACCGCCATGGTGGGCCATGGCAACTTCTCCGCCCGGATTGCCCTGCCAAGCCAGCAACCCTTCATGTTGAACGGCAAACTGCTTGCCTTCAACGGGCACATCGGATCACGCCCCGCGATCCTCGCCCAGGTGACCTCCGAACGCCCCCTGCCGCTGACCTTCGTCATCCCCTTCGAAATAAAGAGGGTTCGCGGGGCCTCTGGTACCGAAGTGATCGGCACAATTCCACCTATCCTTGGCAACGGAGAGATTACGGCCTTCCACCTTTCCCTCAAACGCTTCTACAGTCGCGCCGGCCATCCCGCCAGTTTGCTGCGTGCAAAATGCGCGCCCTTTGGCGACTCCTTCCCGACAGGCAACGCGAGCTTCTACTTCTCCGACGGGACAATGGTCAGCATCACGCTTCCCCCATGCAGGATCGAGAGTTGAAAGCCGACTAAGCGGTCCGAATCCCAGCGCAGTCGGCAGGGCTGGCCCCATTGCGCTGGCGCTCATTGGGAGAACCGCGGAGCTACTCACCAAATAACCGTCCTGGGATGGGGCGGGCTGGACTCGAACCAGCGACCAAGGGATTATGAGTCCCGTGCTCTGACCAACTGAGCTACCGCCCCAGGGATTCGAGATTATGGCTCAGCAGTGCGGCTGCACCGCTCCAGAGATGCGCAAGGACCGCGCGGCCTCCATCGCTATCCTGCAAACCGAGGGGCCGCCATATGAACACCAGCCTTCGCACCAGCCAGACCGCAGGGCCAGACGCTACCGCCGAGGTGTCCGACGGTGTCGCTGAGCGGATCGAGTTTGACGTTTCGGGCATGACGTGCGGCTCGTGTGCGGCGCGCGTCCAAGGCGCCCTCCGCGATCAGCCGGGCGTGACCGAGGCTCTGGTCAACTACGCCACTGGCCGAGCGACCGTGGAGGCGGAGCCGGGAGCGCTCAACCCCGACGCGCTGGTCGCCGCGGTGCAGAGCGCCGGCTACGGCGCGTCGCCGGTTGCCCAGAGCGCGAACGGACAGGCACGGACGTTCGAGGGGATGGAGAACAGCGAGGCCCGTGAGCAGGCAAACCTGCTTCGCCGCATTGCGGTGGCAGTTCCACTCGCAACGGCGATCGCGGTACTGACCTACGCGGCCCCCCACGACACGACCGCGCGATGGATCGTGGCGGCGCTTGCCGTTCCCGTGCAGTTCTGGTGCGGCCTCCCATTCCTACGTTCTGCCTGGGTGCGGGCTCGCGCTCGCGCCACCAACATGGACACGCTGATCGCGCTGAGCACGCTTGCGAGCTTCACCTACTCGACCGTAATGCTGCTGACGACCAGCTCGGTCTACCAGCACGGCGTCCCGGTCGGCAAGTTCAGCATGCCGCTCGACTACGACATGGGAGCCACGATCATCGCAGTGCTGCTGGTCACGCGCTGGTGCGAGGCCAAGGCGCGCAGCAGCTCGGGCCGAGCCGTTCGCGAGCTGGCGGAGCTCGGCGCGACGCAGGCGCGCCTGGTGGACCTC
The DNA here is from genome assembly GCA_035534175.1 of Solirubrobacterales bacterium. Classification (GTDB taxonomy): domain Bacteria; phylum Actinomycetota; class Thermoleophilia; order Solirubrobacterales; family 70-9; genus DATLSM01. Next base: position 9,618 of record DATLSM010000034.1, on the reverse strand, counting down.
GATGACCCAAGCGCGGCGGAGAGGATGGTGGCAGTCGAGGACGTTCGCCGCGGCGATCTATTCCGCCTGCGCCCGGGCGACAAGGTCCCGGTCGATGGGATCGTGATGAGCGGCGGGTCCGCGGTCGACGAGTCGATGCTGACCGGCGAGTCCCTTCCCGTGGAGAAGGCGCCCGGGGCGCTGCTGACCGGGGCGACGCTGAACGTCGACGGGGTGCTCCAGGCGAGGGCGACCGCTGTCGGAGCGGACACGGCGCTCTCACATCTAGTGGCGCTGGTCGAGCGGGCTCAGGCGTCCAAGCCCAAGATCCAGCGGCTGGCCGACGACATCGCGCGTGTATTTGTGCCCGTCGTGCTCGCGCTTGCCGCGCTGACCGCAATCGGCTGGATTCTCACCGGCCAATCGCTACAGGGGATGTTCGCTTCGATGCACCTCGAGCGCGGTATAGACGCGACGATCGCCGTGCTGATCGTTGCCTGCCCCTGTGCGCTAGGCCTGGCGACGCCGGTGGCGATCCTCGTCGGCACCGGTCGCGGCGCAAACCTTGGGCTGCTGATCAAGAGCGCCGAGATTCTCGAGCGGAGCCAGGACCTGGACATGATCGTCCTCGACAAGACAGGCACCGTGACGACCGGTGAGCTCTCGATCGCCGCCACCTGGACCGCGCCCGGTCAGGATCCCGACCGGGTACTCGCCCTTACCGCCGCCGCGGAGGCCGGTTCCGAGCACCCGGTGGCGGTAGCGATCGTCGGCGCGGCGCGGGAGCGGGGCCTGCAGATCGTCGAGGCGGAAGAGTTTCGCTCGATCCCGGGCAAGGGAGTTCGCGCGCGCCTGAACGGCTCCTCGGTCTGGGTTGGCCGCCCCGCCGAAACGGAGCGCTCACCGCAACTCGCTCCCCTGCTGGAGGGGTGGGAAACAAGTGGTCGCACAGCGGTCGTAATCGAGCGCGACACTCAGATCGTCGGCGCGATCGCCCTCGCGGATACCGTGAAGCCCGAGGCGAAAGCGGCAATCGCCGGCCTGCGCAACATGGGCATCGAGGTGGAGCTCCTGACCGGCGACAACCCTCGCGCCGCGCAGGCCGTCGCCGATGCGGTCGGGATCGAGCGCGTTCTCGCCGAGGTCAGTCCGAGCGCGAAGCTCGAGGCGATATCACGGCTGCAGCGCCAGGGCCACCGGGTCGGAATGGTCGGCGACGGCGTGAATGACGCGGCCGCCCTGGCCCAGGCCGACCTCGGGATCGCGATGGGGACGGGGGTGGGCGTGGCGATCGAGGCCGCCGACATCAGCGTGATTTCCGGCGATCTGCGTGGCGTGGCGCGGGCGCTGAGGCTGGCGCGGGAGACCTACACGACCGTGCTCCAGAACCTCGGCTGGGCGTTCGGTTACAACCTGGTCGCTCTGCCGCTGGCGATGACGGGCCTGCTCAGCCCCACGCTCGCTGCGGTGGCGATGGGCGTTTCCAGCATCACGGTGGTTACCAACAGCCTGCGGCTGCGCCGCTTTGGCCGCCCCGGTCGACCAACCCCTGTGCGCACCAGCCGCAGACGATTCGCGAGCATCGCCACCGCCGCGGTCGTCCCGGTTGTGGCGCTGGGCTCGCTGGTGATCGCCGACCCCAACTCCTTTGCCGTTCCGAGCACCGCGTCGGAGACGCTCACCGAGCCGGCGGGCGAGAAGCTCCAGATCTACGTATTGCCGCTGCGGCCCGGCAATGTGGACCTGCACCTCTATCTCGTCGGTTCGAGCGGCCCTCGGCCGAGCTTTCACTCGATCTCGATGCGGGCGACCTCAGCAACCGGCAGCCACGCGAAGGTCAGTTTCTATGTGGCCGGCACCGGTCATGACATCGCCGAAGTCCCGCTCACGCGCGGCGCCTGGGAGTTCCACCTCAGCGGCAGAGACGGCACCGGGCATCGACTCGGCGGCTCCTTCGCCGTCTCGATCAATTGAAGCCCGGGTCAGCCGGCTGCGTCCAGCTACGTCAGGAGCTGCATGGCGGCGAACATGTAGGCCATTCCAAGCGTCATCACGAACATCGAGATTCGCAGGTCGCGGAAACAGACCAGCGGCTCGGCGGCGGACGCGGCGATCGCGCCGCCGGGTGTGACTGAGAGCCAGCCGCCCCACAGCGTCTTGTGGTCGATATCGCGCATCCGATCGGTCAGCCACAGCAGCGACTGGGCAAGAAAGTAGGCGACGAGCAGCCAGGTGAGGGGCGCCTGAAGGCCCTCGGGCGACCACATGTAGGCCATCGCGGCGAGGTCTATCGCCATCACCAGCCAGAGGACGTTGACGGCACGGCGGGCCAGTGACTCATAGAGCATCCAGGCGAGGGCCGCGAGGGAGCCATTGGAAAGAGCGAGCTGCCAGAAGCCGCTCGGGATCTTGAAGTAGTCGATCGAGGCGGGCGCGAACATGAACACCATGCCCAGCGCCATCAGTACGTGGCCGGAGTGCCAGATGCGCTGCTGGCCTTCGCTGTCGATCAAGTGACGCACGTGGATCACGACGAGCGCGATGAATGCAAGCGTCCAGAGAACCGCGAGCCAGGGGGGAAGGATGTTCGTGGCTCCATGGGCGAGGCTCATCGACGTCCCGCCGGTCGACGAAGAGCCGCCATGCATGCTCATCCCGGTGGTGCTCATGCTGCCGTGGCTCATCGCGGCGCGCATTATCACACGCTCCGATGGGCATCGAGGCGCCAATCGCGCACCGACCCGTCGCTATGATGGCCCCGCGATGAGCAGCCGTCGCCGTCGTTCTCTGTTTGGCACGCTGGTTGGTGTGCCGTGGCGCTTGGTCGCGGTCCTCCTGCTGATCGCCATCGTGGCGCTCGGGCTCAGCGGAGAGATTGAGTCGCTGCAGGGGGGCGTGCTGATCATGCTCCCCACCGTCGTCCTGGTGATCGTGATGCTCTCCAGGCCCTACCCGGGCGAGGAGGTCATTGCCCAGCTGCGCGCCCGGATCGCTTGCCCAGCTGCGCGATTGAGGCCGGCGCCGCCGCTGCCCTGGGCACCGCGGACCCGCCTGGCGCGCGGTGGCCGGCTGATCGCCATGGCGCTGGCTGGCCGCGCCCCTCCGCCCGTCCTCGCCGGCGCCCCCTAGGCGCCGGCGGCCTGCATTTACACCGCGATGCCCCGCGAAGCGGGGCTAGTCGACGACACCGGCCGGGCCCTCGCCAGGCGGTGTCGATGAGCAACGGAGGAGTCCGCATGTCAAACGCACACCCACCGGCGGAGGCACGGGCGCCCGCAGCGCCTCAAGCGAGCGCCGGGTTCGGCGCTCGCTTCGGTGTCACCACGCGCGGCATACAGATCGCCCTCGGTGTGTTCTGGCTGCTCGACGGGCTCTTTCAGTTCAAGAGCTTCATGTACACACACGGCATCGTCACCCAGATACTCAGGCCAGCCGCAGAAGGTCAGCCCTCGCTGATCGGCGGCCCGATGAAGACGATCGACAATTTCTACGGCAATGACCTGACGCTGTGGAACACCCTCGCCGCGGAGATCCAGTGCGCGATCGGTCTGGGGCTGATCTGCAGCAGGAAGACCGTGAAGCCTGCGCTGCTCGTCTCCTTCGGCTGGGCGCTCGTCGTCTGGTGGTTTGGCGAGGGCTTCGGCGGTCTCACCGCCCACACGGAGCCATCGCCGCTGATGGGTGCGCCCGGGGCGGTCATTCTCTATGCGATCGTCGGCCTGCTCGTTTGGCCCACGGGCAAGAAGCCGGGTAGCTCCCCGGCGGACGGCGGTCCGCTCGGCGAGCGTGGTGGCCTGATCGCCTGGTCGGCCCTATGGGTGATGTCAACGATCCTCTGGCTGCTGAACGTCAACCGGGCCCCGGGCGCCACCCACGCAATGATCGCGGGCATGGCCGAAGCGGCGCCTCACTGGCTCGCCACGGTGCAGATGTCGGTGGCAAACGACTCGCAGGGGCAGGGCACAACGATCGCCGTCGTTCTCGCGATCGTCTCGCTCGCGGTGGCGATCGGCGCCTGGACCCGCCTGCGTTGGATGGCCCTCGCCCTCGGCATCGCGGTCTCCCTCATCTACTGGGTGTTGGGGCAGCGCATCGGCGGCCCGTTCTGGGTCAATGAAGCGACCGACGTCAACTCGGCGCCGCTGTTCGTGCTGTTGGCGGTGGCGCTGTTCCCGCTCGCCCAGCCAAAGAGGAACGCGGGAGGGGCGCCTGCCGGGGATGCCTTGCAGGTCGGAGTACCCGGTTGAGGTGAGGGAACGCTACCCGGGCGCCCTGGCAAACGACGCTTTAGGGGCGCTGGAGGAGCCCGTATCCGGCCGCCTCGACGGCGGCCCTGACGACCTCCTCATCGACTCCAGCTCCCCAAAGGTGGAGCTCGCCGTCCGCCAACTCCACCTGGACGTCGTTCACGCCAGAGAGCTGGCCCACGGCCGCGCTGAGTGCCGCGACGCAGTGCTCGCAGGACATGCCGGTGACCTTGTAGGTGCGCTGCACAACCTCGCTCATAGGAGAACCTTCCCCCGTTCCTTCTTGATTTGAGATGGAGAGGCCGAGCGCAGCGAGGCCGTTCGAGAATCCAGGGGAACGCATAGAGCCGACCCCCGCCGGGAGAGCGCCACGCTCGCTAGCCGCATAGACGGCCCAGATGAGACCAGCGCCTCCCGGCGGTGCGAGGCGCCAGAAGCGCCAACAGGACGTGGTGCCCGAGAGCGCCACCCTATGAGCACGCGCAACGGCTCCTCGTGGCCGGCTGTCAGCCGAGATGAATCGACCGAGGAGGAAGCATGGCAGGAATTACCGCGGGGATCGACTGGGCGAGCGAGGCCCACGAGGTCTGCATCAGCAAAGAGGGAGAGGTGCTCGAGCGCTTCTCTGTGGCCCACGACGAGCGCGGGATCGCCGGGCTGGCTCGGCGCCTCACCAAGCTCGGGGTCGCCCGGGCGGCGATTGAGCGGCCCGACGGGATACTGGTCGAGCGTCTGCTCGCCACCGGCCTGGAAGTCCTGGCGATCCACCCCAACCAGGTCAAGGCCGCTCGCGCCCGCTTCGCGGTCGCCCACGGCAAGTCCGACCGCTTTGACGCCTACGTCCTCGCCGAGCTCGCTCGCACCGACGCCCACCGCTTCCGGGCGCTCGTTCCAGACAGCGAGGAGACCAAGGCGCTGAAGACCCTGACCCGTGCCCGTGAGGACCTGGTCGGGGTGAGGGTCGAGCTGGCCAACCAGCTGCGCGCCCAGCTTCAGGCCTTCTGGCCGGGCGCCCTTCTGTTCGCCGTCCTCGACAGCCCGATCTCGCTGGCCTTCCTCAAGCGCTATTCGAGCCCGGCCGAAGCCAGGAGCCTTGGGCAGGGGCGGATGGCCGCCTTCCTCGCGCGGGAGGGCTACAGCGGGCGCACCGATCCCGACGAGCTGGTGGCGCGGATGCGCTCGGCCCCGCAGGGGACCGCGGGGCCCGCCGAGCAGGAGGCCCGCCGGGCGGTCGTTCTCGGCCTGGTCAGTGCCCTCGAGCCGATTGTCTCCGAGATCGCGGCGCTTGACGCGCAGATCCGCGAGCGCTTCGTCGCCCACCCCGACGCGGCGATCTTTCGGCCGCTGTTTCGCGATCGCAGGACCACGATCTGCCCGGCGACCCTGATCGCCGAGCTCGGCGACTGCCGAGGGCGTTACCCGACCGAGGCCGCCATGGCCGCCGACGCCGGGATGAGCCCGGTCGCCCTGGAGTCGGGCAAGCTGCGCGTCGCCACCTTCAGGCGCGCCTGCGACAAGCGCCTTCGCCTTGCTGTCGCGACCCTCGCCGACTCCACCCGCCACTGGCACCCGTGGGCCAAAGAGGTCTACCGCAGAGCGCGTGCTAGGGGCCAGGACCACCCCCACGCGGTCCGCACCCTTGGGCGCGCCTGGATCCGCGTTCTCTGGCGCTGTTGGCAGGACAGAGTGCCCTACGACGCAACTCTCCACGGCAATTCCCGCCGACTTCAACCGGCGGGGGGTTGACACAGGACGTCTCATCTGCACTCCGTCTCCTTGCTGGCGCTGGGTGGCCACCCGCCGGCGCGGCAACCGAAATCGGAGGGGCGGGAGCAGGCCCAAGCCTAGAGGGTGGCGCTATGCGCTGAAGAGCTGGGCGAGGGAACGACCAACGTCGGGGGGCTCCTCGGTGCCCTCCGCGGCGGCGCTCGCCCCGTCGGCGAGCGCCTTGGCGGCGTCGGCTATCTGGTGGGCCCGGCCGCCGCGGATCACGCCGGTCTTCTTCGCTTCGGCCAGGTCGGACTCCATCAACCCGGCCAGCTCGGCGAGTCGACGCAGGCCGAGCACCGCGGCGGTGCCCTTGAGAGCGTGGGCTTCGGCCCGCATCGTCTCGAAATCGCTCGTCTCCGTCGCCAGGCCGGCGGCGATCACGTCGCAGCGGCGCCGGGCCTCCTTGGCGAAGGAGCTCAGCAACTTGGCTTCAGAAGCAGCTTTCTCGCTCATTCACCGATCGCTTTCTTTACCAGCTGAGTCAGCTTTTCGACGCCGAAGCCGCCCGCGATCTCGGAGCCGATCGTGCCGTCGCGGTTGATCACGAACAGCCAGGGAACGCTCGGCAGGTGGAAGGTCCTCACCTGCGCTCGCACCCCCTTGCTCGGGTTGTTGTCGTTGTAGATCTCCATATGGATGAACGCCGCCCTGTTTCCATAGTGCCGTTTGACCTGCTCGGCCACGTCGACGACCGGGCTGCAGGTCCGACTCTGGCAGAACTTGGGGGTCGCAAACAAGAGGACTATTGGCTCTTTGCCCAGAACGCTCGCGTAGTCCACCTGGTTTTGGCTATCCGGCGGGACGCGCGTGGTGATCTTTGCCAGTTCCCCACCGACGCTTGCCGCCGTCGGCGTGTGGATCAGCGGTGCCCGCTGGCCGACCCGGGGGATCATCGTGAATTCGCCCACCGTGACGGTCGGCAGGACCGTCCACTTGTTTATCTTCCCTTCCTTCACCAGGGCCAGGACCCGCCATTCGCCGTCGGCGGGAAAGCTGGGTTCGGCGGCGTAAACGACGGGGGCGGCCGTTGGGTCTTCGGCCGTCGTACTGGAGCTAAAGGCGGGCTTGGTCCCAAGGCTTTCAACCGACGCCGGGAAGGGCCCGATCGCCGGGTTGCCGAGCGGTTTGGGCGTCTTCTTCCCCTTGCGGCCGTTGCGAGTTTTCGCCGGCGCCTTGGCCAGGTAGATGGCGACCTTGGCATCGGTTACGAGCACTCGTTCCCGACTGAAGATTTCAAAGGAGTAGCGGCTCGGTCCCGGGTAGAGGGCTTCTGTCGTGGGCGCGAGCAGCAGGTCCGAGCGGCCTTTGGCCGTTTGCAGAACCTGTTTCAGGCTCTTGCCGCTGGCGCTGGGGAATTCGCTGGGCGTTGGGGCGGGAGAGCCCTTCGCCACGACCGAGGTCGTGGAGGCCTTGGATCCCCCCCCACACCCCGCGAGGAGAGCCGCCGCAAACAGGCAGAGGGGAACGACGGCGACTCGACCGGGGCGCATCGGCGGCATGTTATTGAGGGGATTGAAGTGACAACGCGCCGCGTTCTCCCCCGGAACACGCGACATATAGGGTCCCGCCCGACCGTAGGCGAGCTAAGGAGCAAGGATGGCTGAGAGAGCGGCGCTGATCACGGGGGCATCTAGCGGGATTGGCCTGGCGATAGCCCGCGCGCTTGGCGAGGACGGCTACGCCTTGACCGTCGCCGCCCGCCGCCCGGAGAAGCTGGAGGCGGCTGCCGGGGAGCTGCGTGCCGACGGCATTGAGGTGCAGAGCGTCGTCGCCAACATGACCGAGGAGGGGGACGTGGTCGCCGTCTTTGCCAGGCACCGCGACGCTTACGGGCGGCTGGACGTACTGGTCAACAACGCGGGGGTCGGGATCGGCGCTCCGATGGAGGAGATCCAGACCAAGCACCTCGACATGCAGCTCGCGGTCAATCTGCGGGCGCTGATCCTCGGTACCCGCGAGGGCCTGCCGATGCTACGCGAGGCGGGGGCCGAGCACGGCAAGGCGCTGATAGTCAACACCGCCTCGATCGCCGGCAAAGGCGGCCAGGCGTGGCTCTCGATCTATGCGGCGACCAAGGCCGCGGTGATCAACTTCACCCAGTCCACGCACCGCGAGGCGGGCGCCGGCGGGGTTCAGTGCACCGCCCTGGCCCCGGGCTTCGTCGACACACCGATGACCGAGTTCGCCAAGGGCCAGGTCCCCGCCGAGCAGATGATCCGTCCCTCCGACCTGGGCGAGGCGGTGCGCTTCCTGCTGCGCACCTCGCGCAACTGCCACGTGCCGGAGATCGTCTTCACCCGGCCCGGCGAGGACCTCGTCACTCCATGAGGACCCCGGGCCTCTCCGTGCAGCTTGCTCGATTGCCCAGATGGCCCTGCCACTAGGCTCCCCCAGTCCTTGCCCCGAAACGCCTGGACCACCTCACGCCTGAGAGTTCTGATCGCCGCCTTCGGCGATGCAGGGCACGCGTTCCCCGCAATCTCACTGGGACGGGCGCTGGCCGGGCGCGGACACGAGGTGGTGGTCGAGACCTGGGAGGAGCGGCGTGGGGCGGTCGAAGGAGCCGGGCTCGGCTTCACCGCGGCCGAGGAATACCGGATGTTCCCTCCCCCCGAACCGGACTCCACCGACGGCAATCACGCCGCCGAGGCGGCGCGCGCCTTGCTGCCGCTGCTGGAGGAGATGCGCCCTCATGTCGCGGTCAGCGACATCCTCACCCTGGCGCCGGCGCTGGCCGCGGAGAGGGCCGGAGTGCCGCGGGCGACGTTGATCCCCCACATCTATCCGGTTCTCGAGCGGGAGATGCCCTTCTTCGCGGTGGGACTGCGGCCCCCGCGCACTCCGGCGGGGAGAGCTCTGTGGCGCGTCGGGCAGCGAGCCCTGGACGTCGGGCTTGAGCACGGTCGGCGCGACCTAAACGCCCAGCGCCAGCGGCTCGGGCTCGAACCGCTCCAGCGCTTCCACGGGGGGATCAGCCCGGACCTGGCGCTGGTGGCGACCTTTCCCCAGCTCGAGTACCCGCGGCCCTGGCCGGCGGGAGTACAGGTGACGGGGCCGATGACCTTCGAGCAGCCGCACCCCGAGATCGCGCTGCCGCCCGGGGACGCGCCGCTCGTCCTGGTTGCTCCGAGCACCGCGCACGACTCGGGCAACCACCTGGTTCGCACGGCATTGAGCGCGCTGGCAGGCGAGCCGGTTCGGGTCGTCGCGACAACCAACCGAGTGGACCCCCAAATTCCCATCGAGGTCCCGGCCAACGCGATCCTCCTCGATTGGCTCAGCTACAGCCAGCTGATGCCCGCTGCCGCACTGGTCATCTCCCACGGCGGGCACGGCACCGTCGCCCGGGCGCTCGCCGCCGGCACCCCGGTCCTGATCTGCCCGTTCACCGGTGACATGAGCGAGACCGCGATGCGCGTCGCCTGGGCAAAGGTCGGCCTCTCCCTGCCCTGGCGGCTCTGTCGCCCCTCCCCCCTGCGCTGGGCGGCGCAACGCGTCCTCGGCGACCGCTCCTTCGCCGACCGGGCGAAGGAACTCGCCGCCTGGGGAGAAGAGCACGACGGCGCGCAGCGCGGCGCCGATCTGGTCGAAGGGCTGGCGCAGCGCAAAAACACAGCAAAGA
>DATLSM010000033.1:0-3126 GCA_035534175.1 Solirubrobacterales bacterium | reverse complement strand
GGCCTGGTGCTGCGCCTGCCGGAAGCGACGCTCGGCCTGGTCGCGCTGGTCTTCAGCCTGCTCGTCTCCCAGCTCGCCAGCGGCGACGCGTCCTGGGCCGGGTTCGGGCCGCAGCAGGTGCAGGCGCTGGTGCAGCTCGCGATGCAGGGAGGAGGCGCCGCCGGGACGGTTAACCTGGCCTTCATGGGGCTCGGCTCGCTGCCGTTCCTGTACCTCTTCTGGACCGCGAGGTACGCGCCCCGGCCGCTGGTCGGCTTCGGCATGCTGGCCAACGTGCTTGCGCTGGCGAGCGCCTTCACTTCGATCCTGGCGCCGGGCAGCGCGGTTGACGGGATGGAGATGGTCCTGGTTGCGCCAGTGATGGTGTTCGAGCTGGTGTTCGGCCTGTGGCTGGCGATCAAGAGTATTGACGTGCCTCTGCCGGAGCGTCCCTCCGACCAGGAGGCGCTCCCGACGGTGGTTGCAGTCCACACACCCGCGCGCAGGTGAGTACGACCGGCGCGATCGCCTGATTCTGGGGAATGGCCGTGAATGCCGCGAGTAGGACGCCAGGCATCCGGCCGCCATGTTCCACCGGCTCCACTTCTCCCGAGCCGGATTATGATGCGACCCTGGCCGAGTTCGCGGTGGCTGCTGATCTCGACAGGAAGGTGGAGAACGCCGGCTGTCATTTGCCGGGCTAGAATGCGCCATGGTCGCCGGCTGGATGAGCGCCAGTGATCGCCGGGCGGTGAGCGCCAGCCATTGCCGGCTGGGTGAGCGCCATCGGCCAACAGGGACAGTCGTCGCTAAACTCCTCTGGACAGTTTGTTCGGAGGAAGAGAATGGAGCGCCTAACCATGCATCAGATACGCGACGTGATTTATCGTCTGCGCCAGGGCGAGAGTGATCGGCAGATTGCCAAAGATTTGCGGCTCTCGCGCCACACCGTGCAGAAGTATCACGCGTTTGCGGACACACAGGGTTACCTGGGGGACGAGGCGGTCTTGCCGTGCGAGAAGGCGTTGCGGGTGGCGCTGGGACCGGCCCCAGCGCCGCCCCGTCCGATATCGACGGTTACTCCCTATCAGGAAGTGGTCGAAGCCTTCCTCGCCGAGGGCGTCGAGTTGGCGGCGATGCTCCGACGGCTGCACGACGACCACGGCTACACCGGCAGCTACTCGTCGCTGCGGCGGTTCGTCCAGACGCTGCGTCCGGCGCTCCCGGACGTTTGTGTGCGCGTGCCCCACGCGCCGGGGAGCGAGGCGCAAGTGGATTTCGGTCCGGTGGGGCCACTCGTGGATCCGGCGACGGAGCGAGCGCGGCCCGCGTTCGCCTTCGTGATGACACTGGCGTTCAGCCGCCACCAGTACGCCGAGCTGGTCTTCGATCAGAAGATCGCGACCTGGATCGGTTGCCATCGGCGGGCCCTCGCCCACTTCGGGGGGGTGCCCACCCGGATCGTCCCGGACAATCTCAAGGCGGCGGTGCTGGTCGCCGCGCTGGATGATCCGGTGCTCGGCGAGGCGTATCGGCGGCTGGCACAGCATTATGGCTTCCTGATCAGTCCGACCCGTCCGCGCACGCCCGAACACAAGGGGATCGTCGAATCGGGGATCCACTACCTCCAGCGGAATTTCATGGCGGGGCAGCAGTTCGCGGACCTTGGGGTGGCCAACGCGCGGCTGGTGCAGTGGGTGAGCGAGGTGGCCGGGACACGGCGCCACGGGACGACCGGTCAGGCACCGCTGGCGCTCTTTCGGGAACGAGAGCACAGCGCACTCCAGCCGCTCCCGGTCACGCCCTTTGAGCTCGTGGACGTGCGCCTGGTCACGGTCCATCGGGATTGTCACGTCAGCCTGGAGGGCAGCTTCTATTCGGTGCCCTGGAGCTATGTCGGCCAGCGTCTGGAGGCATACATCGGCGAGCGGGTGGTCGAGCTCTTTGCGGGCGTGGAGTTGATCTGCACCCATCCGCGGGCGCGTCAGCGCGGCGAATGGCACACCCGCACCGCGGACTACCCGCCCGAGAAGGCGGCCTATCTCGAACGGACGCCGGCGCGCTGTCGGGAGATCGCGGGGCGGATCGGCCCGGCGACGGCCGCGGTCGTCGCGACGCTCCTGGGGGAACGCCCATTGGATCGGCTGCGGGCGGTCCAGGGAATCCTGCGTTTGGAAGAGAGCGTCGGGGCACGGCGACTGGAGGCAGCGTGTCGGCGGGCCCTGGTCTACGGCGACGTGCGCTACCGACGGATCAAGGACATCCTCAACGCCGCGCTCGATCAGGAGCCGCTGCCCGAGACCCCGCCGGCGCGGGAGTCGGCGCGGACCTACACCTTCGCACGCCGGGCGGAGGAGTTCTTCGACCGGGCGGAGGTGGGCGGATGAACGCGTCGACGAGCCCGCTCCATCCGCTGTTGCCCAAGCTCAAGCAATTGGGCCTCTCGGGGATGCTGAACACGCTCGACGTGCGGGCGGCCCAAGCCGCCAGCGGCCAACTCGCCCCGACCGAGTTCCTGGCGCTCCTGCTCGATGACGAGCTCGAGCGACGCCAGCAGAAGGGGATCCAACTTCGTCTGCAAGAGGCCGGTTGGGAAGAGGGGAAGACGTTGGCCCGCTTCGACTTCAGCGCGCTCCCGACGCTGAATCGCTCGCTGGTCATGGAGTTGGCAACCTGCGGCTTCCTGGCGCGTCACGAGAACCTCTTGCTCTGCGGGCCGACCGGCGTGGGCAAGTCGCACCTGATGAGTGCCTTCGCCTACGAGGCGGTCAAACGCGGCTATCGGGTGCTGCTGAAGCCGGTCCATCAGCTCCTGCAGGATCTGCACGCCGGACGCGCTGACGGGACCTATCACCGCAAACTCGTCAAGGTCTGCACGGTGGACTTCCTCGTCCTCGACGACTTCGGGCTCCGCCCGCTCTCGGCGGCGGCGATCGACGATCTCTACGAGATCATCACCCAGCGCTACGAGCATCGCGCGATCGGGATCACCAGCAATCGCGCCTGGGAGGAGTGGCCGGAGGTCTTCGGCGATCGCCTTCTGGCCAGCGCGGCCTTAGACCGGTTGACCCATCACGCTCAGACACTCATCATCACCGGCCGCAGCTATCGCCAGCGCGACCGTCCCCAGGAGGTGCGCCCCCCATC
>DATLSM010000032.1:0-12560 GCA_035534175.1 Solirubrobacterales bacterium | reverse complement strand
CACCTGGGTGCTTGGGTCCGTCGGGCCCGGCAGGAAGGATGTTGGTGTGGATGCCACGTACTGGTCCCCCCTACCCGGAGGAGTTCCGTCGCGAGGCGGTCGAACTTGTCTGTTCGAGCGGCGCTGATCTGCGTTGGTTGGATCGCTTACCTGCAGCCCGAGGGGAGAAGGAGCGAATTCGCTGGATGGAGGAGGAGTAGAGCTGGCCGGGGCCGTTTATTCGGCGGCGAGCAGGCTGTGCCAGTGAGGAAGGAGCGGCAGGTCGTAGTAGCTGATGACGCTGGCCCGCGCGGCCTCGATCTCCTCCGAGTACCAGTAGCGCTCGAAGTCGCTGCGCTTGTCCCACTCGGAGGTCTGCTGGAAGGCGAGGGGGTCTTCGATCGAGCGGATCAGCGACCAGCTCCTCGCGCCGAAGGCCGGCATCCGCGCCGCCGCCGGTTCCCAGAGGTCGAGCCAGCGGTCGGCTCGGAAGGGGGCGATGTGCCAATCGAGTGTGCAGATCTCAGTCATGGCTACGCTCCGACCTCGGCCCGGATCGCGCCGGGCCCTTGATCGATCTTGCCCTCCGCCTCGGACTCGGCCCCGACCAGGATCGCGATCTTGCCAAGGTGCTTGTTTTCGTGCAGCAGCTGATGCGCCTCGGGGACGCCCTCGAATCCCATCGTCTTCCACAGGACCGGCCGGACCTTGCCCTCGGCCATCAGCTGATTTGCCCGCATGCACTCGTAGGCGTTGGCGAAGTGGGAGCCGATGATCTGCTTCTGGCGCATCCACAGGTAGCGCACGTCGAAGTCGAGCTGGAAGCCCGAAGTGGCGCCACAGATCACCACCTTGCCGAACGGCTTGACGACGAAGACCGAGGTCGGGAAGGTTGCCTGGCCGACGTGCTCGAAGACGATGTCCGGGGCCTGGCCGAGGATCTCCTTGACCCGCTTGGCGAAGGCGCGCGTGGCCTTGAATCGCTCCTTGTCGGCGGCCGGGTCGGCGAGGTTCTCCGGGGTGCGCATCATCTGGGCGAACTCACCCCGGTTGATGTGGCCGACCGCCCCGAGCTGCCTGATCAGCTCGCCCTTATCCTCCGAGGAGACGACGCCGACCGCGTTGGCACCGGCCGCCTTGCAGAGTTGGGTGGCGAAGACGCCGAGCCCGCCGGCGGCGCCCCAGATCAGCACGTTGTGGCCGGGCTGGAGCTTGCACTGGTCGATCAGCATCCGGTAGGCGGTGAAGTAGGTCAGCCCGTAGGCGGAGGACTCAGCCCAGCTCAGGTTCTGAGGGCGGGGTAGGAGCTGTTGGGCCTGGACCTTGGTGAACTGGGCGAAGGAGCCCCAGGTCGTCTCGTATCCCCAGATCTTCTGACTGGGGGCGGCGAGCGGGTCCAGTCCGTGCACCTCGACATCCTCATAGGAGGCCTGGTTGCAGTGGATGACGACCTCGTCGCCCGGCGCCCAGCGGGTCACTCCCTCGCCGACCTTCCAGACGATGCCCGAGGCGTCGGAGCCGCCGATGTGGTGTCCGTACTCGGGATGGTCGCCGTAGCCGAAGACCGAGACCGGCTTGCCGAGCGCCGCCCAGACGTTGTTGAAGTTGACGCCGGCGGCCATCACCCGGACGATCACCTCGAAGGCGCCGGGCTCGGGGACCTCGATCTGCTCGAGCTGGAACGCATCCACCGGCTCGCCCTCGCGCTCCTGGCGTATCACCCAGGCGGCCATCGTCGCCGGCAGCGTTCCGGGCTCCACGTCGAGCTTCGCGACTGCGCTGGTGTCTACTGCCAAAGGATCCTCCGCGGCGGGTCGTTGACGGGACGGCGAATCCTAGTTCAGAAGTGGGGGCCCCGGCCCTCAGGCGGCGTCGGCATCGAGGCGAGAGGGAAGCTCGAGGGCCGGGCCCTCGGGATCGCCGCCCGTCTCGATCTCGCGCAGCTCCTCGGCGACGATCGGGCGCACGGCACGGTCTACCCGCCGCGGCTCCTCCAGCTCCTTGCCCGAGGCTGCTCCCATCTCCTCGATGCGGCGAAGCTGCGGCATGATCCGGCTCTCCAGCGAGCCGACCGCATCGTCGAAGGACTTCGTCGCCGAGCTGAGCTGGCGCCCGGCCTTGGCGAAATGCTCGAGGAAGGAGCCGGTGCGGCTGTGCAGCTCACGCGCGGCGGCCGCGATCTCCTGGGCCTGCTCGGCGATCTGCTCCTGGCGCCAGCCGAGCTCCACCGTGCGCAGCAGACCGACCAGCGTGGTCGGCGTGGCGATCAGGATCTTCTGCTCCAGGGCGTAGTCATAGAGCGATGGCTCGGCCTCAAAGGCCGCGTGCAGCGCTGCCTCGGAGGGCATGAAGCAGACGACGAAGTCGGGGGACTCCCCGCTTGGGAACTGGTCCTGGTAGCGCTTTGAGGCCAGCTTCGTGATGTGCTCGCGGACCTGCCGGGCATGGCGGATCAGCTCGCCCTTGCGGGTCACGTCGTCTGCGGCCTCGAGCACCTCCAGGTAGGCGTCCAGGGGGACCTTGGAGTCGACGACGACACGACGCTTGCCGGGCAGCATCACGACCGCGTCGGGGCGCAGCAGTGCCTCGCCGTCGTTCATCGTCTGCTGCAGCTCGAAGTCGACGTGCTCGGTCATGCCGGCGATCTCGACGCAGCGCTTCAACTGCACCTCGCCCCACTTGCCGCGGGTCTGCGGTTGGCGCAGCGCCTTGACCAGCGTGCCGGTCTGGGTGCCGAGGTCGCCGAGGCCCGCCTTCATCTCGGCGAGCAGCGTTTTCACCGCGCCGTCGGCGCTGCGGCGGTCGCGGGTGAGGGTGACCACCTCTTTTTCGATTCGCTCGAGGTTCTTGCCGATCGGCTCGGTGAGGCGGCGAAATTCGGCTTCGCGCTTCTGCAGCGCTGCCTCCGCCGCCTGGACGTCGACCTTGCGGGCCTCCTCGTTGGCCCGCAGGAATCCGGGAATCGCCTCGCCGATTGCCTTGGAGGTGGCCTCCTGGATCACCGGGCCCAAGTCGACCTCGGGCTGGGTCCGGGACTTCTCACGCCGTGTGGATAGCGCGTAGAGAAGTCCGGCAGCGAGCAGGATGACGATGATCGCGAGGGCGGCAGTCATGGCCGCCGATCTTGACCTATGCCCCAGACGCGACAGCCGGGGGCGGCCTCAGGGCAAGAGCACGTTGTTTTGCGAGGAGGACCGATAGGGGCCGATAACAAGGTGGGCTGGGCGGGCGGCGGGGATGTCGGCGGCGCTCAGCGTGTAGCGGCCGGCGGGGAGTTCGGCCTGCAGGGTTCCATTGCCGTTGGCGACGATCGGTCCCGAGGTCGCGCCGCGGGGGCCGCGGACTTCGAGGTGGGAGTTGAAGTTGCTCAGGTTGGCAACCACAAAGGCCACGGCAAGCGGGGCCCTGGTGCGGATCGGGGGCTGGGCGTGGTGCTTGTTCTGGGGGATCTGCTGGGTTGGTTCTGGCCCCAGCCCGACCGCCGTGGGCTGGACCCTGACTTCCTTGGAGGTGATCGTGACGCTGAACCGCACCGGCGGCGAGGGGCGCGGGTCGTTGGCGTGGCCCTGGGCACCGCAGCCGCCAGCCGCCAGCGCCAGCGCGCCGAGGGCGAAGGCCACCGCCACTCTGCTCCCACCACCCATCGGGGCGGAATCTAGCCGAACGGCAAGTCGACTAAGCGGGCCGTAACGCCATCTTCACCTACGGAGACCTGCTCGCCCGGCTCGGCCTCGCGACGGACTATCGCCAGGCCGATCGGCCCGAGGGCGGGGGAGACGCAGCCGGCGCCGAGCGTCCCGACCTCCTTTTCGCCCAGTCGGATGGCGGCGCCGGCCTGCGCGGGGCCGCTGAGGCGAAGGCCGACAAGCCGGCGGTTCGGCCGGCCCTTGTAGTGGAGGCGGGCGACGGTCTCCTGGCCGATGTAGCAGCCCTTGGTGAAGCTGACGGCGTCCTCCACGATGCCCGCCTCGGCGGGCATCGTCTCGGCGCCCATCTCGGCGCCGAAGCGGGGCAGGCCGGCCTCGATGCGCAGGATCTCCACCGCCCCGGGGCTGACCTCGACGGCGCCGGCGCTAAGCAGCGCCTCGCGCAGCCCCTGCGCCGCGGCGGCGGCGGCGATCAGATCGACCCCGTCGCGGCTCCCAGCCGCCAGGCACTCCACCCCGGCGACCGAGACCGCCGCGCAGGCGTACTCGGGGAATGGGGGTGTCCCCGCGACCTCGGCGCTGCGCGGCCCGATCAGCGAAAGGATCGCCCGCTCGGCGCCCAGGTCGGTGACCTCGACCTGGTGCCCGACCTTGAACATCTGCAGGTGGCGCCGCGCCGCGTCGGCCCCCTCGGGCTCGGTGTCGATCCAAACCTCGTCGGGCGCAAGCCGAAGCACCCGCATGTCGGCCTGCAGGTGGCCCTTGCGGTCGAGCAGCGCCGCATACTGGCCCTCGCCCGGGGAGAGCGCCACCACGTCGTTGGTCAGCTGGCCCTGGAGGTACTCGGCGGCGTCGGGGCCGCTGATCAGCAGCTTGCCGCGGCCGGAGCGCTCGAGCAGCCCGCACTCCTCCCGCAGCTGCCGGTACTGGGCGTCGAGCTCGACTATCGCCGCGTTGGCCATCAGCCGATTCTAGGAGCCTTGCCACGGCGGGCTGCCGTCGCTCTTTTAGATCTGGCAAAATCAGATTTAGACGTGTCGAAATCTTCGCAGGCCATAGAGGACTACGTCAAGGCGATCTATGCCCTCTCGCGCCGGCGCGCGGGACCGGTCACAAACGGCGAGGCGGCGGAGCGGTTGGGGGTGACGCCGGCCACGGCCACCTCGATGCTGCAGCGGCTAGACAGCCTGGGCCTGGTCGAGTACCGCCCCTACAAGGGCGTCACCCTGACCCCCGCCGGGGAGAAGGTCGCGCTGGAGGTGATCCGCCACCATCGGCTGATCGAGTCCTACCTCTCCGAGGCGCTGGGGATGCCCGACGATCGGGTGCACGAGGAGGCCGAGGTGCTCGAGCACTACATCTCCGAGGAGCTGGAGCTGCTGATCGCGGCCAAGCTGGGCGAGCCCAGCCACGACCCCCACGGCACGCCGATCCCCGGCCCGGATCTGCGCCCCCCGGCAAAAGGGGAGCGTCCCAGCCGGTGAAGCCGCCCCCTTCGCCCCCGGCCAAAGCCACGGTGGAGGATGTCCTCCCCGGCGAGGCCGCCGTCGCCGCCGCGGCGCGGCGCTCCTTCGACGGCGATGCGCGCGGGATGAGCAGGGTCTGGCCCTTCCTCGGACCGGCGTTCATCGCCGCCGTCGCCTACATCGACCCCGGCAACTTCGCCACCAACGTCGCCGCCGGCGCGAAGTTCGGCTACCTGCTGCTCTGGGTGGTCCTGGTGGCCAATCTGATCGCCATGGTCGTCCAGACCCAGTCGGCGAAACTGGGCATCGCGACCGGGCGAAACCTCGCCGAGCTGTGCCGGGAGAGCTTCCCCCGCCGGGTCACGATCGGCCTCTGGCTGCAGGCCGAGGTGGTGGCGATGGCCACCGACGTCGCCGAGGTGGTCGGCGCCGCGCTCGGGCTGAATCTCCTCTTCGGCATCCCGCTCTTTTTCGCCGGGGTGCTCGCCGGCGCCGGCGCCTTCGGCGTCCTCGCCCTGCAGCAGATGGGCTTCCGCCGGTTGGAGGCGGGGATCACGGCTCTGGTCGGCGTCGTCGTCGCCTCCTTCGTGATCGAGCTCTTCCACGCCAAGCCCAACGCTAGCCAGACCCTCCACCACCTCTTCGTCCCCGGGTTCGCCGGTACGGCGAGCATCCTGCTGGCCACGGGGATCATCGGGGCGACGGTCATGCCCCATGTCATCTACCTGCACTCCGCGCTGACCCAGCGGCGGATCGTCGGCCGCGATGACTCCGAGCGCCGCCACATCCTGCGCTTCGAGAAAGTCGACGTGGTGATCGCGATGTCCCTGGCGGGCCTGGTCAACATCTCGATGGTGCTCGTCGCTGCCGCGCTCTTTCACAGCAGCGGCCTGGCGGGGATCGAAACGATCCAGGGCGCCTATGCGGGGCTGAGGACGCTCGTCTCGACCAACGCGGCGACGATCTTCGGCGTCGCCCTGCTGGCTTCGGGCTTCGCCTCCTCCTCGGTCGGGACGATGGCCGGGCAGGTGGTGATGCAGGGGTTCATCCAGCGGCGGATCCCGATCTTCGTCCGCCGCGCGCTGACCCTGGCGCCGGCGTTGGTGGTCCTGGCGATCGGCCTCGATCCCACCCACGCCCTGATCGGCAGCCAGGTGGTGCTCTCCTTCGGCATTCCCTTTGCCCTGGTGCCCCTGGTGCTGATCGCGCGGCGGCGCGACATCATGGGCGCCTTGGTCAACCCGCGCTGGGTGACCGCGCTGGCCGGCGCCCTGGCGGCGCTGATCATCGGCCTGAACATCTTCCTGGTGGAGCAGGTGTTCTTCGGTTAGAGCAGCGTCTCGAGCAGCGCCGGGAGTTCACGCGCCATGCGCGAGCGGGGGACGACGAGGCTGACGCCGGCCCGCTGGGCGCGGGCCCGGGTCTCGACCTCCAGATGGGAGTAGAAGCCGAGCGAGGGGATTCCCGTCGCGGCGATCGCCTCGGCGTCGACGGCGTCCAGGTCACAGACGATCACATCGGCCGCCACCGGCTGGGGAAGCGTCGGTTGGACGCTGACCTCGTGCCCCGTCGCCGCCAGGCCCTCGCTGACCCTGCTGGCCAGCATCAGGTCGGAGACCACTGCCAGGACCCGGGCCATCGGGCTAGAGGGCGCGTCGCTTGCGCAGCTCTTCGCGCACGCTCTGTGGCCGTCCCCACATCTGCACGACCTCGGCCCGACCCTCGCGCACCTCGCGCAGCGCGATCTCGCCGGCGATGCCCTCCCCGTCGAGCTTGGCCAGCACGCCCTTCACCGTGGGGGCCGCCGCCGCGTGTCCGAAGCTGTGGGCGACCGCCAGCCGCCACTGCCAGTCAGACATCGAGTAGGGCCGGGCGTTCACCTGGCTCAGGGCCACCGCGCAATCGATGTAGCGCTTCTCGTCCTCGATCCGAAGATCGAGCTCCAGGTCCGTCCAATCGGGAGGCATCGAGTCGAGCACCCGTTGAAAGTCCGCCGCCAAGCCCATGGGGAGGAAGCGTACCCCGCCCACGCATATGCTGGCACCCAGATGAGACGGGTAGTCGCGCTGCTGGCGGCCGCTCTCCTGCTCGCCGGCCTCGCCGGCTGCGGCGGAAGCGGCGCTGAACCGGGCGCGCCTCAGGGCGCGACGCTGGTGCTCGATTTCACCCCCAATGCCGTCCACACCGGCATCTACGCGGCGCGCCGGCAGGGTTTCTACCGTCAGGCCGGCATCGACCTCACGGTCCGCCAGCCGGGCGAATCCACCGATGCGCCGAAGCTGCTGGAGGCCGGGCGCACCGACTTCGCGATCCTCGACATCCACGACCTGGGGATCGCCCGAGAGCGCGGGCTCGGGCTGGTCGGGGTGATGCCGATCGTGCAGCGCCCGCTGGCCGCGGTGATCGCCCGCGGCGAGGGCCCGGTCCGCCGCCCGCGCGAGCTGGCGGGCAACACGGTCGGCGTCACCGGCCTGCCATCTGACGAAGCGGTGGTCAACTCGGAGGTGAGCGCCGACGGCGGTGACCCGGCGAAGGTCAAGCGGGTGGCGATCGGCTTCGACGCGGTCGCGGCGCTGGCGGCGGGGAAGGTCGATGCGGTGACCGGATTCTGGAACGCCGAGGGCGTGGCCCTGCGCCGCCGGGGGGTGCCGGTTCGCATCTTCAGGGTCGACCGCTACGGCGCGCCGCCCTACCCGGAGCTGATCCTCACCACCTCCAGGCGCACCCTCGCTCAGAACCCGAAGCTGGTCGCCTCGATGGTCGCCGCGACGAGCCGCGGTTATCAGTTCACCGTCCGCCATCCGTCCCGGGCCCTGAGCGATCTGATCGCCGAAGTCCCGAGCCTGGAAAGAGCCGACGAGCGCGCCCAGCTGAAGACCCTCCTGCCGATCCTCAGCCCGAGGCCATTCAACTACGGAGTCCTTAGTCGCTGGGCCCGCTGGGACGTCGATCACGGCATCCTCAGGAGGGAACCAGCGGTCAGAAGCCTTTTCCGGGCTCCAGGTGGATAGACTCACGCCGCAACCGATCCGAGGATCTAGGAGGAGAGAAGTGCAGGAACGAGGACTTGCGGCATATCTTTCTGAGCTGATCGGCACCTTCTTGCTGGTCTTCTTCATCACCAGTGTCGTGGTGCTGTTCGTCGCCACGGGCAACCAGGCGCAGTTCGGCTCCGACTTCGCCGTCGTCGGCCTCGTTCAAGCCTTTGCGCTGTTCGGCGTGATCGTGATGTTCGGCGTGGTCAGCGGTGGGCACTTCAACCCCGCGGTCACGCTCGCGGTCGCGGCGCTGAAGAGGATCAGCCCGATCGACGCGGTGATCTACATCCTCGCCCAGCTCTCCGGCGGGGTGCTCGGCGCGCTGCTGACCAAGGAGCTGCTGGAAGACGAGGGGCGGGCCACCCACTACGGCGCGGCGCAGGTGAGCAGCCTGCTCAGCGGCAGCTTCGCCGGCTCGGTGGTCGAGGCGGTGGGCACCTTCTGCCTGGTGCTGGTCGTCCTCTCCTCCGTTTACTCGAAAAAGAGCGCCAAGGAATGGGCGCCGCTGGCAATCGGCACGACGCTGGGCTTCATCGTGATGGTCGGTGGCCCGCTGGACGGCGGCTCCTTCAACCCCGCCCGCTGGTTCGGCCCGGCGCTGGTGGGCAACGACTTCGGTGGCACCTGGCCCTACATCGTCGGCCCGATCGTCGGCTCACTGCTCGCAGCGGCGGTCTTCAAGTACGTGATCGAGCCTGGCGGCATAGCTCCGACGGAAGTGCCCGAGCGGGTCAGAGCGACGGTGAGGAAGCCCGAGCCGCCCGCGCCGAAAGCTGAGCCGGCGAGCTGACCCGGCACCTCTGAGGTGCCGGGCCCGGCCCGGCCCGGCCCGGCACTTGCAGTAGCTTGAACGGCGTGCGTCGGGTCACCTTCTCCCGCAACTACACGCTCTCCCTCTCGCGCACCTGCCAGTGCTACTGCAAGTACTGCGCGTTCGCGACGCACAGGGCCCACATCCACCCCCCCGAGGAGGTGGAGAGGCGCCTGGAGGAGGCCGTGCGCCGAAACGCCAAGGAGCTTTTGGTCCTCACCGGTGAGCGGCCCGAGGTCAATCCGCAGGTCGCGGCCCGGCTGGGCGAGTGGGGGCATGAGGACTTCACCTCCTACGTCGTCTGGGCCTGCGAACGGGCGCTGGAGCGCGGCATCCTGCCCCACACCAACATCGGCGTCCTCGATCGCTCAGACCTCGCCCGGCTGCGCGAGGTGACTGCCTCCCAGGGCCTGATGCTCGAGTCGGTCTCCGAGCGCCTGATGGAGACCGTCCACGCCGGCTCCCCGACCAAGCATCCGGCCAAGCGGCTGGCCACGATCGAGGCCGCCGGCGAGCTGAGGATCCCATTCACCAGCGGGATCCTGGTCGGGGTGGGGGAGACGGAGGACGAGCGGGTCGACTCGCTTGAGGCGATTGCCGAGCTGCACCGGCGCTACGGACACATCCAGGAGGTGATCCTGCAGAACTTCGTGCCGCATCCGCGCTACTACGGGGCCGAGGTGGCCGAGATCGCCGACCAGGCTGCGCTGGCCAGGTGGGGTAGGGAGGGGGGCTCCCCGGCCCCAGACCGCAACTCCGGCAAGGGCCCGGAGCCGGCGAGCGGCGCGCCCCCACAGCTACCGTCGGAGGACCCAACCCCCCTGCCCGCCTGGGCCACCCCGGTCTCGGTGGAGGAGATAAAGCGCCTGATCTCCTGCTGCCGCGAGCTGATGCCCGAGGTGGGGATCCAGGTTCCTCCGAACCTGTCCGAGTCTTGGCCTGAGCTTGTGCAGGCCGGGGCCACCGACCTCGGCGGGCTGTCGGCCAACGGCGATCACATCTCGCCCCAGGAGCCGTTTCCCAGCCCCCATCAGGTGCGCCGGGAGCTGGCCCCGAAGGGCTACGCGCTGACCGAGCGATTGTGCGTCTATCCGCAGTACATGAGCCCCGAGTGGATGGAGCAAGGGGTTCTCGACGTGGTCAAGCTGAAGTACTGGAGCTTCATCCCGCGGCGGGGCTCGGGGCGCCGCCGGGAGGAGTCCCTCGATCCTGGCCTGACCTCCCGGGCGATAGCCAAGGGGCGCGACGGGGCGGAGCTGAGCGAGGACGAGCTGACCGCGCTTTTCGCCGAGCGGCGGCCGGAGGCGGTGGAGGAGATGCGGGTCGCCGCCGATGAGCTGCGGGCCGAGCTGGCCGGCGAGCGGGCAACGTTCGTCGTCAACCGCAACATCAACTTCACCAACATCTGCGTCGTCGGGTGCGCCTTCTGTGGATTCGGGCAGGGGCGGCGCTCGCCCGACGCCTACGAGGTCGCCGAGGAGGACTTCGCCGAGCGGATCAGGGACGCGGTCGAGTTCGGCGCCACCGAGCTCTGCATGCAGGGGGGCATCCACCCCGACCTGACGCTGGAGGAGTACGGCAAGTGGTTGCGACTGGCCAAGGAGGAGGCGCCGCAGCTGCATCTGCACGCCTACTCGCCGATGGAGGTCCACTACATGTGCGAGCGCTCGGGCAAGGAGCCGGGCGAGGTGTTCGAGTATCTGATCGGGTGTGGGCTCGGTTCGACCCCGGGGACCGCCGCCGAGGTGCTCGATGACGGGGTGCGGCAGCGGATCTCGCCGAACAAGCTGCCGGCCGCGCGCTGGGTGGAGATCGTCGAAGCCTCCCACCGCGCCGGCCTGCGCTCGACCTCGACGGTGATGTTCGGACACATCGAGGAGCCGCGCGAGCTGGCTCGCCACATGCGGGTGATCCGGGCGCTGCAGGAGCGCACCGGGGGTATCACGGAGTTCGTGCCGCTCAGCTTCATCCCCTTCAACACGATGCTCGGCCGCACCCACGGGATCGAGGAGATCTCCGCCGAGGAGAACCTCAAGCACACCGCCGCCTTCCGCCTGGCCCTGGGGAGGACGATCCCCAACCTCCAGGCGAGCTGGGTGAAGATGGGGCTGGATGCGGCGACCGAGGCGCTGCGCTGGGGGGTCAACGACCTCGGCGGCACGCTGATGGAGGAGAACATCTCCCGCATGGCGGGGTCCCAGCACGGAGTGAGGCTCGAGCCCGAGCAGCTGATCGACGCTGCGCGCGCCGCCGGGCGCGAGCCCGCTCAGCGCACCACCCTCTACGAGGTAGTCGAGACCTATTAGCAATGCGCGCGATGCTCCTCGAGCATGCGCGCCAGCGGTTGAGGCGGGTGGAGCTGGCAGACCCCGAGCCCGGCCCCGGCCAGGTCCTGATCTCGGTCGCCGCCTGCGGCGTCTGCCGTACCGACCTGCACATCCTCGACGGTGAGCTGAGCGATCCGAAGCTGCCGCTCGTCCCGGGACACCAGATCGTCGGCGCCGTGGTCGAGGCGGGGGAGGGGGCGGAGCGATTCGCGCCCGGAGACCGGGTCGGAGTGCCCTGGCTCGGCTGGACCTGCGGCGAGTGCCGATACTGCGCCAGCGGGCGCGAGAACCTCTGTGACCGCGCCCGCTTCACCGGTTATGACATCGACGGCGGCTACGCAGAGCTGGCGCTCGCCGACGAGCGCTTCTGCTTCCCGATCCCGGAGAGCTACTCGGACGAGCAGGCGGCGCCGTTGCTCTGCGCCGGCCTGATCGGCTACCGGGCGCTGCGGTTCCTCGGCGACGCCGAGCGGATCGGCCTCTACGGCTTCGGCTCCGCTGCCCACATCCTCTGCCAGGTCGCCGTGCACCAGGGGCGGCGCGTCTTCGCCTTCACCCGCCCCGGCGACGGGGCAACGCAGGCCTTCGCCCGCGAGCTGGGGGCCGAGTGGGCGGGTTCCTCCGACGGTCCCGCGCCGGAGGAGATCGACGGGGCGATCGTCTTCGCCGCGGTTGGCGCTCTGATGCCGGCGGCGCTGCGGGCCAGCGCCAAGGGCGCGCGGATCATTAGCGCCGGCATCCACATGAGCGATATCCCGGCTTTCCCCTACGAGATCCTCTGGGGTGAGCGGGTTCTGGGCTCGGTCGCCAACCTGACCCGCCAAGACGGGGAGGAGTTTCTGCAGCTGGCTCCGCGGGTGGGGGTGCGGACCGCGGTCGAGGTCCATCCGCTGGAGGACGCGAATGAGGCGATCGACTCGGTCCGCAGTGGTCGCCTGCGCGGCTCCGCCGTGCTGCGCGTTGGCGGGCCGGCCCGATGAGCCGTTTACACCGGTTCGATTCCGGTAGGCGCCTTCGGCTCTGGCAGGCGATATGTGGCTTGCCAGAGCGGTTTGCGGCGTCGTTCTCGCCGCGAGTCGAATCCGGCTGATTCCGGTTGAAACTGGTCGTTTGGGTGGCGCACTGTGGCACGATTGTGGTACGGCGACGTTGAGTCGGAGGGCGATCTGGCCATTTCTTCTGCAGATGCTCGTTGTATTTCGCCGGGAAGCCGGGCTACGGGGAGCGAAAAGCCGACTCGCTAGGCCGAAGTTACCCCCCACCGCCAGCGCGAATTCCGCTTGAACACTGAG
>DATLSM010000031.1:0-9268 GCA_035534175.1 Solirubrobacterales bacterium | reverse complement strand
AACCCGGCCGTCTTCAGCTCGGCCCCTGCCTCGGTCCCCTTCCAGGTGAGCAGCTGCGAAGCCCTCGGCTTTAAGCCAAAGCTTCACCTGCGGCTGTTCGGTGCCACCCACCGAGCGGGGAGCCCGAAGCTGCGGGCGGTGCTGGACACGCGCCCGGGCGACGCCAACATCAGCAGCGCTTCGGTCGGCCTGCCGCGGGCGCTCTTACTCAAACAGAGCAGCCTCAGCAAGATCTGCACTCGGGTGCAGTTCGCCGCCGGCGAATGCCCGGCGCAATCGATCTACGGCTTCGCGCGCGCCTTTACCCCGCTGCTTGGCAAGCCGCTGGAAGGCCCTGTCTACCTGCGTTCCTCCAGTGAAGAGCTGCCGAACCTGGTCGCCGCTCTCAACGGTCAGGTCGACATCGACCTAGTCGGCAGCATCGACACCTTCCGCGGCGGCATACGCACCACCTTTGCGACCGTTCCCGACGTTCCCGTGTCGAGGTTCATCCTCGCCGTGAGGGGCGGGCAGAAGGGATTGCTGGCCAACTCCCTCAATCTCTGCCGGGTGCCGGTGAAGGCGATAATCCGGTTCAGGGCTCAGAACGGCAAGTCGGCGAACCAACACCCGCTGCTGCGAACCCCCTGCCGCCAGACCAAAAAATCTCACAGGAAAGAAAGTAGGCATCGCAGCTAAATACGCTGGGAGGCGCGGCGAAGCACTGATGTTGGGGGGCACTTGATAGTGGGGGCAAAGCCAGCTAGAGTGCAGGTGAGAGTTACGGGAGGCGTCATGTGCCACGCAGGGGCGGCGAGCCGTACACGGTTGACAAGGAGGAGTAAATGGCCAGGCGCCTGATCGCAGTTCCGTCAATGATCCTCGGGGTCGCTCTCCTCTTCGCGCAGTTTGCCCAGGCCGATACGGGGAAGATCATCGAAGGGCCTGAATCGGGGAACCCTCCAGCGATCACAAATGGCTGGCAGGCTGCGACCTGCACTTCGGACTCTCCAACCAAATGCTCGCCCAAAACGCCGGAACTCTTCTACAAGCAGGCCGGCGGTCACCCGCCGATCGGTTTCACCCAATACATCGTCAAACATACCGTCCTGTTCGCTGAAAAACTCGAACCGCTTGAAGAACCGCTAGAGGGAAGGACAATAAAAACCCTTCGCGTGGATAATCCCCCTGGCCTCACGGTCAACCCTCAGGCAACGGGCGAAGGCAAACAGTGCACGCTGGTGGAATTCCTTCATTCTCCCGCCCCGGGCGCATTCGAACCGAAATGCGCCGCCAGTACGGTGGTCGGAGAAGAGCAGGTCACGCTGGTGGTGAATGAAAATGGAGTCGAACTGGAACCGGGAAAACCGTTGCCGAAGGGCGCTGTGATCCCGCTCATTCCAGGCCTTAGCCAGGTGCCGGTATACAACCTCGAACCTAATAATGGCGAACCCGCCCTCTTCGGCTTCGTGGTCGCCGGCAAAGAGCCGGTCTTCCTAAATACTGAAGTTTCCTGGGAGAGCGACTATCACGAGAGCTTCACCATTCATCTTCCCAACGCTGAAGTGCCGGGCCTATCGACGCTGAAAAGCAGACTCGTGAGCTTCGGCACCAAATCAGGAAACGGAACGTACATCACCAACCCCACCACCTGTTTCAAACCTGAGGTCCCGGCGTTCGAACGGCTCTACTCGTCCTGGTTTCGCGCGGAGTCCTACGAAGAACCGAATGCAAGTTTCCCCTCTGGTTCCAATCCGTTCGAGTCTCCGCTACCCGCAGGCGTCGAACAGGAAGGCTGTGCCTCCGTTCCCTTCGAACCAGCTCTGGAAGTCGAAGCTGGCACCGCCAATGTCGACTCGCCGTCTCCGGCGGTCGTGAGGACCGAGGTCCCGTTTGAAGTGCCGTCTGGTGGCGAACACGAAATCGCCCAGTCCCAGCTCCGCAGCGCCAATGTGACTTTGCCGCAGGGGATGGGCCTGAACCCTTCCGGCTCCAACGGCCTGGTGGCCTGCTCTGATGAACAGTTCGGCAAGGGGAAGCGGATCGAAACCAACAGCTGCCCGGCCCACTCCGTGATCGGAACGGCGGAAATAGAAACCCCGCCGTTGCCAAAGGGCTCGCTCAAGGGCAACATCTACATCGGCGAACAGAAGAGCTCCAATCCGACCTCGGGCGAAGAGTTCCGGGCCCTGGTTGAAGCCAAGTCCGAACGGTACGGGATCGTTGTACGGCTGATCGGCAAGGTCAGCGCCAATCCGCAGACGGGCCAACTCACCACCACGTTCAACGAACAGGAGGTGGGCCCGCTGGTGGGCAAGCTGCCCGAAGGCTTGCCGCAGGTGCCGATCGAATCCGTGGCCCTGCGCTTCAACGGCTCCAAGAGCGTTCTCACCAGCCCGCCCACCTGCGCCACCGCTGAAACCACGAGCTCGATGGAACCGTGGTCGACACCCGTCTCGACCAAGACGCCGGTTGGCAAATTCACGCTCTCCAGCGTGCCCGGAGGCGGCAGCTGCCCGCAGACGCTGGCACAGCGCCCGTTTTCCCCCTCCTACACGGCGAAAACCGACAGCACCACGGCCGGGACCTACAGCCCATTCCGCGTCGACATCGGACGTCCCGACGGCCAGCAGGAGCTGAAGGGGATCAACGTCACGCTGCCCAAGGGCCTCACCGGCAACCTCACCGGCATCCCCTACTGCTCCGAAGCGGCCCTTTCGGCCGCCGCCGCGAGCTCGGGGCAGGCCGAGCAAGCCAGCTCCAGCTGCCCGGTGGCAAGCTTGATCGGGACGGCGACGACCGAAGCCGGCACCGGCCCCGAACCGGTGAAGCTCAGCGGCAAGGTGTTCCTCACCGGCCCCTACAAGGCGGCTCCGCTCTCGCTGGCGGTGATCACGCCGGCCCTCTCGGGCCCCTTCGATCTCGGCACCGTCGTGGTCAGGATCGCCCTCAACGTCAACCCGGAAACCGCCCAGATCAACGCCGTCTCCGATCCGATCCCCGACGTGTTCGGTGGAGTCAAGCTCGACCTGCGCTCGATCGACATCAACATGGACCGCAGCAGGTTCATGCTCAACCCGACGAACTGCGCCGCGCAGGCGACGAGCGGGGTGACGAACGGGGGGGGCTCCAATCCGACCAATCCGGCGGCCTTCAGCTCCTACCCCGTCAGTGCGCCGTTCCAGGCGACCGAATGCGCCAAGCTCGCCTTCAAGCCGAAGCTGTTCACCCGCCTGTACGGACCGACCACCCGGGCCAAGAACCCTCGGATCCGGGCGATTTTGGAATCCCCCGCGGGCAATGCCAACCTCAGCCGCAGCGCGCTGACCCTTCCGCCGGCGATATTCCTCGACCAGGGCCACATCAAGACGGTGTGCACGAGGCCGCAGCTGGTCGCGCAGGAATGCCCGGAATCGTCGGTCTATGGCCAGGCGGAAGCCAAGACGCCGTTGCTCAGCGGCAAGCTGAAGGGTCCCGTGTATCTGGTCGGCGTCGGACGCCAGCTGCCCGACCTGGTCGCCGACCTGCGCGGCCAGGTGAACATCCAGGTGCACGGTGTGCTCGGCTCCCAGGGGGGAGGCATCAAGACCGTCTTCTACCCGACGCCCGACGTTCCGGTGAGCAAGTTCATCCTCAGCATGGATGGCGGCAAGAAGAGCCTGCTGATCAACTCGGCCAACCTTTGCTCCAAGCCACTGGGCTCCTACATGAACCTCAAAGGCCAAAACGAAAAGAAGGTCATCAACAAGCGCCTGCCGCTGAGGGTTGAGCACTGCAAGAAGTGACCTCGCGGGCCAGCGGGGGAGGGGGCTAGCCTCCCGCACCGGTGCCGCCGACCCTCTCCGTCCTACTCGTCGCCTGGAACAGCCGCGAGGAGCTGCTGCGGACGCTGCCTGCCCTGTTGGCGGAGCTGGGTGACGGTGACGAGGTGATTGCCGTCGACAACGATTCCGGCGACGGGACCGCCGAGGTCCTACGCACCCTGGCCCCGGCCGCGCGCCTTCTCCAGCTGGGCCACAACGCGGGGTTCGCGGCTGGCTGCAACGCGGCCGCGGCGGTGGCCAAGGGCGATCTGCTGGTGATCCTCAATCCCGACGCGGCCCCACGGCCGGGTTTCGGGGAGGCGATCCGCCGTCCCTGGGTCGAGCGGCGCGGCTGGGATGCCTGGCAGGCGCTGGTCGCCGACGGGAGCGGCGCCAGGATCAACTCCGCCGGCAACCCCGTCCACTTCACCGGGATCGTCTGGGCCGGCGGCCACGGCCTGCCCCTCGCCGCGGCGCCTCCCGCCGGTGAGGTTCCGGCTCTTTCGGGCGCCTGCCTGGCGATCCCCCGCCGCACCTGGGAGGCCCTCGGCGGCTTTCCCGAGCCCTTCTTCCTCTACCACGAGGATGTCGACCTCTCGCTGCGTCTGCGTCTGCGGGGTGGGGCGGTGGGAATCGAGCCCGCCGCGGTGGTCGACCACGACTACGAGTTCGGCGCCCGCGAGCAGAAGTGGCGCTGGCTGGAGCGAAACCGCTGGGCATTCCTGATCCGCGTCTATCCGGCCAGCCTTCTCGCCCTCCTGGCTCCGGCCCTTCTGGCCACCGAGCTGGCGCTGATCTGGGTATCGGCCACCGGTGGGTGGGGGAAGCAGAAGCTGGCGGCGAACCTCGATGTAGCCCGCTGGCTGCCGCGCCTGCTGCGCGAGCGCAGCGAGGTGCAGGCGACCCGCACGGTGAGCGCTGAGCGCTTCGCCTCCTGGCTCACCGCAGACCTGGACTCACCCTTCCTTCCCTCGTCCGTTCGCAGTTGCCCGGCCCGCCTTGTCCTTCGCGGCTACTGGCGCCTGGTCCGCTTCCTGCTCGCGGCTAGAGGGGCTGTGAGGTCGGGCGGATCAGGATCTCGTTGACGTCGACCCCCTGGCGCTGCTCCAGGGCGAATATCACGGCCCCGGCGATGTCCTCGTCGCGCAGCGCCCACTCTCCCGGGCTGTTGTCGAAGAACGGCGTGTCGACCATCCCCGGCTCGATCAGGGTGACTCGGATCGCCCGGTTCTCGTGCATCTGGCGCAGCTCCGCCCGGAGCGCCTCGCCGATCGCCGTGGCCGCCCACTTGGTGGCGGAATACAGCGATCCGGGTAGCGCCCGTCGGCCGGCCACCGAGCTGGTGATCAAAAAGTGCCCGTCGCCGCGCTGGAGCAGGTGGGGGAGCGTGGCCCGGATCGTCAGCGCCACGCCGTAGACGTTGGTCAGGACCATCGAGCGCCAGTGCTCGGGCGACTCCTCGAGGAAGCCGCGCGATGCGCCGAAGCCGGCGTTGGCGAAGACCGCGTCGATCCGGCCGAAGCCCTCGATCGCCGCCCCGGCCATCCTCTCCACCTGGTCCCACTCGGTCACGTCGCAGCGCACGGCCAGCGCCCGCTCCTCGCCGCCCAGCTCCGCGACGAGCTCCTCCAAGGGCTCCAGTCGCCGCGCCGCCAGCGCCAACCGGTGGGTGCCGGAGGCCGCGCGCGCGGTCGCCGCGCCGATGCCGCTGCTGGCTCCGGTGATCAGCAGGACCGGATCACCTGAGTCGCCTCCCGCCATCGCGGCGATTCTGGCAGAAGGACGGCGCCGCCCTCAAAGCCACGCCTTGCGATAATCACCCGCTCGTGGATCCTCAGCGCAAGAGGAAGATCCGGCTGGTGGTCGCGCTAAGTACTGCGGTGCTGCTCTCCGCGGCGCTGATCTACACCTCGTTCACCGCCGCGACCGAAGCAAAGGAGCCCTCGCAGCTGCTCTCCGCGGCGCCCGGCACGAGCTATGACATGATCGGCACGGTCGTTCCCGGCACGATCCGCCAGAAGGGCGACAGCCTGCGCTTCCGCGTCTCTGACCACGAAGGAGAAGGGGCGATGGGGAGCATCCCCGTGACCTACAGCGGCACGATTCCGGATCCCTTCCGCGGTGGCCGCCAGATCGTTCTCACCGGGGAAGTGCAGCACGGAACCTTCATCGGGCAACGCAACACCCTCGTAACCAAGTGCCCGTCGAAGTACACGACTAGCACCAAGAAGTGACGGCTAGCCTCGGCAACGCCGCCCTGGCGCTCGCCTTTCTGGCGACGGTCTTCGCCGTTGTCGCAGCTCTGATCGGGCGCCATGGCGACCGCCGCTGGATCGACATCTCGCGCCGCTCGTTATACGTCTTCTGTGCGCTGGTCACCTTCTGCGTGGTGATCATCGAGGTCGCCTTCGCGAACAACGATTTCTCCTTCAACATCGTCCAGCAGCACTCCTCGATCGAGACCCCGACCTTCTACAAGCTGGCGGCGATGTGGTCGAGCCAGGAAGGCTCGCTGCTCCTCTGGGCCTGGGTGCTCTCCCTCGCCTCCAGCGCCGCGCTCTTCGCGACCCGCAACAAGCTGCGGGAGCTGGTCCCCTACGCGACCGCGGTGATGGCCGCCATCGCCGCCTTCTTCACCGGCCTGATGCTCTTCGCGTCCGGCGTCAACCCCTTCGCCACGCTGAACCCGGCGCCGGCCGACGGGGTCGGGCTCAACCCGCTGCTCCAGCACCCGAGCATGATGATCCACCCGCCGATGCTCTACTCCGGCTACGTCGCCTTCACGATTCCCTTTGCCTTCGCGATCGGCGCCCTGATCACCCGCAAGCTCGACGCCGAGTGGATCCGCGCCACCCGACGCTTCGCCCTGATTGCCTGGGCATTTCTCGGCTTTGGCCTGCTGCTCGGCGCCCGCTGGTCCTACACCGAGCTGGGCTGGGGTGGCTACTGGGCCTGGGACCCGGTGGAGAACGCGGCGCTGATGCCATGGCTTTTGGGGACCGCCTTCCTCCACTCGATCATGGTTCAGGAGAAGCGCGGAATGCTGAAAGTCTGGAACGCCTGCTTGATCGTGGGCACGTTCTCCATGGCGCTGTTGGGAACCTTCCTGGTCCGCTCCGGCGTGCTGCAGTCGATCCACGCCTTCGGCAACAACACCGTCGGCCCCTACCTCCTGGCGCTGATCGCGGTGGTCACGATCGGATCGGCATCGCTGATCGTCTCGCGCCTGGACGACATGCGCTCCGAAAAGCGGATCGATTCTCTGATCTCGCGTGAGTCGGTCTTCCTGATCAACAACCTGCTGCTGGTGGGGCTGGTCGCGGTGATCTTCTGGGGCACCTTCTTCCCCCTGATTTCGCAGCTTTTCACCGGCACCAAATCCGCGTTGGCGGCACCCTGGTTCGACCACTACACGACCCCGTTGGCGATCCTGCTGGTCCTCTTCACCGGGATCGGGCCGCTGCTCGCCTGGCGGCGGGTCAGCTGGACCACCGCCAGGCGGGTCTTCCTCAAACCGGCGATCTTCGCCGCGGCGGTCGCTGTGGCGCTGGTCTTCGCCACGGACACGACCCACAGACCCTGGGCGTTTGCCCTCTTTGTCTTCGCCGCCTTCGCCCTCTCGGGCCTGGTGCAGGAGTTCTGGCAGGGTGCGGCGGCTCGCCGCTCGATCTCCGGCGGCTCCCACGCCGGCGCGCTGCTCGCCGTCGTCTCCCGCAACCGGCGTCGCTACGGCGGCTACATCGTCCACATGGGCATCGCTGTGGTGCTGATCGGGATCGCCGCCTCATCGAGCTTCCAGACCAACCGCGAAGTGAAGTTGCGACCCGGTCAGAGCACCGTGATCGACGGCCGCAAGGTCACCTACGTGCGGCCGACGGTCAACGTCAACAGCGAGGCCTTCACCTTCGGCTCGATCCTCGCCGTGCAGCAAGGCGGGGAACGGTTCACGCTCAACCCGACCCGGCGCTACTTCCGCCCGACGGGAGGGGGTGCCTCGACGATCAGCAGCTTCTTTGCCGGGGAAGAGGACAGCCATGTCGGCTTGAAGGCGGGCCTTCGCAACGATTTCTGGACCGCCATCGAACCGAACATCGGTGTCGTGAAACGAGAGGTACGGGCTGCCGACCAGGGCTTCACGGCCTGCGTTGGCGGGGCGCCAGGAACCCCACCGCAGTGCAAGGCGGTGGCGGCGATGATGCGCACCGCAGCCGCCAACCCGAGACTGCGCGCGACCGCCCTCGCGCAGCTCGGCGCTCTGCAGCTTGCCACCGCGGACCGCATTGCCAAGGGCTATCTCAGCGACCGCACTCCCGCCACCTTCAAGGTGATCGTCAACCCGCTGGTCACCTGGATGTGGATCGGCGGCCTGATCGCCCTGGCCGGAGCGGGTGTCGCCCTGTGGCCGTCCCGCCGGCGCCGCGGCGCCATTCTCGGCACCGAGGTCGACGCCCTGAAGGAGGCCAAGTACCGCGAGATCCGCGACGCCGAGCTAGATCACGCCGCCGGCAAGCTCTCCGACGAGGACTACGCTCTGCTGGACGCTGAGCTGCGCCGGGAGGCGGTCGAGATCCTCGACCGCAGCGAGGCGAACGGCAACGGCCACCTTCGCGAGCGCGAGCCGGTCGCCTGAAGGGCCCGGCACCTCAGCTGATCTTCAGCAGCAGGACGGTGTTGAGGACGAAGAGGATGGCAAAGAAGATCGTGGCGCGATCCAGGTTGCGCTCGACCATCGAGCCGCCGCCGAAGGCGCTGCCGCCGCCGCCGATGCCGAAGGCGCCCGAGAGCCCCGCGTCTTTGCCCGAGTGCAGGAGCACCAAGAAGATCAGGACGACCGCGATGATCACCTGCAGCACGCCGAAGAGGGTGTACACGAGGCGGATGGTAGCGACCGTGGCGAGCCGAGGGCGGAAGGGCAATGCAAACTGACCCACTACGAGGGCGATGGTGGTTGCTCCCGGACCCTGTGATAGCCGCTGGGTAGCCGACCACGTTTGGACGACGAAGGAGATCGCGGCGCTGTACTTAGCCTCAATCCACCGATTCACCTCCACAGATGGGCGAATCGCGGCCAGTAACCGTGTGAACGGCGAAAACCGCCGGATCGAAGGTGTGCCGGGCGGCGGCGAGCCGCGGTAGGACCACCACCGGTGGTCGGTGACGGAGAAACGAGCAGGCGAGACGACCGGGAGGCCGGCCGGTGGGTGAAGCAGGTGATGGGAAAGTCAGCCCGCGGCCGGCAACGCCCTGATCCTGGCAAGCGCCTCGATGAACGCTTCCCGCCAGGGCCAGCGGGCGGGCAGGTGGAGAGTGAAGCGCCGGGCCGTTCGCGTGAGCCGGCCCGGCAAGGCGATCAGCCAGCGGCGGATCGTTCGCGCCGCACGCCAGGTCTCATCCTCCAGGCCGAGCTGCCCGACCCAGCGCGCCATGTTGTGGGCGAGGCAGGCGATCACCGTCCAGGCGGCATTGGCGGCAAAGCTGCCGGAGGG
>DATLSM010000030.1:0-101697 GCA_035534175.1 Solirubrobacterales bacterium | reverse complement strand
CTGCAATACGCCTCAAGCGACGCTCGCGGCAAGGCGCTGCCACACTGGCTTTCCCACTACAACGAGCGGCGCTCCCATTCGGCGCTCGGCAACCGGCCACCTATGGCTCGCGTTCGGGACGTGTTGGGGTTCGACATCTAGTCCATTCCTCGGCTGAGAAAGAGCGTCCGCGCTCGCCATTTGGGCAGGTCACCTCGCCCACCGGCAGGTATTCAAGCGCAAAGGCACGAACTCGGTGACCTATGTGCTTTTGGCCTTGCTCGGTGTCGCCGTCGGCACCGTCGGCACCCTGGTTGGTGCCGGCGGTGGCTTCACCCTCACCCCGGTCCTGCTGATCCTCTACCCGCAGCTATCGGCGGCCGTCCCCGGGGCGGGCGTGGTGGCGCGGCGGAATCCGCTGGATCTTGGAGTGGTCCTATCCGAAAAACTGCTGAAAGCGTAACGTCTGTGCTACGCTCACCAAGCGACCAAAAGACGCGTCCCATGGCGACCCACACCAAACTCGATACGACGAACCACGATCGGCGACTAGCTCGGCGGCTCAAGGAAGACCCTGAGTTCCGCGCCGAGTTCAACCGGCATCGACGGGAGATTGCGCAGATCGACTCAGTGGTCCGCCAACTCGACGAGCTGCGGGAGGAAGCCGGGATGTCAAAGGCAGAGCTTGCTCGCGCCATAGGCAAGGCGCCGTCCAGTATCCGCAGGTTCTTCACCGCCGACGTCAACCCCGAGTTAAAGACGGTCGCGGCTGTTGCAGATGTCCTCGGCGCCAAGGTGAAGATCGTCTCGAACGAGAAGGCGCAGCGGCCGCGGGCTGGGGGCACCAAGCGCAACCGGCGGGAGGTCGTTGTCGGGTAGTCACAGCTCAGGACCGCCGGGAGCGTCTTTAGCCTGGGCCGACTATGGCTTGGGGGATCGTCTACTCCAAGAGCAGGGACGGCAAGGTGCCGGCCGAAGGCTTCCTCGACGCTTGTCCGGCCAAGGTTGAGGCTCGCTTTTACGCAGTCTTAGAAGCCGTTCGTAATGCTCCGCCTCCGCAGTTCAGCGGCGGAGGGTATTGGGAGGCGATGCACGGCGCAAGATGGGCGGCTTCTACGAGATCCGTCTCACCGGTCCAAGGCGCCGACAGTATCGGCTTTTCTGCATGCTCGACAATGCCAACTCGGAAGGACTGCGGAAGCGCGGTTTCGATCAGTCCCAGATCGCGGTTATTACCGGCATGTTCAAGAACTCGGGCGAGAAGTTCTCAGTTCGCGACTACACCAAGGTCAGTGCGTTGGGGAGCCAGTACATGAAGTAGTTCCCACGTCACATCGCGGCCTGATCCGGCTATTGGTTACCCATCGCGGAAGCAAACGAAGTAGCGGTGGCGGTTCTGGCCCGCTCCACCGCGATCGCATCGGCTTGAGAGCGTGTCCCGAAATATGTCCCCGACTCCACCGAACTAGATTGATCGGAATCGAATTCCGTGGGCCAAGCAGCCACCAATCGACCGCAATCGTCCCCCGCAGAGCAAATTCTCAGTCCGGTAACCCGGGTTCGAATCTCGGTAGCGGTATCAGAGAAAAGCCCGGCAAATGCGGGGCGACCCCTTCTTTCTGTTCTAGGGATCTGACGGTTGCCGCTCCTCAACTTCATATTCGAGGGACTGGTACGCGTTGAGGTGCTTCCCGAACATGCGACGCAGCACGGGTAGCTCAGCGTCCACGTAATCGTAGATGAGCGTGTCGCGCTTCCCCGGGAAGGAGCGGTGGAGTCGGCCTGCCTACTGAACGACGGTCCCCCCTTCAAGCGATCGGCATCGCGAGCAGAAGACTGTCCAGGCGCGGCACGTCGAACCCCTAACGACGTAGCGGCCCGTGGCCAGAGCCAGGCAGGGTTCGTCTTCGGGTACGGCAGCAAGCCGCTCGGTGGCGGCACGATTCGGCACCGTTGACATCTCGCCGTGGAGCGCGACGAGCTCGTAGATGCGATCGACGAGATAGGCCTTGGCCTCATTCTGCAAAGCCGACCGGCGTCACGAGCGTCCGCCCGGTTCGATAGAAGGCATCGATGGTCGAAGGCGACGCGACGCAGATGCAGAAAGCCCGCGAGCTTCGCGCCAAGGGCCTGGCTCCCAAGGCGATCGCTCGCAACCTCGGAATCCGGCCCGCCGAGGCGT
This sequence comes from Solirubrobacterales bacterium, assembly GCA_035534175.1. Taxonomy (GTDB): domain Bacteria; phylum Actinomycetota; class Thermoleophilia; order Solirubrobacterales; family 70-9; genus DATLSM01. Next base: position 99,536 of record DATLSM010000030.1, on the reverse strand, counting down.
CTGCCCTCGTCCGCAAGCTCGCCGCCGAGCGCGACAGCGCGAATCCCGACGCCGACCTCCTTGGTTGTTGGCTCAACGCAGGGTGGAGCGCCGGTCTGGGGGTGCCCGATCGCGCCGGCTGGCATGATCCCGGTACCGAGGAGGGGACGGAGGGTCTGCTCACCGCGATCGTCGCCCGTCGCCGGCGCCATCAGCGCAAGATCACGGCCTGCGTGTACCTGGTCGATGCCTACTGCCTTGGTGTCAAGAACGCCATGGGCCCCGATGAGATGGACGACCGAGGATTGCGTTCGCTCACCGGCTTCGTGTTCAGCGCCTATGCCGGGCCGCCCGAGAGCGTTCCGATCGATCTCGTCCGCGACCTCGTGCTGGGAGCCGCCGAGTACGCCCGCGGACTTGGGTTCACCCCCCACCCTGACTTCGAGCAGGCCCGCCCGCACCTCGGCCCATGGCAGGGGCCAAGCGCGATCACGTTCGGCTGCGATGGCCAGCCGTACTACATCAGCGGGCCCGATGACGATCCCGAGCACATCCTTCGCACCCTGCGCCGCAAAGTCGGTGACCGGGGATTTCGCCACACGGTTGCATACGACCTCGGCGAGTTGGGAATGGCCGGGTGAGCTGGCGGCCTGACCTTCGTGAAGGGCGCTCAGCCCGCCTCGACAACACCAGTCCACCATTTCACCCACATTGACATTTTCGCTCTTTTCGCCTAACCATGGCCGCATGGCGCAGTTGATGCAGGTCCGACAGGCCGCTCTCGCACTGGGGGTCCATGAGAACACGGTCCGCCGCTGGGAGGAGCGTGGTCTTCTGCGCGCGGTTCGTCTCCCGAGCGGGGTTCGACGCTTCCGGGCGGAGGACGTGGAGGCGATGCGCGAGCAGATGTTCAGCGGCTTCGCGCCGCTGCGCGAGGACGACGACGTTGTTCCGGTGACGCGCGTCCGCTCGATCGACTGAGAGCCGTCGTCCCCTGGTCGTAGGGTTCGAGCCCCGTGAGGGGCGGCGAGCGATGGGACCCAGCGAGCATCGGCCACACGACGAGCAGTACTGGACGCCACCCTGGTCGACGGTGCTGTTTGCCGGTGACCTCTTCGAGGCGATCCCGTTCGGTGATCAGCCGACAACGATTCACCGCGACGAGGACGGCAAGCACTTCGTCGGTGAGGTGGCCTTCGCCTACGGGCTTCTGACGACACCGACCTGTGACATGGCCGAGCAGCGCGGGGAGGGAGATACGGCGCATCCCTAGGCGCTGCTCGGCAAGGCCGAGTAGAGCTCATCCGTCTCGGGAGTCGTCGCCGATACCCACGTACTGCTCTGGATGCTCAGCGGCACCTTGCGCGACCGTTCCCGAAAGCCGCGGACGCCGTCGATCAGGATGCCGCTCGTATCGCCGCTTGACATCTGACGTACGTTGTATGTACAGTGCTTGCTATGGCGCTTCCAAGGCAACGAGTCAACCTACGCATTGAGTCCCAAGATCGCGCTCTATTCGACCTGGCCGCTGCAGCGCAGCGCGAGACCCTAACTCAGTTTCTAGTCGAGAGCGGGCGGGAGAGGGCAGAGCGGCTACTCGCCGATCGGGCAAATTTCCACGTTAGTCCCGAGGACTGGCGGCGGCTTACAGCCGCGATGGATCGGCCCGCTCAGGTGCGTCCTGAGTTGGCCAGGCTCTTTGCGCGTCCGCGCCCTGAGTAGGGAGTGTGCCTCGCTTTCTAGACCCTGAGCGCCTCAACGCGGAGCACCTACTTAATGGCTTTGACTGCGGGGTGGGATCGCTCAATGTCTGGATCTTCCGACACGCTCGGGCGGCGAGCGGAGCGGGTTCGGCGCAAACCTACGTTGTGACTGATGGTGAGCAGGAGGGTCGGGTCGTCGGATACCACGCGCTCACCGTTGCCTCAATCGAGCATGTCGAAGCCGCTCCTCGGACTCGGAAGGGGATGCCCCAACATCCGATCCCAGCCGTATTGCTTGCGCGCCTTGCTGTGGACGAGTCGGTCCAAGGGAAGGACATTGGCGCCTTTCTATTGCGGGACGCCATGGTCCGAACCGTGGCCGTGTCAGAAGAAGCGGGAATCCGCCTGATGCTTGCGCATGCCCTTAACGAGTCTGCCCGGGACTTCTACCTGCACTTTGGCTTCGAGCCGTCGCCAACAGACGGCATGAACCTTCAGATAATCGTTAAGGACATTCGGGCATCGATTGAGGGCGGCAACCCGGGTCACTAGGAGGGCCAGCCGCCCTGGGGGGCGCCCAGTACGTTGAACTGCTTGCGGTGCTTTGCTCGGGCCTTTTGGAGGGTCGACGAGTCTCCCCACTTGGATTTGGGTTGACTCAACCGCTTAAGGTCGATGGACACGTCCCTCGGTCGATCAGGGACGCCTGAGCCCACCGGCTACCTATGAGTGCGCGGGTGCTTTAGCTGCCTCCGACACGATCCCTCGCTACTACGGAGAACTGTGTCCCGGAAGAATATGTACCCGACTCCACCGAACTAGATCGAAGAGGACCGAACCCCCCGGGACTCTTCGATCACAGATCGAATACAAACGGCCCCCAGAGCCAATGCTCAGTCCGGAAATCGGAGTTCGAATCCCCGTAGCGGCATCGCATCAGCCTCCCCGTTTTGCGATCCAGGTAGCAGATGAAATCGGGATCCAGAACTACATTTCCGTTGGCGACAGATGTACGCGCCAGGTTCTGCAGGCCTGAATGCGCGCAAAGCCTCCCCGGGGTAACTGTTCAGGTGCCGCGAACTCAGTCGCCGACCCAGCGGCGGTATGCGTTGATTAGGCGTGAGGTGGTCGGATCAGCTTGGAGGCTGATGTCAAGCAGGGCGACATCGTAGTCACGTCCGGCGCGTTGGCAGGTGGCGATGAGCTCGCGGCGATGATCGCCCACACCGATCCAGCGCACCTCGACGCTCTCGCCGATGACGGTGCCTGGACAGGGGAGGCTGGCGTCCTCCTCAAATGCGTTCTGAAATGCCTGCAGCACCTCGTCCTCGTCGTAGCAGTCGACGGTAATCTCGGCAATTACGTCATCGAGGTCGGGATCAGCTCGATCGGCGCGGCTCATCGTGGCGCCCCCTCGCGATCGTCCTCAGGCGGCTCTGGGGAGCCGGTCGAGGACCAGCGGCGGGCAGCGGATCTCACCGTTTTTGAAGCGGCCGACCGGGCGGTGCACGCAGACGGTGGCGCTGCTCTCATCGACCTCGACGACGGTGCCCTCGATGCCGTGCAGGTAGCGGGGGGTGGCGCGGTGGTTGATGCGGACCCGCCCGCCGACCGTCAGCTCGGCGAGCACCTTTTGGGAGTTGATCGCTTCAAGCAGATCGAAGCGCGCGCGGATCGCTTCGGCGAGGAGGGTGAGGTGGGGGTCGAGCGCACCGGAGGCGATCCGGTCGAGCAGCGGGCGCTCGGGCTCTGCCCCACCGCCGCCGGGGGCCGGCGGCGAGGCTCGCCTCCCCGGACGGGAGCGCTTGCCCTTCCTGCTCATCTCGGCCAGTATCGGCCGGCGCGCGGACGGAACCGATCAGGGGCCGCAGGCCCATGGGATGCATAAATCCGATCTTCCCCGAGTTGCCCCAGCAGCCGGGATCAAAAAGATCCATAAGCGCAGGGCCCATCTGGCCGAGACGATCGAGTCGCTGATCGGCGTCTTCGCCGCCGAGTCTCCTGGCTTCTATGACAAGGTGCTGCTGATCGACTCCACTCCGGTGGGGTGCGCCCGCTCGGTGGAGACCGTGCGGCGACCGGCCCTGGGTGAGGCCGCCGACTACGGCTACTGCGTCTCTCATTCCCGCTTCTTTTCCCCGGGGGGGTAACTTCGACCCACCGGTGTCGCCCCGGCGAAGAGCTAAAAATAGAGCTAAAAGTCGGCTTATCGGGCTAATCATCACCCTTCTTAGCCTTCGACGCGCCAGGTTGCTGTCGACCAACTCCAGGTGCATGAGAAACCACAGCGCCGGCAGGTGGTCCATCTTGTCGACGACCAGGATGCGGATGCCGGTGCGAGGGATGGTGCGTTGGACGAGAAGCGGTGGGTGTCGCTACACCTGAGTCCCCAGCAGCCCAAGCGCGACCTTGAGCGGATCCTTGATCAGCTCGTGTTCTCGCAAGCGTGCCTTCGCATATATGGGCGTCGGCTAGCGCCACATTTGAAGGGACAGGCCGTGGCCGAGGGCCTGCGGGAAGAGATCAGACGGAAGGGATTTCTGATGCTGGGCGAGGAAGTGCCGGGGTCAGAGTACGCACGTTTGCGCGTACAGGGGCGCTTCGACGTCGTGCTCAACGCACCGCTGGGACCGGATGAAGCAGTCATAGTCAACTGGATTCACTTTCCCGTAAAGCGCAAGAAGTCAGCTAGGCGGGCCCGTCAACGGGCTGCGTAGGCCCGCCGTCTACCTCGATTTGCCGCCTGGGACCGAGGACTCGGACTGAAAGTTAGGCGCCTGCCGGGTCTGCCATGATTCTGATGATGGAGCAGCCCGCGCACATCAAGGTCAGCGGCGCTCTGGAGGGCGAGTTCATCGTCATTGAGGAGCGCAGCGCCAGCGAGTTCGTGATCACTCGCGATACCTCGTGGAAGGCGATGCTCGGCAAGGACGAGCGGGATGCCACCGAGGAGGAGATCGCAGCCCTAGAGGCCGAGCACGGGCCATTCCAGCCCGCAGACGGCGAGGGGTAGTTCTTGTCCATCCGGCGGGGTCATGCCCGCGTCCTCTTCGATGAGGGCGCCTTCGCCGAGGACACGATGCGAAGCGGTCGCGCGGGGGCGGAGGCGCTTCGCGAGGCTCGCAGCCAGTTCGAGCGGGAGGGTGTCGAGATCAAGACCCTTCGCCGCTGCGATCCCGAAGGACGCGACGGCACGAAGCTCCCGGCTTGCTTCAAGGTCTATCTGCCAGCGCCAAATGGCAAGTTCGGCATGGTCCTGCGCTTCATTCGCGACGGCGTGGGCCTCGCCCTTCGCTATCTCGCTTTCGGTGTCCGACACCACCCTCGCGACTCGAACGCACCGACCGTCTACGAAATCGCCGACCGGCGATTCCACGACAATCCTTCATAGCGGTGGCCGTGCGGCTCGGGGGCCGAGGCAGGGTGCGGGCCGCCCCGAGCGGGCAGTTCCGCAACCTCCCTGTGGCCTGCGCCTCGGCTCCCGAGAAGCCGCCCGGGTTCGTGGCGAATCGTCAGGCCGTCTCCCGTGGGTCAAGGTCGGCCAGCAGTTCCTCGCAGGTGTCGAAGCCGAGCCGGAATAGCTCGTTGGTCGCGGCGTCTTCTTCCCTTGACTCGCGCTCCGTGACGGATTCGAGGAGGACTCGTTCAGCTTCGCCGTGGAGGCGTTGGAGCAGTTCCATTAGATCCTCGGGCGGCATGGTCAGCTCGAATGCTTTACGGCCGTCGCGCCCGTTCCAGCCAATGTCCTCCAGTAGCCGGAAGTCTTCGCCGAACTCCAGGCCGAGCCGCTCGGCGGCGGCGAAATCCTTGTTTATCTCCAGCGTGATCCATAGATCGCCGACAGCGCCCAGGTGATTGCGCACCAGTTCGTAAAGCCCGTCGCGTTGGTCGCCGTCGATCGTGCAGGTGGTGCTGGGCATGGTGCCCTCCTCTCGGTAGGGCACCGAAGCCGCCTCTTTCAGTGGCCGTCGATCTCCCAATCGCACGAAGGGCTCCGGGAGAATCGGTCGCGCATCGAAGGCTTAGTCTTCGATGCCAGGCCCCGGGGCGTTGGCGCATCGCCGGGGCCACTTATGTCTTTGGCGTCGGCGAAGGTAGCTCCGCTGAGGCCGAAGACAAGCCGACTTTTTCGGGATGTCCCTTCTGGGCACCCTCAGCGGTCTGTAGGAGTGAGGCTTCTTTCCCGCCTGTGGAGCCAAATCCAGCGCCGCTTCTACGGGAACGATGATCTCTCCGTTAGGGACGAAACTCTGTAGCGGTGTCCCAGACACAGAGCCAAACGCGCCGACATTCGGGCGGCGCTTCGGCGTCAGGGTGGTAAGAAAGTGGCAAGGCCCAGCGTTTTTTGAAGGGAGGTCAGGGGCATGAACGGCCTAGGACGGATCGCTCGCCAAAGATGGGGAAGGGGCTGCATGGGCGGAACCTCAGCGAATCACCTCGCACGAGATGAAGGTGTCGCGGACAGGATTGCCGATGCAGGTGTCATAGCCCGGCCCGCCATTGAGTACGTCGCCGCTGCCGTCGGCCTGGAGGCGATCATTGCCATGGCCGCCGTAGAGACGGTCATCGCTGCCGCGGCCGATCAGAATGTCTTCTCCGGCCCGGCCGAAAAGCGTGTCGTCGCTGCCGCCGATCAGGACGTCGTTCCCCACTCCGCCCCTGAGAGTCGCGGGGACCGGGACGTTCTTGCTGACCGTCTCAGTAGAGCCGGCATTTCCGCCGTTGATTTCGAAGGAGCTGATCGCTGATGCCTGACAGACCAGCTCGTCCTGATCGTTCGGCGGGTTCTCACAAGCCTGGGTCCCGACTTCAAGTGGGCCGTTGGCTTTGATCGTGTAGGTGCGCCCGTCGGCACTTAGCGAGATGTCGATAGCCATCGGTCCCGGCCCCCCTACTAGGAGCAGGTTGAGACCGCGCGAGCTGGTCGATGCCCTGGCGCTGGCGCTCACGCTGACCCCGGTGCCGGGCGGATCGGCCTGTGCGAGAAGGGGAGCTTGGGTCATCGCAAGAAGAGCAGCACCGAGGCCGAGCTTTTTCAGCCAACAGAACGGCGCGCGCGGTTTGGTCTTCGACATAGGCATATGGGGAACAGCATGAACTCGACGATGGTGCGGCAAATCAATCAAGTTTGAGCCGGTCCGCCCTTCGGCTAGCCGCGCTGCCCTGGCGGGGCCGTCGATTACGGCGAGAGAGGAGGCGTTCTTTTTCTAGCGCCGTCATCGATCCAGGTTGATGACCTTCCGGGGCGGATGCTACGGATCAGAGGGGCGCTCCGGCAGGTTCACTTCGCGTCGCAGGTCGACCACGTCGCATTTGCGTTCCCCGATCTGCTCGAGGAGCTCTGAGCCTCCGCTTCTCAGCGCAGCGCCGAGGTTCTCCGCGGTCGCCACGCAGAAGACGTCGTCGTAGGAGAGGCCGCTGCGGCCATTCCCTTCGCCACATGGTGGACGGGCCTTCGGGATGGATTCCACCCTGCCGGCGGTTGGGCTGCCAACAGCGATCTCTGTCAACACATCTTGGAGTGGGCGGTCGGACAACGGCAAGGTGAATACCGTTTCTTCGCTTGCTCCTTCAACTACGCAGTGGACGACGCAATCGCGCTCCTGTGAGAGCCGGCCGGAGTGGTTGCGGAGGTTTGGTTTTTTCAAGCCCTTTTCGACCGCCGGTTGGCTCGGTGTACCGACGAAATGGACGGATTGCGCCGGTGCAAGCGCAGTGGCCGTATCGGCGCTGCTCGCATGCCCGGCAAGGACCACCGGCCAAGGTTGCCGACATGAGGATCCAGGGCCCGCCGCCCGGGCTGGCACGATGCGGCGCATGATTGGCCTCACCATCCCTCTCGCGGGCTCGATCGTCGCCCTGGAGCCGTTGGAGGAGGAGCATGCCGAGGGTTTGTGGCGCGCGGCCCAGGCGCCCGAGATCTGGGAGTGGCTCGCCCATATCGGCAGCAGCCGCGACTACTTCGACCGTTGGCTCGCTGCTTCGCTAGAGAGGGCGGAGGCTGGCGCGGAGGGTCCGTTTGCGGTCCGCGACCAGCGCGGCGGTGAGCTGATCGGCAGCACCCGGTATCTCAATCTGCGCCCGCCGGACCGAGTTGTCGAGATCGGTTGGACGTGGCTGAATCCGAGCGCCTGGGGGACGGGCGCCAACGTCGAGTCGAAACTGCTGCTGATGAGCCACGCGTTCGAGCAGCTCCGCTGCCTGCGGGTGGAGCTGAAGACGGATGCGCGCAACCGCCGCTCCCGCGCGGCGATGGCCGCGATACCTGCCCAGTTCGAGGGCATCCTGCGCAAGCACATGACCGTGCCCGATGTCGGCGTCCGCGACTCCGCCTACTACAGCGTCATCGACGACGAGTGGCCGGTCGTGCGCGCCAATCTGGAAAGCCGGCTGGCGCGGCATGTGCAGCGCTGAAAAGGCGCTCGCTACGGCGGGATTAGGCCTAAAGGTCGGGTAGCGTTGGCTCCTCGCCGGGAGGACCAGGCACCCGGCCGGCTAGCTTCCAACCCGATGAGAGAACGACCCGCGGACTTTCACGCCCTTCCCGCGGAGCTGCCCGTCCCCAAGGACGATGGCGCCGCAGATCATCTGCTGAACGCCGAGCTGCCATCGATCGTGCTTCGAGCGACTCGGGGTGAGCCGGTCGACCTAGCCGCGGTGGCCGAGGACGGCGTCCTGGTCGTCTACGTCTACCCACGGACCGGCGTTCCCGGCCAGCCCCTCCCCGAGGGTTGGGACAGCATCCCCGGCGCGCGCGGCTGCACCCCGGAGAGCTGCGCGTTCAGGGACAGCGCCGCGGAGCTGACCGGTCTCGGGGCCACGGTTTTCGGCCTCAGTAGCCAGAGCCTCGACGAGCAGCGCGAGTTCGCCCAGCGGGAGCACCTGCCATACCCGCTGCTGAACGACTGCGAGCGCCGGCTCGCAGAGGGCCTCGGCCTACCCACCTTCTCGGCCGGCGGGCGCAGCTACTACCGGCGGCTGACCTTCATCGCCCGACGAGGACGGTTGCTAAAGGTCTTCTATCCCGTCTTCCCGCCCCAGGACAACCCCGCCGAGGTGATCGCCTGGCTTCGAACGCAGCCGAGGGTGGACTGAGCCGTTTGCCCGACCTGGTCGTGGGTGAGCCCGAAGAAGGGGGCCCCGACCGGGTGGTGACCAGCCCAGCCGCCGGCGATGTCGAAGGCCCGCCGGCCGGTGATATTCGCTTCGCACTGGAACAACTCCTCGACCACGGGGAGGCTGCGCGCAGGCGGCTTGAAGCGATCGTCGGCGCCGGCGACAAAGCCGTCCAACGACATCGATAGCCCGGCAACCACTTTGCCCAGACGAGTCAACCCCGCTCGACGATCAGCAACCTGTTTCCGTCCTGGTCGCGGAAGAAGAACATCGGCGGCACGGGTCCCCCCATCCGCATCACCTCCTCGTCCGCGTCGACTCCGCGATCTCGCAGGCTTGCGTGATCGCGCTCGACGTCCGTCGTGGTGAAGGCCACGTGGGTATCGATCCCGATGGGGCCCCCCCTCGCGCGGCGGGATCAGCGCGAGCGTCGTCGTCGCCCCCGGGGGCGCCACTTCGAGCCAGCGCTCGCCGTTGCCGAAGGGCATGTCGGAGCGCTGCTCGAACCCGAGCTTGTCGACGTAGAACGCGAGCGCCCGGTCCTGGTCGCTGACGGGGATTATCACGGTCCCCAGGTGGGTGATGCTGACCCCAGTTGCCTCGTTGGTCATTTCCGTCCTCCTGTTCAAAAGTGTCGGTATCCGCCGGGCAGCCTAGTGCCGAGACCGCGGCGGCCCACTTGGCGGTGTGGCCGTGATCGAGCAGGCTTTCCGAGAGGAGGGTCCGGGGTCCGTGCCGCCCCGATCGGCTCCTCAGTGATTGCACCTTGCCGAGGAGGCCACCCAGGAGGAGCTCGCGATAGCCGGTGGCGCGATGGCCCGGTGAGTTGATGCCAGTGTGTCCCGGCGCCGGGCTGATCGCCACCGGGCGCAACCGTACGATCGACGAGCCCGCCTGACCCGGTTCCTACACTAAGTCGATGCCCGCAAGCGCGCAGGAGGATTCCACCTTTACCCTCTACCGTCGCGGGATCGAGCTGCTCGAGGACGGGGACTTCGAGCAGGCGAGGGCGCCGCTGGAGGCGGCGGCGCGGCGCGCTCCGGACAAGGCCTCGGTGCGCGAGGCGCTGGGCCGCGCCTACTTTCGCTGCGGGCTGTTCGCCAAGGCCGCGGCTGAGTTCGAGGCGGTCCTGGACTCCCACGGGGTCGACGACTACGCGCACTTCTGCCTCGGCCGGGCGCTGGCGAAGATGGGGCGCAAGGAGCGCGCCCGACACCACCTGGCGCTGGCCTCCAACCTGCGGCCCGAGCGCAGCGACTACCGCTACTACCGCGACCTCTGCGCTCCCTGAGCAGAGCGGGGGGGTCAAACAGCGAGACTCACAGGGCCGGCGAAGGCCGGTCGGGAACCTGTGGGGGCAGCCTCCCTCAGGCGCGCGAATCGGTAGGTGGAAGTGCGGCGCCAGAGGTCTGGGCGCGGGTCCGGGCGGGCACCGAACAACGAGAGCTCGGCGCCACACCGCCGGGGTCGCCGGTAGACTCGTTTCTGACATACGGTCGGTGGTCAAGGGAAGTCCGGTGAGAAGCCGGCACGGTCCCGCCACTGTGACCGGGAAAGGAAGCCGCGGGCGCCTTGGCGCCAGCCACTGGGGGTGACACCGAGCCTCCGGGAAGGCGCGGCCGTCCACCCCGGAAGTCAGGAGACCTGTCCCCGGCCAGCCATGACAACCCTCGAGGAAGGGGTGGCTTAAATGCCCAGACTCATCTCATTCAGGTCGGCCGCCGCGTGCGCGCTGGCCCTACTCATCGGCCTCACGGCCACGACGCCAGCCGGCGCCAAGGACGGCGGCGTCCCCGCCGAACTGCGGGTTCTCACCGGCGGCAGGGTTCTGGCGGAAGAGACGCTCCGCACCGGCACCACGTCGATCCCGACCAGTGCCGGGGCGACCTGCTTCGGTGAGGGAACCGGCGGCAGCGGCAATCCGGTGACGGTTAAGGGGGCAACGGCGCTCGGCCTGCTCGCCCACGCGGCGAGGTCCCACGCGGCGCTGCGGCCGCTGCTCATCACCGATCACTTCAGCTTCGGCCTCGGGCTATGCGGCGTCGGGGGCCAGCTGGAGAAAGAAGGCGGTGCCTCCTGGTACCTGACGGTGAACCACGTGAACCCCGAAGTCGGCGGCGAAATGGCGAAGCTGCATGCCGGCGACGAAGTCCTCTGGGACCTGACTGCCGCCTTCCCCTATCCCGACGAGCTGGCTCTGAGCGCGCCGACCTCGGCGCAGGCGGGGAAGCCGTTCGCGGTGCGTGTCTTCTCCTACGACGAAAAGGGGAAGCGCAGGGCCGCGGCCGGGGTCAGGGTCACCGGGGCCAGCGGGCCGACAAACTCGGCGGGCCGGGCGACGGTCACGCTCAGCAAGCCGACGCTGCTGACCGCCGATCTCGGCGGAGACATCCCCTCCAACCGGGTGGGTGTTTGCCTGGGCGGAAGATGCCCCGGGGGATCGAATAGGTGAGCAGGCGCCGCTGCTCGGCGGCCTCGATCGCGCTGCTCGGCGGTGCGATCGCGGTCGCCGGCTGCGGTCTGGGACCCGGCAGAGGCCTCTCCGACGTGCGGCTGACGGTGACCCGCGACTACGGAGCTAAGCCGGTCCTCGAACGCGCGGTGGGTGGGGTCACCGAATCCGACACGGCGATGCGCGTGCTCGAACGCAGCACCCAGGTGTCCACCCGCTACGGCGGCGGCTTCGTGCAGGCGATTGACGGGACCGAAGGGGAAGACCGCGGCGGTGCCTCCTATGACTGGTTCTTCTACGTCAACGGAGTCGAGTCCTCGGTCGGCGCCGCCGCCTACGCCCTGCATGGCGGTGAGGCGATCTGGTGGGACTACAGGGACTGGTCGGCGGCGATGGCGGTGCCGGCGGTCGTCGGTTCCTGGCCGGAGCCGTTCACCGGTGGCTATGAAGGTAAGCGGCACCCGGTTTCGCTCGAGTGCATGGGCGGGGGTGGGCCCTGCGCCGAGGTGCGCAGCAGGCTGGAAATCGTCGGCGTGCCACTGGCGGCGGGCTCCCCGAGCGGCGCGATCCGGGTCCTGGTCGGCCCCTGGGCGCGGGTGCGGAGTGACCCGGCGGCGGCGCAGATCGAAGCTGGGCCCCAGGCCAGCGGCGTCTTTGCCCAGCTCTCCCGACGCGGCGGAGGCTTCAGCCTGAAGGGGCTGGGGGAAGACGGCAAGGTGGCGCGGTCCTTTGGCCCTGGCACCGGCCTGGTCGCCGCGACGCGGCGCTTCGAAGCGCCGCCCACCTGGATCATCACCGGCGTCTCGCCGGCCGGGGTTCGCGCTGCGGCCGGGCTGCTGGACATCGCCAATCTGCGCGACCATTACGCGGTCGCAATCGAAGCTGGGAAAGAGACGCCGCTGCCGGCGACGGGATGAGATCGCCCTTCGCCTACACGCCGAGGCCCGGTCCGCTGCAGGCGGCGTCCCCCGGCGCTGCGGTCGCCTACCTCGGCTCGCTTGCCGCCGTCGCCTTCGTCTACTCCAGCCCGCTTGTGCTCACCGCGGTCCTCGCCGCCGCGGTCCTCGCCGGTCTGCTCGCCGGCGCTCGGGACGCCGTTCGGGCGGCGCTGCGGATGGGCGTGGCGCTGGCGCTCCTGATGGTGATCGTCAACGCGCTGGTGGTGAGGAGTGGAGAGACGGTCCTCGCCCGGCTCGGCGAGTGGCCGCTGCTCGGTCGGGTTGACGTCACCGCCGAGGCGCTGCTCGGAGGCCTGGGTCTCGGCCTGCGCGCCCTCGCCGTGGTGCTCGCCTTCGCCGTCTACTCGGCCTGCGTGGACCCGGACCGGGTGCTGCGTGCGCTGCGGCCGCTCGCCGGCCGCTCGGCTCTCACCGCGGTCCTCGTCTCCCGCCTGGTCCCCGTTGCCGAGGCCGACGCCTCCCGCCTGCGCGACGCCTCCCGGCTGCGAGGCCCGGCTGCCGCTCCGGTCGGCCGCGGCCCTCTCCTGCGCCGGCTCCTCGCCGGCTCACTGGACCGGGCGGTCGATGTCGCGGCGACGCTCGAGCTGCGCGGCTACTCCCTCGACGCCCCAAAGGCCAAGCGACGGCGGGAGCGCTCCCGCCACGACAGCCGCTTCTACGCGATCGCCGCCGCGGTCCTCGGCGCGGCGATCGCCGCCAAGCTGCTCGGTGCCGACGGCTTTGATCCCTACCCAACGGTGGCGTGGGGAATCGGCCCGCCGGCGCTCGCGCTCTCGGCCGCGATCGTCCTGGCCGGGCTCGCCCCTCTGTGGCGCAGGTCACGCCGGCCCGCCGCCGCTCAACCCAGGAGGAGGGCAATGGGCGCCACCCGGCCTCGCCCGGGGACCTCGCATGCCTGACCTGGCGGCCCCGACCCAGGTGGCCCCGGCCCTGGAGATCGAGGCCCTCACCTACTCCTATCCGAGCGCTCCTGGCGTCGAGGGTCCCGACACCGACCGATCTCTTGCCAGATCGGATCGGGGGCGGGGGGAGGCACTTCGCGATGTGTCGCTGCGGATCGGCGCCGGCGAGTTCGCCCTCCTCGCCGGTCGCTCTGCCTCGGGCAAGTCGACCCTCCTGCGCGCCGCCTGTGGTCTGATCCCGCACTTCCACGGAGGAGAGATCGCCGGCGAGGTCGGCGTCGCCGGCATCGACGCGATCGCCTCTGGCCCCGGTGAGTTGGCCGCCGTGGTCGGCTACCTCGCCCAGGATCCCGAGACCCAGGTGGTCTCGACCACGGTCGCAGCCGAGATCGAGCTGCCGCTGGAGATGCGCGGCGACCCGCCTGCCTCACGCGCCAGAGCGGTCGAGGAGGTTTCCCTGGCACTCGCCATCCCACACCTTCTCGAGCGAACCGTCGACGCCCTCTCCGGTGGCGAGCTGCAGCGGGTGGCGCTCGCCGCCGCTCTCGTCACCCGTCCGCGCCTCGTCCTCCTCGACGAGCCCACCTCCCAGCTCGACCCGGTGGCCGGCGGCGAGCTGATCTGGCTCCTGCGCCGCCTGAATGAGGAGTGGGGGGTGGCGGTCCTCCTCGCCGAGCACCGGCTGGAGCGTTGCCTCGCCGCCGCCGACCGGGTCATCGCCATGGATGCCGGTGCGGTCTCCTTTGACGGCCCCCCGCGCGACTTTCTCGCCTGGTCCCATCGCTGTGACCAGGCTCTGAGCACCCCCGCCGCGCGCCTTTTCTCCCTTGTCGGCATCGACCCGCTCCCGATCGGCGTCCGCGACGCCCGGCAGATGCTCGAGCAGCGTTTGGGGGCTCGGCCGGGCGGGCGGGAGATCGAGCGGTTGAGAACCACCCTCCGCCCAGCGCTCTCCAAACGCCCTCGACAGGACCCGATCGCCGTCGCGGTCCGCGACCTCTGGGTGGAGCTCCTGCGCGGGGATCAGCCCCGTGACGTCCTGCGCGGCATCGACCTGAGGGTCTATTGCGGCGAACGCGTAGCCCTGATGGGCCGCAACGGCGCCGGCAAGTCGACCCTGCTGCGCACCGCCGCCGGCCTGCTCGACCCGGTCCGCGGCGCGGTGGAGGCGCCCGGCGGAATCGCCCTCCTGACCCAGAGCCCGGGCGACTACCTGGTGCGCGAGCGGATCGGCGACGAGCTGCCGAGCGATGCGGGGCAGGCGGCGCTGCGCCTGGTCGGGCTGGAGCACGCGACCGAGTCAGATCCCCGCGACCTCTCCGGCGGCGAGAGGCAGCGGCTGGCGCTGGCGATTACCCTCGCGGGGAGGATGGAGGGAGAGGAAATGCCCGGGCTCGTCGCGCTGGACGAGCCGACCCGAGGGATGGACCGTGCCCACCGCGACGATCTGGTCGCCATGATCGAGGATCTCGCGGGCCGTGGCGCGGGTCTCGTCGTCGCCACCCACGACGTCGAGTTCGCCGCGGCCTTCGCCGAGCGCGTGATTCTGCTCGGCGACGGGCGCCTGATCGCCGATGGCCCTGCGGAGGAGATCCTCTCCGGCGGCTGGTACTTCGCCACCGAGGTGGCGAGGGTGCTGGACCTGTCCGGGGTGATCACCCCCGAGCAGGGCGCCGCGGCGCTCGGCGGAGACCCAGCGTGAGCTGGCAGCTGACCAGCTTCCTCATCCTCGGCGCCGTGCTGCTGGGCGGATTCGCCTGGTATGAGCGTTCGCGGCCGCCGTCGCAGGTCGTCGCTCTGGTCGCCGCCCTCGCCGCCCTGGCGATCGCCGGGCGGATCGCCTTCGCCGCCTTCCCCAACGTGAAGCCGACCACCGACATCGTGATCTTCGCCGGCTACGCGCTCGGCCCGGCGCCGGGCTTCGCGGTCGGCGCGCTGTCGGGGCTGGTCTCCAACTTCTGGTTCGGACAGGGGCCATGGACACCGTGGCAGATGGCGGCCTGGGGCCTGTGCGGCGTGCTCGGCGCGGCGCTCGCCCTGGGGACCCGCAATGCCGGGCGCTTCACCCTTGCGGCGGTTTGCGGCTTCGCCGGCGTCGCCTACGGGGCGCTGCTCAACTTCTCCCTGATGGCGACCTACGGTGGCGAACTCTCGCTCCAGCGCTTCGGGCTGCTGGAGGGCCGGGCGGTTCCCTTCGACGCCGCCCACGCGATCGGCAACATCGTCTTCGCTCTGATCGCGGGGCCGGCGATGGTGCGGATGCTGACTCGCTTCCGGCAACGGTTCGAATGGGGGAGAAGGGGGCCGGCGGGTGAGCCGTCGGCGAGGAGGCGGGCCGGATTGACGCCGGGCCTGCACGGCGGGGGCGCCGCCGCCGCGCTGATCCTCGCCTGCGCCCTGGCCGCCGCCATCCCGGCTCGGGCCGAGGCGTCTGAGGTCTCCCGCGCCGCCAACTGGCTGGTATCGGTGCAGAACCCCGACGGTGGCTTCGGCGCCTCTCCCGGCGATCGCTCCAGCCCGGAAATAACCGGCTGGGCGATGCTGGGGCTGGAGGCGGCGGGGCGCAACCCGCTGGACATCTCCAGCCACGGCAACACGCCGGTCGGCTACCTCCTGGGCACCCAGGGGCAGATCACCAGCACCGGCGATCTCGCCCGTACGATCCTTGCCCTGCAGGGCGCGGGCCTCGACCCCCGCTCCTTCTCCGGGCGCAACCTCATCGCCGAACTGGCCAAGCGCCGCCGCGCCGACGGCTCTTTCGAAGACTGGCCCGCCACGACCGCCTACAGCGACATCGCCCTGCGTGTCGCGGGGTTGAGCGGCGGCCTCGACGCTTCGCTGGAATGGCTGCGCAAGGTCCAGAACAGCGATGGCGGCTGGGGCGACACCCCCGACGCGCCCAGCACGCCAGACGACACCGGCGCCGTTTTGCAGGCGCTCCCCAGCGGCTCCAAGGCGGCGGGCCTCGGCCTCTCCTACCTGCGCACGGCGCAACGCCCGGGTGGTGGCTTCCCCAACTCTGGCTCGGGCCCGGTCAACACCCAGTCCACGGCCTGGGCGATCCAGGGGATCCGCGCCGCCGGCGGGGACCCCAACGTCTACCGCCGCGGTGGGGCCAGCGCTCCGGGCTACCTCTCCCAACGACAGGCAGGCGACGGCCACTACCGCTACTCCAGCTCCAGCGACCAGACCCCGATCTGGGTTACCGGCGAGGCCCTGGTGGCCGCCGCCGGCGACACGTTCCCCGTCCCGGTTGCGCCGCGGTCACCAAGACCCGCGCCGAAGCCGAGCGCCAATCCGGGGAGCGCGCCTTCCAATCAGGGCTCCACGCTGACGCCGCCGACTCCGATCAACCCATCGCCCTCCCTCTCCTCACCGGGCGCCCTGGCCCCCGGTGGCCCTTCGCGCTCGCGCCTGGGCCCCTCGCCGGGCAGAGGATCCTCCCCGGCCCCCGGGGGAGGTGGCCTGGTTCCCAACTCCCCGACGACGCCGCCCTCCACCGCGACGCCGCCCTCCACCACGACCCCCTCATCGGCGAGTCCGCTGCAGAGCGGCGGCCCCTCCTCGCCCTGGCCCCCGATCCTGATCGGCGTTGCGACCGGGGGCCTCGCGCTCGGCTCGACCTGGTGGCTGTCGCGTCGCCACGGCTGGTAGCGATGCTCTCCCGCGCCAAGGCAATCGAGGCGATCGCCGGCCAGCGGTTCGAGGTGGTGGTGATCGGTGGCGGCATCACCGGTGCCGGCGTCGCCCTCGACGCCGCCTCACGTGGCTACTCGGTTGCCCTGCTGGAGGGCAACGACTACGCGGCGGGAACCTCCAGCCGCTCCTCGAAGATGGTCCACGGCGGCCTTCGCTACCTGCAGAACTTCGACCTGGGGCTGGTGCGCGAGGCGCTGCTGGAGCGCCAGCTGATGGTCCGGCTGGCGCCTCATCTGGTCTACCCGACCCCCTTCCTCGTCCCCGCCCTGGGCGAGGAGCGCCGCGACCGCAGGGTCGGGATCGGGCTCAACATGTACGACGTGATGGCCGCCACCAGGACCAGGCGCCGCGGTTCGCGCTCCGCCGTGGAGGAGGACGAGGGCTCCTACTGGTCGCCCGATCGCCACCGCACAATCGACAGCGAGGAGGTGCTCGAGATGGTCCCGGCCCTGGCCTCGCGCGAGCCGAGAAGCGCCTACCTCTTCTATGACTGCCAGACCGACGACGCCCGCCTCGTGCTCACCGTGCTGGGCGAGGCGGAGCGCTTCGGCGCCGTGATGCTGAACGGCGCCGAGGTGACCGAAGTGCTCCGCTCTTCCGCCGGCCGGGCCTGTGGCGTGGCCTTCATCGAGGCCGAGTCGGGCGAGCGCGTCGAGGTCGAGGCGGTCAGCGTCATTAACGCCACCGGCGTCTGGGCTGACCGTATCCGTCCGGCGGAGGTGGTCGAGGAGGAGGACGTGCCGCGGATCGCCCCCAGCCGCGGCACCCACCTGATTGTCGAGGACGCCGACCTGCCGATGGGCCGCGCCGCCTGCATCGTCCCCGCCGGCGAGGGGCGGGCGATCTTCGCCCTGCCCTGGTACGGCCGCACCCTGATCGGCACCACGGACAGCGACTACGAGGGCGACCTCGCCCACCCCCGGCCGGCCGGGGAGGACATCGAGTACCTGCTCGAGGCGACCAACTCCTTCTTCGGCCTCTCGCTCTCCCGGTCTGACCTCGCCGGTGCCTTCGCCGGCGTGCGGCCGCTGATCGCGACCGGCGACCCGCGCCGGTCGGTCGACATCTCGCGCAAAGCCGAGCTGTATGAGACCTCCTCGGGGCTGCTGACGATCACCGGAGGCAAGCTGACCACCTGGAGGCGGATGGCGAAGCAGACCGTCGATCGCCTGGTCGAGCGTGAGGGGCGCGAGGCCCCCTGCCACACGGCGGAGATCCCCCTCGGGATGCCGGCCCGCCCCGAGGACCTGGAGGCCCCCGACGGGGTGGGGGAGGGGTCGGTCGCCCAGCTCGCCTTCCGCTACGGCCATGCCGCACGCGCGGTCCTCGACCTCGCTTGGAAGGAGCCCGGGCTGGCTGTGCCGATCGTCGCCGGCCGCCCCGACCTTCTCGCCGAGGTGGCGATCGCCGCCCGACTCGAGCAGGCGCGCGGCGTCGCCGACGTGCTGTTGCGCCGCACTCGGCTGGGGATCCTCGCCGCGGCGCAGCTGCGCGATGTCGACTCGGTCCGCCCGGTGGCAGAGACGATTGGCCGCGAGCTCGGCTGGTCGCTCCGCCGGGTCAGGCAGGAGGCGGGGGCATGGCCGGCGGCTGCGGCCGAGGAGGGCATCGACCCCGCCCGCGTCGAGCCCGGCCGTTGAATAACCTGGCGCCTCGATGACCACGGCCGATCTGGAATCCAAGCACCTCGCCGAGCTACATGAGCTGGCCGCCAGGGAAGGAGTGTCGGGCTACCGGATGCTGCCTCGTGCCGAGCTGATCGAGGCACTGGCCGGCGGTGCTCCCCCCGAGCAGGCGCCGGCGGCGCAAAAAGCGCCCGAGGAGAGCCCGGCCCCCGCCCTCAGGGCGCGGGCCGAGACGGCGCCGGCTCGGCCGCGCCGCCGCAGACGCCGCTTCGGCCGCCGGCGGAGCAGGGGCGGTGGTCCTCGGGAGCACGCCGACCGCTGGCTGGAGGCCTGGAACGGGCGCGACATCGACGCGATCGTCGCCTGCTATGCAGAGGACGTGGAGTTCGTGATCGCGCCGGTGGTGGGCGACGCCGACCCGGCGGGCGAGCGGCTGAACGGGCGCCAGGCACTGCGCGAACACTTCCGCCACGGGCTCGAGCTGGCGCCCAACATGAAGGTCACCGAGGAGTCCCTGCTCGAGGGCCCCGGCGGTTTCGCCGTGCTCTACCGGCGCGAGGACGGCCACCGCGCGATCGAGGCGGTTGAGCTGGACGAGGCGGGCCTGGTCGCCCGCGCCCGCGTCTACTACGAGCGCGAACGGCCTTAGAGCCGGGGAACCGGGGTCCCGCCGTCTACCTGCGGTAGGCGATGCGGCGCCAGGACGGCTCCTTGGAGAGCTCGATCAGCTCGGAGCTGCGGTCCGGCTGGACGTAGCCGAATGTCTGGGTGCGCTCGTCGAAGACGACGTCAAGCTCGCCCTCCTTGACTCGCTGGTCCAGCCAGGCGCCGCGGAAGACGAGGCGGCGGATCCAGTGGACCAGGCTGCGGTTGGCCGGGCCGACCAAGTCCTCCCAGTTCTCATTGATGTGCTCCCCGAGGCGGGAGCTGGGCTCGGCGATCTCTCCGCTGACGGCCAGGTCGAGGAGGTCATCCAGCTCCTCCTGGCTCAGTCCCTGGTCGACGAAGCCGAGCTTGACGGCAGCCTGCTCCACCCGCTGGCCAAAGTCCTGCTCGTTGAAGGCGAAGCGGAGCTCACCGTACTCCAGCACGTAATCGGAGCCAGACTCGTAGTTCCCTCGGCGGGTCGTTTTCTTATCCATGAGTTGAAGCCACCTGATCCCGCAAGCCCGGCGGGAGCAGATGCCGGATCATGGCGATCATCGTAGTCCGATGCCCGCAAACGCAGGCCGCTGAACGGCGGTTTGCATGCCTCGGCCGATTGGCGCCGGTCTGGCCTGATGGCCGCAGATGATCGACCTGCACTGCCACGACCCGCCGGCCCTCGACGGTGGGGCGCTCGACTCCGAAGACCGCGCGGGGATGGCCGCCAGGCGGCGGCGGACGGGATCGAGGCGATCGGTGCCACCCCGCACGTCGGCGGCGGGATGGACGTGGATGCCGTCGCCGCGATCGGCGCAGCGCCTCGATCGCGAGCGAGATCATCGGGTGGGGCCCCAAGGAAGGCGAGCCTTCCAGCGGCGCCCGTCGCCAGAAGTTAGAGGCCCGCGGGCGAGGACCCGGGGGGTGTTCCGCTGCTCACAGAGAACCCCGCAGCGGGCGCGGGGGAAGCCTTTGATCGTCTCCATCTCGCGCCCATCGACGGATTCCCGCCTGGCCCCGAACGCCTGTCGGGGGCGCCCTCACCCCGGGCTGGGAGTCGTTGCTCTGGTCGGCCGCCGTCCCCGCCGATCAAGCTCTGTCTGGTGGGGGGGCGGCCGGAGCCGCTGGCTGCAAATGACCTTGCAGTGCATGGGCGTGTTGCAAAGTGGGTGGAAGTGGGTTACAGTGGCGCGCGAGTTGAAGCCCAGGACCGGGGTGGTGAGGCTCCTCCCACCTCATCACCTCGGTCCTAACTTTTCCCAGCCCTCCCGAAAGGAATCGACGCGGTGGCATTTCGGGGTATCTACGAGCACAGCCTCGATTCCAAGGATCGCCTCACGGTTCCCTCCCGGTTCCGTGCCGCCCTCTCCGACGGAGTGGTTCTGTCCAAGGGCTTCGACCCCTGCGTCTGGTTGCACACGACCGCGGAGTTCGAGCGGCTCTCGGACCGCTTCCTCGCGCCACACAGCCCCTTCGGCCGCGACGCACGCCGGCTGCGGCGCCGCTTCCACGGCGGCTCCTTCGACGAGGCGCTCGACTCCGCCGGCCGCATCCGCCTACCGAAGCCGCTGATCGAGCACGCCGGCCTCGACGGCACCTGCGTGGTGGCAGGGACCGGTGAGTACCTGGAGATCTGGAACGCGGAGGCCTGGGCCATCCAGGAGCAGGAGCTCGACCTTGAAGCGCCGGAGATCGCCGAGGGCCTCGCCGGTGCAGGAGCGAGCGAGTGATATGCGAGCCGATGCGCAGCGAGCGTCCATATCTGAGCTGCCCGAGCGGAGCGTGGGCGCAGCCCTCGTGAATACCGCCACCCTTATCCATATGCCCGCCGAACACCTGCCCGTCCTCGCCTCTGAGCTGACCTCGCTCCTCGCTCCCGAGCCAGGGCAGCTGGCGGTCGATTGCACCTTTGGCGGCGGCGGCCACGCCGGGCTCATCGCCAGGCGGCTGGGGCCGGATGGGACGCTCGTCTGCATTGACCGCGACCCGGCTGCCGCGGACCGCTTCGTGCGGTTCGCCGCCGCCGCCTCCTGTCAGACCCGCTTCATCGGCACCGACTACGCGGAAGGGCTTCGCACCCTGCGCGGCGAAGGCACCCACCCAGACATGGTCTACCTGGATCTCGGAATGTCCTCGATGCAGGTCGATGCCTGGGAGCGGGGGTTCTCCTACTCCTACGAGGCCCCACTCGACATGCGGATGGACACGCGCCAGCAGTTGACCGCCGCCGATCTGGTCAACGAGTGGCCGGAGTCGCGGATCGCCCAGTTGCTGCGTCGCTTCGGCGAGGAGCGCTACGCCGGTGGGATCGCGAGGGAGATCATCGGGCGGCGCCCCTTGCGCACCACCTCGGAGTTGGTGGAGGCGGTCAAAGCCGGCATGCCGGCGTCGGCCCGCTTCGGTGGCGGCCATCCCGCCAAGCGGACCTTCCAGGCGATTCGGATCGCGGTCAACGGGGAGCTTGAATCGCTGGACGAAGCGCTGCCGCTCGCCTGGCGGATGCTGGAGGTCGGCGGTCGGCTCGCCGCGATCTCCTTCCACTCGCTCGAGGACCGTCGGGTAAAGCGGTTCCTCGCCGAGCGCGCCCGCGGCTGCGTCTGCCCGCCGGAGCTGCCGATCTGCGTCTGCGGCCACGAGCCCGAGGCGGAGTTGCTCACCCGACGGGCGATTGCACCCGCCGCCGCGGAGACCGCCGCCAATCCGCGCTCGCGCTCGGCGCATCTGCGGGTGGCGGTAAAGATCGCCGAGGCGATGTCCGGGGCGGGGAGCAGCTGATGGGCGTCGCTGCGCCAGCGCGCAAGGCCGCGCCAGCTCAGGCGCCGCCGCCCAAACCGGCGCCTGCCCGCAGCGCTCCGCCGGCGCGCAAGGCGGCCCCGCGCACCGCGCGGGCGGCTCCCGCTCGCGCCCGCCCCGCTCCCGCTCGCGCCCCGCGCCCCGCGCGGCCCAAGCCAAAGCGGGCCGGCGGCGGTCAGCTGATCCCGCTCGCCGTCGGCCGTACGGCGAGCGCCGTCGGCCACCTTCCCGATTCGGGCCTCGTGGTCCGGATGACCCGCGGTCGAGCCTGGATCGGGGTGCTCGGGGTGTTGCTGGTGGGGATAGTCGCCCTCAACGTAATCACCCTCAGCTTCGCCGCCTCCAGCGGCAAGATCTACCAGAACATCGAGGCGCTGGAAGCCGACAACTCGGTTACCCAGAGCCGTGACGCGCAGCGCTACGGGACCGCCCGGATTCGCCACGAGGCAGGCGCTCAGGGCCTCGCCATGCCCTCGGCCAATCAGGTCCAATATGTGACGGCCGCTCCGAATGACGTCGAGACGGCGGCCAGACGCCTCGCCGCCGCCTCCGGCGGCTGAGGCCGAGACGCGCGATGCGCCTGATCGAGCGACGGATAGGCCTCCTGTTCGCCGGCTTCGTTCTCTGCTTTGTGGTCGTGATCGGCCGTGCCTTCTGGCTGCAGGGGGTGGAAGGATCGACGCTGGCCTCCGAGGCGATCTCCCAGCAGACCGGGGTGGTCACGATTCCCGGGCTGCGCGGCAGCATTCTCGATCGCGACGGCAACGAGCTCGCCGCCTCCGAAGACGCGGCGACGATCTATGCCACCCCCTATCAGGTGAAGGACGCGGCGCGGACCGCCGCCAGGCTGGCGCCGATCGTTGGCCTTGGCCCAAGCCAGGTTCTGCACAGCCTGACTGCGCACTCCGGCTTCTCCTACGTGGCTCATGACATCGGCATTACAGCGGCGGCGCGAATCGCGCGGTTGAAGCTGCCGGGGATCGGACAGCTACCAGGTAGCCGGCGGACATACCCGCAGGGGGAACTGGCCGGGCAGGTGATCGGCGCGATCGGTACCGAAGGCAAGGGGCTGACCGGGCTGGAAGCTGCGGAGAACTCGGTGTTGAAGGGCACCACCGGGGAACGCCGCGTGGTCAAGGACGCGCTCGGCGAGCCGATCCGACTGGAAACGGTGAAGCAGGCCAGCAACGGCAGCGACGTCCAGCTCACGCTCGACCCTGCGATCCAGGCTAAGACCGAAGAAGTGCTTGCCGGCGTCGGCTCGAGCTTCTCGCCCAAGAGCGCCACCGCGATCGTGATCGATCCGCGCAACTCACAGATTCTGGCGATGGCCAACTGGCCGCCGGTCAACCTCAATGACCTCTCCCAGGCCAATCCCGAAGCGCTCGAGAACCAGGCGACCGGATTCACCTATGAGCCAGGTTCGACCTTCAAGGCCTTCACCATCTCGGCCGCCCTGGACGAAGGGATAGTGACTCCGGAAACCTCGTTCACCCTGCCGCCGAGCATCCAGGTCGCCAATCGTTCGATCTCTGACGCCGAGCTGCGGGGGACCGAAACGATGACCGTCGCCCAGATCCTCTCCCGCTCCTCCAACGTGGGCGCGGTGACGATCGGGCTGAAGCTGGGTGCCGCGCGCTTCAGCCGCTGGATCGACCGCTTTGGTTTCGGCCGCCCGACCGGGATTCAGTTCCCCGGCGAGGAACGCGGCATCGTGCCTGCGCTGAAGGACTACTCGGGCTCTACGATGGGCAACCTGCCAATGGGACAGGGCCTCTCGGTGACGCCGATGCAGATGGTTGCCGGCTACCAGGCGATCGCCGACGGCGGCATCCTTCGGCGGCCGAATCTGATCGAGAAGATCGGCGGCAGGCCGGTGAGCGAGCCGCGCGGGCACCGTGTCATCCCCGCTCAGGTCGCCTCGCAGGTGCGGACCATGCTGGAAGGCGTGCTGGCGCCCGGCGGGACCGCCTCGGAGGTCAGCGTGCCCGGCTACACCCTGGCCGGCAAGACGGGGACCGCGCAGATCGCTGAAAACGGGACCTACTCCAACACCAAATTCGTCGGCTCCTTCATCGGCTTCGCGCCGGCGCAGAATCCGCGGCTGCTGGTTGCGGTGATCGTCAACCAGCCATCGGGGGGGAACTACTACGGCGGGTCGGTGGCCGCCCCGGCGTTCGGCAAAATCGCCGCCTTCGCCCTTCCCTATCTGGGCGTTCCTCCTCAATAGAGATCGTGCGGGCGACCCACGGGTCCTCTGATCGGGTGAGACGGGCGCCGCCGCCGGAGTCCTCGCTGACCCCGCTCAGCCCATGGTGCCGGCGGAATGGGCGGCTGGGTCGCGACCTAGAATCGTCGGGGTGAGGTTGGAAGCGCTTCTTGGCGAAGCTCCCGTGCTTCGGGTCCTCGGCGATCGCTCGGTGGAGGTTGCCGACCTGGCCTATGACAGCCGCAGGGTCGACGCCGGGACGCTGTTCTTCTGCGTGCCCGGGGAGAGGGTCGATGGGCACCAGTTCGCCGCGGCGGCGGTTGAGGCTGGGGCCGTGGCGATTGTCGTCGAGCGGGAGCTGGAGCTGAGCGTGGCTCAGGTCGTGGTGGGCGACGCCCGGGCGGCGATGGCGACTCTGGTCGCCCGCTTCTGGGGGGATCCCACCGGTGAGCTGAGGGTCGTGGGGTTGACCGGGACCAACGGCAAGACGACCTCGGCGTTCCTCGTGCGGGAGGTGCTGGAGGCGGCGGGGACGCGATGTGGGTTGCTTGGGACCGTGAAGCAGGTGGTCGGTGGGGTGGAGGAGGAGGTGGAGCGGACAACCCCCGAGGCCATCGACCTGCAGGCGGCGTTTCGACGGATGCTAGAGGGTGGGGACCGGGCATGCGCGATGGAGGTTTCCTCGCACGCACTGGCCCTGCATCGCTGCGACTCAATTCGCTTCGATGTGGCGCTTTTCACCAACCTGACCCGCGACCACCTCGACTTCCACGGCGACATGGAGGCCTACTTCCGCTCCAAGCGAAAGCTTTTCGAGAGCCGGCCGCGCGTCGCGCTGGTCAACGTCGATGACCCATACGGCCGGCGGCTCGCCGCCGAGCTCGAGTGCCTGACCTTCTCCGCCGATGGCGCCGAGGCGGACTACCGCGCTGGCGATGTGTCCTTCGACGCCGAGGGGTCGGACTTCACGATCACCGGGCCGGCCGCTGAGACGCCGGTGCGCATCGCTCTCCCAGGGCACTTCAACGTCGCCAACGCGCTGGGCGCGTTTGCCGCCGCGACCGCCCTCGGCGTCGATCCCGGGGTCGCGGCCGCCGCCCTGGGGAGCGCCGGACGGGTGCCGGGGCGCTTTGAGCCGGTGCAGGAGGGACAGCGGTTCGCGGTGCTCGTCGACTACGCCCACACTCCGGATTCGCTGGAGAACGTGCTGCGGGCGGCGCGGCAGCTGACGGGGGGGCGGCTGATCTCCGTCTTCGGTGCGGGTGGCGAGCGCGATCGTGGCAAGCGGCCGCAGATGGGACGCGCGGGAGCCGAACTCTCCGATCTGGCGATCGTCACCTCCGACAACCCCCGGTCCGAGGATCCCGAGGAGATCCTGGCCGAGGTCCTCGCCGGGATCGAGGATCGCTCGCGGGTCGAGATCGAGGTCGACCGCCGCTCGGCCATTGCCCTGGCCCTCGCCCACGCCCGACCGGGCGACACGGTTGTGATTGCCGGCAAGGGGCACGAGCACTGCCAGGAGCTCGAGGGGGGGCGCAAGGTCCCCTTCGATGACCGCCAGGTGGCGGCCGAGGAGCTGCGGAAGCTGGCCGCCGCGTGAAGCTCGGCGCCGAGCAGATCGCCGCGGCGATGGGGGCCGAGATCGCCACCGCGGGCGGCGGCGGCTGGCCCCAGCGCGGTGCGATCGACTCCCGCAGCGCCGGGCCCGGCGCTCTGTTCTTCGGCCTGCGCGGGGGGAGCACCGACGGTGGCGAGTTCGCCTCGGCCGCGATTGCATCAGGAGCCTGGGGGGTGGTGGTCGAGCCAGACCACGCCGCCGGCCTGGAGGGCGCCTGGGTCTTCAGCGTCCGCGACCCGCTGGCGGCCATGGGGGCGCTGGCCCACGCCTGGCGCCAGGCACTCGGCGCCAGGGTCATCGGCGTCACCGGCTCGGTCGGCAAGACCTCGGTCAAGGACATCTCCCGGGCGCTGCTGCCGGGAAGGGTGCATGCCAACCGCGAGAACCTGAATACCGAGATCGGGCTGCCGTTAACCGTGCTGGAAGCCCCCGAGGGCACCGATCTGTTGGTGCTGGAGATGGCCATGCGCGGTCGCGGACAGATCGCCGATCTGGCGGCGATCGCTGAGCCCGACGTCGCGGTGATCACCAACGTCGGCCCGGTCCACGTCGAGCTGCTGGGCTCGGTGGAGGCGATCGCGGCGGCGAAGGCCGAGATCCTCGCCCCGCTGCCCGCGTGGGGGGTCGCGGTCGTGCCGGCGGACTCCGGCTCGCTGGAGCCCCACCTGGGTCAGGCGCCCCGCCTGCTCCGCTTCGGCCCGGGCGGAGATGTCGAGGCTCTGGAGCGGACTGTCAGCGGCGGGATTACCGAGGCGCTCATTGCCACCCCGGCCGGCAGCGCCCGCTTCCATTTCCCCTTCACCGAGGCCCACAACCTGACCAACGCGCTGGCCGTGATCGGGGCAGGCGTGGCGCTGGGCGCCTCGCCGGCGGCGATGGCCGACCACGCTGCGAACATAGGATTCTCCCGCTTCCGCGGCGAGCGCCTCGAGCTGGGAGACGGAATCGTCCTCGTGAACGACTGCTACAACGCGAACCCGGTGTCGATGCGAGCGGCGCTCGATCACCTCGCCACGCTGGGGGCCGAGCGCACGATCGCGGTGCTGGGCGAGATGGCCGAGCTGGGACCGGATGCGCCCGCCTACCACCGCGAGGTGGGTGAGCACGCGCGGGCCACGGGGCTCGACCTGCTGGTCGGGGTCGGCGAGCCGGCCCGCGACTACGGACCCGACGAGCTGGTCGGCGACCCCGAGGATGCCGCCGAGCTGCTGGCGGCGCAGCTTGGCAGCGGCGATGCCGTCCTCGTCAAGGGCTCCCGCTCGGCCGGCCTGGAGGTCATCTGCCAAGCGCTGGAGGCGCTGATCGGCGCTCCAGCGCTCCCCGGGGGCGGAGGTGGGGCTCTGCCGCGATCTGAGTCCTCCGGCCACCAGGGGAGCGGGGGGGGCCGCGGTTAATCATGGGCGTGGTCCTGATCGCCGGAATGGCGTCGATGCTGATCTGCATCTTCCTCGGACCGAAGTTCATCGAATACCTGCGGGTGAAGGAGTTCGGCCAGCACATCCGCGAGGACGGGCCGCAGGAGCACCACGCCAAGGCCGGCACGCCGACGATGGGTGGGTTGATCGTCTTCGCCGCGATCTGCGTCCCCTACCTCGTCCTCTCCAACCGCGATGCCCAGAGTCTCGCGGTGTTCGGTGTGGCGATGGGCTGTGCGGCGATCGGCTTCGCCGACGACTTCATCAAGATCGTCAAACGCCGCTCGCTCGGACTCTCGGCCCGCTGGAAGCTGCTCTTCCAGGTGATCCTCGCCTTCGGCCTGTGGTGGGTTGCCCGGCACGAGGTCGGCCTGGAACCGATCCTCTACATCCGGATCGGCCACGGCAGCATCGACCTCGGCCCGGTCCTCTACTTCGTCCTGGTCTTCCTGGTGATCGCCGGCACCTCCAACGGCGTCAACCTCACCGACGGCCTCGACGGCCTTGCCGCCGGCTCCTGCGCGATCGTCCTGCTGACCTACACCGCGATCGCCTTCGTCACCGGCGAGCGCCAGGACCTGGCCCTGCTTTCGGCCTGCATGGTCGGCGCCTGCATCGGCTTCCTCTGGTTCAACTCCTTCCCCGCCTCGATATTCATGGGAGACACGGGCTCGCTCGGCCTCGGTGGAGCGATCGGCGCGCTGGCCGTGATGACTCAGACCGAGGTGCTGCTGATCATCATCGGCGGAATCTTCGTGATCGAGGCCCTCTCGGTCGCGGTTCAGGTCTTCTCATTCAAGGCCTTCCGCCGCCGGGTCTTGCTGATGGCGCCGCTGCACCACCACTTCGAGATGATGGCCTGGTCGGAGACCAAGATAATGCTCCGCTTCTGGATCATCGCCGCGGTCTGCTCGGGGATCGGCTTCACCCTGTATCAGCAGAGCATCGGGCGCTAGGGCCGCGGCCGGCGGGTCCTGGCGTTTTGGGGGATCGGCGGCGATGAAAGCGATTCCCTCCGCATGGCGATGGCGGCCGCAATCGTCCCCGCCCGCCTTCCTCAGCGCACTTAGATATAACTCTGCTGATATACAGGTTTAGCGGGTTTTTGGTCCTTAACTCTTGTTATCAGCAGAGATATAGCTGGGCCCCGATTTCTTTGTGCTATGCTTTTAACTCTGCTTATATGCTGAGTTAGAGCTCTAATCCGCTTTAACTCCTCAATTAGAAAGAGTTATGAGAATAGAAGCTCAAAATAGCGACGAGACCATATTGCGAGAGCTGGGATCCCGCCTGGCTCGAACCCGCCTCGAGCGCAACGTGAGCCAAGAGCAGCTCGCGCGCGAGGCCGGCGTCGCCAAGACCACGGTCGAGCGGGTCGAGAGCGGGCGCGAGGTCAGGCTCACCAGCCTGGTCCGGATCCTCCGTGCCTTGGGTCAGCTCGATGCGCTTGATCGCCTGATCCCCGAGCCACTTCCGAGCCCGCTGGAGCGCGTGCGGCTGGGGGGCCGGCGGCGACAGAGGGCCCGCCACTCGCCGAACAAAGATCAGCGGCAGGGCAACGTCTGGCGCTGGCACGATCTCGGGTCAGGGGCGGAGGACGACACCGTCGCCCAAGCTGGGGAGGAGAAGGCACCCCGCTCGGCTCGGCCGGTCGAGGAGGAAGGGTCCGGCGACACTCGGTGAGCGACGCGACGGTCAATCTGTGGGGACGGAAAATCGGTGCGGTTTCGCTGGTCGAGGGCCAGCCGGCGGCGATCTTTCAATACCAGCGTGAATTCGCCCGCAGCGCGATTCAAATCGCGCCCTTGACGATGCCCCTCAGGGTTGAGCCCTATTCCTTCCCAGCGCTCTCATACAAATCGTTCAAAGGCCTACCGGGTCTGCTCGCCGATTCACTGCCGGACAAATTCGGCAACGCGTTGATCGACACCTGGCTGGCTTCTCAGGGTCGTCCGCCGCAGAGCGCTGATTCAGTCGAACGACTCTGTTACATCGGAACTCGGGGGATGGGGGCACTGGAGTTCGAACCGGTGCAGGGGCCGGAGAGGGCCCCGATCGAGGACATCCGCATCGAATCCCTGGTGAAACTTGCCTCCGAGGTTCTCTCCAAGCGTAAGCAGTTCGTCGCCTCGGTCAAAGCTGGATATGAGGAAGAGGGCCTACTGGAGCTGCTCAGTGTGGGAATGTCGGCGGGCGGTGCCAGGGCCAAGGCGGTGATCGCCTGGAACCCCCGAACGAATGAGATTCGCTCCGGCCAGGTCAAAGCACCACCGGGCTTTGAGCATTGGCTCCTCAAGTTCGACGGTGTCAGTGGGAACCGAGACAAGGAAAGCTTGGATGACCCCCAAGGGCACGGCGCGACCGAGTTCGCCTACTCCTTGATGGCCCGGGAGGCGGGGATCGCGATGATGAAATGCCGCCTCTTCGAAGAGAACGGAAGGCGCCATTTCATGACCAGGCGCTTTGACCGACCCGCGGGCAACTTCAAGCTCCACCTGCAATCACTGGGCGCGATTGCCCACTTCGACTTCAACGAACCGGGCGCCTATTCCTACGAGCAGGCGATGATGGTGACTCGCCAACTGGGCCTCTCGATCGAGGAGATCGAGGAACAGTTTCGTCGCATGGCATTCAATGTCGTGGCTCGCAATCAAGACGATCACGTCAAGAACATCGCCTTCCTCATGGACCAAGGAGGCAATTGGTCCCTCTCACCGGCGTTCGACCTGACCTTTGCCTACAACCCTGCCGGCGATTGGACAGCCCAGCACCAGATGACGCTAAATGGCAAGCGCGACGGATTTGGCCTCCAGGATTTCGAGCACTGCGCAGAAAGTATTTCGATGAAACGGGGGAGGGCGGTGGCGATCCTGGGCGAGGTGCGCGATGCGGTCGCCAACTGGCCCCAGCATGCCGGGGCGGCGGGAGTGGATGAGGGTGACATCAGACGCATCGGCGGGACTCACCGCCTTGGGCTGTGGAGGAGTTGAGCCACTCAGGTGGTCCATATCCCTGGCCCGTGCCCGGCCCCGCCTGGCGACCGAGATACAGGCTACGCGGGCACCTTTGGCTGAAGGTCCGCGGCGTTGGTTTCTACGGACGCCAGGTTCGCGCTGGGGCGCCGATGCGATCTCCGGGCCGAGGCGGATTGATCGGTTCGGGCGCCGATGCGCCGATCGCGTCCAGCCTCAATCGCCGTGGTCCCAATCGTCGCCAGATTCAAACCGAGGCACCACCCCTCCCTGCTTGCGCTTGGCTCGGGTTGGGGGGATGGAGACGATGCGGACCGGGTCCGCCCCCGCCTCTGGGTCGAGTAACCAACCCCCACCTCGCGCCACCCGCCGCAGGAGCCGCACAGGGTCGAGGGAGCGGAACGCGAAGCTATGTCTGAGATGAATCTGCGGCCTCCCAGCAAGCCACGGCCGGCGCCGCCGAGGGGACCGTTTCTGGTCGTCGGGCTGGCCCGGTCCGGTCAGGCTGTGGCCCGCTTGTTGGCCCGGCGGGGCGAGGAGGTGAGGGGGGTCGATTCCGGCCGTCCGGATGGAGTTGCAGGGTTGGAGGGGCTGGGCGTCGAAGTGGTACTGGATTCGGATGGATTGGCGCTACTCGACGGAGTTCGGACGGTTGTGAAGAGTCCCGGGGTCCCTCGGGAGGCGCCGGCGATCAGCGTCGCGCTCGAGCGTGGTATCCAGGTGATGGGGGAGATGGAGATCGCCTGGCGGGCGGTCCCCAACCGTCTGCTCGCGGTGACCGGGACCAACGGCAAGACGACGACGGTGGAGCTGCTCGGGCACCTGTACCGGACCGCCGGCCAGCCGGTCGCGCTCGCCGGGAACGTGGGGACGCCGCTGTCGGCGCTGGCGGGCGAGGTTGACCCCGACGCGACCATCGTCTGCGAGTGCTCCAGCTTCCAGCTCGAGGACAGCGTGGCCTTCGCCCCGGAGTGCGCCGTCTTCCTCAACCTGGCGCCCGATCACCTCGACCGCCACGCAGATCTCGGCGCCTACCTCGAGGCCAAGCTGCGGATCTTCGCCAACCAGGGCAACGAGGACATCGCCGTCTACAACGCGGACGACCCGGCGCTTGGCGGGGCGGACCTCGGCGGCTGCGCCCGGCGAGTCGCCTTCTGCCGCGGAGCGTCGCCCGAGTGCGAGGTCTCCCTCTCCGCCGGGGTGATCTTCTTTGACGGCGAGCCGCTGATCGGAGTGCAGGAGCTGGGCCTGCTGGGCGAGCACAATGTGGCCAACGCGATGGCCGCCGCCGCCGCGGCGCTCTCGCTGGGCATCGAGCGCGACGCCGTGCGCCAGGGACTGCGCGGCTTCGCCGGCGTGGCGCACCGCCTCGAGCCGGTGGCCGAGATCGGCGGTGTGCGCTTCGTCAACGACTCCAAGGCAACCAACGTGGCCTCCGCCGTGGTCGGGTTGAGCGCCTTTGCCGGCGGCGTCCACGCGATCCTTGGCGGCAGCGAGAAGGGCGACTCGTTCCTCCCCTTGCTGGGTCCGGTGCGCGAGCACTGCGTCGCCTGCTACCTGATCGGCGCCGTCGCCGAGCGGCTGGCCGCCGAGCTGGCGCCGGCCGTGGACTCGGGGATCGAGCTGCACCGCTGCCGCGATCTGGAGGAGGCGGTGCGGCGGGCGGCCGACGCGGCGCGCGGCGGCGAGGTCGTCCTGCTCTCACCCGCCTGCGCCAGCTTTGACGCCTTTCGCGATTTCGAAGAACGCGGCGAGCGTTTCCGCCAGATCGTCGAGGGGTTGCGGTGAGCGCCCGGGTGCTGGCGCTCGGGCGCCCGGGCGCCGCGGGCCGGGCGAAGAAAGCCAAGAGGCGCACAGGCGCCGCCTCGCCCTCGGCTGAGTACAACATGCTGCTCACCGCGACCCTCTGCCTGCTGGCCTTCGGTGCGGTGATGGTCTTCTCCGCCAGCTCGACCACCCAGGTTCTGAGCAACGGCGGCCTCTCCAACAGCGCCTACTACCTGAAGCGCACGCTGATGTTCGGCGCGGTGGGCCTGGTGATCATGCACCTGACCGCCCGCCACGGACTGGCCCTGGTGCGCCGCCTCACCCCGGCGATCCTGGCGCTGGCCTTCTTCCTCCTGCTCGCCGCGCTGGCGGTCGGCTCGAGCGTCAACGGCGCCAGCCGCTGGATCGGCCCCGGTTCTCTTCAGATCCAGCCCTCCGAGTTGGCCAAGGTGGCGCTGATCCTCTACGGCGCCGACATCCTGGCCCGCAAGCCAAAGCGGGCGCGCTCGATCGCCGGCTTCATGCCCTATCTGCTGATCACCGGCTGCGCCTGCCTGCTGATCCTGGTCGAGCCGGACCTCGGCACGGCGATGGTCGTCGCCTTCGCCGTGGGCACGACCCTTCTCGTAGCCGGCGCCCGGCCGCGAGACCTCGGCCTGATCGCGCTCGGGCTGGGCGTCGTGGCCCTGGTGGTGACCCTGGTCGAGCCCTACCGGATGGCCCGCCTCACCGGCTTCCTCAATCCCAGCGCGGACACCTCCGGCGCCGGTTTCCAGGCGGCGCAGGCGAAGATCGCGATCGGTTCGGGCGGCATCTTCGGGGTCGGGATCGGCAACGGGGTGCAGAAGGCCTACTACCTGCCGGAGGCACCGACCGACATGATCGCAGCGGTGATCGGCGAGGAGCTTGGCCTGGTCGGGATCATCGGCATCGTCGGCCTCTTCTCCCTCTTCGGCTACGCCGGACTGCGGGTGGCTCAGCGGGCCAAGGACAACTACAGCAAGCTTCTGGTCGCCGGCCTGACCTCGCTGATCCTGGTCCAGGCGACGATCAACCTCTTCGCCGTGATGGGGCTGGCGCCGCTGACCGGGGTGCCGCTTCCCTTCGTCTCCTACGGCAACAGCAACCTGATGGCGACGCTGTTCGCCGTGGGCCTGATCCTCAACGTCGCCCGCGGCGGGACCGCCGGCGCTGGCAAACTGCGCGTGGTGCAGGGCGGGCGTTCGCCCGCCCGTGGAAGGAGCCGATCGAGCGGTGGCAAGAGCGCCCAGAGTGGTGGTGGCGGCGGGGGGAACCGCCGGACACGTCGTTCCGGCAATGGCGGTCGCCGCCGAGCTTCGGGCTAGCGGTGCCGAGGTCAGCTTCCTCGGCGCCCGCCACCGGATCGAGGCCGAGCTGGTGCCCGCCGCGGGCTATGAGATCGACCAGCTGAGGGTGCGGGGGATCGACCGGCGCAACCCGCTTCGCGCCGCGCTGGCCCTGGCCGAGGCCCTCGCCGCCGTGCTCAGCGCGAGGCGGGCGATCCGCCGCCGCGGCGCGGATGTGGTGCTCGGCGGCGGTGGATTCGTCGCCGGCCCCGCGGGGCTGGCCGCCCTCTTCTCTCGCATTCCCCTCGTCCTGACCGAGGCCGACAGCCACCTGGGCCTCGCCAACCGCCTGCTGGCGGCCCGGGCGAAACGGGTATGCCTGGCCTTCCCGATCCGGGGACGAGAGGGGGCTCGCTATCTCATCACCGGGCGCCCGGTGCCCGCCGCGGTTCTCGGCGCCGATCGCGCCGCGGCGCGCGAGCGCTTCGGCGTCCCGGCGGACGCCCGCTGCCTGCTGGTCATGGGGGGCAGCCAGGGCGCCCGCTCGATCAACCTGGCGGCGATCGAGGCCTTCGCCGAGCGCCCCGGACGCGGCTTCCACGTGATCCACCTCGCCGGGCGCCGCGACTTCGAGCAGCTAGAGGGGCGCCTGCGGGCGGCCCCCCACGGCGAGCGCTACACGCTGCTGGCCTACGAGCCCGACCTCGGTCAGGTCCTCGCCGCCTCTGACCTGGCGCTGGCCCGCTCCGGCGGCTCGATCTTCGAGCTGACCGCCGCCGGCCGGCCGGCGATCCTCGTCCCCTACCCCCACGCCACCGCCGGGCACCAGCGGGCAAACGCGGCCTGGATGCAGAAGGCCGGGGCGGCCTTGACCATCGAGGACCGGGATCTGAGCGCCGCCGCGGTCGCCGCCGCGGTCGAGGGCCTCCTCGGCGAGGGGCCAAGACTCGCCGCGATGTCGGCGGCATCTGCCGCCCTGGCCCGCCCTGACGCGGCGCGGCGGATCGCCGATCAGGTCCTGGCGGCGGCCGGGAGTGGAGCGCGGCGGTGAGGATCGGTTCCAGCGAGCAAAGCGGGCATTCCGCCGCGGCGGGCACGGCAGGCGGTTGGGCTTCGCGACGGCTTCACTTCATCGGGATCGGCGGCGCCGGGATGAGCGGGCTGGCGCTGGTCTGTGCCCGGCTCGGCGCCACGGTCACCGGCAGCGACCGGGCGGAGTCCTCTTATATGCAGCGTCTGCGCCGGGCGGGGCTGGAGCCCCACCTCGGCCATCACCGGGCCAACCTCCCCCAGGGGGCCGAGGTCGTGGTCTCCACCGCGATCGGCGAGGACAACCCGGAGCTGGCCCTGGCGCGCGAGCGCGGCGTGCGGCCGATCCACCGCGGCGCCCTTCTGGCCGAGCTCTGCGCCGGCAAGCGCCTGATCGCGGTCGCCGGCACCCACGGCAAGACGACGACCGCGGCGATGTTGGTCTGGGCGCTGCGCGCGGTTGGGGCCGACCCGGCTTTCTTTATCGGCGGTGAGGTCCCCGGCCTGGGCGAGGGTGAGCAGCCGGCCAACGCCGGCTGGGGCGAGGGAGAGTGGGTGATCGCCGAGGCCGACGAGAGTGATGCGAGCTTCCTGCGGCTGGGGCCCGAGATCGCCGTCGTCACCAACCTGGAGATGGACCACCACAGCCGCTGGGGATCGCTCGCCGAGCTGCGCGGCGCCTTCGGCGAGTTTGTCGCCGACGCCGCTGCCGTCGTGCTGCCGGCGGACGGGAGCCTCGACGATCTGATCGAGGGGAGGAACCCGCCGGCGGGCCAAGGGGCGAGCGATGGGTCCCGGGAGAGGCCGATCGGCGGCTTCGGGGCCCAGGCGCCCGGTCCGGCCGACCTGGCCCTTGCGGTGCCCGGTCGCCACAACCTGCTGAATGCCCGTGCCGCCCTCGCGGCGATCGAGCTGGCCGGCTTTGACCCCGACGGCGCCGCGGCGGCTCTCGCCGGATTCCCGGGAGTGCGGCGGCGGCTGGAGCTGAAGGGCGAGCGAAACGGCGCCCGGATATATGACGACTACGCCCACCACCCGACCGAGGTGCGCGCCGCGCTCTCTGCCCTGCGCGAGAAGAGCCCGACCCGCCTGCTCGCCGTCTTTCAGCCCCATCTCTACTCCCGCACCAGGGCCCTCGCGGCGGACTTCGGCGCGGCGCTGGCGCTGGCCGATGAGGTCGCGGTGCTCGATGTCTACCCCGCCCGCGAGGAGCCGGTGGGCAGGCTGGCCGGAGTCAGCGGCTTGAGCGTCGCCCAGGAGGCGGCCGAGCGCATGGGGGGGCGGCCCGTCTGGTGGCTGCCCGGCGCCGAGCAGGCCGGCGCCGCGCTCGGCCCGCGGCTCGCGCCAGGCCAGATCCTGGTCACGATCGGGGCCGGGGATGTCTTCAAGCTGGGCGAAGCGCTGATCGCCGAGGGGGACGAGTGAGCGCGCCAACCGACTGCCTGAGGGCCGGCCATTTGCGTCGGCGGCGAGCCCGACGCGGGGGTGTTGGATGAGCCCGCCCCCAGGCGTACGGGCCGAGGTCCCCCTGGCCCGCCTGACCACCGTGCGCACCGGCGGCCCCGCCGAGTGGTTCGCCCGTCCATCCCG
Organism: Solirubrobacterales bacterium; assembly: GCA_035534175.1. Lineage (GTDB taxonomy): Bacteria > Actinomycetota > Thermoleophilia > Solirubrobacterales > 70-9 > DATLSM01. Next base: position 63,759 of record DATLSM010000030.1, on the reverse strand, counting down.
CGAGGCGGACCTGCTGGAACTGCTCACCTGGGCGAAGGAGGGGGGCCTGGCGGTAGGAACGATCGGGTCGGGATCGAACCTGCTGGTGGCCGACGATGGATTCCGGGGACTGGCGATCAAGCTGGACGGCGACCTGGCAAAGATCGAGCGCCGGGGGGAGCGCCTCCTCTGCGGCGGCGGCGCGCGCCTTCCCTCCGCCGCCGCCAAGGCTGCCGGCTGGGGCCTTGCAGGCCTGGAGTTCGCGATCAACATCCCGGGCACTGCCGGGGGAGCGGTGAGGATGAACGCCAACGCCTACGGGGGCCAGCTTGGCGAGGTCCTGGAGTGGGCGGAGGTCGCCACTCCAGCCGGCCTGGAGCGCCGGGCGCCGGGGGAGCTCGGCTTCGCCTACCGCAACTCCAACCTCGGCTCGACCGAGGTCGTCACCCGCGCCTCCTTTCTCCTGCGACCCGGCGACCCGGCCCAGATCAGGGCCGAGCTGGCGCAGATGCGGCAGCGCCGCCGCGAGGCGCAGCCTTCGGGGATCAAGACCTTCGGCTCGACCTTCAAGAACCCCGAGGAGGAGCGCTCGGCGGGGCAGCTGCTGGAGGCGGCGGGTTGCCGGGGCCTGCGCCACGGCGGCGCGCGCTTCTCCGAGGCCCACGCCAATTTCGTCGAGAACGATGGCGGGGCCACCACCACCGACGTGCTGGAGCTGATGGCCGAGGGCCGCCGCCGCGTCCATCAGCGCTTCGGCGTCGAGCTGGAGCCGGAGGTCCAGTTGCTGGGCGAGGTTCGCTGGCCCCGCGGCTGGGAGCTGTGAGCGCCCGGCCCCCAAGCGCTCGGGCTGGGCGATGAGCCGCCGCCGCCTGTTGGCCGGGCTGGCCGCCGTCGTCGCGGTGGCGCTCGTCTACCAGTTCGCGCTCCGCACCAAGCACGTGGCGCCCCGCCTGGTCCCCACCGTGGCGATCGCGGCGATCGGCAGCGGCTCGAGCGCGGTCGGTGTCTCGGCCGAAGGCGCCGTCCTCCCCCGCCTGTCGCCCAAGCACCCCTCGCTTCCCCTGCTGGCCCTCTCCAAGCCTCCGCCCAGCGGCCATCTGTCCGGCACGGCACTGGCCCAGGTTCGCGTCCTCGCCGCCGCGCCCGCCCCCCTGCGGCCCTATCTGAAGAGCAGCCGCTACGGGCAGGCCGGGGTGGATGTGGAACTGAGCACGGGGGTGGAACTGCGCTTCGGCGGGGAGGGGGATACGGCGAGGAAGTGGCGGGCGGCCGCCGCGGTGCTCGCCGACCCCGCGGTGACGGCGCTCGATTATGTGAACCTGAGCGTTCCCGGGCGGCCCGGGATCCGGGGCTCAGGCCACCCTCTGCCACCCGTTCCCTGAGCCCTCAACCATGGGGTTAGACTGGCGCGACCCTCAAGCTTGACTTGAGGGTCGCGCTTTGCAGGATGCCTCCCGGGCGTTTGACAGTGGCGATGGAATGCCCTACGTTGAGCGCAATTTCCAAGGTTCAGTCGATCCTCAGAACCCTTGAGCATCGCTGCAGCTTCGGACGGAACTAAGGCTCAACTCAAATCCAGTCCCTGTGGACTGGGCAGATACCGGCCCAACGGGCCGGGCTTGGAGAAATCGGGAGATGGAATCCACATACCTCGCGGTGATCAAGGTCGTCGGGGCCGGCGGCGGCGGCACCAATGCCGTCAGCCGGATGGTCGATGCCGGGATCCGCGGAGTCGAGTTCGTCGCGGTCAACACCGACGCCCAGGCGTTGCAGGCCTGCGACGCCGACATCAAGCTCTCGATCGGTCAGGAGCTGACCCGCGGCCTCGGCGCCGGCGGCAACCCCGAGGTCGGTGCGGGCGCCGCGGCGGAGAGCCGCGACGAGATCAAGGAGGCGCTGAAGGGGGCCGACATGGTCTTCGTCACCGCCGGTGAGGGAGGCGGCACCGGCACCGGTGCGGCGCCGATCATCGCCGAGATCGCCAAGGAGGAGATCGGCGCGCTGACCGTCGGCGCGGTGACCAAGCCCTTCGAGTTCGAGGGCAAACGGCGTATGCAGCAGGCGCTGGAGGGGATCGAGAAGCTGCGCAACAACGTCGACACCCTGATCATCGTCCCCAACGAGAAGCTGCTGCAGGCGGTCGAGCGGCGCACCAGCGTGCTCGAGGCCTTCCGCCAGGCCGACGACATCCTGCGCCAGGGCGTGCAGGGGATCACCGATCTGATCACGATTCCCGGTCTGATCAACCTCGACTTCGCCGACGTGCGGACGATCATGCGCGACGCCGGCTCGGCGCTGATGGGCGTTGGCGCGGCCTCGGGCGAGACCCGCGCCGTCGATGCCGCCAAGGCGGCGATCACCTCGCCCCTGATCGAGGAGTCGATCAAGGGCGCCACCGGGATGCTGCTGAACATCACCGGCCCCGAGGACCTCGGCCTGTTCGAGGTCAACGAGGCGGCCCAGCTGGTCCAGGCCGAGGCCGACGACAACGCCAACATCATCTTCGGCTCCGTCGTCGACCAGTCGATGCGCGACGAAGTCCGGGTGACGGTGATCGCCACCGGCTTCGAAGGCTTCGAGCTGCTCGCCCGCTCCCCCCAGCGGGTGCGCCGCCGCTACGAGAGCCGCCCGCGGATCTCGGCCGAGGACACCGACATCCGCAAACTGCGGGTCAGCGACGAGGACATCGAAGTACCCGGTTTCCTCAAGGACTGAGACCGGGCCCGGGGTTCCCCGGTCAACCCGCGCCCAGCCAATAGCCTGCGCCGGGTGAGGACGGCGCTGTATGAGAGACACCTCGAGCTGGGGGCGAAGCTCGTCTCCTTCGCCGGCTGGGAGATGCCGGTGAGCTATGAGGGAATCCGGGAGGAGCACTCGGCGGTGCGCACCCACGCCGGGATGTTCGACGTCTCCCACATGGGGGAGGTCGAGGTGGAGGGACCCGGGGCGCTGGCCTTCCTCCAGCGCGTCCTCTCCAACGATCTGGCGCGGCTGGAGATCGGCGGTGCCCAGTACTCCTGTCTGTGCGGCGAGGGGGGCGGCGTCCTCGATGACCTCTTCGCCTACCGCCTGGGCAATGATCGCTACCTGCTGGTCACCAACTCGGCGAATCATCAGGCCGACCTGGCCTGGCTGGGGCGCTGGAGCCGCGGTTTCGAGGTGATCGTGCGCGACGTCGCCGAGCGCTACGCGATGATCGCCGTGCAGGGACCACACTCGCGCGCGGTCACCGGCGGCGCGCTGGGGGTCGAGCTGCCGCCGCGGATGAGGGCCGCCGCGGCGCGGATCGGCGCTCGCCCGGCGATCGCGGCGGGCACCGGCTACACGGGCGAGGACGGGGTCGAGCTGCTGATCGACCCCGAGGTGGCCCCGGCGATCTGGGCCGAGCTGCTCGACGCGGGCGTCGTTCCCTGCGGCCTCGGCGCCCGCGACACCCTGCGCCTGGAGGCCTGCTTCCCCCTGCACGGCAACGATCTCTGTGCCCAGCGCAACCCGATCGAAGCCGGGCTCGGCTGGTGCTGCGCGGAGGCAACGGCCTTCCTCGGCTCCGAGCCGATCGCCCGCGCCCGAGCCGAGGGCCCGCCCGAGCTGCTCACCCCGTTTCGGATCGAGGGCGTCGGCATCGCGCGCCAGGGCAACCCCGTGCTGGCCGGGGGAGAGCCGGCCGGCGTGGTCACCTCCGGCAGCTTCTCGCCCTCGCTAGAAGTGGGGATCGGGTTGGCCTACGTGCGCGCCGATATCTCCGCGCCCGGGACCGGGGTCGGGATCGATGTGCGGGGCACGATTCGGCCCGCCCGGTTAGCCTCGAAGCCCCTCTACCACAGAAGGAGCTAGCGCCTTGGCCGACGCCAACTATCCCGACGACCTCTGCTATCACGACCAGCACGACTGGGCGCGGCTGCAGGGCGAGGACCACGCCGTCTTCGGCATCACCTGGTACGCGCAGGACAGCCTCGGCGAGGTCGTCTTCTACGACCCCCCCGAGGTCGGCGCGACGGTCGCCAAGGACTCCCCCTACGCCGAGGTGGAGTCGGTGAAGGCGGTCTCCGAGGTGATCGCGCCGCTCTCCGGGGAGATCGTGGAGGTCAACGACGCGCTGGCCGACGGGCCGGAGAAAATCAACGATGACCCCTACGGGGAGGGCTGGCTGGTGAGGGTGAAGTTGAGCCACCCCGGCGAGGCCGACGCCCTGCTCGACGCTGGGGAGTACCGCAGGTTGCTGGACGGCTGAGCGCCGTCCGCGAGCAGCGATGGCCGATTCTTTTGCCCAGCTAGCGGAGGGCGAGATTTAATCGCCGCAGCCCTTTCGTAGCCTGTAGCGATGACCCGCTACACCTCAGCCACGCCGGCCGACCGGGCGCAGATGCTCGCCGCGATCGGTGTCGACTCGGTGGAGGAGCTCTTTGAGCAGGTCCCCGAGCCGCTGCGGCTGGGGCGAGCGTTGGAGCTGGCGCCGGGTCTGGGCGAGGCCGAGGTCTTCGAGCGCCTGGCCGCTCTGGCCGACCGCAACGCCGACGCCGAGGAGCAGGTCTGTTTCCTCGGCGCCGGGATGTATGACCACTACGTGCCGGCGATCGTCGAGGCGATCACCCAGCGTTCTGAGTTCCTCACCCCCTACACGCCCTACCAGCCGGAGATCTCCCAGGGGGGCCTGCAGGTGATGTTCGAGTTCCAGACGGCGATGTCGGAGCTGACCGGGCTGCCCGTCTCCAACGCCGGCCTCTATGAGGGGCCATCCTCGCTTGCCTCCGCCGCCTACCTGGCGATCGCCGCGACCGGGCGCCGGCGCTTCGTCGTCTCCCGTGGTGTGCACCCCCACAGCCGCGAAACTCTGGCCACCTACGCCGAGGGCTTCGCCGCCAGCCTGGTCGAGGTCGGGTTGACCGACGGCCTCACCGACGCCGACGCTCTGGCCCAGGCGATCGACGGGGAGACCGCCGCGGTCCTCCTCCAAAGCCCCAACTTCCTCGGCGCGGTGGAGGACATCGAGGCGCTCGGCGCCACGGCGAAGCGCCACGGCGCGCTGCTCATCGTCGCCGTCGACCCGATCACCCTCGGCGTCCTCAAATCCCCGGGCGAGTGCGGTGCCGACATCGCCATCGGCGAGGGCCAGCCGCTCGGCAACCGCCTGGACTTCGGCGGCCCCTCCTTCGGCTTCTTCTGCGCCAGCGAGGAGCAGATCCGCCGCATGCCCGGCCGGATCGCCGGCGAGACCGAGGACGTCGACGGGCGCCGGGGCTTCGTCCTCGCCCTGCAGACCCGTGAGCAGCACATCCGGCGCGAGCGGGCGACCAACAACATCTGCACCGCCCAGGCGCTGAACGCGCTGGCGGCGATGGTCCACCTGGCCTGGCTGGGCCGGCGGGGCTTCCGCGAGCTGGGCGAGCTGCTGGTCCAGCGCACGGCCTATGCGCGCCAGCGCCTCGCCGCGGTCGAGGGGGTCGAGCTGCTGCACGAGGCGCCGGTGGCGCGTGAGTTCGCGCTTTGCCTCGATGCCCCGGTCACCGCCGTGCTCGAGCGCTGCGCCGAGCGCGGCATCGCCGCCGGTTACCCGCTCGCTCGCGAGTACCCCGAGTACCCCGACGGCCTGCTGGTGGCGATCACCGAGCGCCGCAGCCGGGAGCAGATCGATGACCTCGCCGAGGCGCTCGGCGCGGCGCTGGCGGCCGAGCGCCTCGGCGAGGGGGTGGGTGCCCGATGACCGAGCCACTGGGCGAGGCGCCGATGCAGCGGGAACGGGCAATCACGATCTATGAGCGCTCGAAGGAGGGACGGCGCGCGGCGGTGCTGCCCGCGGCCGAAGTTCCAGAGCGCCCGCTCGAGGAGCTGATTCCGGCCCACCTGCTGCGCTCCGAGCCGCCGCGCCTGCCCGAGGTTTCCGAGCCGGAGATCGTCCGCCACTACAACCGCCTCTCGCGTCGCAACTTCGACCTCGACAGCGGCTTTTACCCGCTCGGCTCCTGCACGATGAAGCACAACCCGCGTTTGAACGAGCGGGTGGCCGCACTTCCCGGCCACGCCCGCCTGCACCCGGCGCAGGACCCCCGCCGCGCCCAGGGCGCGCTGGAGCTGATGTGGCTGCTGCAGGAGTCGCTGGCGGAGATCTGCGGCCTGCCGCACGTCAGCCTCCAGCCCTCCGCCGGCTCCCACGGCGAGCTCGCCGGCCTGCTCTTGACCCGCGCCTACCACGCCGATCGGGGGGAGCGCCGGACCAAGGTGCTGGCCCCCGATACCTCCCACGGCACCAATCCCGCCTCGGTGACGATGGCCGGTTACGAGGCGGTCAAGGTCGCCACCGACGAGCGTGGTGGGGTCCAGATGGAGGACCTGCGGGCCAAGATCGACGGCGAGGTGGCCTGCCTGATGCTGACCAACCCCAACACGCTCGGACTCTTTGACCAAAACATCGCCGAGATCGCCGGCCTGATCCACGCCGCGGGCGGCACCCTCTACTACGACGGCGCCAACCTCAACGCGGTGATGGGCCACTCGCGTCCGGGGGACATGGGCTTCGACATCGTCCACGTCAACCTGCACAAGTCATTCAGCCAGCCGCACGGAGGCGGTGGTCCGGGCGCCGGGCCGATCGCGGTCTCGGCGCGAATCGAGCCCTTCCTGCCGCGGCCCCAGGTGATCCGGCGCCCCGAGCCCGGCTGGGGTCAGGGTGGCGGTCTGGAGAACCGGCGAGGGCAAAGCGGCGGGGGTGCTTATTTCGACCTCGACTTCGAGCGGCCGAAGTCGATCGGTCGCCTGCGCGGCTTCCAGGGCAATTTCGGCGTCTTCGTCCGCGCCTACGCCTACATCCTCAGCCTTGGCGGCGACGGGCTCGCCGAGGCATCGGAGACGGCGGTGCTGAATGCCAACTACCTCAAGGCCCGGCTGGCCGAGGGCCGCGCCGGCAAGCGCCTCCCGGTCGCCTTCGCCCGCCACTGCATGCACGAGTTCGTCCTCTCCGGCGCTCCGATGAAGCGCGAGCTGGGCCTCGCCACCCTCGACCTCGCCAAGCGCCTGCTCGATTTCGGCTTTCACCCGCCCACCGTCTACTTCCCTCTGCTGGTCGAGGAGGCGCTGATGATCGAGCCGACCGAGACCGAGACGAAGGAGAGCCTCGACGCCTTCGCCGAGGCATTGGAGCTGATCCTGGCCGAGGCCGAGCGCAACCCCGAGATCGCCCGCAGTGCTCCCCACAGCACCCCGGTTCGCCGCCTTGACGAGGTCCGGGCGGCCCGCAATCCGGTCCTGCGCCAGCCGTTGTAGGGGCCCCAGACCCGGGGGGTTCGGGCTGGTCACTACCCCCGCTGATCGGCGCTCGGCCGGCGTCGGCGGGAAAGCTCAAGACACCATCCCCGCCGCAGTGGACCTCAGAGACGCGGCAGCGTCTGCTTTAACTCGAGAACGGGGGCGAACAGGTCGCCGTGGGCCTCGACCCGGCGCAGCACATCGGTTGCCTCAAAGACGAGCAGAGCCGGGTCCGCGGCGGCGATCGCCCACTCCACCTCCTCCCAGGCCAGGGGAGTTGAGACCGTGGGGCGCTCGCGGGCGCGCAGGGAGTAGACGGCGATCGTCGTCTTTCGCTGATGGTTCTGGGACCAGTCGACGAAGACCCTGCCCTCGCGCTCGACCTTCTTCATCTTGGAGACCACCTCGCCGGGGGTCTGTTTCTCCAGCAGCTGGGCGATCGCTTTGGCCAGCGGTTTGGTCATCTCATAGCTCACCGGTGTGTTCAGCGGGACGTAGACCTGCAGACCCTTTGAACCGGAGGTCTTGGGGAAGCACTGGAGGCCGAAGTGGCCGAAAATCTCGCGCAACCGCAGCGCCACCCGGCCGCAGTCAAGGACGTCGGCCGGCGCCCCGGGGTCCAGATCGAAGGCCAGCACCGTCGGGCGCTTGGGCGCGCTCGCCAGGGAGAGCGAGGGATGCAGCTCGATCGCCGCCAGCTGGGCCATCCAGATCAGCGTCGGCAGCGCGTCGCAGACGCAGAAGTCAATCATTCCCGCCTGCGGCCCGGCCTCCACCCGCGCGGTCTTGACCCATTTCGGCCGGTGCTTGGGGCAGCGCTTCTCGAAGAAGGCTGCATCGAGGTTGTCCACGCCTTCGGGGAAGCGACGCAGGGTCACGGCCCTGCCGGCTAGGTGGGGGATCATCGCCGGCCCCACGCGAGCGTAGTAGTCGACCATCTCGCCCTTGCTGAAGCCGGCCTTCGGGTAGAGGTCCTTGTCGAGGTTGGTGAGCCGCAGCTCCCGGCCCTCGACCTCGACCTGGCCCTCGGTGCCCACCGGCTACTTGGAGGATTTCGACCCGGCGCGTGCGGCGGGTCGTTTCTTCGCTGCCGCGGTCCCCCGTCGCTTTTTCGCCGGTTGTTTGCCTGTTCTCCTGCCCTCCACGGCGGCCAGACTCTCCTCCAGCGCGGCCATCAGATCGGGAGCCCTGGTCGCCTCGGGCTCCTCGCCCGGCGCGCCCGCCACCAGCTCCCGGCCCTGCGCCTTGCGCTCGATCAGGGCCATCAGCTCCTCGCGGTACTCGTCGCGATAGGCGGCCGGGTCAAAGCGCCGGGTGAGCGAGTCGATCAGCCGCTCGGCCATCTCCACCTCGCGCTTGGCGACCTTCGGCTCCTCGGCGGGGAGCGCGTCCTGCAGCTCTGAGGGCGGCACGACCTCCTCGGCGAAGCGCATCGTGGTCAGGGTCAGCACGCCCTCGCTGGGGCGGATCGCGGCGAGGTGCTCCTTGTTGCGGAAGACGAAGCGGGCGATGGCCACCTTCCCCGAGCCCTCCATCGCCCGGGCCAGCAGCGAGTAGGCCTTCTCCGCCCCCTGCGCGGGCCCCAGGTAGTAGGGGCTGTCGAAGTAGATCGGGTCGATCTCGCCCAGGTCGACGAAGTCCTGGACCTCGATCGCCCGGCTCTTCTGCGGGCTGAGAGCCTCCATCTCCTGCTTGCTCAGCGCCACGTAGCGCTCGGGTGCGATCTCAAAGGCCTTGACGATCTGCTCGAAAGGCACCTCCTCCTCAGTCCCTTCGGCCACCCTGCGGTGGCGGATGCGGGCCCCGTCGGACTCGCGGATCTCGCGCAGCGCGATGCCCCGGCGGGCCACCGCGCTGTAGAGCCGGACGGGTACGTTGAGGAGCCCGAAGCTGATCGATCCGGTCCAGATCGCTCTTGCCATCAGCAGATCACCTGGCGCAATTGTCCCAGCCCGCAGGCGCGGGCGCACCGGGCGGGCTGGGCCGGGAGGCATCTTGCGTCCGGGTCTGGCCCGGCGCCGAACCCGACCCCGGGCGCGGCTTAGACTCGCTTCCGGTGTCCCGTCAACAGCGACTGACGCTGATCGCGACGATCCTCGGCTCGACGGTTGTCTTCCTCGACTCGACCGTGGTCAACGTGGCCCTGCCCTCGATCAGCCGCGGGCTGGGCATCGGCCTCGCCGGGCAGCAGTGGGTGGTCGAGGCCTACATGCTGGCCCTGGTCTCCCTGCTGTTGGTCGGCGGTAGCCTCGGCGACCAGTTCGGCCGGCGGCGGGTGTTCACCCTCGGTCTGATCGCCTTCGGCCTGACCTCGATGCTCTGCGCCCTCGCTCCCAGCGCCGGGTTCCTGATCGGGGCTCGCGCCCTGCAGGGGATCGCCGGGGCGATGCTGGTGCCCGGCTCGCTGGCGATCGTCGCCGCCACCTTCGAGGGAGCCTCGCGGGGCAAGGCGGTCGGCACCTGGACGGCGTGGACCGGGATCGCCACGGTGATCGGACCGGCCGGCGGCGGCGCGCTGATCGGGCTGGCATCCTGGCGGGCGATCTTCTGGGTCAACATCCCGTTGATCGCGCTCACCGTGGGGCTGACCCGCCGGGCGGTGGGGGAGAGCCGTGACCCCGACGCCTTCCACGGGATCGACTGGCTGGGGATCGCCCTCTCCGCCGCCGGGTTCGGCGGGCCGGTCTTTGGCCTGATCGAGCAGCCGACACATGGCTGGAGCGATCCGCTGGTCTGGGTCCCGCTCCTGGCGGGGATCGCCTGCTTTGGGCTTTTCGTCGGGCACGAGGCGCGCGCTCGCCAGCCGATGCTCGACCTCGCCCTGTTTAAGATCCGCAACTTCGCCGTCGCCAACCTGACCACCCTCGCCGCCTACGCCGGCCTGATCGGGGGCCTCTTCTTCGTCGGCCTCTTCCTCCAGCAGATCGCCGGCTACACGCCGCTGGAGGCGGGGTTGGCGACCACCCCGATCTCGGTGATCCTCTTCCTCCTCTCCCCCCGCTGGGGCAGGCTGGCTTCGGCCCGGGGTCCACGCCTGCCGATGAGCGCCGGGCCGATCGTCGCCGGCCTCGGCCTGCTGTTGATGCTGCGGGTGGGAGAGCAGGCGCCCTACGCGACCGAGGTGCTGCCGGCGATCCTCCTCTTCGGCCTTGGCCTCTCCGCCACGGTGGCGCCGCTGACGGCAACCGTGCTCGACTCGGTTGCCGAGCGCCACGTCGGCGTTGCCTCCGGCGCCAACAACGGGATCTCGCGGGTGGCTGGATTGCTGGCGATCGCCGTCCTCGGCGCGCTGATCTCGGGCCACTTCGGTTCCGCCCTGGACGCCAACCTGGGCTCGCGCCCGCTCAGCCCCGCCGCCCGCCAGGCGGTCGCCGAAGCCAAGGAACAGCCGTTGGGGAGAGCGAGGACGCGGGGCCTCACTCCGGCGGAGGCCGCCCGGCTCGCCAGCGCCGCCAACGGGGCTTCGACCTCGGCCTTCCATCTGGGGATCGGGATCGCCGGTCTGCTGATGATCCTCGGCGGCATCGTCGCCGGCTGGGGCATCGAGGATCCGCGCCGAGCGAGGTCGCGATTGGGGCCCGCTGGCGCCGAGCGCCAGGGGCGAGCGGCGGTGGCGGCGCTGCCCACCCGCGGCGCAGCGGCGGCGGGTGAGTGCGGCCACGGGGTTGGGACTGAGGGCGCCGGGTCTCAGCCCCCCAACGCCTGACCCCGGCCGAGCCGGCGATCCGTGGCGCAGATGCCGATATTTCGGCCCCTCGGCGGAGTGGCTAGGCTGCGAGCCGATGGCTAAGCCGACGGTCTTTTCCGGGATCCAGCCCACCGGGCGAAAGCACCTCGGCAACTACATCGGCGCGATCCGCCAGTACGTCGAGGGGCAGGAGCGGGGCGATCCGGCGATCTTTTGCATCGTCGACCTGCATGCCATCTCGGTCGCCTATGACCCCACCGAGCTGCGCCAGCGGCTGTATGACACCGCCGCGGTCCTGCTCGCCGCGGGCCTCGATCCGGGCCGCTGCATCCTCTTCCGCCAGTCCGACGTGCGCGAGCACACCGAGCTGACCTGGCTGCTGTCCGCCCTCACCGCCCACGGCGACCTCAACCGCATGCACCAGTTCAAGGACAAGTCCGCACACCAGCGCGAGCTGGTCTCGGCGGCGCTCTTCTTCTACCCCGTGCTGCAGGCGGCGGACGTGCTCGCCTACAGAGCGTCCGAGGTCCCGGTCGGCGAGGACCAGCGCCAGCACATCGAGCTGACACGCGAGATCGCCCGCCGCTTCAACGAGCGCTTCGGCCAGACGCTGGTTGAGCCCGAACACCGCGTGCCGGAGGTCGGCGCCCGGATCATGGACCTGCAGGAGCCCGAGCGCAAGATGTCGACCACCGGCGCCAGCGAGGCGAGCACCGTCTACCTGCTCGATGAGCCCGAGGCGATCCGCAGGAAGCTGGCCGCAGCGGTGACCGACTCGGGCCGCGAGATCGTGCGCCGGGAGGACAAGCCGGGGGTCAGCAACCTGATCGAAGTGCTCGCCGCGGCGCGGGCGCTGGCCCCGGAGGAGATCGAGGCCGAGTTCCAGGGCGCCGGCTACGGCGAGTTCAAGCAGGCGGTGGCCGAGGGCACGGTCGAGCTGCTCGCCCCCCTCCGCCAGCGCTACGCCGAGCTGCGGCCCGAGGAGGCGATGCTGGAGGCGACCCTGGCGGCCGGCGCGGAGCAAGCGCGGGCGATCTCCTCGGGCACCCTGGCCGAGGTCCGCGACCGCATGGGCATCGGCGCCCGGCGTTAACTTGAGCTCGTGACCGTCGCCGAGCTGGACCTCGACCTCGACGTCTTCGCCGGGCCCTTTGACCTGCTGATGGCGGTCGTCCTGCGCGAGGAGGTGAGCCTCTTGGAGGTCGAGTTGGGCGAGGTGGTGGTCGCCTACATCGAGCACCTGGAGCGAGCGGGAGAGCTGGAGCTGGAGGTTGCGACCGAGTTCCTGGTCCTGATCGCGGCGCTCTTGGAGTTGAAGTCGCGGTTGATGTTGCCGGGGGCGGAGGAGGAGGAGTTGGAGCTCGGCCCGGAGGAGGCGGTGGAGGAGCTGCTGGCTCGGATGCTGGAGTACCGCCGCTACCGCGAGGCCTCCGCGGTGCTGCTCGAGCGCCTGGAGGCGGCGCGTGGATACCTCTACCGCTCGGCGCCGCTTCCGCCGCAGCTGGGGCGGGTCGCGCTGGAGGCCGCCAGCGCGGTGTATGAACCTGAACGGCTGGCGGCCGCGCTCGGCGATCTGCTGGCGACGCCGCCCGAGGTCGATACCAGCCACATCCGCGCCACCGTTTCGCTGGAGCGCCGGCTGCGCGCCCTGCGCGAGGCGCTCGCCCGCCGTCCCAGCTTCGATTTCGATGAGCAGTTCGGCGCCGAGGACCGGCTGACCCAGGCGGTCACCCTGTTCGCAATGCTGGAGCTCTACCGCAAGGGCGAGGTGACCTGGGAGCAGAGCAGGCCGTTCGGCCCGATCGAGGTCAGGGCGGTCGGCAGCGGTGAGTGACCTCTCGCGCACGGTCGAGGCGCTGCTCTTCCTCTCCGCCCAGCCGGTCAGCGCTCGCGACCTCTGCGAGGCGACCGGGGCGACCGAGGGCCAGGTGGCGGAGGCGATCGAATTGCTGCGCGAGGACCTCGCCCAGGGCAGGCGCGGCGTCGTCCTGCGCGAGGTCGCGGGGGGCTTTGCCCTGGCCAGTGACCCGGGGAGCGAGGAGGCCGCTCGGCGGCTGCTGGCCAAGCCGCGCACCCCGCCCCTGACCCAGGCCCAGGCCGAGACGCTGGCGATCGTCGCCTACCTTCAGCCGGTCTCGCGCCCGGAGGTGGCGCGGATCCGCGGCGTCTCCTCCGAGTCGGCGGTGCAGACGCTGGCCGAGCGGGGCCTGATCGAGGAGTCGGGGCGATCGCGCTTCGGCGCTGCGATCTTCAAGACGACCGAGCTGTTCGAGCGGCTCTTTGGCCTCGCCGGGCTCGACCAGTTGCCGGACCCCTCCAGGTTTGACCCGACCCCCGAGGATGCGAGGGAGCTGCGCGAGCGGTTGCTGAAGGCGGGCGAACAACGTGTCGAGCCGTGAGTCGGGCAGCGGACGGCCTGGGCCTCGACTAGGCCCCGGCCCCGCCCGCGGCGAGGCCGGTCCCCAGCCCCACCCGGGCGCCGGAATCACTCCGCCGGGGCGGGGGAGGTCCGGGCCGGGGCCAACTGCGGCGGGTCCAGCGTGAGGCTGGCCAAGTTCCTGGCCCACGGAGGGATCGCCTCACGGCGCAGAGCCGAGCTGGTGATCGCCGCCGGTCGGGTCAGCGTCGGCGGCCAGGTGGTCAGAGATCCGGCTCGCGACGTCGGTCAGGCAGATGACGTGCGGGTCGACGGAAGCGCGGTCGCGGCGCAGGCGCTGGAGATATGGGCGGTGAACAAGCCGGCCGGGGTGATCTCCACGGCGAGGGAGCCCGGTGAGCGGCTGGCGGTGGTCGAGCTGGTCCGCTCGGGCGCCCGGCTCTACCCGGTCGGGCGACTGGACGCCGATTCGACCGGCCTGCTGTTGCTGACCAACGACGGTGAGCTGGCCAATCGCCTCACCCATCCGCGCTACGAAGTGGAGAAGGTCTACCGGGTCGGGCTGCGCCGGCCCATCTCTGCGGCCGACCTGAGGCGGCTGGGGCGCGGGGTCGAGTTGGATGACGGCCCGACCGCCCCGGCCAGGCTGCGCCGCCTCGGCCGGCGCGAGATCGAGGTCATCCTGCGCGAAGGGCGCAACCGCCAGGTGCGGCGGATGGTCGAAGCGGTGGGCAACGAGGTGGCCGCCCTGCGCCGTGTTCGCTTCGGCCCGATCGAGCTGGGATCGCTGCCCGTGGGGGAGGCCCGCCGCCTGGAGAAGGAGGAGATCGCCTCCCTTTGGCAGGATGTAGGGTCGGTGAGGCAAAGCGCGGGGGGCATCGCAAGCTGACTGCTTGCAAGCGCAGCGGAGCCGAACATCTATGAGCACGAGCCCTGGTTCAGATCGGCTGTTCGCCCTGCGCGGTGCCGCCCAGGCCGAGGCCAACGAGGCCGGTGCGATCGTCGCCGTGACCGAAGAGCTGATGCGGGAGCTGATCGAGCGCAACGACCTGGCGCCGGAGGCGATGGTCAGCTGCCTGTTCACGACGACAGAGGATCTCGACGCCGAGTTCCCGGCGGTCGCCGCCCGTAACCTCGGCCTGGACTCGGTGCCGCTGCTCTGCGCGCGGGAGATCGGCGTCCCCGGCGCGATGCCCCGGGTGATCCGGGTGATGGTCCACTTCTACGCCCCCGCCGCTCACTCCCCGGCTCACGTTTACTTGGGCGAGGCGAAGAAGCTGCGCGCCGACCTCGGGGCCGCTCAGTAACCAGCCGCTGCGTCACAATCGAGGGCATGGCAGTCACCTTCGCCCAAAAGCTCGCCCGCATCCCCGGCTACCAGGCCGGCGTGCCCACCGGCCAGGCGCCGGAGGCGATCGCCGCGGGCGACCTCGCCCAGCTGGCCTCCAACGAGTCGCCCTTCGGGCCCCACCCGAAGGTGATCGAGGCGATCGCCGCCGCCAGCGGGGCGATGAACCGCTACCCCGACCCCGAGGCGACCCTGCTGCGACGGCGGATCGCCGAGCGCTACGACACCGTCCCTGCCCGGATCGCCGTCGGCAACGGCTCCTGCGAGATCCTGCTCGCCGCGGCCGAGGCGCTCTGCGAGCCGGGCGATGAGATCCTCTACGCCTGGCCGTCCTTCTCCATGTACCCATACCTGCCGGCGCTGACCGGGGCGCGGGAGGTCCGGGTGGCGCTGGCCGAGGGCGGGGTGCACGACCTGCAGGCGATGGCCGCCGAGGTTACGGCCGCCACCCAGCTGCTGCTGGTCTGCAACCCCAACAACCCCACCGCGACCCACCTGCCTGCGACCCAGATCGGCGCCCTCTGCGAGCAGGTCCCGGCGCGGGTGACCATCGTCTTGGACGAGGCCTACGTCGAGTTCCAGACCGACGATGACCCCGACGCCAGCCTCGACCTGCTCGCCCAGTTCCCCAACCTGGTCATCCTGCGCACCTTCAGCAAGTGCTACGGCCTGGCCGGGCTGCGGGTCGGCTACGGGATCGGCTCGGCCAGGTTCTGCACCGCGGTCGACGCGGTGCGCCAGCCCTTCAGCGTCAACGCCCTGGCCCAGGCGGCCGGGGCGGAGGCGATCCTGCACCAGGACGACGTCGCCGCCAGGGTCGAGGGCACGATCGCCCAGCGGCTCCGGGTGGAGGAGGCTCTGGGCGCGATGGGACTGAGTACGGCTGAGACCCAGGCCAACTTCTCCTGGGTCGATCTCGGCGGGGCGGATGAGGGCGAGGTCCTCGTCGGTCTGGCCGAGCGCCGCATCGCCGTTCGGCCCGGCAGCGCGCTGGGCGAGGGCGGCCACATCCGTGTGACCTACGGCAGCGCCGCCGAGAACGGCCGTTTCCTTGCCGCCCTGGGCGAGCTGCTCGGCTGAGCGGGCCCGCCGCCTAAAGTTATGTCGGAGTCCCCGGCGTTGAGGAAAGGCAGCGGTGCGCAGATGGTGATCGGAACCGAGAGGGAGTCCAGCCGCGATCTGGTTCGCGACCAGCGGATCGAGCGGGTTGTCGAGCTGGTGGCGCCGGCGGTTCTGCTGGGGGAGCTTCCCCTGGGCGAGGATCGGGCGCGGGGTGTGGTCGGCGGCCGGGAGCAGGTCGTGGCGATCCTCGATGGCAGCGATGAGCGGCTGCTGGTGATCGTCGGCCCCTGCAGCGTCCACGACGTCGACGCCGCGCTGGACTACGCCCGGCGCCTGAGCGAGGCCTCCCGCCAGCTGGATCGGGACCTGCTGATCGTGATGCGGGTCTACTTCGAGAAGCCGCGCACGACCACCGGCTGGAAGGGGCTGATCAACGACCCTCACCTGGACGGCTCCGCCGACGTCAATGCGGGGCTGAGGATGGCCCGCACCCTGCTGCTGGAGGTGCTCGACCTCGGCCTGCCGGTGGGGTGCGAGTTCCTCGATCCGATCACCCCCCAATACATCTCCGACGCCGTCGCCTGGGGGGCGATCGGCGCCCGCACCACCGAGAGCCAGATCCACCGCCAGCTCGGCTCGGGCCTCTCGATGCCGATCGGCTTCAAGAACCGCACCGACGGCAACGTCGGGGTGGCGGTCGACGCGGTGCGCGCCGCGGCGGCTCCGCACGCCTTCGCCGGGATCGATGACCGCGGCGCGCCGGCGGTCCTGCACACCAGGGGCAACCCCGACGGCCACGTCATCCTGCGCGGCGGAAGGGGCGCCCCCAACCACGACGCAGAGGGGGTGAGGAGCGCTCTGGCGATGCTCCAGGCCGCCGCCCTGCCCCAGCGCCTGGTGATCGACGCCTCCCACGACAACAGCGGCAAGGACCCCGAGCGCCAGGCGCAGGCCGCGGCTGAGATCGCCGAGCAGATCGCCGACGGGGCCGGGGCGATCGTCGGGGTGATGCTGGAGTCCTTCCTGGTCGAGGGCCGCCAGGAGCTCGAGCAGGGTGTGGGGCTGACCTACGGCCAGTCGATCACCGACGCCTGCATGGACTGGGATCGGACCGTCTCGGTGCTCGAGCGCCTGGCGGCGGCTGTGCGGTCCCGGCGCCAGGGATGAGGATCGCGGTCCTCGGGCTGGGCCTGATCGGGGGCTCGATCGGGCTCGCCGCGCGCGATCGGCTGGGTGCCGAGGTGAGCGGCTATGACCCAAGCCGGGCGACCCGGGAGCTGGCGATCGAAGGGGTGGGAGCGATCGATCGCTCGGCCGCCTCGGTGGCGGAGGCCTGCGAGGGTGCCGAGCTGATCTTCTGCGCGGCGCCGGTGGACGACCTTCCCCGGCTGGCCGCGGCGGCTCTGGAGGCCTGCGGGCCAGAGGGCCTGGTCACCGATGTCGGCTCGACCAAGCGCGAGATCGTCGCCGCGCTGGCCGGCGATGAGCGCTTTCTCGGCGGTCACCCGCTGGCGGGTGCGGAGACCTCGGGGGTCGCCAACGCGCGCGGTGACCTCTTCCACGGCGCCCGCTGGTACCTGACGCCGACCGAGCGCTCCAGCGGCCTGATCTATGATCGCCTTCAGCGCGCGATCGCGGGCATCGGCGCCCGGCCGCAGGCGATCGACGCCGAGACCCATGACCGACTGATGGCGACGGTCAGCCACCTACCTCACGTGGTCGCCGACGTGCTGGTCGCCCAGGCGGCGGCGGAGCTGACCCGCGACTCCGAGCGGATGCCGGAGGTGGGCCCCAGCTTCCGCGATATGACCCGCGTCGCCGGCTCCAACCCGGCGCTCTGGGCGGGCATCTTCAGCGCCAACGGCGAGGCCCTGGCCGAGGCGGTCGACTCGGTCGCCGAGCGGTTGCGCCAGGCGGCGGAGCTGATCCGCGAGGGCAACCGGGAGGCGATTGGCGCCTGGCACGCGGCGGCGGGCGAGGACCGGGGGCGTCTGTTGGAGGCCGGGCACGACGTCGGCCCGCTGCGCCAGCTGCGCGTCGTCGTTGCCAACCGGCCGGGGACCGTCGCCGAGCTGGCGCTCGCCCTGGGCGAGGCGGGAGTGAACATCGAGGACATGGCCCTCCATCCAGCCCCGGACATGACCTCGGGCGCGATCTCGCTCTGGGTGGCCGGCGAGGAGCAGGCGCGGCGAGCGCAGGCCCTCCTCACCGAGCTCGGTCACGGGGTCACCGTGCTGGGCGCGGAGGGATAGTCGATGTCGAGCCGGCGCTTTGAGCCCTCCGGCCCGCTGCGCGGAGCCCTGCGCCCGCCGCCGGACAAGTCGATCTCTCACCGTGCGGCGCTGATCGCGGCGATGGGGGAGGGGGAGACGGCGATCGAGGGCTACCTCGACGCGGCCGACACCCGCGCGACCCTGGCCGCCGTCGCCGCGCTCGGTGGCGAGGTCCGGGGGGTCTCATCGAGGGGGATCGAGCCCCGCCTGGGAATCCGAGGCGTTGGCCTGCGCGGGGCGCGGCCCGCAGAGCTCGACGTGGGCAACGCCGGCACCCTCCTGCGGCTGTTGCCGGGCTGGCTCGCCGGGCAGCCGCGGGGCTCCTGGACCCTGGACGGCGACGAGTCGATCCGCCGCCGGCCGATCGACCGGATCGTCGAGCCGCTGGGGCGGATGGGCGCGCGGCTGCGCTGCGTTGATGGGCGTCTGGTGCCGCTGGAGATCGAGGCCGCTGCGCTGCGGGGGATCGCCTACGAGCTTCCCCTCGCCAGCGCCCAGGTCAAGTCCTGCCTGCTCTTCGCCGGGCTCCTGGCGCAGGGCGAGACGCGGATCGTGGAGCCGGCGCCGAGCCGAGACCACACCGAGCGGATGCTCGCCGCGGCCGGGGCCGAGGTGGAGCGCGGCGAGCGGTTCGTTCGCCTGCGGCCCGCGGCTCGACTGGAGCCGGGCGAGATCGCGGTCCCGGCCGACTTCTCCTCCGCCGCCTTCCTCATCGTCGCCGCGTTGCTCGTGGCCGGCAGCGAGGTCCGGTTGGAGGGCGTCGGCCTCAACCCGACCCGCACCGGGCTGCTGGGGATCCTGCGACGGATGGGAGCCGGGGTGGAGGTGGAACCAGAAGGGGAGCGCGGGGGCGAGCCGATCGGTCGCCTGCGGGTGCGATCGGCGCCGCTGCGCGGCACCGAGGTCAGCGGCCCCGAGGTGGCGCTGGCGATCGACGAGCTGCCCCTTATCGCCCTCGCCGCCTGTTTTGCCGAGGGGAGGACAAGTATCCGCGATGCGGGCGAGCTGCGGCGCAAGGAGTCGGATCGGATCGCCACGGTGACCGAGGCGCTGAGCGCGCTCGGGGGCCGGGTGGAGGCGACCGAGGAGGGGATCGAGATCGAGGGTGGGGGCGCCCTGCGCGGCGGCGCGATCCGCTCCCACGGTGACCACCGGATCGCGATGCTCGGGGCGATCGCCGGCCTCGCCTCGGGCGATGGGGTGGAGGTCGAGGGCATCGACGCCGTGGCGGTCAGCTACCCGCGCTTTGAGGCCGACCTCGCCTCGCTGTCGGCTGGCTGAGACCCATACGCTCAGCTGATGGTGATCGCGATCGATGGCCCCGCCGGGGCCGGCAAGTCCTCCGTTGCCCGCGGCGTCGCCGCCGCGCTCGGCTTCACCTACCTCGACTCGGGGGCGATGTATCGCTGCGTCGCGCTGGCCGGGATCGAGCGCGGCGCCAGCCCCGATGACGCCGCGGCGATGGCTGCCCTCGCGCGGGAGCTGGAGATCGAGCTAGATGGTGGGCGGGTGCGGCTCAGCGGCCGCGACATATCCGAGGCGATCCGCGTGCCAGAGGTCACGCTGGCCGCTTCCCGCGTCTCCGTCCACCTGGGGGTGAGGGAGGAGATCGTCGCCCGCCAACGGGCCCTGATCGCGGCCGGGCGCTACGTCGCCGAGGGCCGCGACATCGGCACGGTGGTCAGCCCCGATGCGCCGCTGAAGGTCTTCCTCACCGCCACCGAGGCGGTGCGGGCCCGGCGCCGCGCGGCGCAGACCGGCGAGGACACCGAGGAGGTTCTCGCCGCCCAGCGCGAGCGCGATGCCCGCGACACCGAGCGCCGCCACGGCGCCCTGCTGGCCGCCCCCGACGCGGTGGTGCTCGACACCAGCGCTCTGGCACTGCCCGAGGTCTTGGAGCGTGTGGTCGGGCTGGCGCGGGAGCGGGGGCTGGGGTGAGCGCCCGGCCACCCAGCGTCGCCGTGGTCGGCTTCCCCAACGTCGGCAAGAGCACCCTGGTCAACCGCCTGGTCGGCGGCCGCGAGGCGGTGACGGGAGCAGAGCCGGGGGTCACCCGCGATCGCAAGCGCCTGGCCTGCGACTGGAACGGTGTCGGCTTCGAGCTGATCGACACCGGTGGCATCGACCTCGAGGACGAGGCCGAGATGGCTGGCGACGTGCGGCGCCAGGCCCGTCTGGCGATCGCCGAGGCCGATGTGGTGATGATGGTTGTCGACGCTCGGGCGGGGCTGCGCGCCGGCGACGCCGAGCTGGCCGCGACCCTGCGCGCCGGCGCCACGCCCGTGGTGGTGGTTGCCAACAAGGCCGACCGCCCCGACGACGCCCACCTGGCCGCCGAGTTCCACGGGCTTGGCCTCGGCGATCCGTTCGCGGTCTCGGCCACCCACGGTCTTGGCAGCGGCGACCTGCTTGATCGGGTGGTCGAGTTGCTGGGCGAGCGCACCGCCCGGCCCGCCGCCGATGACGCCACCCGGATCGCCGTGATCGGGCGCCCCAACGTCGGCAAGTCCTCCCTGGTCAACGCCTTCCTCGGTTCAGACCGGGTGATCGTCTCCGCTGCGGCGGGGACCACCCGCGACGCGATCGACACCGAGCTGGAGGTCGACGGGCGCCGCGTGATCCTGGTCGACACCGCCGGGCTGCGCCGCCGCTCGAAGCTGGCCGGCAGCGTCGACTACTACGCCCAGCTGCGCTCCGAGCGCGCGGTCGAGCGCGCCGATGTCGCGCTGGTCCTCTGCGACGCTTCAGAGGGCCTCACCGCGGAGGACCTGCGCGCCGCCGAGCTGGCGATGCGCGCCGGCTGCGCCACCCTGTTGGCGATGAACAAGTGGGATGAGACCCGCACCGACATCGACGACGCCCGCGCCCGCGCCGAGCGCAAGCTGCGCCTGCGCCCCGCCGTCATCACCTGCTCGGCGCTGGCCGGCCGCAACGTCGCCCGCCTGCTGCCGCGGGCGCTGGAGTTGGCCGACCGCGCCGCCGAGCGGATCCCGACGCCCGAGCTCAACCGCTTTGTCGCCGAGGTGGTCGCCCGCACGCCACCGCCGTCGCGGCGCGGGCGCCGCCTGCGCCTCTACTACGCGGCGCAGGTCGGCGAGCGCCCGCCGCGGATCGCGATCCAGGTCAACGACCGCAAGCTGATCAGCCGCGACTGGGCCTACCACCTGGAGAACCGGATCCGCGAGGCCTATGCCCTGGAGGGCGTTCCCCTGGTCATCGACCTCGTTCCCCACTCGGGCCGCCGTCGCTAGGCTTCCGGTGATGATCAACGACAAGCGGCTCGCCGAGGGCGAGTACCTGTTCACCTCGGAGTCCGTCACCGAGGGCCACCCGGACAAGGTCTGCGACCAGATATCCGACGGCGTCCTCGACGCGGTGATGGCCGAGGACCCCGAGGGTCGCGTCGCCTGCGAGACCCTGGTCAGCACCGGGATGGCGGTGGTGACGGGCGAGATCTCCACCGATGTCCACCTCGACGTGCCCGAGGTCGTGCGCGAGACGATCCGCGGGATCGGCTATGACCACGGCGACTACGGCTACAACTGCGACCACATCTCGGTCCTCGTCTCGCTCGACAAGCAGTCGCCGGACATCGCCCAGGGGGTCAATGCCGCATACGAGACCCGGCTGGGCGAAGCCGTGGAGGACGAACTGGCGGTCGCCGGGGCGGGCGACCAGGGGATGATGTTCGGCTACGCGACTGACGAGACCGAGTCGCTGATGCCGATGCCGATCCAGATCGCCCACCGGTTGGCGGAGCGGCTCGCCGCGGTGCGCAAGGAGAAGTCCCTCTCCTACCTCGGCCCCGACGGCAAGACGCAGGTGACGGTGCGCTACGCCGATGGCCGACCGGTGCAGGTCGAAAAGCTCCTGATCTCCACCCAGCACTCCGAGGGGGTCGACTCCGAGACGACGATCAAGCCCGACCTCTGGGAGCAGGTGGTGCTCCCCGTCCTCGGCGCCGAAGTCCCGGGCCTCTTCGACGAGGGCCAGCTGCGTGAGGGCTTTCTCGTCAACCCGACGGGCAAGTTCGTGATCGGCGGTCCCGTCGGTGACGCCGGCCTCACCGGCCGCAAGATCATCGTCGACACCTACGGCGGCATGGCCCGCCACGGCGGTGGCGCCTTCTCCGGCAAGGATCCCTCCAAGGTCGACCGCTCCGCCGCCTACGCCGCGCGCCACGTGGCCAAGAACGTCGTCGCCGCCGGCCTGGCGGAGCGCTGCGAGGTTCAGGTCGCCTACGCGATCGGCGTCGCCCACCCGATCTCGCTGATGGTCGAGACCTTCGGCACCGGCAAGCTCCCCGACGCCGAGATCTCCCGCCTGGTCGACGCCGAGTTCGACCTGCGGCCGGGAGCCTTCCGTCGCTACCTTGACCTGCACCGCCCGATCTTCCAAAAGACCGCGGCATACGGCCACTTCGGCCGCGATGACGCCGACTTCACCTGGGAGCGGATCGACCGCGCCGATGCTCTGCGCCGCGCCGCGGCGGGCTCGGCCACGGCCGTCTGAGCTGGCCGAGCAAGGACCCCGGTCTCCCGCCAGAGGGAGCGCAGCTTTTTGCCTGACCCGCCGGGCGCAGGGTCAGGCGATCCTCGCGCCGGTCGCCTGATCGACCCGGTGAACGACCATCCCGGGGTCGGCCACGCCGACGAAGACGAAGTCGTAGTCCTCGCTCGCCGCGGTGTCGAAGTCGACGTCGCCGATCCGCATCAGGCGCTGGTAGAGGTTCTGGCTGTAGTTGACGTTTTGGACCCGTTCCAGCCGCGTCTCCTGGATCTCGCGCGAGAAGACCCCGCGCCGGATGTTGAGACGGCGGCTGGTGATCGTGTAGGTGGTCGCCATCCGCCGCAGGAAGCCGATCATCGCCGCCAGCGCGATCAGGACCAAGATCACGAGGAAGACCTCGCCGCTGCCCCCGCCCAGCAGCTTGACCACCACTCCGGCGATTGCTGCGATCAGGATTCCCTTCAGGTAGAAACCGAGGAGCGCCCGCCAGGAGGGGTGGCCTTGGAAGATCACCT
This sequence comes from Solirubrobacterales bacterium, assembly GCA_035534175.1. Lineage (GTDB taxonomy): Bacteria > Actinomycetota > Thermoleophilia > Solirubrobacterales > 70-9 > DATLSM01. Next base: position 40,769 of record DATLSM010000030.1, on the reverse strand, counting down.
GCTCTCCGGGGCTGAGGATGAAGCTTGTCATTGCAGAGCGGTTCGCCCTCGCTCGCTCAGGCAGTATCGGATGCCGATATTCGCTCGCTGCGGCGCACGGAGGCTGAGCATACCCGCGGCGTCCGCCCCCCTCCATACCGTCGGCGGGTGTCGATCGCCAAGGTCGAGCCGCTGACAACCGCCCGCGCCCTGCGCGGGCCGTTCGACTACCGGCTGCCAGCCGAGATGGCCGACGTGGTGGTGGGGAGCGTGGTCCGAGTGCCCTTTGGCCGCCGGCGCGTCCTCGGGGTCGTGGTCGAGCTGGCCGAGTCCTCCGAGCTGCCGCCAGAGCGCCTGGCCGAGCCGATCGAGGCGATGGAGACGGGAGTGCCGCCCGAGCTGGTGAGTCTCGGCCTGTGGGTCGCGCGCGAGTACTGCTCCACTCCCTCCCGCGGCCTGCGGCTGGTGCTCCCACCCGGAGCCGGGGTGCGCAAGCGACGGATCCGGCCGCGGGTCAAGCTGCCGGGGGTCGCGCTGGGCGCGGAGCAGCCGCCGCGGCTCCTTCCCGAGCAGGCGCGCGCCGTGGAGGAGATAGCCGCGTCGCTGGGGGGGACGGCGGGGGCCGATCGCGAGCTGCTCCTGCACGGGGTCACCGGATCGGGCAAGACCGAGGTCTACCTGGCGGCGGTTGAGGCGGCGCTGGCCCAGGGGAGGGGGGCGATCGTCCTCGTTCCCGAGATCGGCCTCGCCCCGCAGGCCGTCTCCCGCTTCCGCGCCCGGCTCGGGGACCGCTTCGCGGTCCTGCACTCGGCCCTCACCGAGGGTCAGCGCGGGGATGAGTGGCGGCGGCTGCGCAGCGGTGAGGCGAGCGTCTGCGTCGGCCCGCGTTCGGCCGTCTTTGCCCCGGTGCGTGACCTCGGCCTGATCGTGATCGACGAGGAGCACGACCCCTCCTACAAGCAGGAGGGCGACCCGAGCTATGACGCCCGCGAGGTCGCTCGTCGCCGCGCCGCCGGCTGTGGCGCCGTGCTCCTCGCCGGCACCGCGACGCCCAGGCCCGAGTCCTGGCTGGCGCTGCCGCGCCTGGAGCTGCCGCGCCGGGTCGACGGCCTCCGCCTGCCGCCGGTCGAGGTGCTTGATATGCGCTCGGCCGATCCGCGCTCGGGCCCCCTGCACGGGGCCACCTGGGAGGCGCTGGAGGAGGTGCGCCGGGCGGGGACCAAGGCGATCGTGATGATCAACCGGCGCGGCTTTGCCCCCTGGCTCACCTGCCGATCATGCGGGCACCACTGGGACTGCCCCAACTGCGACGTCTCGCTGATCGTCCACCGCCACAGCGGCCGCCTCCTCTGCCACCACTGCGCCCACGCCGAGTCGCTGCCCGGCGCCTGCGGTGAGTGCGGCTCCACCACGCTGTCGCGCGCCGGGGCCGGCACGGAGCGGATCGAGGCGCTTCTGCGCCAGCGCCTGGCGCCGATGCCCGTCTTTCGCTTCGACTCCGATACCGCCGCCGGGCGCGGCTCCCACGCCGAGATCCTCGAGGGCTTCGCCACTGCGGCGAGCGGGGTGCTGGTCGGAACCCAGATGGTCGCCAAGGGCCACGACTTCCCCGAGGTGACCCTGAGCGCGATCCTCGATGCCGACGCGACCCTGCGCTTCCCCGACTTCCGCGCCGAGGAGCGGACCTTCGCCATGGTCGCTCAGCTCGCCGGGCGCAGCGGGCGGGGGGAGGCCGGGGGGGAGGTGATCGTCCAGACCGTCGCTCCGCTGGCCGCCAGCATCGACCACGCCTCCCGCCACGACGCCGCCGGATTCCTGGCCGGCGAGTTGCTCCGCCGCCGCTCGCTCCGCTACCCGCCCTTCTCCCATCTGGCCCGGATCGGGCTGGCCGGCGAGAGCGAGGGGCGGGTCGAGGAGGTCTCCACCCGGCTCGCCGCGCAGCTGGGCGCCGCGCTCCCCCAGGACACCGAGCTGCTCGGGCCGGCGCCGATGTTTCGCGTCCGCAACCGCCACCGCCGCCGGCTGTTGATGAAGGCCATCGATCGCCAGGGCACGATCGCCGCGATCCGCACCGTGGTCGAGCGCCTGGCCGCCGAGCGCTCGCTGCGGGACGTCTCGATCGGGGTCGATATCGATCCCCAGTAGGGGGGCGATCGCAGGCCCCCAACCCTCCCCTGCCGCTGGCCTCGCGTTTCCCCTTGCCCGGTGAGTCGAGGTCCGATCGCGCCGGCGGCGGGGCGATCCATACAATCGATCGGGTGAGCGAAGAACAGGCGCTGGAAGTCGAGAACCAGGAGCAGGAGGAGATCGGGGCCGAGCGGCGCGAGCGCCGCGAAGCGGCTCTCGCCCTGGTGGTCAAGTTCGGTGACCCGGTGCTCAAGAGCAGGGCCTCGGAGGTGGTTAAGTTCGGCCCCGAGCTGCGGGCCGAGGTGGAGCGGATGATCGCGATCATGCGCGACGGCATGGGGGTTGGCCTGGCCGCGACCCAGCTCGGGATCCTGCGCCGGGTCCTCGTCTTCCAGGCCGGCCCCGACAGCGAGCCCTCGGCGCTGATCAACCCCGTGGCGGAGTGGCTCTCGCCCGAGGCCGCCGTCGCCGAGGAGGGCTGCCTCAGCCTGCCGCGGGTCTCGATGGACGTCGAGCGTCCCCTGCACGCGCGGGTCTTGGGCCGCGACGGCGCCGGGGAGCCGGTGGTGCTCGAGGCCTCGGGCCTTGAGGCGCGGGTCCTCCAGCACGAGATCGACCACCTCGACGGGGTGCTGATCCTCGATCGCGCCAGCCGCGAGCAGCGAAAGGGTGCGCTGCGGGCGCTGCGCGAGGGGGAGAGCTACAGTCCGCCGCTGGAGGAGGGCGAGGAGGCGGGCGAGCACCGAGAGCCGAGATCTGATCCCTGAAGAGCGCGGAGTGAGGGCGCCATCCGACACGGTTTCAAACCCCCGGCCCCCGCTCTCTCCCTCCGCCCCCGCGCGGTCGCCTAGATGAACGTCGTTTTTCTCGGCACCTCGAGTTTCGCCGCGACGGTGCTGCGCGGCCTGGCCCAGACCTCGCGCCGCCCGCTTTTGGCCGTCACCCCACCTGATAGCAGGCGGGGCCGGGGCAGGCAGGTCCAGGCGCCCCCGGTGGCCACCGCGGCGCGGGAGCTGGGGATCGAGCTGCTGCAGAGCGGCGACGTGAACTCCGCCGAGGCGCGGGGGCGAATCCGCTCCGCCGGGCCCGAGGCGGCCGTGCTCTGCGCCTTCGGCCAGCTGATCCGCGAGCCGTTGCTCTCTGAGCTGCCGATGCTAAACGTCCATCCCTCGCTCCTGCCCCGCTGGCGCGGGGCGGCGCCGATCGAGCGGGCGATCATGGCCGGCGACGCCCAGACCGGGGTGAGCATCATGCGCCTGAGCGCCGGGCTTGACTCCGGCCCGCTCGCCCTGAGGGAGGAGACCCCGATCGGCCCCGACGAGGACTTCGCCGCCCTCTGCGCGCGGCTGGCCGGGCTCGGCGGGGAGCTGGCGGCGCGGGCGCTCGAGCTCCAGGCCCAGGGGCGCCTTGTGTTTGAGGAGCAAGACGAGGAGCGGGCGACCTACGCGGAGAAGATCGAGGCCCGCGAGCGCCGGCTCGACCCGGCGCTTCCGGCCAAGCAGCTGGCCCGCACGGTGCGCGCGCTGACCCCCCATATCGGCGCCTATCTGGAGCTGGCCGGCGGCCAGCGACTGGGGGTGCGCCGGGCACGCCCGGTGGAGGTCGGGGTGAGGGCCGGTGAGGTGAAGGCCGAATGGGGCGTGCTCCTGCTCGGCTGCGGCCGGGGAACCCTGCGGCTGGAAGTGGTCCAGCCCCAGGGCGGCAAGCCGATGTCCGCCGACGCCTTCCTGCGTGGACACCAGTTGCCCAAGCTATGAGCCCGGCGATCGCCAGCTCCGGAGTCGGGCGCCCGGCGCGGCGAACCCAGCGCGACTCGGCGCGGTGAGCGATCCCTCCCCCGCCAGGGCCCTGGCCTTCGCGGTGATCCGGGCAACCTTTGAGGACGGCGCCCACACCGAGCTCGCCTTTCGCCAGGCGGCGGAGAGGGAGGGGCTCGCCGGGCGCCAGCGCGCTCAGGCGCAGCGTCTGGCCTACGGCGCGGTGCAGCGGCGGGGGACCAGCGATGCCGCGATCGAGCGCCTCTGCGATCGGGGCCTCGGGCTGATCGACCCGCCGGTGCTGGCCGGTCTGCGCCTCGGGCTCTACGAGCTGCTGTTCGCCGACGCGACCCCCGACCACGCCGCGGTGGACCAGGCGGTGGAGCTGGTCAAGCGCGCCGGCGCCGCCCACGCCGCGGGCCTGGTGAACGCCGTGCTGCGGCGGGCCTCGCGCGAGCGAAGGTCGCTCGGCCAAGCGCTGCTGGGGCAGGACTCCACCCCCGAGACGGCGGCCATCGCCCACTCGGCGCCGCTCTGGCTGGCGCGAATGTGGTGGCGTGAGCTGGGGCCCGAGGCCGCGCGCTCGCTGCTTGGGGCCTGCAACGAGCCGGCCGAGGTTGCCTACACAACCGCCGCCTCTGGCTCCCCGCGCGCGGATGCCGGTCCCCACAGCGGCGAGCGAGGGGCCGCCGATCTCTCGGCGCGCGAGCTTTTGCTGGGCGAGCTGGCCGAGGCGGGAATCGGGGCCCGGGCGGCGCGGGCCGGGTGGCCGCTGGGGGCGGCCGAGACGATTGTCCTTGAGGGGCGGGGCGGGGATCGGCTGAGCGCCCTGGTCGAGGAGGGCAGGCTGACTCCCCAGAGCCGGGGCTCCGCCGCCGTGGTCGAGGTGCTCGACCCGCGGGGCGGCGAGCAGGTCCTCGACCTCTGCGCCGGCCCGGGGATTAAGACCGGCCAGATCGCCGCCCGGATGGGCGATCGCGGCGAGGTGGTCTCGCTCGAGCGCGACGGCGCCCGCGCCGCGCAGGTCGCCGCCCAGGCGGTGCGGCTTGACCTGCGCAGCGTCACCGTGATCGAGGCCGACGCCACCGAGCTGGAGATCGCGCCGGGATTTGACCGGGTGCTCCTCGACGCCCCCTGCTCGGACCTCGGCGCTCTGGCCTCCAGGCCCGACGCGCGCTGGCGCAAGTCGCCGCGGGCGATCGAGCGGCTCGCCGAGATGCAGCGCCTGGCGCTGGCGGGCGCCGCGCGGGCTCTGAGGCCGGGCGGCGTTCTCGTTTACTCCACCTGCACGATCTCGCGCCGGGAGAACGAGGATCAGATCTCCGCCCTGCTCGGGGCCTCGCGGGCCGGCGAGGCCCCGCCGCTTGAGGTCGAGGACCTCGGCGCCCGGGCCCCGGGCCTGGCCTCCCCCCTCGATCGGCGCTGCCTTCAGCTTTGCCCCGACCGCGATCGCACCACCGGTTTCTTCATCTGCCGCCTGAAGCGCAATGATGGAGCGCGATGAGTGAGGTTGGTGAGCGCGACAGCCCCCTGCGGCGGGCGCCGTGCCCGGGCTGCGGCGAGCCGTGGCTGCGTCCGACGCAGCTCCCGGGCCGCTTTCGCTGCGTGTACTGTCTGCGCCGCTTTGAGTTGGTTTCCCAGTGCCCCAACTGCGGCGAACACCAGACGATCGCCAGGATGAGCCACACCGAGGACATGCAGTGTCAGACCTGCGGTGCGTCGATGCTCCGGCCGGTGTGAGTGCAGGCGATGAGGGACTTGCTCGGCTCTCCCCAGGTCGCCCCATCGATTCTCTCGGCCGACTTCTCGCGCCTGGGCAGCCAGGTCGCCGAGGTGATGGACGCCGGGGCACGGGTGATCCATGTGGACGTGATGGACGGTCACTTCGTCCCGCCGATCACGATCGGACCGCTGATCGCCGGGGCGATCGCCGACCAGGTGCACGCGGCGGGCGGCGCGGTCGACGTCCACCTGATGATCGAGGCCCCCGAGCGCCAGATCGAGGCCTTTGCCCAGGCCGGCGCCGACTCGATCACCTTTCATGCCGAGGCGACGCCCCACGCCAACCGCACCCTGGGCGCGATTCGCGGCCTCGGCTGCCTCGCCGGGGTGGCGATCAACCCCGGCACGCCGGTCGAGGCCCTCGCCGAGCTGGCGGGATTCGCCGACCTCGTCCTCTGCATGACGGTCAATCCCGGCTGGGGAGGCCAGGCCTTCATCCGGTCCTCCCCGCAGAAGGTGACCCGTCTCACCCCGCTGGTCGGGGGGGCCAAAATCGAGGTGGACGGGGGCATAGACGCGACCACCGCCGGCCCGATGGCCGCGGCGGGCGCCTCCCTCTTCGTCGCCGGCTCGGCGATCTTCACCGCGCCCGATCCGGGATCCGCCTACGAGGAAATCCTCGCCGCGATCAGTTAAAGCGCGGCCAGCCCCTGCGGGGTGCGAGACCGCCAGGCTGCAGCGGGCCCCCGCGCGAGAGCTGAATCAGACGTTCTCGTCGATCATCGCCAGCCGGGCCTCCAGCTCCTGCGGCGAGCCGGGCGCGACCAGGTCCTCGGAGCGCTCGCGCGGGCGGCGATAGACGTAGTAGAGAAGGGAGAAGAGAACGCCGGCGGCGAGGAGGAAGCCGACCTCCACCCGGAGGAACTCATTGCCCACCAGCGGCACGAAGTTCCAGCCGATGAAGAGGGCGGCGCAGCTGATCCAGCGCAGCGCGGCTCGCCGCACCTGTCCCTGCGCGACGCAGGCCTGGTTGACGGTCACCGAGGAGAGGTAGAGCCCCATGCCGAGGGTCACCAGCAGCAGCCCCTGGCGGTTATAGGTGAACTTCTTGCTGAAGGCGATCTGCATCGCCCTCGGCCCGGCGACCGCCATGAAGAGCAGGGCCAGGGCGGTGAAGGCGAGGAGGCCGAGCAGCACGATGCGCACCGTTTGGTGGAACTCGCGCTCTCCCTCCTCGCCGCCGCTGGTGTGAAGTTTGGTCAGGTGGGGGAGGATGCTGGTGGAGACCGCCTGGAAGAGCTGCAGCGGGGCTCGGGCGACCATCAGCACGTTGAAGATGAACCCCGCCGCGGCGGCGCCCTGCAGGGCGCGCACGACCAGCGGCCCGGCGTTGAGGAACGCCTGTTCGCTGAACATGATCAGGAGCACGGCGGCGGCGAAGCCACCGCCCTTGCGGAAGGAGAATGCCTCCTGCGCCGGGGCCCGACCCAGATTGCGATCGGAGGCCGATTGGGAGTCCTCGACCGCCGTCTCCCGCGCCTGGCCTGCGGCCGGCCCGGGCGATTCCCGGGTCGCCTGTTTTGCCCCTCGGAGTAAGGCGAAGGGGACCACCAGCAGGCTCAGTGCGGGCGCCGCGGTTATCCCGATCGCCACCGCCGACTGGCCGCCCAGGATGCCGATCGCGACCATCAGGGCGAAGATCGTGCGGAAGCACGATTCGGAGAGGATCAGCGCGACGAAGAGCCCGAAGCGCTGGCTGCCGGCGAGGAAGCCGCGGGCGAAGTAGCTGGCGGCATAGAAGAGGACGGAGGAGAAGAAGACCCAGTAGAGGGCTTCGTTTCCCTCCAGCAGGCCATTTTGGATCGGGCCGCGCAGGGCCAGCGCGGCGACGGTGAAAAAGAGCGAGAGGCCGAACTGGATCGTCGAGGCGACGCGCATCGGCTGCCCCGCCGAGTGCCCCTTGACCAGGCCCTCGGAGATGTGGCGCGAGAGCAGCTGTTCGATCGGTCGGTAGAGGGTGGAGATGGTGATGAAGACCGCCGACCAGAGCACCGTGATCTGCCCGTAGTCGGGTTTGGAGAGGACGTGGGAGGCGATCAGGAAGTAGGCGTAGGTGACGATGCCGGTGAGCCCGACGCCGACCGCGAGGAAGCTCGCCGTCTTGCCGTAGTCGGCCGAGCTCTGCGCCTCCGCGGAGGTGGCCGGGTCCCGCTCGGGCGCCGGGCTCAAGGCCCCCGCCCGGTGCCCGCCTCGTAGTGGGAGGGCTCGACGCCGAGCGCCAGCTCCACCCGCCGCACGCGCTCGAATACCCGCTGGGTCATCACCCGCTGCCCGGCCAGCAGGTCGCCGATCACGCCCAGGGCGAGGAGCTGCACGGCGGCGATGAACAGCACGGCACCGAGGATCAGCGACTGGATGTGCCCGTTGCTGTTGCCGTTCAGGATCCAGTCGAGCAGGAAGGGCATCCAGGCGGCGATTGCCAGCCCGAAGACCACCAGCCCCGCGGTGGCGAAGACTCGCAACGGCTCATAGCGCGCGTAGATGCGGAGGATCGCCAGGGCGTTGCGGCGCACGTAGGAGCCGTTGGAGTCAAACAGCCGGGACTCGCGCGTCTGCGGGTTGGTTCCCACCTGCACCTGGTCGACGGCGACCAGCATCTTGCCGGCCTGGATCAGGCTCTCCAGGGTGTAGGTGAATTCGTCGACGACCAGCAGCCCCAGCGCCGCCTCGCGATTGTAGGCGCGAAAGCCGGAGGTGGTATCGGCGATCTCGGTCCCCGAGAGCCGCCGCACCACCCAGCTGCCGAGCCGTTGCAGGGCCTTCTTCATGCCGGAGAAGTGCTGGATCTGGGCGATCTGGCGGTCGCCGACGACCATGTCGGCCTTCCCGGCGAGGATCGGCGCGACCAGCTTGGGGATGTCGGCGCCGCGGTACTGGTTATCGGCGTCGGTGTTGACGACCACGTCGGCTCCCAGCTTGAGGCAGGCGTCGAGGCCGGCCTGGAACCCGGCGGCGAGACCCTTGTTGTTGGTCAGGCGGATGATGTGGTCGACGCCGTTGGCCCGGGCGACCTCGACCGTGCGGTCGGTGGAGCCATCGTCGATGACCAAGAGCTCGATCTGATCGATGCCCTCCACCCGGCGCGGCAGGTCGGCGATCGTCGCCGGCAGCGACTCCTCCTCGTTCAGGCAGGGGATCTGGATGATCAGCTTCATCGGGCGCCGGTCAGGGTATCCCTGTGCTCGGCGCGCCGGCGGCGCGAGCGGGGGGCAGGGGGGCGGTAGAATTGGTTGATTGACCAGTCAATCGGTCGCATGAACTCTCCCCTCACAGACACCGACCGCAGGCACCTGGCGCGGGCGCTGGAGCTGGCGAAGCGCGGCAGGGGGTGGGTCAGCCCGAATCCACTGGTGGGAGCGGTGCTGGTGCGCGCTGGGGAGGCGCTGGGCGAGGGCTGGCACTCCGAACTGGGCGGCCTGCATGCCGAGCGCGCGGCGCTGGAGGACTGTCGCCAGCGGGGCCAGGATCCTGCCGGGGCGACGATGTATGTGAGCCTGGAGCCCTGCGCCCAACAGGGGCGCCAACCCCCCTGCACAGAGGCGATTCTGGAGGCCGGGATCGGCCGGGTGATCATCGCCTCTGAGGACCCGAGCGAGGGGGCCTCAGGACGCGGCCCCGGGATTCTGCGCGAGGGCGGGGTGGAGGTCGAGCTGGCCGGCGGCGAGGAGGCCACCGCGGCCGCGCTGCTGAATCAGGCTTTCCGCAAGCACGCTCGCAGCGGGACGGCGCTGGTGATCTCCAAGCTTGCGCTGTCGCTTGACGGCCGCACCTCGACCGTCCCCGGCGAGGTCCCCTGGATCTCGGGCGAGCGCAGCCGCGCCCTGGTCCACCGCTGGCGCGCCGAATCTGATGCGATCGCCGTCGGCATCGGCACCGTTCTCGCCGATGACCCGCTGCTCACGGCGCGCGGCGAGGGCCAGCCGCGCCAGCCGCTTCGCGTCGTCTTTGACCGCCGGGCCCGCCTCCCCCTCGACTCGCGCCTGCTTGGCAGCCTGGAGCGCGCGCCGGTGCTCGCCGTCGTCTCGCCCACGGCGGACGCGGCCCGCATCGGCGCCCTGCGCGGGGCGGGCGCCGAGGTCCTCCTCGCCGATGCGATCGAACCCGCCCTCTCTGCCCTCGGTGATCAAGGGATCACCAGCCTCCTGCTGGAGGGCGGTCGCACCCTGGCCGCCGCCTTCGCCGCAGCGGACCAGATCGATGAGGCTCGAACCTTCCTCGCTCCGGTCCTGATTACCGGCCCCGAACCGGGGGCCAAAACGCCACCTCACGCCGCCGGCGGGGGGGAGGCCGGGGTCAGTGACGCCCCGCCGGGCGGCACCCCCGCCGCACCCCCGGCCCGAGCCGCACGCCGGGTGCCCCTGTCCTTCAGCCTGCACACGGTGGGCGAGGATGCCCTGATCACGGCGCGCTTCAAGGAGTGGTGAGGGTGTTCACCGGTTTGATCGAGGACCTGGGCACCGTTCGGTCGATCGATTCGGGATCCGCCGGGGCGCGGTTGCGAATCGCCACGCGTCTGGGCGCCGAGATCGGCCCGGGTGACTCGGTCGCGGTGAGCGGCGCCTGCCTGACCGCGACCAGCGCCGATCGCGAGGGGTTTGAGATCGAGGCGATGAACCCCACCCTGGAGCTCACCTCGCTGGGGGCCCTGGAAGCCGGGGACCGGGTCAACCTGGAGCTGGCGCTGGGAGTATCCGATCGCCTCGGAGGCCACATCGTCCAGGGCCACGTCGATGGCCTGGGCGAGGTTCTCTCGCTCGGGTCGGAGGGGTTCGCGCGGCGCCTGCGGTTGGCGCTCTCGCTGCCGCTCGCCCGCTACGTGGTGGAGCGGGGCTCGATCGCCCTGGATGGGGTCAGTCTCACCGTGGCGGCGCTGGGCGAGGGTTGGGCAGAGGTCTCGCTGATCCCCGAGACCCTGCGGCGGACCAACCTCGGCGAGGTCGCCCCGGGGCAGAGGCTGAACGTCGAGTGTGACGTGGTGGCCAAGTACGTGGAGAGGTTGGTGCAACCATTCGTCGGAGAGGAACGAGCGTGAGCCAGATGACCGAGACGCAGCGAACAAAGGCAGCCGCAACCGGGGCGAGCGAGAGCCCGTTCTCCACCGTGGAGGAGGCGATCGAGGAGATCCGCCGCGGGAGGATGATCGTCGTCTGCGACGGCGAGGAGCGCGAGAACGAGGGCGATCTGGTGATGGCGGCGCAGTTCGCCACGCCGGAGGCGGTCAACTTCATGGCCAAGGAGGCCCGCGGGCTGATCTGCCTGGCGCTCACCGCCGAGCGCTGCGAGCGGCTGGGGCTGAACCTGATGGCGGCGAAAAACGAGGCGCCCCTGCAGACCGCCTTTACGGTGACGATCGAGGCGGCCGGCGGCGTCAGCACGGGCATCTCCGCCCAAGACCGCGCCCACACCATCCAGGTGGCGATCGACCCCGGCTCGGGCCCGCGCGAGATCGTCGTGCCCGGGCACATGTTCCCGCTGCGCTCCAAGGACGGCGGGGTGCTGGAGCGCACCGGCCACACCGAGGCGAGCGTCGATCTGGCCCGTCTCGCGGGCCTGATCCCCGCCGGGGTGATCTGCGAGGTGATGAACGACGACGGGACGATGGCCCGGGTCCCCGACCTCGTCCCCTACTGCGAGCGCCACGGCCTGAAGCTGATCACGGTCGCCGACCTGATCGCCTACCGCCGCCGCACGGAGAAGCTCGTCGAACGGGTCGTGGCCACCGCCCTGCCGACCGAGTTCGGCGACTTCACCGCCGTCGGCTACCGCTCTCTGGTCGACGACAAACACCACGTGGCGATGGTCAAGGGCGAGGTCGACGGCACGGAGGACGTGCTGGTCCGCGTGCACAGCGAGTGCCTCACCGGCGACGTCTTCCACAGCATGCGCTGCGACTGCGGCGAGCAGCTCTCGGCGGCGCTGACGATGATCGAGGAGGAGCGCCGCGGCGTCCTGCTCTACCTCTCCCAGGAGGGGCGCGGGATCGGCCTTTTGAACAAGCTGCGCGCCTACAAGCTGCAGGAGGAGGGGGCCGATACGGTGGAGGCCAACCTGAGGCTGGGCCTGCCCGCCGACCTGCGCGACTACGGGATCGGCGCCCAGATCCTCGGCGACCTGGGCCTGACCAGCATCCGCATCCTCACCAACAACCCGAAAAAGATCGTCGGCCTCGAGGGCTACGGCCTCTCGGTCACCGAGCAGGTGCCGATCGAGGCGGTGCCCAACGTCCATAACGAGCAATACCTGCGGGCCAAGCGGGACAAGATGGGCCATACCCTTCACCACCAGGGTCTCGCCCTGGATGAGGAGATGATCCACGACGAGGAGCGCCGCGACGCCCGCGGCTCCTCGGCGGCGGATAGCGATGGCTGAGTCGACGGCCTTCCTCGAGCAGTTCGCGCCGGGGGAGCGGGCGATCCTTGCCCCCCTGCGCTTTGCCGTCTGCGTCGGGCGCTTCTACGAGGAGCTGGCCGAGCGGCTCCTCCGCGGCGCCAACGAGGGGTTTGAGCTGGCCGGGGTGCCCGCCTCCTCGGTCAGCCAGGTCTCGGTGCCGGGCGCCTACGAGCTGCCCTTCGCCGCCAAGCTCCACGCCCAGAGCGGGCGCTTCGCCGGGGTCGCCTGTCTGGGCGTCGTGATCCGGGGGGAGACCGACCACTACGACTTCGTCTGCGCCGAGGCGGCCCGGGGGATCCAGGACGTCCAGCTGCAGACCGGGGTGCCCTGCGCCTTTGGCCTGATCACCTGCGACACGATGGAGCAGGCGCTGGCCCGTGCCGGCGGCGGCAAGCGCGACCAGGGCCGCAACGCCGCGCTCACCGTGGCCCGCATGACGCTGCTCAAACGCCTGCTGGCCTGAGGGGTTACCATCTGGCCTGCCGATGGCCAAGGTATGCCACAGCTGCGGCAAGGGACCGGCGTTCGGCCAGTCCCGCAGCCACTCGATGGTCGCCACCAAGCGGCGCTTTGACCCCAACCTGCAGAAGGTGCGGATCGTCGAGGACGGGCGCCGGCTGCGGGCCTACGTCTGCACCCGCTGCCTGAAGGCCAACAAGGTCACCAAGGCCGCCTGAGGCCAGCCCGCCTCAGGCGTCTGACTCGGCCGGCAGCGGCTGGACCTCGCCGGCCTCCACGTGCAGCCTGGGGAGCAAGCGGCTGAGCCATGGGGGGAAGTACCAGGCGCGGCGGCCGAGCAGCTGCATGATCGCCGGCACCAGGACCGAGCGGATGATCACCGCGTCGATCAGAACGGCGGAGGCCAGGCCGAGGCCGAAGAGCTTGATGATCCGTTCTTCCCCGAGCATGAAGGAGGCGAAGACGGTGACCATGATCGCCGCCGCCGCGGTGATCACCCGGCCGGTCAGCGCCAGGCCGCGGGTCACCGCTTCGGTGGCGTCATCCCTGCTCTCCCACTCCTCGTGGATCCGCGACATGAGGAAGACCTCGTAGTCCATCGAGAGGCCGAAGACGATGGCGAAGAGGAAGACGGGAAAGAAGGAGATGATCGGACCGGTGTTGTCGACGCCGATCAGGCTCGCCCCCCAGCCCCACTGGAAGACGGCGACGATGATGCCGAAGGCGGCGCCGATCGAGAGCAGGTTCATCACCATCGCCTTCAGCGGCACCAGCAGCGAGCGGAAGACGATCATCAGCAGCAGGGCCGAGAGCAGGACGACGACGCCGATGAACAGCGGCAGCTTTTCCGAGATCGCGTTGCCGAAATCCTCAAAGATCGCGGTGATGCCGCCGACATGCAGCTGGGCGCCCGTTCTCGCCTCGATCGGTGGGATCACGACGTCGCGGATGTGGTTCAGCAGGCTGGTCGTCGCCGCGCTCTGGGGCGAGGTCGTCGGGATCACGTTGCACACGCCGGTGTTTTCCGCCGGATTGAGCCTCACCGGGGTGACCGCCGCGACCCCTTCCTCGCCCTTCAGCGTCTGGCAGAGCTGGGTGAGGCCGGCGTCTTCGCCTCTGCCGGGGAGCGCGGCGACCATCACCAGAGGGCCGTTGAACCCTGGCCCGAAGCCTTCGGCCAGCAGGTCATAGGCCTGCCTGGTGGTCTTCCCCGCCGGTTCGGTGCCGGCGTCATTGGAGCCCAGGCGAAGGGAGAGCGCCGGGATGCAGAGGATCAGCAGCAGCCCGCCGGAGAGGAGGATGGAGAGCACCGGCCGGCGCTGGATCCCCCGGCTCCAGCGAAACCAGCGGCCGTTTTCATCGACACTGCTCGAGCGCCGGCCGAGGCCGGGGACCCGGAGCCGGTCGACCCGGTGCCCGGCGATCGCCAGCAGCGCCGGCATCAGGGTCAGCGCGGCGATCATCGTGAACAGCACCGCCAGCGCCGCCGCCACCGCCACCCCGTAGAGGAAATTGATGCCGAGCAAAAGCATCCCCATCAGCGAGATGATCACCGTGGTTCCGGCGAAGAGGACGGCGCGGCCGGCCGTGTCGACGGCCCGGATCGCGGCCGGGCGTGGCTCGAGCCCTTCGTCTAGCCCGTTGCGGAAGCGGGTGAGGATGAACAGCGCGTAGTCGATGCCGACGCCCAGGCCGATCATCGCCGCCAGGACGGGGGCAAAGCTCGCCGTATCGAAGACGTGGGTGCCCAGCTCGACCAGGCTGATGCCGACGCCGAGGGCGAAGAGGGCGGTGAGGATCGGCAGGCCCATCGCCACGACCGAGCCAAAGGTGAGGAGCAAGACGACGATCGCCGCCAGCAGGCCGATGGCGAAGGAGGAGGAGCCGCCTTTTTCGGCGGTCGCTTCCTGCACCGGCTGCCCCCCGAGCTCGACCTGCATTCCGTTGCCCGCGGCGCCCTGCGCGGTGGCGATGATTTCTTTGGTCTTTTCCTTATTCAGCTTGTTGTCCTGGGCGTCGAATTGGATCGTCGCGTAGGCGATCCTGCCGTCGCCGCTGATCGTCGCGCCGCCGCCCTTGCGGTATGGGCTGGCCACTTCGCTGACGTGGGGAAACCTTTCAATCGCGGCGAATGCCCCCTCCATCCTCCTGCGGACCGCGGGCGATCGGACTCCGCTTTCGGCCTTGAAGACGATCTGAGCGGTGGCCCCCGATTGCGCCGGGAACCTGGTTTCCAGCAGGTCAAGCGCCTGCTTGGAGTCAGATGAGGGCAGCTTGAATTCTTCGTTGAAGTTGGCCCCCACGGTGCCGGCGATGATTCCCACCCCGATCAGGGCGATGAACCAGCCGATGATCACCGTCTTGCGGTGACCCGTGCACCAGGTGGCGAAGCCGCGCATTGGGTCACGCTAGCAATGGCATCTCGGCCCGGTGTCTTCAGCCATCTACGGCGCCGAATAGATTCCTTGGCTAGATGCCGGATCCATCGATCGTCCGCTTCCGCCGAGTTGTGATCTCCGCCTACGCCTCACTCGAGGCGCGGCGCCAGGAGGTCAACGATTTAAACGTCTTCCCCGTCGCCGACGGCGACACCGGCGACAACATGGCGATGACCCTGCGCGCCGTGACCGAGGAGCTCGACCGGCTCGCCGAGCTGGAGGTCGACGAGGTCGGCCGCACCGAGCTGGTCCAGGCCCTGGCCCGGGCGGCGCTGATGGGGGCGCGCGGAAACTCCGGCGTGATCCTCAGCCAGATCGTCCGCGGTGCGGCGGAGGAGTTGGCGAGCAGGCCGGGGGAGCTGATCGATCCCGTGCTGGTCGCCTCGGCCTTCGGCCGCGCGGCCGATGCGGCCTATGACTCGGTGCGCGAACCGGCGGAGGGGACGATGCTGACCGTCTTTCGCGAGATGGCGCATTCGATCTCCCGCCAGCTGGCCCACATGGAGGCGGGCAGCCAACGGCTCGACCGGGAGGTCAGCGAGGAGCAGCAGGACGCGATCCTCGCCGCGGTGCTCGAACGGGCGATTGCCGACGGCGAGCAGGCGGTGCAGCGGACCCCCGAGCAGCTCGGCGTGTTGCGCGAGTCGGGTGTCGTCGACGCCGGGGGCTATGGCCTGGTGCTGATCCTCGCCGGGGTGGTCGCCGGACTGCGGGGAGAGGGCAGCCAGCTGCCCGAGGTCCCCCGGCCCGAGATTCCGCGCCTCAGCCGCCCCCACCACGCGGACAGTCACTTCCGCTACTGCACCAACTTCATCGTCTCCGGCCGGGACCTCTCCGGGCGCGAGTTCGTGCCGCGCCTGGAGGCCCTGGGAGACTCGATCCTGGTCGTCGGGGACGAGGTGACGCTCAAGGTCCACGTCCATACCGACGAGCCGGAGGCGGCCGTCGCCCTCTTTGAGGGCGAGGCCAAGGTGACCAACCTCGACGTCGCCGACATGCGCGAGCAGGTGGCCGCGCGCGAGGCAAGGCTCGCCCCGGGGCGCACGGGGGTCCTCGCGGTGGCCGCGGGCGCCGGGATGGAGCGGCTCTTCGCCGAGCTCGGCGCGAACGTCGTTCCCTGCGGTGAGACCCTCAACCCCTCCACCTATGAGCTGCTGGCGGGGATCCACGAGGTCCCGGCGGAGGAGGTGCTGGTGCTGCCCAGCTCCTCCAACGTGGCGATGGCCGCCGAACGCGCCTGCGAGCTCTCCGAGAAGCCGGCCCTGGTCCTCGCCGCTCATTCCCAGCAGGCGGGCCTGCTGGCCCTGGTCGAGCTCGACCCCGCCGAGTCGGCCGAGGTGAACGCCCGGCGCCTGGGCGAGGTGCTGGGGAGGATCGCCACCGGTGGCGTCGCCCCCGCGGCCCGCGAGGACCCTGGCGGCCGCTTCCGCCAGGGCGACGCGGTGGGCTTCGTGGAGGGGGAGATCGTCGCCTGGGGCCCCGCCGGCTCGACTCTGGCGAGGACCATCGCCCAGCTCGCCGAGGGGGCGGAGATCGTCAGCGTGATTGTCGGCGAGGGTGCCCCGATTCCACTGCCCGATCTCCACGCCCAGTTGCCCGCTGGGGTCCAGATCGAGGCCCATCAGGGCGGCCAGCCGAGCTGGTGGTGGCTGCTGGCCGCCCAGTAGTGCGCTCCTTCGCCGGTGCCTCCCGGGTGGACCGGGCGCGGCTGCGCCAGGCACCCGTGCACTGGCCGCGCCCGAGCGTCCTGGACGTCTCGCTGAGGGCCCTGGAGGGGGTCGGGCCGAGGCTCGCCGAGGCCGCCGCCGAGGGCGGCATCTCCTCGGTCGGCGATCTGCTGATGCGCTTCCCCCACAGCCACCGCGATCGGACGATCGAACCGCTGGGGGTGCTGGAGCCGGGGCGCCGGGCCACCGTGGCGGTCGAGGTGCTCGGCGCCAGGCCGAGCCAGTTCCGCCGGCGCGGCCTCTCGATCCTCTCGGTCAAGGTCGGCGACCAGTCGGGCTCGATCAGGGCCACCTGGTTCAACCAGCCGTGGGTGGGGGCGAAACTGACGCCGGGAACGGCGCTGCTGCTCACCGGCTCGAGGGACAAACGTGGTTTCCGGGTCTCCGAACACGAGTTCGTGGAGGCTGACCCGCGGGCCAGCGGGGAGCCGCCCCAAGAGGGCCCCCGCGGGGGGGAGCTGGTGCCCGTGCATCCGGCGACCGAGCGGCTGAAAGCCCAGCGCATACGGGATTGGGTCAAGGAGGCGAGCGGGTTGGCTTCCAACGCGATCGAGGGACTGCCGGCGGAGTTGCGGGCGCGGCGGCGGTTGGCCGGGGTGGGGGATGCGATCCGGGCCGTTCACTTTCCCCAGAGCGAGGCCGACGTGGTGGAATCTCGCCGTCGGCTGGGTTTCGAAGAGCTGTTCCTCTACCAGGCGGTTTTGACGGTGCGAAAAAGGGCGCGTCGGGTGGCTCGGCCGGCGCCGCGGCTGGGCAAGCCGGGAGCGATGGTGGAGCGCTGGATCGAGTCCCTGCCCTTCGCCCCGACCGGGGATCAGCTGCGGGCCTTCGAGGAGATCGATCGCGACCTGGACTCCGGCCAGCCGATGCAGCGGCTGCTGATGGGCGAGGTGGGCTCGGGGAAGACGGTGGTGGCCCTTTACTCCATGCTGCGGGCGCTGGAAGCGGGCTTCCAGGCGGCCCTGATGGCGCCGACCGAGACGCTCGCCGAACAGCACGCCGGGACCCTGGGTCAGCTGCTGGCGGCGGCGGCCACACCGTTCGCCCTGCTGACCGGAGCGACGCCGGCGCCGAGGCGCAGGGAGGCGCATGAGCGGCTGGCCAGCGGCGAGCTGGGCCTGGTCCTCGGCACCCACGCCCTGATCGATCCCGCCGTGCGGTTCGCCCGGCTCGGCCTCTGTGTGGTCGATGAGCAGCACCGGTTCGGGGTCGAGCAGCGCCGGGCCCTGGACTCCAAGGGGGTGGAGGGGATGGCCCCGCACGTGCTGCACATGACCGCGACGCCGATCCCGCGGACGCTCTCGCTGACCGCCTACGGCGACCTGGACATGACCGCGCTGCGGCAGCTGCCGGCCGGGCGAGCGCCGGTGCGGACGCGGGTGGTGGAGGAGGAGGGTCGGGCCAAGGCCTACGAGTTCGTGCGCCAGCGGCTGCGCCAGGGACGCCAGGCCTACGTCGTCTGCCCCCTGGTCGAGGAGTCCGAGAAGTTGGCGGGCAGGGCCGCCGAGGTGGAGGCCGCGCGCCTGGCGGCGGAGGATCTTGAGGGCTTTGAGCTGGGCGTGATCCACGGCCAGATGCCCTCCGCTCGCAAGGCCCAGGCGATGGAGGCGTTTGTCCGCGGCGCAACCGACGTGCTGGTTGCGACCACGGTGATCGAGGTCGGGATCGACGTGCCCAACGCGACGGTGATGCTGATCGAGGGGGCCGAGCGCTACGGCGTCTCCCAGCTGCACCAGCTGCGCGGTCGGGTGGGGAGGGGGGAGCACCCCTCTGAGTGCCTGCTCTTCAGCGAGCGGGCGGGGGAGCTGGCGCGGCGCCGTCTGCAGGCCGTGGCGCGAGAGGGCGATGGCTTCAAGCTTGCCGAGATCGACCTCGGCCTGCGCGGGGAGGGGGAGATCCTCGGTACCCGCCAGCACGGTCTGCCGCGTTTTGCAGTCGCCACCCTCCCCGAGGACACGCCAACCCTGATCGCCGCGCGGGACGAGGTCCTGGCCCTGCTGCGCCGCCACGGCTCCCTCGACGCCCCGGCCCTCGGCCCGCTGATGGAGGCCGCCCGGCGCCGCTTCGGCGCCGGGCAAAGCGATCTGATCCCGCTGTGAGGCGGCGTCCGCCGATCGTCGCGCCGCGGGGCATGAGGGCAGCCGGGGTGAGGAGCGCCGGCACCGATCCGGGGCGATGCGCGTAATCGCGGGAGAGCTGCGGGGGCAGACGCTGGCGGCCCCGCGCGGCTGGAAGGTGCGGCCGACCTCAGACCGGGTGCGCGAGGCGATCTTCTCCGCCCTGGGGGAGACGCCGCCCGGGGCCCGCGTCCTTGACCTCTACTGCGGTACCGGCGCCCTGGCGATCGAGGCGCTCTCGCGCGGCGCGGCGCACGCCGTTTTGGTCGATCGCGAGACCAGGCCGGCGCTCGGCAATCTCCAGCGCCTCGGCCTTGGCGAGCGCTCGCAGCTGGTTCGCGCCGAGGCTGGGCGCTGGCTCCTCGGCGTCGCCGAGGCCCCCGACCCGCCCCGCTTTGACCTGGTCTTCGTCGATCCCCCCTATAGACTCGCCGACCGCGTGGGACCTGAGCTCGACAACCATCTGCCACGCCTGCTGGCCCCCGGGGGGCGAATCGTGGTGGAGAGCGGCGCCGGCAACCCGCTGCGCCTGGACTCGCTGGAGCGCCTGCGCCAGCGCCGCTACGGCGCCGCCGATGTCTCCATCTATGGCCAGGCGGTGAGTCGATGAGCGAGCGCAATGGCATCGTGGTCTGCCCGGGCAGCTATGACCCGGTGACCAACGGCCACATCGACATCATCACTCGCACCGCCCAGGTCTTTGAGCGGGTGGTGGTCGGCGTGGTCAACAACCCGCTGCGCAAGGAGCGGACGCTGTTCACCGCGCCCGAGCGGGAGGCGTTCATCGGTGAGGCGACGGCAGACCTGGCCAACGTCGAGGTGAGGATCTTCTCCAACCTGCTGGTCGAGTTCGCCCGCGAAAACAACGCCACGGTGATCGTCAAGGGGCTGCGGGCAATCTCTGACTTTGAGTATGAGTTTGAGATGGCCCAGCTCAACCGCAAGCTGGATCCCGGGATCGAGAGCGTCTATGTGATCGCCTCTCCCCACTACAGCTTTCTCTCTTCCACCGGGGTGAAGGAAATGGCCACCTTCAGCGGCGACGTCTCCGACCTGGTGCCGGCGCCGGTCGCCGCCGCCCTGGCGGCGCGGTTCGGCGACAGATAGGCTGCCGGGTTCGGAGGTTCTGTGGGCGAGAGTTTGCAAAAAGCCGGCGAAATAACGGCTTCTTCACCAAAGTTGCCGCCGACACGTAGGCTTACGACCTGCTGATGGACGTTCTGGTCCTCATAGACAAGCTGGACGACGTCGTCCACAACGCCCGTCCCGTCCCGCTGACGGACCAGGTGCGCGTGGACCGCGAGGAGATCTATGACCTCCTGGACCAGATGCGGGCTACGATCCCCGAGGAGATCAAGCAGGCCCGCTGGATCGTCAAGGAGCGCCAGGAGATGCTCGCCGAGGCGAAACGGGAGGCGGAGCGGGTCGTGCGCGAGGCCCGCGAGCAGCAGGCCAGGCTGATCTCCGATGAGGAGGTCACCAAGCAGGCCGAGCGCGCCGCCGATGAGATCGTCGAGGATGCGCGGACCCGCGAGCGGGAGATCCGCCTCGGCGCCGAGGACTACGCCGACGAGATCCTCAACACCCTGGAGGTCAACCTGCAGAAGTTCCTGGCGGCCGTGCAGCGGGGCCGCGACCGCCTCGCCGGCCGCGACGAAGAGCCGGCTGCGGAGCTGGAGCAGCCCTAACCGGGGCCGCTCGGCCCTCGGTGGGCGTGCCTAGCGCGGCTTCGCTCCCAGCTCTTTGAGTTTGTCCCAGCGGGGGTCGATGCCCGTGCGGTGGGCGTGTGTCGCCGGGTCGGAGCCGTTCAAAGACTCCCCGCACACCGGGCAGAGGCCGGCGCAGTCGGGGCGGCAGAGGAGCTGCGCCGGTAGGGCAAGGGCGATCGCGTCCTGGGCCCAGCGGCCCAGGTCGAGCTCATCCTCCTCGACGTAGGGGCTGAGCAGCTCCTCGTCCTCGGTGTCGTGATGGTCGACCTCGCGGGCGTCAATCTCGAGCTCCAGCGCGGCTGGGCCCAGGCAGCGCATGCAGGGGCCTTCCACCTCGACCGGGAAGCGAAGGCGAAGGGCGTGGCCACCGCTGGTCCGGGAGACGTCGAGGCGGGCCTCGATTCTCCCCCGCCCCGCCGAGTAGTCCGCTCCGCCCAACTCGAATCGGGCGAGCAGGACCCCCACGGCCATTTGCCGGCCCTCGCCATGAGACAGCGAGAGTCGGGAGAGGTCGACGATCGTGGTTGGGGTTTGCTTTATGGCGCTCCTCCGCTGGGCCGAGACTTACGATGGAAACTCCCCCTAAGGACGAGATTACGGAATGGACCAATTCGACTGGACACCAGAGGTCTACCTGGAGCGGATTCGCGCCGAGCTGCCCCGCTACGACGAGCTGCAGGAGCAGACGGTGGCGGCGATCCCCTTCGCCCCCGACCGGGTGCTGGAGCTGGGAATGGGGACCGGCGAGACCACCCGGCGCCTGATCGAGGCCTATCCCGAGGCCTGGGTCGTGGGCCTTGACTCGAGCCCCGACATGGTCTTTCGCGCCCGCCAGACCTATGACGACGTCCAGCTCGCTCGGATCGAGGACCCGCTTCCCGACGGCCCCTGGGACCTGGTGATCTCGGTCCTCTCCGTCAACCGGCTCGACGATGGCCAAATGCAGGCCCTCTTTCGCCGCGTGAGGGAGCAGTCGCGCTCGCTGGTGATCGGCGACGTCTTTGAGCCCCAGCGTCTGGAGCGAGTGCTCCGCTGGTGCGGAGGGCAGGTGGTCTGGCAGGCTGAGGAGCTGGCAGTTGTCCGAGCCGTCTACCAGGACCTTGCCTAACGGCTACCATTCCGCGACCGATGGCCGTCCCGAAGAAGAGAACCTCCAGCGCCCGGCGCGACAAGCGGCGGGCCACGCACCGGGCGGCAAAGCCGCGGCTGAACGAGTGCCCGCGTTGCCACAGCCCGCGCCTGCCCCACCGCGTCTGTCCCACCTGTGGTACCTACGCCGGGCGCGAGGTGATCTCTCACCGGGTCGCCGAGACCCCCGCGGCGCCCTCCGACAACCAGGAGTGATGCCCGCCGGGCGCGGCGTGACCGTGGCCCTCGACGGCTTCGGGGCGGAGGGTGGATTCAGCCTGCTGGCCGAGGGGGCGAGGCTCGCCGCCGCCGACGGGATCGGGGTGCGGGTGTTCGGTCCACCCGAGGCGCTTGGCCTCGAGGGGGTGCAGGGGGTCGAGGTGGTCGCGACCTCGGAGTGGATCTCGAATCAGGAGGATCCGATTGCGGCGGTCCGCTCCCGGCCGCAGGCCTCCGTCGTGCGCGCGGCCCGAGACGTCGCCGAGGGAGGCTCGGGCGCGATGGCCAGCGCCGGCTCGACCGGGGCGGCGATGGCCGCGGCGACCTTCGGGCTGCGGCGCCTGCACGGCGTGCAGCGACCGGCGCTGGCCGTGCGGCTTCCGGTCCCCGGCAAGCCGGTGCTCTTCCTCGACGTCGGCGCCAACGTCGAGGCCCGCCCCCAGCACCTGATCCAGTTCGCCTTCCTCGGCGCGGCGTTCAGCGCCGCGGTGCTGGGGGTCGGGCGGCCTCGGGTCGGGCTGCTCTCGGTTGGCGAGGAGCCCGGCAAGGGCCGGGGCGAGGTGGTCGCGGCGCACGCGGCGCTTTCAGCGGTCGGGGGGATCGAGTTCATCGGCAACGTCGAGGGGCGCGACCTGCCGGCCGCCGTGGCCGACGTGGTCGTCACCGATGGCTTCACCGGCAACGTGGCGCTCAAGCTGATGGAGGGGACGGCGGGCGCCTTGAGCGGCGCGATTCGCGCTGCGGCGCGCTCGGGCCCGCTGGCCGCCGCCGGGGGGCTGTTGCTGCGCCCGGCCCTCGGCGGCCTGCGCCGTGAGCTGCACCCCGACACCACCGGCGGCGCGATCCTGCTCGGCCTGCGCGGGATCGCGATCGTCGGGCACGGCAGTTCGGGCGCCGAGGGGATCGCCAACGCGGTGCGCCTGGCGGCGCGTTGCGTGGAGACCGATGCGGTGGACCGAACCGCATCGCTGCTGCGCGAGGCAGGCGCCACGCGCGGCTCGCTCGCCGCCGACACCTGATAGGAACAGAGGATGACCCACGATGAAGTCCTCGACCTGGTCCGCTCCCACCTGGCCGAGGAGCTGGAGGTCGAGCCGGGGAGGATCTCCGAGTCGACTCGCTTCAAGGAGGACCTCGACGCCGACTCCCTGGACCTCTACGAGCTGGTCATGGAGCTGGAGGACCGCTACGGGATTTCCATCTCCGAGGAGCAGGCGGTGAAGATCGAGACGGTCGGGGACGCGGTCGCCTTCGTGCTCAAACGATGAACATCGGATCCCGCCCCCCTCATCGGCTGCCGCCCGCGAGGAGGGAGGCGGAAATGGATCTTCGCTCGCCGCCGCGCTCAGAGGCGGGCGGGTAGCCGGCGCCCCGTGGCGGTTGAGGGTTTGGAGGAGTTGATCCGGGCCTTGCCCGAGGATCTGCGCGCCAGGGCGCTGACCCATTCCTCCTGGACCGAGGACCGGGTCGACTCCTTCGAGCGGCTGGCCTTCGTCGGCGACAGCGTGCTGGGGCTCTCGGTCGCCTCCCATCTGCTCGACCGCTTCCCCGACCTCGACGCCGGCGGCCTGACCAAGGTCCACAACCAGGCGGTCAGCGGCGTCTCCTGCGCCGAGGTCGGCCGCCTGCTGGGCGTGCCGGAGATGCTGCGCGAGGCGGAGCCCGAGGAGTTCCAGGCGGCGATCCCGGCCGAGGTCCTGCTGGGCGGGGAGCGGCCACTGCCCGAGGCCACCGAGGCGCTGATCGGGGCCTGTTTTGTCGCCTTTGGCTTCGGGCCAACGGCGGCCGCCGTGGCGGCGGCATTTGAGCCGCGGATAGAGCATGCGGCCGAGACCCGGATCGACTTCAAGTCCGCCCTGCAGGAGCTCCTCGCCCGGCGCGGGTCGCGCGTAAGCTACGAGGTGCTCGCCGCCACCGGCCCACCGCACCGACGGACCTTCGAGGTCGCGGCGATCGTCGACTCCGAGCGGGTCGGGGAGGGGGTGGGCCGGAGCAAGAAGGCGGCCGAGCAGGCCGCCGCCGAGCAGGCGCTGAACCTGCTCGGGGGCTGAGGGGGCTGAGGGGGCTTCGCGTCCGACACAATCGCGAGCCTTAGGCCAACCAGAACCGAGGACGAGGGACGAGATGCATCTGAAATCGATCACGATGAAGGGGTTCAAGTCGTTCCCCCAACGGGCGAGGCTTGAGTTCTCGCCCGGGGTCAGCGTGATCGTCGGCCCCAACGGCTCGGGCAAGTCGAACATCACCGACGCGGTGCTGTGGGCGCTGGGTGAGCAGAGCCCGGGGGCGGTCCGCGGCGCCTCGATGCAGGACGTGATCTCCGCCGGAGGCAAGGGGGTCGGCCTGCGGCGCTCAGCCGAGGTGGAGGTCGTGATCGACAACTCCGACGGCCGGGCGGCGAGCGAGTTCTCCGAGATCGCCGTGCAACGCAGCCTCGACCGTTCCGGCGAGGGCGGCTACCGCCTCAACGGCGCCCGCTGCCGCCTGGTGGATGTGGTCGAGGTCCTCTCCGACGCCAACCTGGGTCGCGAGATGCACTCCGTGATCAGCCAGGGCCGGGTCGAGTCGATCGTCCATTCCAAACCGCGCGAGCGACGCCTGCTGGTCGAGGAGGCGGCCGGTCTGGGCAAGCACCGCAAGCGCCGCCGGCGGGCCGAGCTGAAGCTGCGCGCCGCCCGCGACAACCTCGACCGGGCACTCGATGTGGAGCGCGAGGCGCGCGCTCACCTGCGGCCGCTGAAACGCCAGGCGCAGGCAGCGGAGCTGGGGGCGCGGATCGAGCGCGAGGAGCTGGGCCTGCGCGGGCGGCTGGTCTGCGAGGACCTGCGCTTCGACGCCGACCGGGCCGCCGCCGCCGAGGAGGCGGCGGAGAGGGCCCGCGCCAAGCGGGCCGGGATCGAGGAGCGTCTGGCCGAGGTGAGCGAGCGCCGCCGCGGCGCCGAGGAGCGCTTCGCCGTCCGCGACCGCGAGCGCACGCACGCCTGGGGTCTGCTGACCAAGCTGCGCTCAGAGCAGGAGCGGGTGGCGGTGCGCGCCGCCAGCCTCGCCGGGCGCGAGGCGGAGCTGGCCACCGCCCTGGAGGCGCTGCGGGCCGAGCTGGGCCCGCTGACACTCGACCTCGGCACCGGCGCCGCTCCGGCCGAGCGGGCGCGCAAGCTGGCGGAGGAGCTGGCGGAGATCGATACCGGGCTGGCGGGCGCGGTGGAGGGCCTGGCGCTCGCCCGCTCCCCCGATGCCGCTGAGTCGGCACGCGAGGCAGCTCTCGGCGCCGTTCGCGCCGGCGCCGAGCGGGCCGCCCGCCACGCGCGGCGAGCCGAGGGCCTGCTGGGTGAGCGCCATCGCGAGGCGCTGCGCATGGCGATGGTGGCCGGGGAGGAGCTGGCGGGGGAGGTGCGCGCCGCCGCGGCGGCGATGGCCGGCGCCGGCTCCGCGATCCGCGCCCGGGTCGAGATGACCGAGGGAACGGTGGTCGGCAGCGAGGGCGACGGCGATGAGATCGCGGAGGAGATGCGGGCCTGCTCCCAGCGCGAGTTCGAACTGCAGGCGGAGCTGAAGGAGACCGCCGATGAGCTGACCAAAGCCGAGGTTCAGGCCGCCCACCTCGGCGATCGCCGGGCCGAGGCGGCGCGGGAGCTGGCGGCGATCGCCGAGCGCCTCGGCGAGGCGCTCGGCCCGGCCCCCGAGCCCCTGACGGAGGAGGAACGGGCTGAGATCGATCGCCGGCTGGAGCGCCTGGAGCGCCGCCGCGCTCAGATCGGCCCGGTCAACCCGCTGGCCGAGCGCGAGTACGAGGAGGCGCGCGAGCACGTCGCGGGCCTGGAGGCCCAGCGCGAGGACACGGAGAGGGCGATGCGCGAGCTGGAGACGCTGATCCGAGACGTCGACCGCGAGATCGAGCGCGCCTTCGAGGAGACCTTCGCGGCCACCGCGCAGAACTTCGAGGAGATGGTCGAGCACCTCTTCCCCGGCGGGCGCGGTCGCCTGCGCCGGGTCAGCCTGCACCCCGTCCGCGATGCCGAGGCCCTGGGGCCGGAGGGCGAGGGCGAGGGGGAGGAAGAGGAGCGGGAGGAGCTCGGGGTGGAGATCGAGGTCACCCCCGCCGGCAAGTCGACCCGCAAGCTCTCACTGCTCTCCGGCGGGGAGAAGTCGCTGGTCGCGCTGGCCTTCGTCTTCGCCGTTTTCCTTGCCCGCCCCTGTCCCTTCTACATCCTCGACGAGGTTGAGGCGGCGCTCGACGATGCCAACATCGATCGCTTCCTGCAGCTGGTTCGCCGCTTCTCCGATCGCGCCCAGTTCATCGTCGTCACCCACCAGAAGCGCACGATGGACGCCGCCGACGTGCTCTACGGGATCAGCATGGGCGGCGATGGGGTGACCAAGGTCGTCTCCCGCCGCCTGCCGCGCGAGGTCGCCGCGGCGGAGGAGGGCTCGGCGGAGGGGCCGCCGCCATTCGCCGGCATCTCGGTCGGGCCTGAGGAGGAGGGGAGCGAGGACGTCGGAGTGGACGACGCCGCGGCGGCCGAGGGCTCGGCCGCGCCGGGATCCGTGGCGGCCGCCTGAGCTGTGCCGACCTCCTGGCAGGAGATCTTTGACCTCGGCGCGCGCCAGCCGGGGCCGGCCAGACCGGTCGAGGAGGCGGGGGAGGAGCGCAGCGGTGTCTTTCGCCGCCTGCGCGAAAGCCTCGCCAAAAGCCGCCAGGCGCTGAGCGAGGAGATCTCCGCCAGCTTCTTTGACCGGATTGATGATCAGACCTGGGAACGGCTGGAGGAAGCTCTGATCTACGCCGACGCCGGGGCGCCGACCACCGCCGAGGTGGTCGAGCGGCTGGAGCGGGAGGTCGAGGCGGGCGAGGTTGCCGCCGACGGGGCCGCGGTGCGCGAGAGGCTGATCGAGATCCTCGCCGAGGTGGCCGCCGCGGGGGAGCGAAGGCCGATCAACCTCGGCGCCGATCCCGCGGTGCTGCTGATGGTCGGGGTCAACGGCACGGGCAAGACGACGACGATCGGCAAGATCGCCTGGCACCTCTCGCGCGAGTTCGGCCTCTCGGTCCTCCTCGCCGCCGGCGACACCTACCGCGCCGCTGCGGCGGAGCAGCTCGCCGAGTGGGCCGAGCGGGCCGGTGCGGACCTGGTGCGCGCGGACCCCGGCACCGACCCCGGCGCCGTCGCCTTCGACGCGATCTCCGCCGCCCGCGCCCGCGGCGCCGACGTGGTGATCGTCGACACCGCCGGGCGGCTGCATACGCAGGGAAACCTGATGGAGGAGCTGATCAAGGTGCGCCGGGTGATCGCCAAGCAGATTCCCGAGGCGCCGCACGAGACCTTGATCTCGATCGACGCCACCACCGGCCAGAATGGCCTGCGCCAGGCGAAGGTCTTCTCCCAGGCGGTGGAGGTGGATGGTGTCGTCCTGACCAAGCTTGACGGCACGGCGAAGGGCGGGATCGTCCTCGCCATCGCGAGCGAGCTGGGCATTCCGGTGAAGCTGATCGGGACCGGCGAGTCGCTCGAGGACCTGCGCCCGTTCGACTCCGCCGACTTCGCTCGGGCACTGCTGGCCGAGTAGGCCCGTCTCCCTATCGCATATTCGAGAGTGTTCTGGGGGTGAGAGTGCTCTCGTAGATGCGATGGTGTCCGGGTTGGCGGCTACCTTCGTGCCCACAATGTCGTCACTGGGCAAGAGCTGGAGCAACGCCAATGCGGTCTGTCCGAGACCTGAGCACGCTGGGTCTCGGGTTCGCTTCGATGGTCACTACGGTCCCGCGGAGCATCGCCGCCAGTACTACAAGTGCGTGCCGGCCGACGGCGATCGCCCGCATCGGTTCACCGAGGTGCTGCCACGCGAGGAGTCCTGGCGGGGGGACTGCGAGGCCTGCGAGCGCGATGTCGGCTTCCACGAGGGTCCGCACGCGGCGCGGCGCTACCAGTTCGTCGCGCTTGGCATCGCCGAGGCGTTGAAGATGGTCGGATCCGGCTCGACGTACTCTGAGGCGGCGCTGGTGGCGCGCGAGCGAGCCCGGCGGATGCGCGTCGATCCGGCGAGCGGCGAGGTGCGCTTCAGCCGGCACGGGTCGCTGGTGTCGGACTGGGTCGAGGTGTTCGCGCCGGTCGTCTTCGAGCCCTACCGGCCACGGGCGTGGCCGGCGAGCGGATCGCTGCTGCTCGATGATCTGCCGTTCAGCGTCCGCAACCCCGCCACCGGCCGTCAGCGGATCGCTTTCCGCATCTACTGCGCGATGGGCTACGAGGGCGGGCGGGCGAGGATGTGGCGGATGGAGGCCTTCCCGTCGAAGTCCCAAGCCGACTGGGAGACGTTCCTTCACCGTCTGGACGGCGCTCCGCAGCGCGTGGTCTGCGACAACGACTTGGGTATGACCGCCGCGGTCCGCACCTGCTTCCCCGAGGCCGAGCTGTACCTGTGCGAGTGGCATCTGCGCTACGCGCTGGGGCGGCTGATGGGCAAGATCCGCGCCGAGGAGCCCGAGCACGCGCAGACGATCGACGAGCTGCTGGCAGGGGTCGAGGCCGCCTTCACCGGGACCTCGTTCTGGGGTCCGTTCGTCGAGCGCTGCCACGCCGCCGGCATCGCTCGCCTCAGCGACTGGCTGAACGCCATGGGACGGATCGTCGCCGGGCAGTTCGCTCGCCGCGGGCCGCGTTCGACGCGGCCCGCCGACACGCCGCTCTCGACCTCGCCGATGGACGCCTTCATCCATCCCGTCCGCGACTCGATCCGCCCGCGTGCCTACGGCCTGAAGAACCGCGAGCGCACCAACCGGATGCTGATGCTCATGCAGCTGCACGCCAATCGCCAGGACGACGAGCGGGCCTACGTCCGCCACATCCGCGACTGGCTCGAGTCCAACCAGGGGCGTCCGAGCATCGCCCGCCGCGCGATCGTCGACGTCGGCGGTCACCCCTCGTTGCGTTGACCGCTCGACCACCGACGGGCACCGGCGCCCGACGACCAAATCGCGACCCGTCGTATCTCAAAGAGCATTCTGCGCGTCAGAACGCTCTCGGAGATGCGATCGGGGGGGCCCGTCTAAGCTGGGAGCGTGTTCGACCAGCTCTCCGACCGCCTGCAGGCGACTCTCTCCGAGGTCCGCTCACGCGGCAAGCTGAGCGAGCCTGACGTCGACGCCGCGATGCGGGAGATCCGCCTCGCCCTGCTCGAGGCCGACGTCAACTTCAAGGTCGTCAAAACCTTCACTGCGAGGCTGAAGGAACGCTGCCTTGGCTCCGAGGTGCTGGAGAGCCTGGACCCCGGTCAGCAGGTGGTGAAGATCGTCAACCAGGAGCTGAGCGCGCTGATGGGCGGGAGCGGGAGCGAACTCGCCTTCGCCTCCAACGGCCCCACCGTGATCCTGATGGCCGGTCTGCAGGGCTGCGGCAAGACGACCGCCTGCGCCAAGCTCGCCCGCTACCTGGTCGGGGGGGGCAAGGATGTGGCCCTCGCGGCCTGCGACGTCTACCGCCCGGCGGCAATCGACCAATTGGTGACGGTGGGAGAGCGGGCCGGCGCCCGCGTCTACCAGCAGGGCGCCGATCGTGACCCGGTGGATATCGCCGAGTGGGCGCTGGGCCAGTCGCGTGCTGAGGGTCGCGACGTGCTGATCGTGGACACCGCCGGTCGACTCCACGTCGACGGGGAGCTGATGGCGGAGCTGGCCCGGATCCGCAAGCGCACCAAGCCAGACAACGTGCTGCTGGTCGTCGATGCGATGACCGGGCAGGACGCGGTCGGGGTCGCCCAGGCGTTCGCCGAGACGGCGCAGTTCGACGGAGTGGTGATGACCAAGCTCGACGGCGACGCCCGCGGCGGCGCCGCGCTTTCGGTCAAGGCGATCACCGGCAAGCCGATCCTCTTTGCCTCCACCGGAGAGAGGCTGGAGGAGTTCGACCGCTTCCATCCCGAGCGGATGGCCTCCCGCATTCTCGGCATGGGCGACGTGCTCAGCCTGATCGAGAAAGCTGAGCAGCAGGTCGACGAGAAGCAGGCTCTCGACCTGGCGGAGAAATTGCGCCGCGACCAGTTCACGCTCGAGGATTTCCTCCAGCAGATGCGCCAGGTGCGCAAGATGGGCCCGCTCAGCGGCCTGATCGGGATGATGCCCGGCATGGGGTCGATGAAGCAGCTGAAGAATGCCGACGTCGACGAGGGGGAGCTGGACCGGGTCGAGGCGATCATCCTCTCCATGACCCCGGGCGAGCGGGCGGATCCCGGGAAGATCAACGGCTCGCGGCGCAAGCGGATTGCGATGGGCTCGGGGACCAAGGTCCAGCACGTCAATCAGTTGGTCAAGCAGTTCGATCAGGTGCGCAAACTGATGCACCAGATGGCGTCGGGCAAGATGCCCGACCCCCAGCAGATGGCCCAGATGGCGGGGGGAGCCCCGCGCCCGAAGGTCCGCAGGCGCTAACCTGCCCGCTCCCGATGGCCGTACGGATAAGACTCAGGCGTGTGGGCTCGAAGAAGAACCCGATCTGGCGAATCGTCGTCGCCGACAAGCGCTCGCCGCGCGATGGGCGCACGATCGAGACGATCGGCCGCTACAACCCGCAGACCGATCCCTCGCTGATCGAGGTGGACGAGGAGCGTGCCCGCCACTGGCTCGAGCACGGGGCCGAGCCCTCCGAGACGGTTGCCGGGCTGTTGCGCACCAAGGGCATCGCCGCCTCCGGCAGCTAGATGACCGAGCTGCTCGAGTTCCTCGTCCGGGCCCTGGTCGAGGACCCGGAGGCCGTCGTGGTCGAGGAGCTGGAAGAGGACGGCGACCTGATCTATGAGATCACGGTGGCCGAGGAGGACCTCGGTCGGGTGATCGGCAAGGGGGGGCGCGTGGCCAACGCGATTCGGACGATCGCCAAGGCCGCCGCGGTGCGACTCGACCGCCGTGTGATAGTCGACATCCTCGATTGAAGCTCGACATCTTCACCCTCTTCCCCGAGGCGTTCGACTGGTTCGAATCGCAGCGATCGGTGCAGAACGCTCTGAGCAGGGGCGGCGCGCTGCGGCTGTTCAACTACCGGGACACGACGCCGCTGGGTGCCGGGCAGGTCGACGACGCGCCCTACGGGGGCGGCGCGGGGATGGTCCTCCGCGTCGATGTGATCGACGCGGCTCTGCGGGCCGCCTACGCGAACGACGAGCGACCCCGGGTCGTCTTGCTCTCTCCCACCGGAAGGCTCCTGGACGATGAGCTGGCCGACGAGCTGACGGCGGAGCCGCACCTGGCGCTGCTGTGTGGGCGCTACGAGGGGTTTGATCAGCGTGTGCACGAGCATCTCGCCGAGGAGGAGGTATCGATCGGGCGCTACGTGCTGGCCGGAGGGGAGCTGGCGGCGATGGTCCTCGCCGATGTGGTGATGCGGAAGCTGCCGGGAGCCCTGGGCCACGAGCGCAGCGCGCTGGAGGAGTCCTTCAGTCCGGTTCTGGAGGGGGCGCCGGAGTACCCGCACTACACACGCCCCGCCCTTTACCGGGGTTGGGGGGTGCCGGAGGTGCTGGTCTCCGGCGACCACGAGAAGGTCCGAGCCTGGCGTGCCGAGCAGAGCCGCGCGCGGGCCGAGCAGTTCGAGTCTGGCGCGGAGTAGCTACCATTCCGCCACCGCGCGGTTCCCGATGCCCGGGTCCGGCGGTTTTTTCTCGCCAGCGAGCGCCGAGGGGCGAGTGAGATCTGCGGTGATCCTGGGCGTGACCGAGCAAGCGTGAGGAATTGACATGAGCAGCGTCATCGACAGCATCGAGCGTCGCCAACTGCGGCAGGGTTTGCCTTCCTTCGGCCCAGGCGACCGGGTGCGCGTCCATTTCCAGGTGGTCGAGGGCAGCCGCCGCCGCACGCAGGTCTTCGAGGGGATCGTCCTGCGACGGCAGGGGTCGGGGGTGCGCGAGACCTTCACCGTGCGCAAGCAGTCCTTCGGCGTCGGAGTCGAGCGGACGTTCCCGCTGCACTCCCCGAAGATCGAGAAACTCGAGGTCGCTGCGCGCGGCGCCGTGCGGCGGGCCAAGCTCTACTACCTGCGCGGCCGGGTCGGCAAGGCCGCCCGGGTCGCCGAGCGGCGCTGGGGGATCGACGAGGAACTGGTCTCGACTCCGACCTCCGCCGCGGAGCCGGAGGCAATCGGCGCCGAGGGCGTGTCCCAGGAGGAGGCTGAGACCGTTGAGGCGTCGGAGGCGAGCGGGGTCGAGGAGGCGGCCGAAGCAGACGCCGAGGCCGAGTCTGAGGCCGAACCGGAGCCCGATCGGAGCGAGGCGGAGGCTGAGCAGACTGAGCCTGAGCAGACTGAGCCTGAGGACACGGAGGCAGAGGCAGAGGCAGAGGCAAAAACGGACGCTGAGGCGCCCGAGGCCGGGGAGACCGAGGACACCACCGCCGCGGCGCAGGATGCCGATCAAGAGGAGCCGGCCATCGAGGCAGGCGACTCCGGCGAGGACGCGGGCTGAGCCCCTCAATCCCCAAGCCGAAGAGCAGGGCCGGCGGACTGGTGGAGCTGGTCGTCATCGTCGCCCTTGCCCTGGGTCTGGCACTGGCGATCCAGGCGTGGATCGTCAAGCCTTACCAGATCCCCTCGCAGTCGATGGAACCCACCCTGGTGGTCGGCCAGCGGGTGCTGGTCAATCGCTTCATCTATCACTTCGAAAGCCCTTCGATCGGCGATATCGTGGTCTTCCACCCGCCTGCGGGGGCGGACTCGGGGAGCGAATGCGGCGTCCGGGTCCACGCTCAGCAGCCGGTCAATATCGGCGAGCCCTGCCCAAGTCCGACGAAGGCTGAGTCCAGCCAGAACTTCATCAAGCGGATCGTCGCCGTAGGCGGTGACACGATCAGCGTCCGCGACGGTCACCCGGTGGTAAATGGGGTGGAGAAGAAGGACGAGCCCTACATCACCCCCTGCGGCGGCGGCGTCGCCTGCAACCTGTCGAAGCCGATCACCGTTCCGCCCGGGCATTACTTCATGATGGGCGACAACCGTGGGGCGAGTGACGACAGCCGTTTCTGGGGTCCCGTCCCCCGCAGCTGGATCATCGGCAAGGCCTTCGCCACCTACTGGCCGCCGGACCGGATCGGCCTCCTCTAAGAGCAGCTCCCACCGCCGCATGCTGGCGCGTACCCGCCGGCTCTTTGCCTTTGACCGGGGGCTGGGTGCCCAGCTCGTCGCCGGCGCCGACGAGGCCGGCCGAGGTTGCCTTGCCGGTCCCCTGGTTGCCGCCGCGGTCCTGCTCGACTACCGGGCGCTCTCCCACGCCGATCGCCTCGCCCTGGGCGGCCTGCACGACTCCAAGCAGATGACGGCCGAGCGGCGCGAGGAGATCTATCCAAGCGTCCTGCGGGCAGCCGCCCGGGTCAGCATCGTGGTCCGCTGCGTGCGCGGGATCGACCAGCGGGGGCTGCACGTCACCAACCTCGAGGCGCTGGCGGCGGCGCTGGAGAGGCTGGAGCCGCCGGAGGACTCGGCTGCCTGCCTGGTCGACGGCTTCTCGCTGCCCGGCTGCCGGGTGCCCCACCGGGCGGTGATCGAGGGGGACGGGACCAGTGCCGCGATCGCCGCCGCCTCGGTTGTGGCCAAGGTGACCCGCGACCGCTACATGCATGGGGCAGCCGCTGAGCACCCGGGCTGGGGATTCTCCGAGCACGTCGGCTACTCGACCCCCGAACACCGCGAGGCGATCGGTCGGATCGGGATCTCCCCCCTGCATCGCCGCTCGTTTCGCTCCGTCGCATATAGCCAGCTGGGGCTGATTTGACGCCGCAATCCTTCCTCCCCTGATCCGCTCGGTCGGTGGGGCGGGTCTCAGAATGCCGCCTGGATCTGCTCGTGGTGGGGGAGGCTTGGGGCGCCAGGGCGGAGGGCCGAGACCGCGCGGGGCGCCTTGGGCTCGCCGTCGACCCGGGGGAGGCGCCCGGGTTCGCGCTGGGCAGGAGGTCCTCGACCCGCGCTGGCCGGGTCGGGGGAGAGGTCAGCCGACCCCAATGGGGGGCGCTCCCGGCTCTCCGGCTTCCTGGCAAGGGTTTTGCTCGCGGATCATGCTCGGACCCCAGGGTCAGCGCCCGGAGGGCAGCATCTAGGCTGGGAGCATGAGCCCGCGTGTTCCCACGGTCCTCTCCATCGCAGGATCAGACTCCGGCGGAGGCGCAGGCATCCAGGCCGACCTGAAGGCGTTCGCGCGCTGCGGCGTGCACGGGATGACCTCGATCACGGCGATCACCGCGCAGAACACGGTCGGGGTCGAGGCGGTCGAGGCGATCTCTCCGGCGATGATCGTCGCCCAGGTGCGCGCGCTGGTCGAGGACATCGGTGTTGACGCGGTGAAGGTCGGGATGCTCGGCACGGCGGTGACCGTGGGCGCGGTGGCCGAGGCGCTGGGGCTGGTGGGCGAAGCCCCGGTCGTCATCGACCCGGTGATGGTCGCCGAGAGCGGTGCGGCGCTGCTCGAGGATCGGGCGCGGCGAGACCTGGTGGAGCGATTGCTGCCGATCGCGGCAGTCGTTACGCCGAACATCCCCGAGGCTCGGTCGCTGATCGGGGCGGGGGAGGGGCTCTCCCAGGAGGACCTGGCGCGAGAGGTCCTGACCCTGGGGCCGCGGGCGGTTGTCGTCACCGGCGGCCACAGCGACGAGGTCCTGGACATCTTTTTCGACGGCCGCGAGGCGATCGCGATCGGGGGTCAGCGCCACCCTGACGGTGCCTCGCATGGCTCGGGGTGCACCCATTCCTCGGCGCTCGCCGCCTTCCTTGCCCGGGGCGCCTCGCCCCTGGAGGCGGCCCGGGCGGCGCGCGAGGTCGCTTCGGCGGCGGTCGCCGCGGGGCTGTGGGGGATCGGCGCCGGGGCGGGCCCGGTCGACGTGTTCGGACTGGAGGCCGTCGCTGGCGAGTGCGCCGGCTTGACCGGCTGAATAGATTCAGCTGATGAGCACGAACGGAAGCACCGCCACCGCCCTACCGCGCCCCCGCTCCAGCGTCGTTTTCGACGGCCCCGACCGCGCAGCGGCGCGGGCCTACATGAAGGGGATCGGCTTCGACGACGATGACCTCAGCCGGCCGACGATCGGCATCGCCAACACCTGGACCGAAGCGATGCCCTGCAATTTCCACCTGCGTGGCCTGGCGGAGCACGTCAAGGCGGGGGTGCGGGCCGCCGGCGGCACCCCGATGGAGTTCAACACCGTTGCGATCTCCGACGGGATCACGATGGGGACCCAGGGGATGAAGGCTTCCTTGATCAGCCGCGAGGTGATCGCCGACTCGATTGAGCTGATGGCCCGCGGCTACCAGTTCGACGCAATCGTCGCGCTCTGCGCTTGCGACAAGACGATCCCCGGTTGCGTGATGGCCCTGGCCCGGCTCGACGTCCCCTCGGTGATGCTCTACGGCGGCTCGATCGCCCCCGGCCGCTGGCACGGCCGCGACGTGACGATTCTCGATGTCTTTGAGGCGATCGGCGCCCACGCGGCGGGGGAGATGAGCGAGGAGGATCTGCATGAGCTGGAGGGCGTGGCCAGCCCCGGCGCCGGGGCCTGCGGCGGTCAGTTCACGGCCAACACGATGGCCTGCGCCTTCGAGGCCCTCGGGATCTCACCCGGCGGCTCGGCGATGGTCCCCGCCGAAGACGGCGAGAAGGGGACAGTCGCCGAGAAGATCGGCGAGCTGGTGATGCGGGTGCTGGCCGACGATCTGCGGCCCAGCCGGGTGATCACCCGCGACTCACTGGAGAACGCGATCGCCTGCGCCTGCGCCTCCGGCGGCTCGACCAATGTGGTGCTGCATCTGATCGCCGTGGCTCACGAGGCCGGGATCGAGCTGGAGATCGATGACTTCGAGCGGATCTCCCGTGCCACCCCGCTGCTCGCCGACCTCAAGCCCGGCGGGCGCTTCGTCGCCACCGATCTCTACCGGGCGGGCGGCGTTCCGCTGATCCTCTCCCGCCTAGCGGAGGTGGGGATCCTCAAAGGCGAGGCGATCACGGTGAGCGGTCGCACCATCGGGGAGGAGGCCGAGGCCAGGGTGGAGGCCGAGGACCAGGAGGTCGTGCGCCCGGTCTCCGATCCGCTCAAGCCCGAGGGCGGCCTGGCGATCATGCGCGGCAACCTCGCCCCGGAAGGGGCGGTCGTCAAGCTGGCCGGTACAGAGCGAAAGATGCAGGTTGGCCCGGCGCGCGTCTTTGAGTCCGAGGAGGAATGCTTCCGCGCTGTCAAGGACCAGAGGATCCGGCCCGGGGACATCGTCGTCATCCGCAACGAGGGCCCGGCTGGCGGGCCGGGCATGCGGGAGATGCTCCAGGTGACGGCGGCGATCGTCGGCGAGGGCCTTGGCGAGGAGGTCGCGCTGCTCACCGACGGGCGCTTTTCCGGTGCGACCAGGGGCCTGATGGCCGGCCATGTCGCTCCCGAGGCGGTCAGGGGCGGCCCGATCGCCGCCGTTCGCGAGGGCGAGGAGATCACCTTCGACGTCGATGCCCGCCGCCTTGACGTCGCCCTCTCCGATGAGGAGATCGCCAGGCGCATCGCCGAGTACCGCGCGCCCCAGCCTCCCTTCAGCCGGGGGGTGATGGCCAAGTACGCAGCGACCGTCTCCTCGGCCTCCCAGGGCGCCGTCACCGGCTAGCCGAGGCGCCCAGGAACTCCTCCAGTAGGGCGTTGAAGCGGGCGGGGCGCTCGAGCTGTGGGACGTGGCGCGTCCGCTCGAAAATCTCAAGCCGCGATCCCGGGATGCGGCGATGGAAGCTGAGCGCAGCCCCGACCGGCACGATGCGGTCGTCAAAGCCCCAGACGATCTGGGTGGGGATCTCGATCCCGCTGAGGCGGTCGCGGATGTCGTGGTGGATCAGGGACCGGAGGGCGGGGCCAAAGGCCGGGCAGGGCAGGCCACCGTTCATCTGCTCCCAGAGCAGCTCGATCCGCAGCCGTTGCGGATAGCGGACGACCCAGCCGGCCACCGCCCGGCGGGCAAACCGACGGGCGAGAATCTCCCGGCTGCGGCTGGCGAGGATCGGCCCGAATAGGCCCCAGGCGAAGGCGGTGATCGCCGCCCGCTGCTCGGGGTCCCAGGTGTTGAGGATGCCCGCGGCCGATACCAGGGCCAGGCGGTCGAATCGGCCTGGGGTCGCCGTCACCGCCTCGGCGGCGACGAAGCCGCCCATCGAGTTGCCGACGATTGCCGCCCCGCTCTCGATGCCGAGCTTCTCGCAGAAGTCATGGACCAGGCGCCCGTAGGCCGGGATGTCGGGCTCCCAGGTGGGCATCGGGCTGGCGCCGAAGCCCGGCAGGTCCAGAGCGATCGCCCGGCGGTAGTGGCCGACATGGGGGAGGGTCTCCAGCCAGTTCTGCCAGCAGCCAGAGATGCCGTGGAGGAAGAGGACAGGCTCCCCCTCGCCGACCTCCACGTAGTTGACCTCGGCACCCGGTAGCTTCATCCGGCGCAGGTGCGGACGCCAGTCGATCTTCAGCCACTGTGGATCGGGGTTCCCGTAGTCCTTCCCGGAGGCGATCCGCGGGTCGCGGGCCCTGGCCTCAGGCATACCCCATGCGTTCCAGCACCGGGATCTCCCGGATCTGTGGCGGCTGGAGGTGATCCCAGAGAATCCCGCGCGGGCGCTCGTACTGGCGCTCCACTTCGATCACCGCGCGCGGGGTGGCGATCAGGTCGACCGGCAGGTCGTGCGCGGTCATCATCAGGTGGTGACGGAGGATCTGGGTCGGGTGCACGGTGGTCGCCACGATGGTGTGGCCGTCGATCTTGCCGGCGTCGATCAACAGCCCGTACTCCAGGTCGGAGTAGCCGCCGCCTTTGCCGACCCGGGCGCCGCTGAGGTTCACCGCAACCGAGCCGCAGAGCACGAAGTCGATCTCCGGCAGGTCATCGAGCGCGGTCACCCGACCGTGGCGCAGCGCCCCCTTGATCGTCGCCGCCTCTTTCACCCCGTGCTGGGAGAGCTCCTTGGGGTCGAGCACGCGGAAGGGATGTGTGTCGCGCAGGCGCGGCACCGCCATGATCACCGTCTTGCCATCTTCCAGCGCCATCCTCCGCGCGTAGGTCTGGGGCGAGTCGGGGTTGGCCTTGATCACCCTCGCCCGCCTCCAGAGCCGATTCCCGGCGAGCTTCTCGGCGGCCAGCTTTGCCCCGGCGAAGTTTGGGATCCTCCCCTCGGCGCCGGGAAAGCGAGATACGCCCTCGCTTTCCATTGCCTTCCAGACCGCGTCGCGGACCTCGTCCTTGGAGAGCACAGGCGAAAGATATCCGCCGCAGGCGGCGAACCTACCTCGGGTGGGTTGGGAAACGGCGATCGCCAACTATGACCGGGACCTGCGGGCGCGCGGCCTCGCCGAGCGGACCCGGCGCGCCTACGCCAGCGATCTCGGCCAGTTCATTGGCTGGGCCGGCGGGCGGGGCCTCGCGCCCGGCGAGGTGCGCCATCGAGACGTGCGCCGCTTCGGCGCCGGGCTCTCCGCCGCCGGCGCCGCCCCGACGACCGTGGCCCGCAAGCTGGCCGCCGTCCGCGGCCTCTTCGACTTCCTCGTCCGCACCGAGCGGGTGGGCCAGAACCCCGCCGACCTGGTCTCCAGCCCGAAGAAGGCGCAGAAGCTCCCCCGGGTGCTCAGCCAGGAGGAGATGCGCACGCTGCTGGATCGGATTCCCGCCCGTGATCCGCTAGAGCTGCGGGACCGGGCGATGCTGGAGCTGGCCTACTCCTGCGGCCTGCGCTGCGAGGAGATTGTCAACCTCGATCTCGGCGCCATGGATTACGAAACCGAACAGCTGCGAGTCCTCGGCAAGGGCTCCAAGGAACGGCTGCTGCCGGTCGGAGAGCCGGCGCGCGACGCCCTGCGCCGTTACCTGGAGCGTGGCCGCCACCCCCTCGCCACCGATCCGCAGCAGCCGGCGCTCTTCCTCTCCAAGAGCGGTCGGCGCCTCTCCAATTCCGACGTCACCCGTCGCCTCGGCCTCCGTGCTCGCGAGGCGGCGCTGGCCGGAGGCATCTCTCCGCATGCACTGCGCCATTCCTTCGCCACCCATCTGCTGGAGGGAGGCGCCGACCTGCGTACCATCCAGGAGCTGCTCGGACACTCGTCCATCTCCACGACTCAGGTGTATACGCGCGTCGACGCCGCCCGCCTGCGCGACACCTACGCGAACACACATCCCCGCGCATGAACCCGAAAACACCCAGCAACCGTAGAATCGACGGGGAGTAGATGGAGACCGGTGTAAAAGAGGTTGAGCTGCGCGACCTGTGGCGCCGCTACAAGGACGACGGCGACCCTTCGGCGCGAGAGCGGTTGGTCGTGGCCTACTCGCCGATGGTCAAGTTCGTCGCCGGCCGCCTGGGCGCCGGCCTGCCCTCTCATGTGGAGGACGCCGACCTGATCTCCTACGGACTGATGGGCCTGATCGGGGCGATCGAGCGGTTCGAGCCCGAGCGGGGGATCAAATTCGAGACCTTCGCCATGACCCGCATCCGCGGCGCGATCATCGACGAACTGCGCTCCCTGGACTGGGTTCCCCGCTCGGTGCGCTCCCGCGCCCGCGAGATCGAAGCGGCCCAGGCAAAACTCGAGCACGAGCTGCAGCGGGCGCCGACCGAGGCGGAGTTGGCGGAGAAGCTCGGTACCACGGAAGAGGATCTGCAGTCCTCGCTGCTGGAGATCGCCAATTCCTCCGTCTACGCGCTGGACGAGCTGTGGACGATCTCGGACTCCTCGGGCGACCAGATCTCGCTGCTCGACACGATCGCCGATCGCGACGCCGATGACCCGCAGGAGGCCTTGGCGAGCAGCGAGGTGAAGGACCGCCTGACCGAGGCGATCGCCTCCCTACCCGAGCGGGAGCAGCTCGTGGTGGCCCTCTACTACTACGAGAACCTCACCCTGCGTGAGATCGGTGAGGTCCTGGGGGTGACCGAGTCCCGCGTCTCCCAGCTCCACACCAAGGCCGTGATGCGTTTGAAGTCACACCTGCAGGCCTAGCCGGTGAACCCCGGCGGGACCTGCGCGATCTGTGACCGCACGATTCTGGCGGGAGAGCGAACCCGCGTTTACATGAGCCCGAAGAACGGCTCGCGCCTGGTCTGCGATCTTTGCCGCGGGCGGGCCGAGCATCTCGGCTGGGTCGATCCCGCGGCCCCCGGCGCCCGCGCCCGGCAACCGGATGCGGGGGAGCCCCCGCGCGGGCGCTTCGAGCGCGCCGTCGAGCGCTTCAACGGGAGCGAGGCCGCCCGCACCGTGGCCGGCTTGATGCGGACGCTCGGCGACCCCTGGGTCTCCGTCGGGGCGGCCGCCGGGTCGCCCAGCGAGGTCCGGATAACGGTCGCCTGGGAGCTGACCTGGTACCAGTGGGGCGTCGATCTTGGCGATGAACTGCGCGCCGTCTTCCCGATCGACAGGGGCGATGAGGTGGGCCAGCTCGAAGGATCCGCGCGTCATTGGAACGCCACCGCCATCTCCGGCGGCCATCTGCGCCTGGGCGCTGCGGCGCAGGGCCGCGCCCCCGACGGCGAGCCGGTCGCCTGAGGACCTTGGCCAAGCTGACGGTCAACGTCGACGGCGGCGCGCGTGGCAACCCGGGCCCGGCGGCGGTCGGCGTCGTGGTCCGCGACGCCGGCGGCGAGGTGCTGGAAGAAGTTGCAGAGCGGATCGGTCGCGCGACCAACAACGTGGCGGAGTACCGGGCGTTGCTTGTCGGCATCGAGCGTGCCGGCGCCCTGGGAGCCAGCGAACTCGAGCTGGTCGGCGACTCCGAGCTGATCGTCCGCCAGGTGAAGGGCGAGTACAAGGTCAAGGACGCGGGGCTGCGTGAGCTGCACGCCCAGGCCAGGCGGGCGCTGGAGGCCTTCGAGCGCTGGTCGATCCGCCACGTGCGCCGCGAGCAGAACGCCGACGCCGACCGCCTCGTCAACCAGGCGCTGGACGCCGGTTAGCCGGGAGGGCGAGGCGCTAAGG
>DATLSM010000029.1:0-16302 GCA_035534175.1 Solirubrobacterales bacterium | reverse complement strand
CCCACTGGCGGCGACCAAAGTCGGCAAGTCCGGCAAGCTTGCGGCGCAATACCCGCTGCCCTCCGAAGTGATCGCCTACCTGGCCAGCGGCGCCTTTGACCAGATCGACATCTCGCTCACCAAGAACACCGCTCTCGCCGCTGCGCTGGCGGTGGCGAAACAGCGCAAGAGCGCCCCCACCTACACCGGCACCGACGTCCTCCGGGGCACTATCACCGGTCCCTTCGTCAAGAAATAGCCTGCTCTACTCCGGTAGAGCTTGCAGCGATTGACAGGGATCCGCTGGGTCCAAGATCGCGTCAGTTTCGCGCCCCAATGACTTCGGGCAGAAGGTCACTTGAGGTCGTCTCTAGCGCAGTAGACGCCGGTGCCGCGGCTAAAAACAGGACGCGAAGCCCCGGATCGGAAGAGGAGAACTTGAGTCCCATCGCCTCTCGAGGGCGGGCATCGTCCGAGGCCACCCGCAGGACTCGGGATCGGTGGGTGATCAAGGTGAGATCCTGCAGCTCGATCTATCCAGGAATCAAGACAGCCAATAGCTCAACCAGTCCGCAGCTCGACCCGGAGCTCCAAGCTTTCGTCACCTGGTTTACGGACTGGTGGCTGCCGCGCGGACGGCAAGCCGTTGAGCAAGACTCATTCCCAGAGCTGAATCAAGCCGCTGATTTCTCGGTATGCTGGCATACCTATGAAACGAACGACCGTCAAGCTACCCGACCATCTGGACGCGCGCCTGCGCCACGAGGCCGAGCAGCGTGGCGTCACGATCGCAGAGGTCGCGCGCACCGCGCTCGAGGAGCATTTCGACATCGGGCAGCGGCGACATCTCGGAGCTGCTGGGGCTGGCAGGAGCGGACGCGGCGACATCTCGGAGCGCATCGAGGAGATCCTCCGTTCGGAGATCGCCTCGTCGCATTGATCGTCGATGCCGGTCCTCTTTACGCCTACATCGACGCTGACGATGCCCACCACGCAGGGTGTCTGGAACTGTTGGAGACCCATCCGGGTCCGCTCATAATCCCGACCCTCGTCATCACCGAGGTCACCTACCTCCTCGGCAGCCGCCTGGACTGGCAGGCGGAGGTCCGCTTCCTCGGTGACCTCGCCAGCGGCAGCTTTGCCATAGAGCCCCTGCGCGCGACCGATTCGGTCAGGATCGCCGAGCTCGTTGCCGAGTACCGCGACATGCCGCTCGGAACCGTCGACGCATCGGTCATCGCCACGGCGGAGCGACTCGGGGTCACCGAGATCGCGACCGTCGACCGGCGCCACTTCAGCTTAGTGCGGCCCAATCATGCGCCTGCTTTTGATTTGCTGCCATAACGAACTTGGGACTCGCGGTCGCCGATTGGCCAAGAGCGGGTCTTCGTTACCCCCGCAGCCGTTGCAACGCGCAAGAAGCCGCTTCATTCGGCTTCAGCTTGACCGCGGGTTCGCAGCGGGCGGGGCCGCGAGGTGAGCGCACTCAAGACCCCGGCGCCACGGTTCGCAGACCGACGAGACGGGCGGCGGCCGCCTGGCGCTCGTCGTAGGTGAGGAAGGCGTCAACCGGATCCAGGTCCACAGCGGAGGCGACGTGGATCGCGTCGAGGGCTCGCAGGGCTGGCTCGACGAGCGCTCCGGCGGCCGCGAGGAGCGGGCTGTCGAGCGGCCGCAGTGCGATCGCGTCGAGCAGTTCTCTCGCTCTCTCGACCAGGAGATCGAGGGGAAGCTCCGGCTCGTGCATGACCGCGCGGCGGATTGCGCGCGGGATTTCGGTCAGGGCCAGCTCGCTGCTAACGATGTCCGCATCGGCGAGAAAGGCGCGTAAGGCAGAGGACTCGGACTCCTCGCGGACGAGCTTGACCAGCGCGCTCGCGTCCGCGTAGAAGACCGTCACGTTCTAGTGGTCGCCGCGAATCTCGTCTAGGGCGCGACTCAAGGAGCGCGGATCGCCCTCCAGCTCCAGTGGCTCGGGCAAGCCTCGCCGTACGGGGCGCGAAACGCGACCCTCGGCGATCAGCCGGTCCAGGCCAGGACCGGTAACGGGTGCGGGGCCAAGCTCAGCGACGGGCCGGTTGCGATCGGTGACGACGAGCCGCTCGCCACGGCTGACGCGCCGCAGGTAGACGCTCAGATTCTGGCGCAGCTCAGCAACGCCAACCGACTCGCTCATGTACATAAAGGTAGCAGGATGCGAGGCGCTGACCACCGCCAGCATGCGGTTCTTGCACGAGCTTTCCAGAGCATGTCTCCACTGAAAGCCAGCTGGTTTGGGCTAGCCCAGGGACGTTGGGAGCGTCCCCAGGCCCTGGTCGCCGACGGCGCGATGCAGGCGCACGTCCCAGGTGGCGACGGTCAAGTCGTCCGAGGGCAGGACAAGCGCCGCGGCCAGATGCAGAGCGTCGAGGCTGTGCAGCTCGGCCGAGAGGGCCAGTTGCGCAGCATGCTCGGCGAGCGCCGTGTCGACCTCGATCACGTCGAACGAGGACCAGTCCTCTTCGAACCTCTTGACGGCTTTCCGCCCGCCCGCCACAGCGACGGCGCGCACTGTCTCCACATAGCCGATCCGGCACATCGACCAGGCACTCGCGCGGTCCATCGCCCGTAACACCGACTCGCTGCTCTCCTCCTCGACGTAGCGCTTGACGAGCGCGCTCGCATCGAGGTAGAGCATCAACGCTCGTCGTCGCGCTCGGCCAGGACGATCGCCGAAGCCGAGCGCCCGGTATCGAGCGGGCGGGGAGAGGAGGCCGGTCGCGGTCGTGAGGCTGGGGTGAGCCTTCCTTCAGCCACAAGCTCACGCAGACGCTCGTCCCCTCGACGCATTCCCGTGGGAACGATGTCGGCCACGGGACGGCCGCGCATCGTCACCCGAATCTGCTCACCCTCATCGACCCGGTGCAGCACGCTGCTCAATTTCGTCTTCAACTCCCGGACACCGATCTCATCCATGTGACTACATTAACAAGGATGTGTCTACATCGGGTTGGGCACGGGGCCGAGAGGAATTCGCCTCCGCGGGATCGTCGGGCGATGAAGAACGCGGAAGAATATGCCGCTCGGAACCGGCCGCAGATCTACGCCGCGCCACCTCAGAGGAGAAGCTTTTCGGGGTTCATGATGCCGGTTGGATCGAGCCGCTCCTTCAGCGCTCGCAGTACCTCGAGGCCCGACCT
Source organism: Solirubrobacterales bacterium (assembly GCA_035534175.1). Taxonomy (GTDB): domain Bacteria; phylum Actinomycetota; class Thermoleophilia; order Solirubrobacterales; family 70-9; genus DATLSM01. The sequence goes on along the minus strand of DATLSM010000029.1, from coordinate 13,144 downwards.
GCCCACCTCCGCCTCCATGTAGGGGGCGTGATCGCGGCCGATCGCGTGGTGGTGGGTGATCGTGGCGCCGGCGCCGACGATCGCCGCGGAGGCGGCGCCCTTCACCGCCCGCCACTGCTCGATCTCCTCTCCGCGACGGGCGCGGCAGATGAAGGTGAAATACAGGGAGGCGCCGTCGGGGTAGGCATGGGAGAGGTGGCAAAAGACGAGGCCCGGCGTGCCCTGGGCGGCAAGCGAGCCGCGAATCGCCGCACCCACCGTTGCGTGCAGCTCGCCGATTCGCGCCCAGGAGTGCGCCGTCTCCAGGGTCTCGACCATCGCGCCGACGTCCATCAGAGCGTCGCGCAGGTAGGGGCCCTGATAGCGGCCGTGCTCCCAGGAGCGCCCGGCTCTCGCGCCGATGTAGGCGGCTCCGCCGGCGCGCAGGGCGCGGGCCGCAAGGGCACGGCGGCGGGCCACCGACTCCCCGTCTCCCTCCAGCCCGATGATCATCAGGCAGCCGCCACGCCGCCGGCGCAACCCGAGGTAGCGATCGAACAGAGCACCGGCTGCGCCGCGCGGCCCCGAGAGCGCCAGCGAGCCCGCCGTCTCCTCCTCGTCGGCGATGCGGATCACGTCCGGCAGACCCGTGCCCTGGGCCAGCCCCCGCACGATCTCGGTGCCCGCCTCAAAGCTCTCGGCCATCCACCCCTCATAGCGCCGGGCGCGCGGCGCGGCGCGCACCCTCACCCGGACCTCGGGGATCACGCCGAGGACGCCCTCGGAGCCCACGATCAGCTCTCTCAGCGCAGGCCCGGCGGCGCTATGCGGTGTCTCCAGGGTGCGCAGCTCTGCCGCCGGAGCGAGCAGCGCGATCGAACTGACCATGGCGTCGAAGCGCCCGTAGCCGCTCGAGGCCTGCCCGGCGGAGCGGGTCGCGGCGAAGCCCCCGATCGTCGCGAACTGGAATGACTGAGGGAAATGCCCGAGGGTCAATCCATGCGCGCGAAGGGCGGCCTCGGCCTCCGGGCCGCGCAGGCCGGCGCCCAGCCGGGCGGTGAGCGAAAGGCGGTCGACCTCGACCCCGCGCAGGCGGCTGAGGTCGAGGCTGATCAGGTAGCGGTGCGCCCCCCGTCGCGGCTCGACCCCGCCGACGACGCTGGTGCCGCCGCCGAATGGCACCACGCCCACCCCCTCCGCCGCGCAGGCGTGAAGCGCGTGCCGCACGGCGTCGGCGTCGGCGGGGACGAGGACCGCGTCAGGCGCGGAATCGATGCTCCCGCGGCGCAGCCTGACAAGGTCGGGGTAGCCGCGACCGCTCGCGTGGCGGACGCGATCCTCAGCGCCGGTGAAGACCGAGTCTTCGCCAACCGCATCGAGCACGGACCGCGGCAGTGGCTGAGCGGGGGGAAGCTTGAACCTCTCCAGCGACTCCGCCCGCGGCTGTGGCTCCAGCTCGCCGATCCGCTCGCGCAGAACCGCCAGTGCCTCGCCGTCCAGACGTGGGGAGATCGACGGGTCCCCCCAACCCCACCACCTCAAGTCGCGCCGCGGGCCGCCCACCTCAACTCTCCGCCACGGTGAGCGCCCGTTCGATCCCGTCCAGTGCCTCCTCGAGGATCGCCCCCTGCCCCCGACGCATCAGCGGAGAACCCAGCCGCGACAGCCCCCGCAGCACCTGCTTGGACGCCAGGCTGACTTTGGTCCCTCCCCCCTCGGACCGCAGGCGGATCTCCACGCCCGCCTCGCGCAGGTGGCGGGCGAAAGGCGTGTCCTCCAGCTGCTGCTCCCAGACGTAGCGCTGGCCCTCAGCCGAGCTGACGCAGCGGTAATCGGCGCGAACCCCCCGCCCCTCGGTCGTCTCCAGCACCTTCGTCCAGTGGCTGCGCCGGCCGGCGCTCCGGCGCTCGACGTTCTCGACCCTCGTCGTGCGCGGCCACCAGCGGGGCAGGCTGTAGGGGTCCGAGACGAGGGCCCAAACCTCGCCCACGGGAGCCGCGATAGTGCGGCGGCGGACCACTCGCGACATCGGGCTCGGACTACTCGCCCGCTAGGCGCCGCAGATCGCGGACCAGCAGCAGGTGCTTGAGGTGGCCGACCGTCGCCGCCAGGCTTTCCAGGCTCTCCAGCGCCTCCTTTCGGCGCTCGGGATTGCGGGAGCGAAGCGAGGGCCCCAGCAGGGCTTCCAGCAGGTTGGCCTCGCGGTCGGCGGAGGAACGGAAGACGCGCAGGTTGCGCGCGCCCACCCCGACCCGTGAGAGCTCGTTGGCGGTGCGCACGATCTCCCGGTCCGTCTCGTCGTAGACGGACTTGCTGTCGCGCTTCTCGGGTTGGACGATTCCGTAGTTCTCAAGTTCGGCGACCAGCTCCTCTCGGGCGCCCGTATCCTCGACCACCTCATCGAGGCTGAGATAGGCGCTGGAGGTATTGACGAGGATCGCTCGCCGCACCGCTCCGACGTTGGGCCGGCGCTCGAGGGTCCCGCTGACCTCGACGTCGCCCCCCGCGGCCAGCTCCTGGCGAATCACCCGCAGCGGCAGGAACTCGTCGCGCTGGAGGCGCAGGATGGTGCGCAGCCGTTCCACGTCGGATTGGCTGTAGAGCCGGTAGCCGCCCGATGTGCGGCGCGGAGTCAGCAGCTTCTGGTCCTCGAGATAGCGGATCTTGGAGATCGAGACGTCGTCGAACTCCGCCTGGAGGATCTTGCAGACGGCGCCGATCGTCAGCGCCTTGCGCGGTCGGCTGGCCGAGCCGGGGGAGCGGACCTGTTTCTCCGATACGGCCATCGCACCCTACTTCTCCAGAAAGCTGAGCTTGTACTTGCCGACCTGGATCTCGTCGCCGTCGCCGAGCCGGTGCGACTCGATCCGGCGCCGGTTGACGTAGGTGCCGTTGAGTGAGCCGAGGTCGTCGATGTAGAGGCCGTCGCGGCGGCGGACAAGCAGAGCGTGGTTGCGGGACACCGTGACGTCGTCGAGGAAGACGCCGGCGTCGGGGCTGCGTCCGATGCTGACCCTGTCTTCGTCGATCGTGAAGCTCTCGCCCGCCCGCCCTCCGCCCGAGCGGATGACCAAGGCGGCGCCCGCCCGCTCGACCACCTCGTCGATGTCGATCGGCTGCATGTCGCCGGTCTCATCGACGGTGTAGGTCATCGTCGTCGGGTCCTCTCCACCCTCGCCGGGGCCGCCGCCGAGATAGGCGCCGCACTTCTGGCAGTAGTTGGCTCCCTCGGGGTTGGCGAACCCGCACTCGGGGCAGTGGACGGCCATGGTCGCCTCCGGGCGCTCAGGCGGCCGGCTCGTCCTCGGGTGCGGGTTGCGCCTTGCCGGCGAGGATCTCGGTCAGCTGCCTCACGTCATCGCCGGAGAACAGGGTGTCGCCGCGCTCTCGTTTGTCTCGCAGCCGGTTGACCAGCTCCGCCCGGAGGATGTCGATCTTTCCGTGCAGGACGCGGCGTTTGTAGGAGATCTCGTTCTCCTCCTCGGTCAGCTTGTCGATCAGCTCCTTCAGCTCCGTGTCGGAGAGTGAGCCCAGATCGGGAAAGGTGTCCTCCATCGCGCTCCTTGATCGGGAGGCATCGCCTCCGGTGGCTGCTGCGACGATTATAGGTCGACCGCGGTCCAAGGTTCAACTGAAGGTTGAAGGTTTAGCGAGAATGCGGTTTTGCTTGCAGCCCGCGCGCCCGGCGCACGGCGCGCAGACCGCGCCGGGCGTAGAGGACGGTGGCGAGGATCGCCAACGCCAGGCCGACGATCAACAGTGCCGCTGGAACCCAGCCGGCGAACACCAGGGCGCAGAAGATCCCCCCCATGATTGGAAAGACCGAGATCCGACCCGGCCAGTTGACCTCCACGTCTACGCCGTTGCGCAGCCCGTATTGGGCGAGCAGCAGCATCGCCACCTCTCGCAGGGCGAGTAGCGCCAGCGCCCAGCGGGGCAGCAGTTCGAAATACCAGCAGACGACGGCGCCGGAGAGGATGGTGAGGCGATCGACCAGTGGATCCAGCAGCGTCCCCAGGCGGCTGTACTGGCCGGTGAGGCGGGCGAGGAAGCCATCGAGATAATCGCCGGCGGCGATCAGCCAGAAGACGATGGCAGCCGGTGCGCTGCGGCCGTCGCCCGATTCCAAGGCCAGGTAGAGGAAGAGCGGCAAGGCCGCAAGCCGGACATAGCCGATGAGATTGGGGACCGTCCACGGGCGCAGCGGCTCACCGCTGCGGGTTTGACCAGGTTTGGCGCCGCTGCGGTCCAGCCCGAAGAGCCGGCGCAATCGACCGCGGCCAAAGGGGTCAGTTCTGGCCATCGAGGATCCCGAGCGCCCGCTCGGCGGCATCCTCCACGGGCAGCCCGTGCTCGGCGCCGCCGGCACGCTCAGTGGCCTCGACAATTCCCTCGGCGAGGCCGCGGCGCCCGACCACGATCCGCAGCGGGCAGCCGAGCAGCTCGGCGTCGGTCAGCTTCTCCCCCGCCCCGGCGTCGCGATCGTCGTAGAGCACCTCGTTTCCCAGCGCCGAGCGCAGCTCCTGGTAGAGGCGGTCAGCGACCTCCCGCTCGGACTCGCCTGCTTTGGCGAGGGAGACGAGGTGGACCTGCCAGGGAGCGATGGCGGCCGGCCAGACGATGCCGCGCTCGTCGGCGCCCTGCTCGATCGCGGCGGCGAGAACGCGTGCCGGGCCGATCCCGTAGCTGCCCATCACGATCGGGCGCTCCTCCCCGTCCTCGTCGATGAAGGTGGCGCCCAGCGGCTCGGAGTAGCGGGTGCCGAGCTTGAAGATGTTGCCGATCTCAATCGCCGGCACGACCTCGACCGTGCCGCCGTTGGGGCCGGGATCGCCGGAGCGCAGCTCGGTCACCTCCACGTTGGCGGCGAAGCCGGGGGCCAGGGCGATCTCATCCTCCCCAGCCGCGCAGGGCGCCATGTACTCGTCGGCGCCGGAGCCGCCCATCATCCCCACATCGGACTCGACCCGGTACCAGCTCAGCCCGCAGCGGTCAAAGATCCGCGCATAGGCCTCGGTCTGGCGCTGGTAGGAGCGCTCCAGGCCGGCGACGTCGCGGTCGAAGGAGTAGGCGTCCTTCATCGTGAACTCGCGGGTCCTCAGTACCCCCGCCCGCGGCCGCGGCTCGTCGCGCTCCTTGGTCTGGATGTGAAAGAGGGCCAGCGGCAGGTCGCGGTAGGAGCGGACCTCGCGCCCAACGTGATGGGTGACGCACTCCTCATGGGTCATCGCCAGCACCAGCGGAGACCCCTTACGGTCAGACAGCTTGAACATCTCCTCGATCCCGTAACGGCCGGTCGCTTCCCAGATCTCGGCCGGCTGGAGCAAGGGCATCAGCATCTCCTGGCACCCGATCGCCTCCATCTCCTCCCGGATCACGGCCTGCACCTTGCGCAGCACCCGCCATCCCGCCGGCAGGTAGGTCCACAGGCCGGCCCCCAGCTGGCGAACCAATCCGGCCCTGACCATCAGCTTGTGCGAAAGGGCCTCCGCATCGGCGGGCGCCTCCCTCAAGGTGGGTAGCAGGGTCTCGGTGAAGCGGGTCACCGGAGAAACCTATCCGCCTCAGGCTCGGGTGAACCGACGCCCAGCTGTCGGAGATGATTCCTCGTCGAGAAGGACCCGGTCGGACTCGCCACTTTTTGCTGCCTCGTGCTCCATCTGCGCGATCTTCTCCGGCGTCAGGTCTCCAGCGCTCTCCTCCTCGATCTTCGCCAACCAGGCGGCGCCCTCGCCAGCCTTGGCCTCGTCGACCTCGACCTGACCGCGGTCCAGTGACTTGTCGATCTCCTCGAACAGGGCGTCGACCAGGTTCGCCTGCGGCACCTTTCGCAGCGGCTCGCCGTGAGCGAAGATCAGGCCCTCGTCCTTGGCGCCGGTGATCCCGAAGTCCGCATGGCTGGCCTCGCCGATCCCATTCACGGCGCAGCCGAGTACCGCCACCTCGACCGGCTCGGCGTAGGCCTCCAGCCGTTGCTCGATCTCGGCCACCACCGAGTCCATGTCGAACTGCAGCCGGCCGCAGGTCGGACAGGCGATCAGCACCGGACCGTGCTCCCGCAATTGCAGCGCCTTGAGGATCTCCCAGGCCACCTTCACCTCCTCCTCGGCATGGAAGGTCGAGAGGCTGATTCGGATGGTGTCGCCGATCCCGTCGGCCAGCAGCGCGCCGAGTCCGACGGCGGATTTCAGAGAACCCGACCACTTCGTGCCGGCCTCGGTGATCCCCAGGTGCAGCGGGTAGGGGATCCGCCCGGAGAGCAGCCGGTTGGCGGCGATCGTGTTCGGCACGTTGGTGGACTTGATCGAGACCTTGAAGTCCTCGAAATCCAGGCCCTCCATCAATTCGACGAACTCGACGGCGGCGGCGACCAGGGCCTCAACCGGGGCCTCTCGCTCCAGCGCGTGGAGGTGCTTGGGGAGCGAACCCGAGTTGACGCCGATCCGCATCGGCACTCCGGCGGCGCTGGCCTTCGCCGCCACCTCGGCGACTTTCTCGCGCCCGCCGATGTTGCCGGGATTGAGCCGGATGCAGTGAGCACCGGCGTCGATCGCCTTCAGCGCCAGGGTGTGGTTGAAGTGGATGTCGGCGATCACCGGGATCGGCGACTCGCGGACGATGGTCTTCAGCGCCTCGGCGTCCTTCTCGCGCGGGACCGCCACCCGCACGATGTCGGCTCCGGCCTCGGCGACCTTGCGCACCTGCTCCATGGTCGCCTCCAGATTGGCGGTCTCTGTCTTGGTCATCGTCTGCACGACGACCGGGGCGCCGCCGCCGATGGGCACGCCGCCGACGAAGATCTGGCGCTTAGAGGCCATCAGAGAAGGGTATCCGGAGGGCGCGGCCGGCCGGTTACCGGACGTTGAAACCTTCGCCGGTGAGGCGGCCGATGTCGTTGGAGAGGCCGATGAATAAGAGCATCGCAACCAACACGAACCCAAGCACGGTGGCCCGTTCCATCACCCGCAGGGACACCGGTCGTCCACGAACCTTCTCGACCAGGCTCCAGAAGATGTGGCCGCCGTCGAGCGGAAGAATTGGGAGCAGGTTGATCAGGCCGAGCGAAAGGCTGATCAGGGCGAGCAGGTACAGCGCGGGAGTGGCGCCGAGATCAATGGCCTGGTGGGCGACGTCGCTGATGCCGACCACGCCCGAGAGCTGCTTTCGCTGTTTCGATTCGAAGATGTGAGAGAAAACATGGAAAGTGCCAGAGGTGACCAGCCACATCTTGTCCGCCGCAAACGAGGCGGCTGCACCGAGGCTCGAGGCTGCAGCTGCGTGGCCGTATTCGATGCCGATCCTGGTTCGCTTCAGCCTCTGGTCATAGCTTGGATAGGTCGAGACGGTGCGTTGCCTCCCGTTGAGTTCCACGCCCAGATCGACCGGCTTCACGGCCCTGCATCCCTGCGTGGGCTTGGCCGCAGCGCACTTGTGAGCGGCGATCAACTTGCTGAAATCTTCTAGCCGACCTTCGGTGCTCTGGCCGGGAAAGCTGCGTCCGTCGACAGACACGATTCGCTCACCAACCCGAAGACGAGCGGCGGCGGCCGGCGAGCCCGGCTCGATTCTGCCGATGCTGTTGTTGAGTTCCGGGAAGCTAAAAGCGACCAACAAGAGGATCGCGAACGCCAGCCCGATGTTCACCGCTGGTCCAGCGGCGACCACGACGATCCGCTTCCAGACGGCCTGTCGGTAGTAGGCACGATGCTCGATCTCCGGAGGAACCTCCTCCTCCGGGCTCATGCCGGTTATTTTCACGTAGCCGCCCAGGGGGATGGATTTGATTCCGTACTCGGTCTCTCCCCGCTTAAAGGACCAGATCGTCGGGCCAAAGAAGAGAAAGAAGCGCTCGACCCGCATCCCGGTCGCCTTGGCAGCGAGGAAATGACCGGACTCGTGCACGATGATCAAGAGGCAAAAGCCGAAGAGAACCCAAAGCCAGCTCATAGCCTGGCCAACCCCCTGATCTCCTCTTCGGAGCGCTCACGTGCCTCGGCATCGGCCGCGAAGAGGTCGTCGAAGTGACCGATCGGCTGCACCGGCATTTCTCCGAGGACCTGCTCGATCACCGCGGGGATGCCGGTGAAGGGAATGCGCTCCGCGAGGAAGGCGGCCACGGCTACCTCGTCGGCGGCGTTCAGGACGCAGGGCGCCGTCCCGCCCACCTCACCAGCCTCGCGGGCTAGCCGCAGGCAAGCGAAGGTGGCATCGTCAGGCTCCTCGAAGGTCAGCTCGCCGGCGGCGGCCAGATCGAGCCGGGGCAGATCAACATCTGCCCGCTCGGGAAAATGCAGCGCGTAGGAGATCGGCACCCGCATGTCCGGGTGGCCGAGGTGGGCGAGCGTGGCGCCATCGTTGAGCTGGATCAATGAATGGACCAGGGACTGCGGGTGGACTACCACGTCGATCAGCTCGTAGGGGACCCCGAAGAGATGGTGGGCCTCGATCATCTCGAACCCCTTGTTCATCAGGGTCGCCGAGTCGATTGTGATCCTCCCCCCCATCGTCCAGGTCGGGTGGGCGAGCGCCTCGGCGACAGTGACACCGGAGAGGTCCTCGCGACGGCGGAAGGGCCCGCCGGAGGCGGTGAGGACGAGGCGCTCGACCGTCCCGGGCGCCACGCAGCCGATCAACTGGTGCAGGGCGGAGTGCTCGGAGTCGACCGGCAGCAACCGGGCACCGGTCGCCTCGGCCAGGGCCATCACCAGCTCGCCCCCGACCACCAGACTCTCCTTATTGGCGAGTGCCACGTCGATTCCCTCGCTCAGCGCGACCACGGTCGAGGCGAGTCCCGCGGCGCCGACGATCCCATTGAGAACGAGGTCCCCGCCCGAGCTGGCGATCAACTCGCGAACCCCCTCCTCCCCGCCGAGCACGCGTCCGCTCCAGTGTGTTCGAGCCCGCTCCGCCGCGTCCTCATCGGCGAGTGCGATTACCGGCGCTCCGAACTGGCGCGCCTGGGCGACGACCTGCTCCCAGCCCGAGCCGGCGGCAAGGCCGGCCACCCCCAGGCCCTCTGACGCCGCCACCACCTCCATGGCCTGCGTCCCGATTGACCCGGTCGAACCAAGGATTACGAGCTTCTTCATGAATTCAGTGTAGGTGGGTCAATAGACCAGCTGGACCGCCAGGTAGTAGCCGAGGACGACGGTGAAGAAGACGGCGTCGAGGCGGTCGAGAATGCCGCCGTGAGGTCCGAAGAGGCGTCCCGTGTCCTTCCTCCCGAGGTCCCGCTTCAAGGTCGACTCGAAGAGGTCCCCCAGCGGGGCGAGGGCTGCAACTGCGGCGCCGAGGATCAGCGCGTCGATCCCCGAGAGCCAGTTTTGGTAGAGCCCCGCGAACCAGACGCTCATTGCCCCGATCAGGAAGCCGCCGATCAGCCCCTCGAGCGTCTTGTTGGGCGAAAGGCTGGGGGCGATCCGGTGGCTGCCGAACATGCGGCCGGTCGCGTAGGCGGCGGTGTCGGTGACGAAGGTGCCGATGAGGACGTCGACCAGCAAGGCGGCGCCGTGGTTGGGGAGTTGGCGCAGCAACACCGCATGGACCAGCGGGAGGCCGATCCACACGACGGCGAGCAGGGAGACCCCCATGGAGACGGAGATCCCGTCGCGATGCTTGCGATCCGCTCCCAAGATGAAGAGCACCAGAAAGGAAGCGGCGAGGACCATCAGCACGTTGAATGCGGTGCCGAAGTGGGCGGCGAGGATCAGCGCCGCGACCGCCGCGTAGGTGCCTATTTCGATCGGCCGCAGCCCTTCGGTCATCGCGAAGTACTCGTGCAGGGCGAGGGCCCCGATCGCGATCATCGCGATCGCGAAAACGAGCCCGCCGGCGACGACGATCGCGATCGCGAAGGCGATCCACGGGATGGCGACCAGAATCCGCTTGGTGGTCTCGCCACGCACGGCCCGGCGGCGCTGGGGTTGCCGCGGCGGCGCTTTCGGACCCTCCTCCACGATCGGGTCCTCCAGCCCGTCGAACAGCTCTTCGGCCTGGCGAAAGCTGCCCCGGGGCCGGCTGCGGCGCTCCTCGCCCTCCTCGCGAGGCGCCTCCACCTCAGGTCCTCGCCCCGAAGCGCCGCTGCCGCGACTCATACTCCGCCAGCGAGGCATCAAGGGCCTCCCGCGTGAAATCGGGCCAGAACTCGTCACGGAAGACCAGCTCCGAGTAGGCGCACTGCCAGAGCAGGTAGTTGGAGATGCGCTGCTCTCCGCTGGTTCGTATCAGGAGGTCGGGGTCGTGCATCTCGGGTGCGTAGAGGTGTCGGCGGAACTCCTCCTCGGAGCCCCCCTGGAAGCTTCGCGCCGCGTCGACGATCTCCGCCCTGCCGCCGTAATTGAAGGCGACGAAGAGGGTGATCCGCCGGTTGCCCTCGGTGGTCCGTTCGGCCCACTCCATCCGCTCCACCAGCCTCGAGTCGACTCCCTCCCGCCGCCCGATGAAGCGCATCCGCACGCCCTCCGCGTGCAGCTCGGGGGTCTCCCCCGCGATCCGCTCGTCGAACATCCGCATCAGCCCCCCCACCTCCTCCGCCGGTCGCGACCAGTTCTCGGTGGAGAAGGAGTAGACGGACAGCTCTTTGATCCCCAGTTCGGCCGCGTCGCGCAGCCGCGCCTTGACCGTGTCGGCCCCCGCTCGGTGCCCCTCGACGATCGGCAGGCCGCGCCGCTGGGCCCAGCGCCCGTTGCCATCGGTGATGATCGCTAGGTATCTGGGTGAGCTCACGTTTGGTCTCTTCCTGCCGCGTCGGCAAAAGCCCGCCAAATCGTTGGCTGGGGCGAGAAAGGCGAGGGGAGCGCGCTTCGCTGGGTGACCGAGCCGACTGACCGAGGACCGCGAGATGCGCCGGTTTGCATCTACCTCACACCTCGAGGATTTCCTCTTCCTTGCCCTTGAGCAGCGTGTCGATCTCGGCGATCGCCTCGTCAGTCTGCTTCTGCAGGGCGGCCTCGGCTCGGCGCTCGTCGTCCTCGCCCGCGTCGCCCTCTTTCTTCATCTCGCGCAGGTCGTGCATCACGTCGCGACGGACGTTGCGGATCGCCACCCGGCCCTCCTCGGCGACGCCGTGGACCACCTTGACCATCTCACGCCGGCGCTCCTCGGTCAGCTCGGGGATCTGCAGGCGGATCACGTTCCCGTCGTTGCTGGGGGTCAGCCCGATATCGGACTCCTGGATCGCCTTCTCGATCGTCGCCAGCGAGGACTTGTCGTAGGGGGTGACGGTGAGCAGTCGAGCGTCGGTGGTGGCCACGTTGGCCAGCTGCTTGAGCGGCGAGGGAGTGCCGTAGTAGTCAACCGAGATCCGGTCGAGCAGGTGGGGGGAAGCTCGGCCGGTGCGCACCGTGGCCAGCTCGCCGCGGCTCGACTCGACCGACTTGGCCATCCGGCCCCGGGCGTCCTCGAGCAGTTCGTCGATCAGCTCCACTGGTTGCATCCTCATCCGACGGCGTGCCGGCTGGAGACCAGCGTGCCGACCCTATCGCCGCAGACGATCCTATCTATGTTGTCCTCGTCTCCCATGTTGAAAACATAGATCGGCAGATCGTTGTCCATGCAGAGGGAGAGCGCGGTCGAGTCCATCACCCTCAGCCCCCGCTCGATCGCCTCGCGGTGGCTGATCTCGGGAATGAACTTGGCCTCAGGGTGGATCGCCGGATCGGCGTCATAGACCCCTTCGACCCCGTTCTTGGCCATCAGGATCGCCTCGGCGTGGATCTCCAGGGCACGCAGGGCGGCGGCGGTGTCGGTGGTGAAGAACGGGTTGCCGGTGCCGGCGGCGAAGATCACCACTCGCCCCTTCTCCAGGTGGCGCATGGCGCGGCGGCGGATGTAGGGCTCGGCGACCTCCTTCACGTCGATCGCCGACATCACCCGGGTGTGCTGACCCAGAGTCTCCAGCGCATCCTGCAGGGTGAGAGCGTTCAGCACCGTCGCCAGCATCCCCATGTAGTCACCGGTGGCGCGGTCCATCCCCTCGGCCGCAGCCTGCAGGCCGCGGTAGATGTTGCCGGCCCCGACCACGATCGCCACCTCCACCCCGCGCGCGCGGATCGCCGCCGCCTGCCTGGCGATGCCCTGCACCTCGGCCGCGTCGGTGCCGTAGTCGAGCTCCCCCATCAGCGCCTCGCCGGAGAGCTTGAGGAGTATGCGGCTGAACTTGGGGTCTGAGTCCATGGCTTTCGGCTGCGCTCGATCGCGAGCCTATCGGCGACGCTCTCTCCGCTCAGGCCTCGCCGACGCGGAAGTAGGTGAAGCGGGCGACGCGGATGTTCTCGCCGGTCTTGGCCGCCAAATCCTGGCGCAGCTCCTCGATCGTCTTGGAGTCATGTTTGTCGGCGTTGACATGAGACTGGTCGAGCAGCGCTACCTCGCTCGCCCACTTGGCGAGCTGGCCCTCGACGATCTTCTCCACCACCCCATCCGGCTTGCCTTCCTCCCGCGCCTTGGCCTCAAAGACGCGGCGTTCGGCCTCGCGCTCCTCCACCGCGATCTCCTCGGAGGAGACGTAGCGCGGCGCGGTCGCCGCGATGTGCAGGGCGACCTCGTAGGCAAACGCCTTGAAGTCCTCGTTGCGGGCGACGAAGTCGGTCTCGCACTGCACTTCGACCATCGCCCCAACCCTGTCGTTCGCGTGGATGTAGGCGGAGACGACCCCCTCCTCGGTGCCGCGCCCCTCGCGCTTGGCCGCCGAAGCCTGTCCCTTGACCCGCAGCAACTCCACCGCTCGCTCCGAGTCCCCTTCCGCCTCGATCAGAGCCGCTTTGCAATCCATCATCGCCGCCCCGGTCCTCTCCCTCAGGGCCTTTACATCGGCAGCAGAGACGCTCATGAAGCACCACCCTCCTTCGCCCCGGGCGCAGGGGCAGCCTCTCCTCCCCCCCGGGCCGCCGTCCGGGGCTCAGCGGCCGAACCCTCGGCGCTGCTCGACCCAGCCGGGGGTGAGGGGGGTGAGGACGCCGGGGGCCGCGGTGCCCCCACCGCCCCGGCGAGGGGAACCGCGGCCGAGCGCTCCGAACCCTCACCGGTTGCCTGCTTCGCGGCCTCGGCCTCAGCCGCGGCTTTGGCGGCCTCCTCAGCCTCCACTCTCGCTTTCTCTTCCTCCTCCCGCTTGCTCCGCTCCTCCTCCTCCTTGCGCCGCCGCTCCATCTCCTCCGCGATCCGCTTT